>CAZLUD010000001.1:0-418823 GCA_964562615.1 uncultured Candidatus Saccharibacteria bacterium
CCACCTTTTATGTCTTTGACACGAATGAGCGGGACACCTTCTTCAAGATACTTGTCGGGACTGATGTCAAAAATACCCTTCTTTACATAATCCGTAAGTTCAAGAATGGTCTTACATTTTTTTGAGCCAAGAAACGCTTTGTTCTTCAGATACTTTGCTTGATAGTAATCACTGTCCAAACGAATAGCACCCTCAAGTTTAGTTGCGGGTATGATTGAAACTTCAAGGTTATTTTCTTTTACAATCGTTTGCCAAGACATAGTTATTTCAAGAAGCTTAGACCTTGTTCTTTACCCCAAGCGATAAACGCCTCTACGATTTCATCAAGGTCGCTTAGGTACTTTGGATTGCCGTCTGCGTCTTTTACGATTACCCCTTCTTTATCTTTCTCAAAAATGTAATCGCCACTGTTGTTTTTGAACGATTGCTTTTGAGTAGCAAAGAAAATCGGATAATCGGCTACCTTTGGACTACCACTTTTATCAAGCTCTTCTTCGGTCCACTTCTGTAAGAAGATGATTGATGTCTTTGTACCTGTGTGTGGCTTGAACGAGTTTCCGTGAAGCCCTACGACCGCAAGGATGCGTGCCTTCTGCATTATGTGTTTACGAACATACTCTTGGCTTGTGTTGTTGAAGATACCTTGAGGCAACACAACCGCTAAGCGACCGCCTGCCTTTACGAAATCAAGATTACGTTCAATGAAGAGCAAGTGTCGCTCAACTTTGTTTTGAAGTTTTCCTTTAGCATTTTTCCCGAGCACATACTGAGCCAAGAGATGCTTCTCTTTGATTTCGCCTGCGAAAGGCGGGTTGGCAAGAAGGATGTCAAAGCCGAGGTGTTGAAGCGTATTTTGATTGTGTCGGTTTGTTTCAAAGTCATCAAACTCACGGACCAGTTTGAGGTCGGCAAGTTCGCTCTTGAAGCGGTCGGACCATTCTCGTGTATCAAGCGATGATGACTTGAAGATATGGCTCTTACCATCGCCTGCGATGAGCATAATGGCACGGCTGATTTTGGTTGATTTCTCGTCAAAATCTATGCCCCAAAGATACCTGCTTGCATATTCTTTGCGTGCTTCGGCGGTAGGAAGCTTTTTCCAAACGTATTGCATAGCGTGGACCAAGAACCCTGCACTACCGCACGCTGTATCTATCACATACTCTTTCTTTTGCGGATTGAGCATCTGCACACACATATCAATCACGACACGAGGTGTGAAGTATTGACCCTTCTTACCTTTAGCAACATCAGGAAGTAGGTACTCAAACGCTTCGTCAATGATGCGTAGGTTCGCACCAAACAAGCGGACATCCTGAAGCTCGCCAACACACACTGAAAGATGCTCAGGGCTGAGTTTTATCTTGTCGGTACGCTCAAACACATCGGACCACTCTGCTTTTGCTTCTTCAAAGAGTTCATCAATGATGCGTTTTGTTTCTTCGGGTTTTCCTGTCGGGCTCTTTCTGAAATGTAGTTCTTCGTTCGGTCGGCTCAATGCTTCTTTTTCATCGTAGAGCTTGGCGTAGATAAGCTTGAAGATTTCATCAAAGCTATCATTTCCTGAGTTTGCAAGCACAAGCTCTTCCAGTGTCTTGATTGTTTCCTTGAGGTCATCTTCTCGCAGGTCCTTCAAGGTCTTTCGTTTTGCGAGCACATCAGCCACATCTTCATCTGAAGCAGGGATGTCGTCCAATGTGTCATCAAAATCCTTTGGATACGGACGGTAAAGGATGAGGCGTGTTTTGCCGTTTACCGCAACGCCTACGGGAGCACCTTCAGCATTGAGATATGACTTCAACTGTTGCACGTCGTTCTCTTCATTCGGAGCTTTTACCTCAATGATGATTTTCGGGGTAATGCCGTCTGGTCGGTACACAACAATGTCTGCACGCTTCACTTCACGTCCAAAGTTGACGTGTTTTTCAAGTTCAATGAGGTCTTTAGGGTATTTGTAGTGCTTTGTGAGCTTTACAAGATAGAGCTGTCGGACGATTTCTTCGGGAGCACCTTTCCCAGTTTTAGCATCGTAGACCTTCTTTTCTTCATCCAGTTTTGAAATCGCTTTGATGTAGAACTTTCCCTCATCTTTCTCGTAGATGTCTATCTTAGACAAGTCATCAAACATCAAAAGGTCCTGCTCAGGATTTTTGAAGATTTTATTTAGGATTTGTTGTGTTGTGTTCATAATGTTTTATTTCGTGCTTGTCCTCTTCAAAAATGCCTCAAACTCTACCTTGCCTATCCGATACTCTTTGCCGATTTTGTGTGCCTTCAACTTCTTAGCTTCAATGTAGCGGTAAATGGTCATAATGTTCAGACCAAGTTTATCCGCTAAATCTTTTGCCGTGTAAAAATCTTTTTCTTTCATAGTGTTTTGATAATCCCTAATGCCTCTAACGTCCATAAAGTATACTTTACTTTTCTTTACAGGGCAATCTTATGCCTTTGTGGATAACCGATACGGTACAAAGTCATCAAGTGCGTCCTTTATCTGTTTGACCCAGCCGTGATAGGTCTTGCCTGAAATGTCATCAAGGAACTTCAAGTCCTCAGCTATCCGATACCAAGTACGAGGCGTTGAGTATCGCTCAATCACGCTTCGTGTATCTCTAATGCCTTCCTTACTGAGGACCCTGAGCCCTACAAGATAGAGTGCGTGTTTCGGCTTGATGTCTGGCTTGTTCTTGAAGATAGTGTCCAACGTTTTCTTTGGATTACTTTCTACGTCAAACAAGAACAGGTTTTTGCTCGTGATAAGTTCGTCCCAGTAGTTCAACAGAACTTTCTGACATAGGTCTTTTTTGAACACGTCTTTGAAAGTCGGGTCCGTGGCAAAGCCAAGTGCCTTGAGCGTAGCGTTCATCTTTACCTTCTTTGCGAGCCGAGCTTCAATACGCAACACTTCCTTCTTTTCCTTTTTTGTGAGCGTTTCAAAGAGCGACATCTGCACTGAGTTTTGGTCCTTATCCATAGCTCGCTTGTCTGGTTTTTTGAGGTCTTGCACTTTGTCGTATACAACGAGTGAGTGCGAGTTCGTGTAGAACTGAAGCGAGTGTCCGCTATTCCTGAAGCTGTCCCTATTGAGGTCCATTTTCTTGCTGACATCAATCTTGTGCAGTTCGGTAATCACAAAGCTTGAGGTATAGCCCTTTGCAAGCTCAATGTTTTTAGCAGGATGAAAAGCAGACACCTTCGCATTTCGTAGGTCCTCTTTGGAAACAGCAACGCTCATTTCAAGCATCGCTTCGTGAAGAGCTGATATGACTTTCTCAAAATCCTTTTCCTCAACCTCTTCAACGTTGTTTCCGTAGAGCATTTTTGCGACTGAAAACTCTATCTTGAGCGGTATTTCACTACCGTTTCGTGTCATCCTTTTCATCAGGGTTAGGCGTGGCTTGTAAGTGCCTTCCTTCTTGTCGGATGCAGTAGGGTTGTTCACGCATTTTACGAGATAGTTTCCAGCCATTTTGAGGATGTTTGCATTCGGCGTAAATGCTTCGGGGCGCAACCTATACGACCCTCTCGGTATGGTTAGTATTACTGTGTCCAACATAGTCATTACTTTTTTCATTCTGATAAGACAAAATCTCGTCGGCTTTTGCGATAATCGCTTCCTCAATCTGAAGAGCGACCTTTCTGTTTATCGGATGAAAAACATTGAAGTTTTTACCGCTCAAGCTCTTTGTGGGATAGGTAATCCGATACCCATTTCCATTGAGTTTTGTATGTATACCGATTGAGCCAAGATACAAGCTGTTTTCTACGACAATGCTTGCCATAGCGACGAGCCCGTTATTCGGCTTGATTGGTACGATTTGTATTTCCGTTATGTGCATATACGTTCGGATTTACTCTTCTATCAACCTTGAGAAGCAAAGCGAAAAAACCGAGTAGGTTGTTTCGTTCTGTTTCGCTGAGTTCTTTCAACGACCAGTCCGTTTTCTTTTCTTTTTTCTCTTCTTTTGCGGACATAAAAAACCTGTAAGGTTGTGCCTTCAGGTTATTCCGCAAGGGGTTTGCAAAAGTTTGTAAACTTTTCTATGTCTTCAAGTATTTCTTATTGATAGCAACTGACTTGGTAGAAACATCAAGAAAATCCTTGATTTTTGTGTCCTGTGCGATGATACCGTTTACCTTTTTTCCTGCCTGATAGACCTTGTTTTTTGACAGTTCTTCAATCTCTTCAAAAGAGTAGTTCCAGTCCTCAAGCACTTCATCGTTAGCCCATACCTTGTGCGTATCCTTGAATAGGGTCCGCATCAGCTTGTGTGGGTCGCTTTCTTCTTTAGTTGAGATGAGTACTGGCACGCCCATAAAGTGCAAGGTCCTCGTGCTGTCATCAAAGCGTAGTTCGCTCGTGTCATCGGTATCGTTTGCTATCAGTTCCTTCGTGATAAATGCGTGGACCCGTTGAGCGTAGCTTCTGAAATCCTTGACCTTGAACATCACGACATCGTTATCTGATTTTTCGCCTTTCCGTATCTTTTCCATTTCCACATAAACACCTACAAAGTTGAGCCAATCCCAATGAAAAGCGTTCTCTTTTTGAGTTTCTGCTTGCACTTCGGCTTTCAGCTCTTCGGGCTCAAAAACAAGCCGTTCTACAAAGGGTAAATGTTCCCAAGCACCCCACGGCTCAACCTGTTCTTTGCGTTCAAGTTTTCGCTCTTCTTCATCTATGACCTCGTAGGTAGGCGAAAAGGTAAAGTTGCCGTAAATGTTATGGTTTTTCTTCTTGTTATCTACAAAGGGCTCCACCTCTTTTTCGTGTCCGCTTGCCTTCAGGTGTCGGGCAACATCAAACAGGTCGCTATCAAAGGCATAAAGCGGATTTGATGACAAAATCCGTCCTTGCATACGGTCGTGAACTTCTTGGACCGCTCGGATAACGGGCTGATACTTTTCAGTGATTTCTTGCGTTTGCTTGATAATCGGCTCGTATTGCTTGATGACTTTTTCAGCGATAGGGATGAGTTTGTTTGCCGATTGAGTAAGTTCCTTCATCGCTTTCGTGTTCATCAGCTCGTAGGTCTTTCGTGCCATTTCCCGCTGAGTTTCAAGTGCCTGTATGAAGGGCTTAGTTTGTGTCATTTCTCGGACCGTTTTTGTGTATTCGGCAAGACCACGAAAAAAGTCCCAACTATCTTGTAGGTTGATGAAGCTGTTGTACTGTTGCTCTACGATTTTGAGAGCTTTTTCATTACTTCCTTTCATACATCTTTCACGATACTTTACTATAGTTTACATCTTTACTTATGAACATCAAACTTTATTTTTCTTTACAAATAAAGTAATATGTAAGTAACTATGACTGCTCGGACAAAAACACTAAAAGTGCTTGATGTTGGCAAGTATTTCATACACCTTGCTAATCAAGACAAAAAGCCGATTACCAACAAAAAACTGCAAAAGCTTGTTTATTACTCACAAGCTTGGTCTTTGGTGCTGAATGATAAAAAGCTTTTCAGTGAGCCGATAGAGGCGTGGGTTCACGGACCCGCTGTTCGTAGCTTGTATGTTCAATACAAAAACTTTGGCTTCAATCCAATAACGGAAGATGTTGATGCAAGTACTATCTCGCTTTCTGCCGATAACAAGAAGCTTCTTGATGAGGTGTGGAAAGTTTACGGCAAACTTGATGCGGGTTATTTGGAAATGCTCACTCACTCAGAACAGCCGTGGCAAGAAGCAAGAAACGGACTACAAAGCTACTCAAACTCAAACAATGAGATAACGCCAAAAGCTATGAAGAGTTTTTATTCTGCAAAGCTTGAAAAAGCCCAGAAGAAGTAAAAACTCCAATGGTAGACATTCCTAAACAGGTTGCTAAGACCGCTGATGATGATAGTGAACTACCGCAAACTGTTGCGGAAATACCTCAGGATGTAGAAGCCCCTGAGGCAAATCCTTATGTCATATCTTTTGCCAAATACAACGAAAAAATGTGTGAACTCACACAACTCAATAACAATAAAGCGAAGCGAGCAATAGAAACCCTAAAAACTATCGGAACGAAGGTCCGTTCAACTGCTGATTATCAAAGACATTCTGTGGACCGTATTCCTGTAAGGTGCGAGGGAGAATACAAAAAACTCTTCAAGGGCTTAGAGGACGACATTGAACTAAAGGAAATCAAACTGCAACAAAGTGCAAGGGTGTTCTATTTTGACATTGAGCCCGAAAGGACTTTTTACGTCGTGGCTATTACTGACAATCATCTTGAAACTGACAAGGTTAGACGGTAGTGGTTTCAAGACCAAGCATTGAAATAAGACATGAAAACTCAAGTTCTTGCTTTATGCTGTTCCAATCAACGGTTCTCAACTCGGACAGTAGAGGGAGCCCTATAAGTTGGTTAGAGGTTGCGAGTATCCTGTCAAAGGGATAATGCATTGAAAACGTTAGGTTTTTTCCTTCTAACTGACAGTTCTGAAGTAGATAGTTCAGAAATGCTCTTTTTTCAGCAGGTTCAGAACTATTCTCAAAAATCGTTCTTGCCCTACGAGCTACAGAAATCACTGTGGCAACGGTAGTCTGGTAATCGTGATCTGCTTTTGAATGTTCAGACATTTCAATTCCTAGGACTTGTATTTGGTCCTGATACTCTTGATGCTTTTTGTCATACTTGTCCTTAGTAATCCACCGACGATCACTTTTTTCTTTTGTGGAGTATGATTCTTGCTCATTCTATTTAATCAAATCCCAATTATTCAAGAAGTAGCTCATATCGTGTCCACCGCCAAGGAATATTTTTCCCTCACGAATCTTTATGGTTAGCGCATATCCAGTTTGATTGTTCACTGCATATACAGCACCTTCTTTTATCTTTCGTTCAACTTCACTTGAGGGTAGGATAACGAATTTATTCTCTTTTTGGCGTAGTACTAAAATGTAGAAAATATTTCCCTGATTGTGACGTTCGAATGAGACTTTACGTATGTGGAAATTGTACACATCAAATTTGTTGGAGTTCGAGGTTTTAACCTGAATACCAAAAAATTTATTATCCTTGATCGCTGAAATATCCACTCCAACATCCACGCTCATTATACTTGCGTTGTATCCACGAAAAAGAAGCTCGCTAGTCACCAAATGTTCACCACCTTTACCTGTGTATCCACCCTCAACAATTATTTTTTCATCTTCTACTTTCTCTTTTTCAACAATTTTATTGATTGCTTTCTCAGTTGGTTTTATGACCACCTTCTGATCATTGAGTGTAAAAGTACCTTTTGATGTTTGCACGAAATCAGATGCCTTACCCTTATTCTTGATATCCATATACATCTGAGCGCCCATGGTTGCCTCGGGGACCGCACTTTCAGTTACAAGTAAGCCACCTTCTAGGGCTAGTCTTGTGATCTCAGAAACATGCAGGGGTTTACCTGCTTTCTTGAGGACCTGTATTGCTGATGATTTGAAGGTGTTCATAGATTATTTTTTCATTTTCTTAACCACAAACTCGAACACACGTTCTTGTACAAACTTCTTAAGCTCTGGACTTTGGTCAAGTTTTTGATAAAGGCTAAAGTGCTTATCAAGCACACTCACGAGCTCATCCTGGAAGAGCTGATCGAATTTCAACTTAGCGGCATCTTTGCTGTTGTTCATCACTGAACCCTGAAGGACCTCACTTTCAAGTAATCGCTTACTCAAGTCATTAAGAATCACTCGATCGCCATCATTGAAGCTTGTACCGTATCGTTCATTTACTTCTTTGATAATTCGAGACAAAGCATCCTTCTCTTCTTCAGAAGGTGTCTTACCGTCTCCACCGCCCATAGGCTCAATAAGGCCTTCTGCATTTTCTAATTGAACATGCATTTCACCTTTCTTTTCCACTCGGTATGTTTCCATGTCTATTGCCTGAAGGACCTCATACGGTAGTGGGTTTTCACGCTTAGGAAGCTTTCTGATCAGATACTTCAAGAATATAAATAACTTTTCCAACTGAGGATCTTCGAAGGTCACAATCTGTGAGATGAATGCGTACTTCTTGAGATAATCAAATACCGTAGACTTGAAACTTTCCATTTCTTCTTCAGTAAGATTTTCTTCGTTGATTCGAGAAACCACGCTATCAATGATGTAGTTTGGCTTGTCAGGAGTTGCCTTTGAATACAGCTCATCGATGAATCCGTTCACTTCAAAATCAGTGAAGAACTTAAAGCCACGCACATCTCGCTCGAGATCGTGCAGGATGTTTGGATCTGTCGCTTCCGAGAGGACTGTAGTTGTGTAGTAAGGCTGGAAAGCATCCTTGATATCATCAGTCAGGTTTACGAAATCAAGAACAAAGGTTTCTTCTTTATTATATGTAGTTCGATTGAGACGAGATAGAGTCTGGACCGCACCAACGCCACCAAGTTTCTTATCTACGTACATTACCGATAGAAGTGGCTGGTCAAATCCAGTCTGGAACTTCTCAGCTACGATCAGGAACTTGTAGTCATCATTTTTGAATTCTTCAGCAGTCCGACTCTCAGGAACCTTGTTCATCTGACCTTCTGTATATTCAAGCTTGGTGTCGACATCCTTTACTGTTCCAGAGAAAGCCACCAACGCTTTGTGAGCATATCCCTTTTCTTTGAGATATTTATCAAACGCAAGTTTGTACCTTACGGCATGGAGTCGCGACTTGGTTACCACCATAGCTTTTGCCTTGCCGTTAATAAGCGATGCAATCTTTTCTTCAAAGTGTTCAACCATGATCGCTACCTTCTTGTCGATAGCATGTTCATGTCGCTCAACGTATCCAACCATAAGTCGCTGAGCCTTCTTCTTGTCGAATTCCGGATCGTCTTCAACCTTCTTCAAGAGTCCGAAGTAAGTTTCGTATGTCGTGTAGTTCTTGAGCACATCGAGAATAAACTTCTCTTCAATAGCTTGCTTCATTGAATAGAGGGAGAAGGGGCCAAATTTACCTGTTACCGCATCTTCAGTACCGAAGAGCTCAAGAGTCTTCTGTTTTGGAGTAGCTGTAAAGGCAAAGAATGAAAGATTTGGAGATGCTACTTTTCTCGCCTTCATGCGTTCAACAATCTGATCCTCAATCGTTTTAAATGCCTTCTCTTCATCTTGGCTTTCTTTTTCTGCCTCATCGAGGGTGAGAACCTGTCGCAAATCGGCCGCCGATTCACCTGATTGTGATGAATGTGCCTCATCAATAATCACTGCAAATTTTCTACCTTCAACTTTTTCTATAGCATCCACAATAACTGGAAACTTCTGCAAGGTTGTGGTGATGATCTTTACTCCAGCTTCAAGTGACTCCTTGAGCTCTTTACCACCATTCTCGACATGCTTAACAAGACCAGTTACCTGGCTAAAGCTTTTAACGGTATCTGAAAGTTGTCTATCAAGAACTCGTCGATCAGTTACAACTATCACACCATCAAACACATTCTTTCCTTCAGTGTCGTGAAGTTCAGCTAATCTGTGTGCGGTCCAAGCAATAGTATTACTCTTTCCGGACCCAGCACTGTGTTGGATCAAATAGTTTTTACCTGCGCCTTGAACTTTGGTATCTTCGACGATTCTTTTCACTGTCTCGAGCTGGTGATATCGAGGAAAGATAACTTTCTCTTCCTTTCGCTTTTTACCATTCTTGTCTTCCTTTTCTTCGGTTACATCCTGTATGAAGTTACCGATCAAATCAAAGATACTATCCTTGGACCAGATCTCTTCCCAGAGATAATGGGTTTTATATTTTCCTTTTGGTGCTTCAGGATTGCCAGACGATCCATTATTACCCTTGTTGAATGGTAGGAAGTAAGTGGTAAGTCCTGAAAGTCGAGTAGTCATGTATGCTTGCTCAGTGTCGACAGCAAAATGTGTGAGGCATCTCTTGAACCCGAGCAACTTTTCTTTCTGGTCACGATCTGTTCTGTATTGAGAGATTGCGTTGATGACATTCTGTCCGGTGAATTGATTCTTGAGTTCAGCGGTAAATAGGGGGAGACCGTTTACAAAGATCACTGTATCGATGGAGTTCTCATTCTTCGCACTATATTTGACCTGGCGCATTACGCTCAGAATATTCCCTGCGTAGTCGGCAAGTGTCTCAGGATTTCTATCGTTTTCTGGTTTGAAATATGCAAGCTGGATAGTTACACCTCTATCCTTTATACCTTCCCGTAAAACACTAAGAAGACCACGAGAAAGAAGCTCTTCATCAAGTCTAGCCAAGAACCTTTCGGCCACATTGTCGCCATACTGTTCGACAAGCTTATCCCAGTTATCCTTTTGGGTAGTTTGAATAAACTCGAGAACCAACTCTGTATCCATACAAAGCTCTTTGTTGTATGAAGAAGTTGATCGAGTGCGGTATCCATGAAGACCCTTGAGTTCTTGCTCAATAAATTCTTCAAATCCTGATTCTTTTGTGTTTGTTTTTGTTGTCATATTATTCGCTGTAAATGTTATATATCAAGTGGTGTATCTTTATTGTCTTGCCAGAGTCCTCAGGGAGAGTGTGATCGGATACAAAGTGGTTACTGCTCAACTGTTTGAATCCTGATTTGTATTGCGCGTGTTTTTGAATGATGTCTGGTATTTGAGTTAGTATCTTTGAAAAATCCCTATTCTTTGAAAACATAATCACGACGCCATAGTTTTGTCTCCAGGTAACATATCCCATTAATTGATCTATAGTATCTAGATATATTTTTTCTCCACCCCAATTTTTACATTCAAAAATCAAAATTTCTCCCTTCTCGATCTTGAGATGTATATCTGTTTTACCTTTTTTAACAAAAGTCTCTCCCGTAGCATTGCCTTCAAAAATACCATTTAGCGCAGAAAGGATCACATCACGAAGTTGCTCTTCTCCTAATTGTTTATAAGCACCAGGAGTCCTCTCAAATGTTCTGCATTGATTATCGACGAATCCTAAGATATCTTTCAAAATCGATTCCTCAAGCGTATACTCTTCTGGTAATTTCGGGGTTGGTTTTACAATATGAACAAACTTTTTTACGTCAACATGGATTTTTGTAGCTGAAGGACTAGGCTTCTGTTTCAACGGTATTTTTATCTTCTGAGTTAGCGTATTTAACTTTTCCTTGTCGCTTGCTAATTTTTCTTTTCTTTTAGCAATCCCATCTTTTATTGTTTTCAAGAGAAGAGCGTTTCCGGATTCAATACTAGAGTTCTTTTGATTCAGACTCTCAATAAGTCTTTGGGATTTTGTGTTGATCTCGTTTGCAATACTGTCTTCGCTAGAGTGGCCACCATACCACTTAACGTCAAAAGAAAATGAGATCTCGTTTGGACCATAGACGACTCTTTTATCAAAACCATCCATATGGTGCACAGGACCAGATAACTTCTTTAGCCAATCCAAATTAGGGTTGCTTTGTATCGGAATAGAAACTACAGCTGACTCATATTCAAAATCGAGGTCACCTTCGTGGCGGTAAAATTCGTCACGTTGATGAGCGGGCACTCGTCGAACTTCTTTCTTCATTTCATACGACAAGTCCGCTGAATCGAATGCTAGTGGGACCAGAGCATATTTTTGACAATAGAAATTCGCAAGATCATCTATTTCTGATCCTAAAATTTGCTCATCAGACTCCCGCAAGATGTCTTGATTGAACATCTCGATAGCTTTTCTATAATAATCGTCAAAAGTTGGTCCAAACATATATTTATACTTTAATTTTTCCTGTTACCACACTGGAAATAAGTGAGGACTTGAACTCCTGTAAAAATTCAATTGATCTATTAATATCAGAAATCAGTTTTTCAAAAACTTCCATTTTTTCGTCCAATGATTTAACAATTTTTATTTGCTCTTCTATTGGTGGGTAGGAAATCATTTGATTCCCAATAAATTGCCAATTTGCTCGAGGCATCTTTGTCCCATAGGTGGAATCATTAATCGCTTTTATAAAATCTTTACTTAACAATTTATAAAATAAATACTTTGGAATAACCTTGCCCTTTTTGGGTACAAGAGTCAGGAATTCACCGCTACAAACACCATCAAAATCCACAGACAAAACCTTTGCTAAATATGGTCTTAATTTCCCAAAAAGCACATCTCCTTTGTAAAATATATTTACCGAGCTTTCAGGTTCAGACTTCTCTTTAGAATCAACAATTTTACCAGTGAGGCTTTCTACATTCTCAAGGCCTATGTATTTCAGATTTGCAGGGGCAATATCTAATTTTATTTTCCTTTCTGGCGCTATATATTTTAATTTTTCGGTACTTCCAAGAACATTTGTAACTGATTCGTTAATAGTTTCAGATTTCTTCTCTTTTAGAAGCTCGATCAACTTTTGTTTCTTCTCAATGATTTGATCGATTGAAAATGTTTTTTCATCAAGAAAAGCTACTATTGCTTTCTGTTGATTAAGGGGAGGTATAGGAACCGGTTCTATCTTTAGGAGATCTGAATTTATGGATTCTCTCAATTCCATTATTCCTTTACCAAGTCTCCCTAAGGTTTTTTGCCACGATTTATTTCTAAATAAATAATGGTAATAATCAGCAAATATTTCTTTATTTCTCGGATAGTAAATAATATATACAGAACTTGTAACACCAAGCTCTTTTGACTGTCCTACAGAACCAATTACAAGATTCATGCTATTTAGGACAATGTCTCCAGCGTGAACTATCTTATAGTTCTCAGGTCGATCAGAACTCTTATTACCAACATCACCCTTATCCGCATATCTAATTACACCAACATCTTTCATTACAGAAAGTATATTGTCGGTTACGAGTTTTTTGTTTTTTTCTACCCTTTCAACTAATACAGACCGAAGTGGCCCAACTTGCCAATCTTTCGGAACTTTTCCAAACCACTCAACACCTGAATCTTTGTATTCAGGATATTTCTCATATTTCTTTGTAAGTTTGAGTGTTTGCATATAATTAGAGTTGCTTTAGGAGAGTGAGTAATTCATTCTCGACCTTTTCTATGTCAGTCTCTATTTCCTCAAGACTTCGTGGGGCCTCGTACTTGTAGAAGTGCCGAGTGAATGGAATCTCGTAGCCCACGATACCAACCTTGCCATCTTTGTGATCTCGGACGGATTCATTGATCCAAGCATCAGACACGTATGGCTTCACCTCTTTATCAAAATATTCCTTGATATCCATCTCATATGGAACATTCTCAAAATCACGCAAAGACGTGTCTGCCTCTGGATCGCCATTCTTATCAAGTACGATGTCGGCTTCAGGATCGCTTTCACTAAAGGTAGAGATAATCTTTTTGTAGAGTGCGGCCGTAAGCTTACCGGATACATACTGCCCAACCCTTTTATCGAAAGCTTCTTCGAATACCTTCTTGCTCATATATATCTGATTCTCGAAAGATTCTATGAGTGTCTTTACGCCAGCTTTAATAGCGCTTGGATCAAGAGTCGCTGTAATCTCTTTTATTTTCTCTGGAGTGAAATCAAGCTTGAGACGCAGAGGGCGCTCAATGGTGATCTGTCTGTATGCAAAGTCTGTTGTCTTGAAAATCTTTGAGTGTTCATTTTCCTCAAATTTCTCGTACAAATCCAAGATTTGTTTTTTGTGTTCAGTGTCAATCTCATGTCGTTTGCTACCAAGGCTCTTGCGAGTCTTCTTGAAGAGGGCGCGAGCATCGACAAGCTGAACCTTACCTTTTCTTTCTTTTGACTTTCTGTTGGTAACAAACCAAAGGTATGTATTGATACCTGTGTTATAGAAAAGCTGATCAGGCAATGCGACGATTGTTTCGAGTAGATCCTTTTCAAGAATCCATCTTCGAATCTCACTTTCTCCGCTACCGGCATCGCCAGTAAATAGTGGGGACCCGTTGTGAACAATCGCTATACGTGAGCCACCATCTTTCTCAGGCTTCATCTTTGAAATGAGGTGTTGCAAGAACAAAAGCTGACCATCTGATATACGAGGAGTCCCTGCACCAAAACGTCCTGCGTATCCACGTGTTGCTTCGCGCTCTACAGCATCTTTATCTTTCTTCCAATCAACTCCGTAGGGTGGATTACTTAATCCGTAGTCAAATACTTCTGCAAAGAATTGATCGTTGGCGAGTGTACTTGCTTTTGAATGGTCTTTTTCACCACCTCGAATGAGGTCTGGATTATCACCCTTGATAAGCATGTCTGACTTGGCCATAGCGTAAGTCACCGAGTTAAGTTCTTGACCGTAAAGGAAAATATCAGCTTCTTTGTTTATGTTTTCTAGAATGTAATCCTTGGCAACAGAAAGCATGCCGCCAGTACCGCAGGCAGGGTCATAAATCTTTTTGATAACATGAGGTTTCTTGAGATCCTTCTTGTCAGGCGAGAAAAGCATCTCAGTCATGAGCCCAATCACATCTCTTGGCGTATAGTGCTCTCCGGCAGTTTCGTTGGACATTTCAGAAAACTTTCGGAGAAGTTCTTCGAAGATGTGTCCCATCTGATAGTTGTCTACTTTGGAAGGATGTAGATCCACCTTGTTTAATTCCTGGATCACGTAGAATAAGAGATCACCACCTTCGAGTCGCTCAAGTTGTTTACTGAAATCAAACTTCTCAAAAATGTCTTGGATATTCTTGCTGTAGCCATTGATGTATTGTTTGAAGTTCTTTGCAAGATGCTTTGGCTCTCCAAGAATAGTTTTGAAATTGTAATCAGAGATATTGTAAAAGGCTGTACCTGAAGTCTTCTTGAGGATGGGGTCAAGGTCATTCACTTTGCCTTTGTACTCATTGTATTTCTCGAGGACTGAAGCTTTGGTATCGGCAAGAATAGAGTCGAGACGCTTCAAAACCACCAAGGGCAATATCACGTCTTGGTATTCGTGTTGTTTCCAGCCGCCACGCAAGATGTCGGCTATACTCCAGATCATTGATGTTTTTTGGTTGAAATTTTCCATGGTGTTTATTATTTATTAAAGAGATTAATGTATTCGGTAAGGTAGAAGATTCGATCCTTCTTGAGTCCGGTCTTCTCTGAGAACAAACCGAGCTTAACGAAATCTTTTGTTATTGCTGACGCTGTCGGGAATGTTACTGAGAGCATTGACTCGATGTCTCGAATCGTTACAACCGGCTGTGAGAACAGACAACGCAAAAGTTCTTTACCGAGTTTTTGGCGTTTGATACCCATGCCTTTTTCGATTGTCGTCTCGTACTTCTTTCGGAGGTCGATAATCTTCTCGAGTGTCTGTCTTGAATTCTTTGCAGTCTCAAGCACACCGGTAAGGAAGAATCTCAACCAGTGTTCGATGTCGTTTGTTTCGCGAACACGTGAAAGACCATCGTAATATTGCGGACGATGCTTTTCAAAGAAATCTGAAATGTAGAGAGTTGGTTTCTGTAGAATACCGAGGCTTACCAAGTGAAGTGTGATAAGTAGTCGGCCAATACGTCCGTTACCATCGAGGAATGGATGGATGGTTTCAAATTGGTAGTGAGAAATAGCTATCTTTACAAGGTCTGGAATATCCAGCTCTTTGTTATGCCAAAATCTTTCAAGGTCACTCAAAAGCTCACCAACTTCTTCGTGGTGGGGTGGAATAAATACCGCATCCTTGAGAGTTGCGCCACCAATCCAATTCTGACTTCGGCGAACTTCTCCTGGAAGTTTTGTGTATCCACGAACGCTTGAAAGCAAAACTTTGTGCGTATCTCTTGCAAGTCGCATTGATAGCGGCAACTTTTCAAGCTCTGCTATTGAGTAGTTGATCGCTTTGACGTAGTTTTGAACTTCTTCCCAGTCATTTCTTTTTTCTGGATCAATTTCGAGCTCAGGGAGAAGTGCCTCATCGAGTTTTGTCTGCGTACCCTCAATCTTACTTGATGTGGTAGCTTCTTTTGCGATGTGCATTTTTATGAAAAAATCCACGTCAGGGACCAACTTTGAAAAAGCATTGAGCTCGCCTAGATATCTCATGGCATCAGCAAGAAGGACATCAATGCGCTTGTCTGTCCATTCAAAACTCTTATTAACCAAAGACGGCTGAAAGCTCTTGTAGCCCTCGTGTTGCTTATGGGTTCCTGACTTGTATTCTTCTGTCATGCGTGCATCCTATCATTTTAATTTAAAGAATGCAAATTTAAAGTTTAAGGCTTAATCTTTAATTTAGATTTATTAAATTAAAGATAGAAAACAGGCACAAAATGCCATAATTTGTTGATAAATAAGGCTTTTATAGGTCTTGGAAGAGACTAAATGAGAGTTAAGATATAGCTAATGACTAGCAAAAACACTAAAAATCTTGTTTTGATCGGCATTTCATTAGGCGCAACAAAAACAAATGCGCTCGACAGGCGCCTAAAGATCATCAACAAAAGCGACCACTCAATTTGTGCGGTGCATATCACCCACAGAGACAGAGATGACTGGGGGCAAAACCTACTCGAGAACAGCACCGGTAGGTGCATATCTCCTGGGCAAAACACAATTGTTAATCCTGGTTACCAGGACGGGTACTGCATGATGCATGTGGCACTCGTACTAACAAGAAACAACCGGTTGGTCGAATTTATCGAACCAAGGCTGATAAACATATGCGCTGCCGTAACGTATACATTGTTACAGCAGAGTATCCCCACCAACGAAGACGAGGAAGGAGGTGAAGGAAACTACAATCTATAATTTGCTTGCAAACTCAAGCACCCCACGCACATCACTTGTGCGTGGGTCTTTGTTATAAAAAATAAGCAGTGCTGCGTTCAACAACGGTTTAGATTTCCTAAGTATCTCAACTGATGGGAGCTTATCCGGTGATCTATGTACCCTACCGTTACAGGCCTTCAATTTCAAATGAGAGCTCAGGTTAATTTGTTATAATAAACTACATGAAAAAAATATACGTAAATTTGCCAGTAGCCAACTTAGAAAAGTCTACCGCTTTTTATGAAGCATTAGGTTTTGTGAAGAATTCTGATTTTTCAAATACTGATGCCAGTTCCGTAGTGTGGAGCGATACTATTGTATTTATGTTATTGAAGCACGACTTCTATCAGAAATTTTTGCAAGGTAAAACAATTGCTAATACAGCAACCAGTTCTAGCACATTGTTAGCGTTAGAAATGTCTTCCAGAGAAGACGTGGATACATTTGCACGTGTTGCCAAAGAAAATGGAGGAGAATTTTTTGAAGCAGAACCTAACAAAGGACTAGATTTTATGTATGGCTTAGAAGTTTCTGACCCAGATGGAAACACTCTTGAACCATTTTTTATGGATGAATCAAAGATACCAACTACCTAATGCAATTAGTGTAACTATCTTCAACATTCTACCCTTCTTTGTATCATATACGAGTTTGTAGTCCTGAGCTTGTATAATACGCGCAGCAAACAGACAAAAGCAGCACGTTATAAAAAATTTGCTTTATATAAATGTAACTCAGAACTTTATACTTACTATTAAATTGTTGCAATTAAAATGGCAGAGAAAGCACCTATAGTTGCTATAAGCATTAGAGATTCAATTATAGAAAAACTTGAGGCGAACTTAAGTGCTATTTTGCTTTATGGAAGTAGCAAAAAAGGCAACGATTATTGTGATATAGACATTTTAGTGATACTAAAGAAAAACAATTTTGCTCTAAACGATTTAGAAAAACTTAAAAGTACTGCTAATGAGTTTAGTAAACTGACTTTAGATCTACAATTTATCTATGAAAGTGAGATAAAATCACCTAATTTATTTTCACTAGATGCTCATGGTGCTTTTTTTACTAGAATCCTTAAAAGAGCTACTGTCTTGCATGGATCTAATCCATTTCTTGATTTTGAACCAACAAGGAGGCAGCTGTTAGTAAGCTTAGCAACAAGAATCCAGCGCTATCTTTTTCATGCTAGGCAAGAATATATTCTCGGTGGTCGACACAATAAAGACAAAAACCCTCAATACCATAAAAAACATTTAACTAGAGCAATGTTTGATCTTCTTTTGATGAATAAAGAGTGGTTAGAAGATATTGAGGTAAAAAAGCTAATTGAAGAAAGGTATCCCGAGATTTTTAGTAAAGAGGACTGGGAAACTTTGGTACTTGAGACAGACAATGTTGAAGACTATGTTTTGCTGTACGAAAAGGTATACGACTTAGCACTTAAGGAAGCATACAAGGAAATCCTTTAATACTATGAAAAAAACAAATAAAGGCTTTGGTACAAATTTCCATAGGGTATACAAAGAAGATGCTGAGCTATACCATGCTTTCAGTGGAGCAGAGGTTTTTTCACCTGAATTGGAGAAGAAAATAAATGATTTACTGATTGGAAAAACTTTATTGGATGTGGCATGTGGCACGTGTCATAAGACAAATGCATATTCGAAATACTTTGAAAAAGTATTTGCCTTAGATTTTTCTCATTTACTTCTAGATTCTGCAAGAAATAGATATTCTAACAACAAAAAACTAAATTTTATTTGGTCATCAGCAGCAAAAATACCTCTTCTCGATGAAAGTGTTGATACAATCCTGGTAACCTGGGGATCTTTTCCCCTAACCAAAGGCATTATGGAAATGCAGCGTGTTTTGAAAAAAGGTGGCCGCATAATCAGAATAGGAGCATGCAAGGAAGATGAATTTACTACCTTATTTCCTTTATTTAGTTCTAAACGGATTACTACAATAAACAATACTTTTGAAAAGTTTGGTTTTATGGTGGAACAACAAAAAGTAGCTATTGAATTTAAATCAATAAAGGAAGCTAGGGATATCCTGTCTAGGATAACCGGTGTAAGTGAAAAAAGAATCAATCAAAGTAAATTTGAGCATGCCGTTGCCTTGTGTTACTATACGAAAAAATGATTACCTATAAGGTCAAATATAAAAAATATATTGTTAATATGTATGTCCCTGAGCACAAATCAGGGAAAGCAGTTTTGCTATTACCCGGACTGCCTGCATCAACAAATATTGAAAAACTTCTAAATACCTTACTCGCTACTGGGGCAGTTATATATTTACCCAACTACTCTGGAACCTTTGACAGCGGAGGAACATTCGGTGTAAAAAGTTCAATTAAAGATGTAACGGAACTCTATCAACTTAGTACAAAAACAAAGGTGAAAGAATTGTATTTCGGAAAAGAAATTCAGATTGGAAAAATTAAAGAGGTTATTTTGATTGGCATGAGTTTCGGTTCGATCATAGCGCTACTTGGTCACAGAAACAAGTTTAGCAAATTGATTTTGCTTTCTAGCGCCCTACTGTTTAGGCCAAGTGATTTCCCCAGCAAAGAATTAGGTACTGAATTTGCTAATCAAATGAAAAATTTGCTTTCACTGCTAAAGAACGCCTTCCCTTTT
The DNA here is from genome assembly GCA_964562615.1 of uncultured Candidatus Saccharibacteria bacterium. Lineage (GTDB taxonomy): Bacteria > Patescibacteriota > Minisyncoccia > Phycocordibacterales > UBA12088 > CAYPBQ01. The sequence goes on from CAZLUD010000001.1 coordinate 19,268, forward strand.
TCATACCGCACTGGCAAAACCTCAGACCTAAAGGATTTTTTGCTTGGCAGATCTTTGCTGTCTCAAAAGAAGTCCATATTCGAGGCGTTCATGAAAATAAAATCTCCTACCCTTGTTTTGCATGGCAGTAACGACACATCCATACCGAGTGGCGTTATAAAATCCATTGAGAATGAGATTGGTAATTCAGAAATTTCCTGGGTATACAGTGACTCTGGTCACAACACAAGCTCTTACAACGAAAGTGCAATGGATGCAATAACTGACTTTATTATAAGCTAGAAAGGTGTTATTGTGCCATTCAGTTCACTGAAATCACCAGCAAGAGGAGGTGGTGGTGTTTCTTTCCCTACCCGTTTCTGTCAAAAACTCCCATCCACTAGGATATTGGCTAACCCCAATCTTGGTTGATGCTTTTTCAAAGCAAACAGGTGAAGGAGGTCTTTTCTGCTACGGAAAGCTGGGTCTGCGTACACCCTCCGTCGAGGATGAGATTGTGTTCCACGACAACTTGAATTTCCTCAACATCACAGTTGAAAGAACCGCTGACAGCGTTCTCGTCCATGATCTATACACTCTAGCGTTGCAGGCCTGCAATTCCGATCATGTTGTCAGTCGTACGCAAGAAAGCTTTGTTTGTCCATGCGGAATACTAAGCATCCCTATTGCTATAATCGAGTATACGAAGGATAAGGCTTTCAAGCGTGTCAACAACGCTATTGCTTGTAAAGCTTGCAACCAAGAAGCAAAAAAGGCCTGGGTAACTGGTTTGTACTACTTGATCAAAAAAGAAACAGCCGCTAAGCAGATTAGCCTGTTCCCTGGTTTGTATAGTAAGGAAGTAGCAGGACTCGTAAGGCAAATATATGACCAGGGCATTCCAGTTTCTAGAGCAAGACCAACAGGTTTTACTTTTGAAAAGTGGAATCTTGACATCGAGTTCCTCTGGTCGCTTCTGCCTCTGACTGTTCGAAATGTAACCAACAAGAGAATTAGGCTTGTAGTTACCAACCAAGTACTCCGACAAGCAGTAACGGCGTATCTTTTAGCCTCTGAACTGGATCCAGGGTTTCAAGCTGACCTAGTGATTTGTCCTATCATTGCTCACCCTGGCAAGATTGAAAAATGGAACTTGAATCGACTGAGATCACTTGGTTATGATGGGTACCTCCTTCGATACATCCTACTCTCTTCTTTAGGATGGAATCAGAAGGAAACTAACCTGAATGATTTAGCATCCTCAGTTGAGCATCGCAGGTTCAATTTACTGAAGCAGTTGGTGGCATCAACCGGAAGTACAGCCTACGAAATACAAGAAACGATGAGGAATCTTAACCAGCAGAACCTAGTCAGTGGACTATGTAATGTGTTCAACTCTGAGCGATTCGAATATAAAACGCTCAATGGTCTGTTTTAAGCAACCGCCCTTCTACTGGGCGGTTCTTTTTTTGTAAAATTGGTTCTAGTGACTACAACGTTCAAAGCACAACAAAAGCAGCACGTTATAAAAAATTTGCTTTATATAAATGTAACTCAGGATCTTGTACCATCTCTGAAAATCATTGCTTATTTAGCCAATCACTCTAAGATGAGGTAGTGAATAAACAATATGTGCTTATGGGGACTAGTGTAGGTGTTGCTCTCTTCATTGTCTGGCTCATATATCTTGTGTTATGGAATCCTGGGTGGTTATGGAAAATAACAAGCCTCCCTGCATCGATACTACAAATAGTTAAAGGGCCAGAACAAGTAGCTCCTGCTGAAGAATCGCACTTTCATTACATAGAAATTATTGGCGGGTGCGGTCCGTATTACAACACGGGAGAATGTGTGAATATGCGTTCAGGTCCTGGTCTTGAACACTCTATTGTGGGGCGACTGCGCACTGGGGTAACCCTCAAGGTTGAACCAGAGACTATCAAAAGCGCAGACAAGAGAGAGTGGTACAAAATAATTTTTGATGGTGACATACGCTATCCAGAACGCGTGACTGGCGGATGGTATATTGCCGCAGACGCAACTTCAGTCATGCCACTTAAAAATATTGGAGATGAATTTTCCGCCACAACCACACCAGTTACAAATAAGCGTATTGTCGTAGACCTTTCAACACAAATGTTATACGCCTACGATAGTGATGTGCTTTTTATGGAGGAAATGATATCAACTGGACTTGAGTTTACTCCTACCCCATCTGGTACTTTTTCTGTATTTAAAAAGACGCCAAGCAGATATATGCAAGGACCTCTCCCAGGCGTAAGCGACCAATACTATGACCTTCCTGGGGTGCCGTGGAATCTTTACTTTACCGAAGGAGGCGCAGTAATACACGGTGCCTACTGGCATGATCACTTTGGTGAAGAATGGTCACATGGGTGCGTCAATTTGCCGTACAAAAGAGCAAAGGAGTTATATCTATGGGCTGATGTAGATACTGAAGTTATCGTGAAGCGGTAGTAACCGCTTGCTATATTGCAAGCATATGGAACAATGTCGCGGTGTTCACACTTATTGTTGCATTGTTAGCGCTCACTACCACAACTCCGTATGCTACTGCAAAAGTAATTCCTATTAATGAGACAAAAAAAGCTTCTGTAGTTGCTGAGGAAAAGATACCTATCGTGCCATTTTATTCACAGTTTAAAGATATCACTTCTCAATCTTGGAAAAAGGTTGGTTGCGGTATAACTGACGTAGCTATGGTTATTGATTACTATACCGATGCGGTACCGGTAGATACCTTGTTGCAACAAGGTATTAATGCAGGCGCATATCTAAGCAACGCTGGCTGGACGTACAAAGGACTAATACACGTTGCAAAAAAGTACGGGCTAGAAGGCACAAGTTATGACTTTGGAAGATTGAGTTCAAAAATAGCATTTGAGAAATTTACTACCCACCTTAAGGATGGGCCTGTTATAGCGTCAGTACATTATAAGTTTGACCCAAAGAGCACTATTCCCCACCTGGTGGTAATTACTGGTATGAAAGGCGACACGCTTTACTACAATGACCCCGCAGCAAAAGAAGGTAATAAGCAAATTTCTACTGCTGATTTTCTTGCCGCGTGGAAGAAGCGCTATATTGTAATCCGACCTATTGAAGGCAAGATTACTGCACTACCAATCACCCTGTCAGCAGCACGTACTGTATAAATATACTGACAGCATCCTGCATTGCTAGATGTGTACGAAGCATGCTTGCCAACAGACTAAGACACAACAGTGCTATACGTGACCTGCTTTTTTGGTAACCAACAATATTGTGTGAGGTCTTGTATACATGAGTCTGACGTAATCTAATCAATACCTTGGAAACACCTGGTGAATAATTGTGTTGGTGTTTTGAGTCCAATACCTAGATGAAGTCGACGCTCGTTATAATACGGGAGATACTTTTTAAGTGCTCGATTGAATGCACGGGGCGTCCTCACCTCATGATCAAGACACTCTTCTTGCAGAGTTCTATTCACCCGCTCAATGTGTGCGTTGTCGTTTGGCTTTCCAATACGAGTATACCGGTGACTCTTTTGTATCTGGGACACAAACCATTTGCCAAACTCGGGTCCATGGTCTGACTGAAGCATATTGAACCGAAATGGTGCCAGCTTCTCTGCTTCACGAACAAATCGGATACTTGTCGCAGAGTTCATCTTTTGATACGCCTTTGCATAGATCCAACGTGAATACACGTCGATGAGCACGAAGGTATACATACGCACCTTCTCACTTTGCATAGTGTGAATGGTGTCTATTTGTACCAAATCACCTGCTTTTAGAGGAAGTGGTCGATCCACATGAGGGTGATATCGCTTCCAAGGACTTCGCTTCTTCGTGAGATGCATGCGATCGAGCGTACGCTTCACTGATGAGAGGGAGACGGATATCCCTTCGTTTATTAGTTCTCGGTGTACCACCTCAGCACAGCGTTTGCTGAGGAGTCTTGTATGGAATATCTTCCATACAAGCGCGTCACTCAGTTGGTGAGGGTGATGCTTGGGACGACTTGATCTCGTTGGTATAGGATGAAGGCCAATCTTGACTGCGCGCTTCCTCCACTTTGAGATAGTGCCAGGAGATACTCCGTATCTCCTGGCTGCAGTACGGACACCGTGTTTATCTGCAAACAGTACTGCGTCGCGTCGTACCTTAGGTGCTTGAGGGTTATTGGTATAGGCCATATGGAAACAGTGTATTAAATGTGTGGGTGTTTCCAAGGTATTGAACCATTACGGTCTGATTGACAAAATAAGTAAAGCCTGTTACTGTAGGGGGTGACAAGAGGTACCTGGAGGTAGGACAAGGTCAAGTCTATACACGGTGCGCTATTGTGTTATTAATTCTTGTTCTACACATGGAAAAAGGACAAATCGTCAAGCTCATGGACAAAGGCTTCGGCTTTATCCGTCGAGATGGACATGATAAGGATCTTTTCTTCCACGCGAACGATGTACCAAACGGGTTCAACGAATTGCGTGAAGGAGATTCAGTTACCTTTGAGGTAGTTGAGGGTCCTAAGGGTCTTGCTGCGGTAAACGTTCAAAAGGCGTAATCCTAGCAGGATAGGTAAAAGGCCGGCATTATATGCCGGCCTTTTACTATTCCCCGCTCACCGGGTTACCTATACCTCATACTCTTGATGAGGCAGTACGTAACCTCAATGAACACAGACACTCGTAACAATCTTTTGTACATCCATTGTTTTATTTTTCGTACTTTTCTGTAAAAGAATAGACGGGTTGATGATTCTAAATCTAAGAACGACATCACACCCCTCCTTCGTGCAGATTCTCACCATACCCATAGTACCATTTTACTGCACCGCATATGTACCCCATCACCAGGCAATTGGCTTTTCACCTATTGAACGCAAGTACTCATTAGTACTCGTGAAGTGTTTAGAGTCAAAGAATCCTTGGTGAGCAGAAAACGGTGATGGATGCGCTGCTTCTAACACCAAATGCTTTGTCCTATCTATATGCGCACCCTTTTCTTTTGCATAATTTCCCCATAACAGAAACACAAGATTGCTACGCTTTGATGATAGTGAAGCAATTACCGCATCGGTGAATAGCTCCCATCCTTTGTGTTGATGTGATGCAGGGCTCCCTGCGCGCACTGTAAGTACTGAGTTAAGTAACAACACGCCCTGAGAGGCAAGATGGGCAAGCGAGCTGTCTCCTACACTTGCTGACCCAGTGTCAGCTTCTATCTCTTTCAAAATATTTTTAAGTGAAGGAGGGTGGGGTACCCCATTAGTGACGGCAAAGCAAAGCCCGTTAGCCTGATTAGCGCCATGGTATGGATCTTGCCCTACTATAACTACTCGCACCTTGGTAAAAGGTACCGCCGCAAAAGCAGCAAAAATATTTTCTGGTAGAGGATACACCGCAGCACGCATATACTCATCCTGCACAAATGCCATGAGCGCAATGAAATATTCTTTTGAAAACTCTTCTTGTAGTACCTCCTTCCAGCTTTGCTCTATCTGTACCAGCATAGTCCTATACGGTGACTGCTTTCTTTTTTAGACATTCTGCACACCTGCAACCAAAGGGCATAGTATCTTTGTCATTAAGATACTCTTCTCCATAGTCAAACGTCAGCTCCTCTCCTGCGCTAATATTCTTAATCGCATAAATGAGCACTCTTCCCTTTTTAATTTGAGCTTCGCAATTTGGTTTGCAAGAGTGGTTAATGTACCGCGCGGTATTCTTTCTGTCCTTGCCGTCTACTGTCCACCTGCTGTTAATGGTAAACAAGTATTTACCGCCGCGCCTATTTGCCTCTTCTTCGGTTATTTTCTCTCCGGTGTATTCAATGACATAGGTTCCTTTTTTAAGTGGGACCGATGTGTATAACCCAATACCACCAAGTGCTGATCGCTTTTTAATGAGTAGTTTTGAAAATGGTTCGCTGATGGACATGTTCCGAAGCGTACCATGTACTGTTACTCATTCACAAGGGGAAAGGACACCACGATATGTGACCCCACCCCTTCGATAGACTCCACAGAGATTGTCCCACCCATCTTCTCTACAAGCTGTTTTGTTATCCATAGCCCAAGGCCCGTCCCAACCTCACGCTGCACCTCAGAAGAATCTGCACGATAAAATTTTTCAAAAAGCCTACGCTGAGCTTCTGCAGACATACCAATACCTGTATCACTCACCCGTAGGTACAGTCGGTTATTATTGCTATATACTCTTGCTACTATTTCTCCTTTTTTAGTGTATTTAACGGCATTGCCAATGATATTTACCATTACTTGCTTGAGTCGCACTGGATCAGCCACAATAGTCGCCTGATGCTCAAATAATGTCTTAAGTACCAGTCCCTTTTCCTTAGCTTTAAACATGAGTGATGACACCACCTCTTCCATGATACTTTTTGGATCAATAGTCGTTGGGGTAAAAGAAAGCCTGCCTTGCTCAAGGCGTGTGACATCAAGTATGTCAGAAATAAGCTGATCCAATTCTTCAGCGCTGGTATTAATTCTTTCTAAAAATTGTTTACCATCGACAGTTCGCACTTCATCTTTTTGTTCGAGTAATTCAACATACCCCCTGATTGCAGTAAGGGGGGTGCGAAGCTCATGACTAGTCATAGAAATAAAATCGTCTTTAAGTTGATCCAGCTCTTTCAACTTTTTGTACAGTACCGTGTAATCAATAATACGTGCGTGCTTGAAAAATAACCCCATAAGAAAGAGTAGTACCACGCCAAGCATGATAGACGCGTCACGAATGCTTTTTGCTATTTGTAGATCTGCCTCTGAAAGTGATTGTCTAGTCACAATAACTCCTTGGACCTCACCGTCTTTTACAATTGCGCGGGCAGTTCTAAAGTACCGCTCGCTTCCTTCATACTCTTGTGTGGTATATGAATTACCAGGGTCATTTGACGCTAGGCCCAGCACAATGCCATACCCCTCATGAGGCAAATACTCTTCTTCTTTATTAAGAGAGACAATGGTGTACCACGTCTGCGGAGCAACTTCTTCGAGAATAGAAAACTCTACAATGGTTTGATTTTGTGAAGCAATAGTTTTCATGTGCTCTCTGAGCACATCTGGTGATGATAGTAACTCCCCAGCAAGTGGCGCAAAGGCATCCTGCATAGCGCCCACTCGAACATTAATAAGTCTATCTTGCGCGTCGGTTGCGATAGAAATAAATCGCTCTGCAAGAAATAAATATGAACACAATATAGCTACCGCAACTAAAAGCGTTAAAAATAATTGTGGGTGTTCAGTAAATTGTCGTACACCCTCTCTCAGTGTGCGTATAAGTGAGTGTGGCATATTGTAATCACTACGCGATATCAGGTACTTCACGTCGCTTCATCGTGAACATTCGATACATTCCCATAAAGAGCACTACCACAAAGCCAAACAGCACGAGGAGTAGCACTCCAACCGCAAGGAGGTTTTGTTTTATGATACTTAGTGGATCTGTAGGAACAATCTCAGGTCGTAGGAGCGGCGCAAATTCTACCGCCTCAGCCGTCTTTACAAACGGCACCGCAGGGCTCTTTGCAATAATTCTTCCTGCACTATTGACGGACGCAACATATAACTCATGATTGCCATCCTCAAGCTCAACATCAAGAGCGTAGTGCCATACACCCTCATCATCTGCTTTTACCGTAACGACAATTGGCGTTGAGAATATATACAATGTTACAAAACTATTCGGCAATCCTCTGCCAGAAAATGAAAGCACTTCGAGTGATTGTGGTGTTTCTATTACCTCATCGAGAGGCTCCTCAGGCGAGGTTGTGGCGGTTTGTGATAATGTAGTACTTGCTACCTCATCACGTACACCTATCGGTAAACGCTTGAGGGTTATAGCGGTAACTTCAAATAGGTTATCACTCGATTCCCGAACATCTTTTGGGGACTCAACTGGTATGAGTACCGCATCATCAGTAAGTGGATCAAATCCAAGTAAGATTCTCTCTCCGTCAGTAAGGCTTGACCCAGAGGTGTGCGCATTCCACGGATCAGTGAAATAGATATTAGATTCGTCATAGTCTGAGACTCCATCACTATCAGTGTCTTTGTATAGATTGAGTCCGTCTCGGGTTTTTAATTTTTCACGCTCTTCTATAAGACGAGCATTACCCTCCTCTATGATGGTGGTTATTTCCCTACTTCCTGTTGATAAATCAACGCTCTCTCCTGTTTCGTTTTGAATAAGTAGCTCGATTTCATCAATCGAAGACTGAAGCACTGATTGAAGTGCGTACAATGAATCTTCCTCTCTGACTCCCCTCTCTATTCCATCTGCAACAGTGGTGCGTATTGCTTCTTTGCGCGCTTCAAGCTCTGCCTTTAATGAGGCAATCTTTTTTTGTCGAGCGTCACCATCAAATGGTTGCACTTCTGGATTCTCTATTTGCACTCCTGTGTACTCGGTAAATGATAGTTGGGTAAGTGCTTCATCAACATCTTTTGTTAATGAGTCTACCACTCTATCACCCACCTCAGCTGCTTCTTTGGTAAGCACATGCAGCGCTGATCCAAGTTCAGTCAATTGTGTTTTTTGTTTTTGCTTTTCAGTTACCGTGGCGTCGGTAGTACCATAGGTATCTATCTGATTTTGCTCAAAACGCTTCTGATGTTCTGCGCGCAATTGAGCCTGTCTTTCTGCGCGCGCTTTTTCCTCTTCACTTAAATCTTTAGCTTGCTCCTGTGTAGAATCGCTAGATTGTGTTTTAGAAACCGCACTCTCAACTGGGCGCTTTGCAGAGGCTGGCTGTGTACGGGTTGTAGCAGTGGTGTTGTTGGTAGTCGTTACGGTTTGCTTTTGAGCTGATGGCTCTTTTGTAACCTGTGTAGGGATGGTAGCCGCGCTTCCTGCGGTTGCAGTAGGGATATTCATGGTGGCGGTAGTCGGGGTAACTGTTTTTGTACTTTCTACTGAACCAGGTACTCCGGTAGTTGATGATTGTGGTGGTGTGGTGCCAGTAGTTGGCATGACACCACTTTGCGTAGGTATGGTGGTAGTGGTTGGTGCAGGAGCAGTATACGTAGTGGTAGGGACAGTACCCCCTGTTACTCCTGGGATATTCATCATCATTGAATTAATTTCGTCGTCGGTGATACCAGTAGGCAAATCTGGTATTTCAAAAAGAAGATCATCATTCCCCGCCGGAACAATTGCCCCTTGCGTGTCACCTTTTATTGCGCGAGTGATTTGAGCTGTGTCTCCCTTAGGTAAGGTTGCGACTCCCATTCCTACAAGAATTGAAAAGACGCCAAGTGCGGCGACATATAATGGCGCCTTTTGAGCAGCAGCACTTGTCTGGTTGTGAGGTTCCTTTTTTATAGTAGTAATTGATTACTGCTACGTATACGAGCGCTGCGCATGCAGGCGTACAGTGCTTTAAGTGTACCACGGGCGTGTCAGCACAAAAGTAGCATATCCACTTTTTGTCATGACACCTCTCCGAGGTACGGCATTGCAAGACCTTGCGCATCAGCAATCGCCATCTTGGTGAGCGACCTATGGTGTGTGGAGGGCGCTGCTTGTAGCGCCATACTTGCCCCAAGGAGGATGGTTCCTGATCCATACATACTATTCATGCCATCTACTGACGTGTATACCTGTTGCCACTTTTTGGTAGAAACTTCTTCACCAAAGAGGGTGCTCAAAATTGGGTACGGCGAAAGACCGTACAATGATACGCCTGTTTGGGTATACATTACTGAGGGTACAAGTATTTCTCTTTTTCTTTTTGCAAGCGCGATTATAAATGCATCTGGATTTGATGATGATGGTGAGATTTGTACATCTATAGATTTACGCATGCGTCTATGATCACGAACATGGAAACTCGCCCTTGAGGCAAACAATCCCATGTGTCGGAGTCGTTTAGTAGCGCGTTCAAGGTTTGTTACGAGGTGAGCGTATACTACGTCAAGGTTTTGTTGCGCTCGAAAACTTTTAAAAGACTGTGTTGATGACGGCATGCTAGTTTGCTCATGTACCGCTGATACTATTTCTCCTCGTAGCTCATGCCAAAGCGAGCGTTCGTGTTTATGAGGTACATGTTCTGCTACCCATTCGTGACTCTTTTCTTTAAAGGCGAGTGCTGTCATCACCCCCAAACCCTTAAGTTTCTGAGAGAGTGCGGGGCCAATTCCCCACACCTCTTCAATACCTTTCTCATCAAGAAATGAGGTGATAGAGGACCTTTCAATAACGGTAAAACCTGCCGGCTTATTCCACTTTGATGCAATTTTTGCAAGAGTCTTAGTTGGTGCCAATCCCACAGAAAACGTGATGCCTAATTCCTCCTGCAACGTACGTGAGAGTGTCCTAGCAAGTGATATCGCCTCATCGAGCGACGAGACATCATGTAGTACATCAGCAAAACATTCGTCTACACTATAACGCTCTACCACCGACGCAAAACGTTTAGTGATACGAGCCATGCGCGCAGAAAACATGCTATATGCCCTATAATTACCTGACAAAATAACGCAGCTCGAGCACATTCTTTTTACTTGAAATATTGGAAGACCACGTACTATTCCTAAGCGCTTTGCATTGATATTAAGTGCCGTCACCATACCTCGCTCCTGCCCTACTACTACCGGCTTTCCTATGAGGCGGTGATCCATAGCCTCTTCACATGACGCAAAAAATGCATCAGCATCTAAATGGATAATATGCGGAAAATAAATGGACATACGAGATAGAAAAGGTACTATTATAGTGACTTCAGCTGTAATAACCTGACTTAGTAGGAATGCTGGAGCCATGACTCCCAACGACCCCCGAGGTGCCCCCATCTCCTCTTCGTGGGGGTCGTTTTTTTATCTTAGAGATACGGCTCTTGCGTATACCTCTTGAGGAGCATGGTCATAATTCCACTCTCGCCACCATCGCGCTTGATTGGTAGCACAAAATGAGGAAAGAAGCGCTTTTGCCTGTGGGACTTTTTTTGATTTCATACTTATTGTTATCTGTATTTACGTATAACCCCCACCACTACTGCCACCACTCGTAAACTCTCTTTTGGATACAAGTCGGGATATTTTTCATTGGCTGGTTCAAGATACTGTGCTCCTGTTTTATCTTTCCGAAGATATTTAATAGTCCACTCACCATCAAGTTCGGCAATAACGATTGATCCTTCTTTTGCTTTTTCTCTTCGTTCTACAATTACCAAATCTCCTTCCATGATTCCGGCGTCCTTCATGGAGTCTCCTTTTACTGTAAGTACGTATATCGCTCTGTGTATGTTTTATTATACATCAGATAGCGTATACTTTTGTGGTTGGAAAGTGGAAAGCTGTGGATAACAAAAGTCTCCCAAATGGGAGACTTTTGTGGCAATCATCTACAAAATTATTTTTACAACAACACGGACAGTTTTTGTCCAGTTACTTCAAGAATACCTGATGTGGTTACGTCAAAAAATGTTGTTGTTGAGTCATCTTTTTGATGTATGGTAATTCTTCCATCTTTTGTTACCGAGCATAGCGGCATGTGATGCTCTAGAATGGTAAGTTCACCCTCTTTGGTGGGTACCGTCACCGAAAGTGCTTCACCACTAAAGAGTACTTTGTCAACTTTCGCTATGTGCACATTAAGCATGAGAGGAATGTGTTTACCTACTAAAGAGCTCCCTTCATATAAAACTCCATTTCAGGTTTATCATCATGTTTTCCTTCGATAATTTCTTTAAATGATCTGATGGTTTCAGACAGCGGCACGTACGCACCTGGAGTACCGGTAAATACTTCTCCCACAAAGAATGGTTGCGAGAGGAATCGTTGCAACTTTCGTGCTCGCTCTACTACCATCTTGTCATCGTCAGAAAGTTCTTCGGTACCAAGGATGGCAATAATGTCTTGAAGGTCTTTGTATCGCTGAAGAATTTGTTTTACCTCATTAGCTACTCTGTAGTGTTCTTCACCTACAACAAGTGGGTCAAGCGCGGTTGAGTTAGACTCAAGTGGATCTACCGCAGGATAAATAGCAAGCGCTGCAAGTGAGCGTGAGAGTACCACCGTAGAATCGAGGTGCTGGAAGGTGGTTGCAGGTGCTGGGTCGGTAAGGTCATCTGCTGGTACATATACTGCTTGCACTGAAGTAATAGACCCTTTTTTAGTTGAGGTAATTCGCTCTTGAAGCGCACCCATTTCTTCTGAGAGTGTTGGTTGATATCCTACCGCACTTGGTACACGACCAAGAAGCGCGGATACTTCAGAGCCAGCTTGCGTAAAGCGGAATACGTTGTCCATAAAGAACAACACGTCCTTACCCATCGCATCTCTAAAGTACTCTGCCATGGTAAGTCCAGAGAGTGCGACGCGTGCGCGTGCTCCGGGTACTTCGTTCATCTGTCCAAAGGTAAGTACTGTTTTATCAAGTACTTTTGAATCCTTCATTTCGTGATAGAGGTCATTTCCTTCACGTACACGCTCACCTACTCCGGCAAATACCGAGTAGCCTCCGTGCTCTGCGGCAATGTTTCGAATAAGCTCTTGGATGAGTACCGTCTTTCCTACACCAGCACCTCCAAAGAGTCCTACCTTTCCACCCTTAATAAAGGGCACAAGAAGGTCAATAACTTTGATACCTGTTTCAAATACTTCAGTCTTGGTTGACTGTGCTTCAAATGGCGGCGCATCGCGGTGGATTGACCAATTTTCTTTTGCCTTTACCTCGCCAAGTCCATCGATAGGATGCCCAATAACATCAAACATTCTTCCAAGGATAGATTCTCCCACAGGTACGCTAATTGCAGCGCCAGTGTCTGAAACCGCATCACCACGAGTGAGTCCATCGGTAGAACTCATTGCAATACATCGCACCTCTCCTTCGCCGAGGTGACTTGCTACCTCAAGAATGATAGGCACATCACGCTCGCTTGCGCGCTTTCCTTCTACAACAAGTGCATTTCTTAGTGGAGGAAGTGTTCCTTCAGTAATGCGTACATCAACTACGGTACCGATTATTTTTGATATTGTTCCTGTGGTCATATAGATTAAGACATCGCCTCTATACCGCTAGTAATTTCGCTTATCTCTGCAGTGATTGATCCTTGTCGTTCTTTGTTATACTCTCGTGTTAAATCTTTTCTCATGTCGCCTGCCCTGTCTGATGCATTTTTCATGGCAATCATACGAGAGGAGTGTTCAGAAGCATTGGACTCGAGTAGTGCGTGGTACAGCTCTACCGACAACAAGTAAGGTATGAGTGCATCAAGCACCTCGCTTGGTGATGGTTCAAATAAGTACGTACTTGCGGCTTTTTCAGTATGTGCTGTTTGCGTATCACTGTACTTGCCCATGGTGGGAGCAATACCATCAACAAGCTCTTGTACTGACTCTGGTGATATGGGTAGTGCTTTTCTAACTACTGGTTCTTGTGCAAATGAAGAAACAAAGTTGGTATACACAATGTGAAGCTCATCAAAATTTTCATTCTTGTATCTGATGATAAAATCCTCTGCAAGTGCTCGCACATCACCCTCCATTACGCCCTCACCCCATCCATCAAGATTGCGCTCTATGTTCCATCCACGAGCAGCAAAGTGAGTTGCTCCCTTTTTACCAATAAAGAATAGTAGTGTGTTCTCTTTGGTGAGCGATGCTTCTTTGAATAATTTATATATACATTTAAGAGCATTTGCATTGAGTGCTCCTGAAAATCCTCTATCGCTGGTGATAAGTAGCACCGCTCTCTTGCGGACACTTGCGCGTGGGGTAATGAGTGCGTGCTCTTTTGCCTCTGCTGTACCAGAGAGTCTTTGGAGCATAGACAAAGCGCTCATAGCAAAAGGGCGAGACGACAGCGCGAGCTGTTGGCTCTTTCGCATCTTAACTGCAGAGACGGCTTCCATCGCCTTTGTCACCTGACGAATCTTCCCAATGGAACGTATTTTGTTTTTTACTGCTTTTAGTGACATGAGACATTCATTACGCTGTTTGTCCGTCTTTGAATTTTACAAAGGCATCTTTGAGTGTTGCGAGTGACTCATCTGAGAGGTCTTTGCTATCACGCACATCGGTGATCACCTTTTCGTGGTGTGCCTTTATGTGGGTAATAAGCGCCTCTGCAACTTTGCTTACGTCATGCACTGCCACACTATCAAACACTCCCTCAGCCGCCGCAAACAAAAGTATTACTTGTTCATAAAATGGTACTGGCTTTTGTCGAGGTTGCTTGAGTAGCTCAACCAATCGCTCACCTTTGTCGAGGCGCTTTTTGGTGTCGGCATCAAGGTCTGAGGCAAACTGCGAGAACGCTTCAAGCTCTCTAAATTGCGCAAGTTCGATACGAGTCTTTCCGGCAACCTTTTTCATTGCTTTGGTCTGCGCGCTTGATCCCACACGTGACACCGAGAGCCCTACGTTAATCGCTGGGCGAATACCCTTGTTAAATATATCAGTCTCAAGATATATCTGTCCGTCAGTAATAGAAATAACGTTGGTAGGGATGTATGCCGATACGTCACCTTCTTGTGTTTCGATAATTGGTAGCGCCGTGAGTGACCCTCCGCCCTTCTCCTTAGAAAGTTTTGCAGAGCGCTCAAGGAGTCGTGAGTGAAGGTAAAAGATATCTCCTGGGTATGCCTCTCTACCTGGTGGGCGTCGCAGAAGGAGTGACACTTGTCGATACGCAACGGCGTGCTTTGAGAGGTCATCATAAATCACAAGCACGTCTCTTCCCTTCTCCATAAAGTATTCACCAATTGATGCAGCAGCGTATGGCGCCAAAAATTGTAGGGTAGCAGATGCTGATGCGGGTGCATCAACAACAATGGTGTACTCCATTGCGCCCGCGTCTTTGAGTACCTGCACAATACGTGCGGTTTTTGATTCTTTTTGACCTATTGAGGTGTATATACAAATCGGACGAGTTTCTTTTGGTTCGTTCTTTTGGTTGAGGATGGTATCAATAGCGATAACCGTCTTTCCGGTATATCTATCGCCAATGATTAGCTCTCGTTGTCCTCTACCAATTGGAATCATGGCATCAATAGCCTTGATACCAGTATGGAGTGGTGTCTTTACACTCTCTCTGTCCATCACGCCATAGCTTGGACGCTCAATTTGGTACAACTCGGTATTAAGAAGTGGACCCTGTCCATCAACTGGTGTGCCAAGCGCATCAACCACTCTACCAACAAGCGAGTCGCCAACAGGAAGAGAAAGCACCTTACCTGTTGCGCGCACCTGCATACCTTCGGTGATCATTGAAGCATTTCCAAGAATTGCCGCCTTTACTGTCTCTACCTCAAGGTTCATCACAAGACCAATTACATCTGTGTGCGTATCTATCGCCTTTTCAAGAGTTTTGCCCTTGCTGGTATCAAACACGAGCATCTCGGACATGAGCGCCTTTGGGAGACCTTCGATTTCGCACACACCATCACCTACTGATATAACCGTTCCTACCTGCTCAGGTGATGCTGAGTGTTCAAATCCTTCTATCTGCTTTTTGAGTCTTTCTATTACTGCTTGTTGCATAGGCGTTATGCGGTGAGTGATGAATAAAGTGAAAGTAACGTGCGCTTTGCTGAATGATCAACGACTACTCCGTTATAAAATACGGTGAACCCGCTAATAAGCGTTGGATCAATCACTACCTTTTGTGGTGCATGAGTTGCGGAACATTCAGCAAGTACCCGAGCGATGGCATCTGCATGTGTAGACAATTCTTTTTGATTTGCGAGTGTGATATGCGCTGTGATTGCTCGCTCCTTTTTATCAAGCGCACGGTGTATCGCGCGGCGCACCTTTGCCATAAATGGCGCTCCCTCCTTTTTCTCTACAAGATCAGTGAGTGAAGCAAGGCGAGTTATCGCAACATCGGCAGTAGCAGCGGCTACTGATTGAA
The DNA here is from genome assembly GCA_964562615.1 of uncultured Candidatus Saccharibacteria bacterium. GTDB lineage: Bacteria > Patescibacteriota > Minisyncoccia > Phycocordibacterales > UBA12088 > CAYPBQ01. The sequence goes on from CAZLUD010000001.1 coordinate 35,130, forward strand.
GAAATGCGTGTGCGTATAGATCTGCCTTTTTCATAGTGCTATTGTTTGGTTATTGCCTTCTCTACCCCAAGTACGACAAGTTTAGCTATTTCGTGTTCTGCTTGTTGGAGTGATTTTCGCTTTTCTTCTGCTGCTTTTTGCTCTGCCTCTTTAAGAAGCGCGTCGTGACGCTTCTGTGCGGCAGCAACAATATCTAACGCTTCTTTCTCAGCGAGCTTCTTTCCATTTTGGATAGCAGCTTCTGCATCTTTTGTTGCTTTTGTGAGTATGCTCTTTCCCTCATCTGAGGCCTGCATGAGCGTCTTCTCGGCTGTCTCGGCATCTTTGACACCTTTCTCTATTTTCTTTTGCCGCTCATCAAGAAGGCTAAGGAGTGGTGTGTAGAGAAAGTACCAAAGCACACCAAGTAATAGACCAAAGTTAAATACTTGCACAATAAGCATGCTCCAATCGACTCCGAAAATTGAAAAAATTGATGACATGATTATGTGTGATACTCACGACTACGCAAACTTGATGATGAATCCAACCACAAGCGCAAAGATAGCAAGCGCTTCTGTAAAGGCGATACCAATAAACATGGTAACAGTAATCTTGCCTGATGCTTCTGGATTTCTGCCGATAGCTTCAAGCGCCTTTGATACGATAAGTCCAATACCTAGTCCAGGACCAAATACGCCAACACCTACTGCGATTGCCATTGCGAGTGCCTTTGCTGCTTCAAGTTCCATACATGTACAATTATTGAATAAACTCCTTCGTTTGATGTCTCGCACGAAGACAGAGTACAACAACGATGTGACATCGGTGCTCTCTCTGCCTTCGTGCTAGTGCGGTTCAGTGATTGCTATCTTGATAAAGAACAAGGTGAGCAGTGCAAAGATTGCCGCCTGAATAAAGCCCACAAACACCTCAAACAGCATAAGTGGTACCGGCACAATAAATGGCACAAAAAACATCACCACCAAGATAAGCACCTTACCCGCAAAGATGTTACCAAAAAGCCTAAAGCTAAATGATATCAGTCGTGCCACTTCGCTAATGAGTTCTATGATACCCACGACAAAGCCCATGAACGAGCTAAAATTAACAAATTTTCCGGCGTATTTCAAGAATCCTATAGATGCAACACCTGCTACTTCTATTACCACAAACGCAATAAGCCCAAGCGCAATGGTGACATTAAGGTCGGTTGCCGCAGGATAAAAGAGGGGTACCAAATGCTCGTGACCTACCTCACCCTTGAGGACGCCTATTGAACCAACACCCGGAAATAGCCCGAGGAGATTTGCTGTCAAAATAAAAAGGAAAATGGTAAGCAAGATTGGTAGGAATTTTCTTGCGAGCGCTTTGCTCTCTAGTGTCTCTGCCACATAGTCGTATACCCCGCCGACAAGTGCCTCTGTAGCAACCTGCACCTTCCCTGGTATCATGGCAAACCGCCCGCGCATGATAATTGCAAATGTGCACAAAATGGCAATCGCAAGCCAACTCATAATAAGCGTGGAGGTGATGGTAAATCCCCACACATCAAACAGGTGGTATGGCGAAAGGGTGATGTGAATTGCCTCTTTTTCCATAGATGACGCCATTATAACAGAAATACCAAAAAAGGTAAGTATTAAATGACGGTTCAGCACTGTGCATAGAAAAAATATAAATATGGTATATACTCCGAGAACATAAATTCGGGATGTAGTATAGTGGTAGTACGCATCCATGGGGTGGATGTAGTCCGAGTTCGATTCTCGGCATCCCGACAACCACTAAAATATGAAGACAACAATAGTTTTATTTTACAAATACGTCACGATAGAAAACCCTCACGAGCTACGTGAGAGAGAGTTTGCGGTGTGTGAGGTGCTTGGACTTAAGGGTCGCATGCTAATCGCAGAAGAAGGCATAAACGCCACCCTTGAAGGTGATGATGCAGCAATACGCACTTATATCACCCACCTCAAAAAAGATAAGCGGTTCAAGAATGTTGATTTCAAAACCAGTGAGGGTAACGGAAAGGCATTCCCGCGCCTCTCTATAAAGGTAAAAAGAGAGATTTGCGCATCAGGACTCCCTGCTACGGTTGATCCACGGGTAAAAACCGCACGACACATTCCACCAGATGAGCTCAAAAAAATGTACGAAAAGGGTGATGATTTTGTGATTATAGATATGCGTAATACCCATGAATACGATGTTGGGCACTTCCGCAACTCTATTCACCCTTCACTTACCTACTTTAGAGAGTTACAAGAAAAAAAGGACGCACTACTTCCCTTTAAAGATAAAAAGGTGATAACAGTATGCACGGGCGGTGTTCGCTGCGAAAAGGCAAGTGCGTACTTACTATCTCTTGGATTTAACGATGTATCACAACTTGATGGTGGTATGCATCGGTATATGGAAAAGTTTCCAGGACAAGACTTTGAGGGCGCACTTTATGTGTTTGATGATCGAGTGGTCTGGCAAAACGTACCTGCAAGCGAGCGAACAGTGGTAGGAAAGTGCGCCCACTGCGCTGCTCCTACAGAAACATTTATAGATTGCGGCAATGACCGATGCGCTGCCCACCTCCTTGTGTGTGATACGTGCATGGACAAGTACAAAGAAGGAAGTAAAGTATTTTGCTCATCTGCATGTAGAGATACCGCGCTATATGCACAACAAACCGCCTAAAGGAAAAGTTGCCATTGAATCTCTCTACCACTTTAACTGTGGTATATGCAAAAAGTGGTGGACCATAGGTGACGCACACCTCAATACAAGCAATACCTGGTACTGCCCGTGGTGCGGCACAAAACAACTCCTAGAAGAAACTCCAAATTCAAGAATTGCTACGTTAAAATGTACTTAGTTTGCTTTATAAAAAATCGAGTTGCTTGAATGACATTTCATACATGATAATAGTATGACGAGTATGAGTAAGAAAGCAGTATATATTTTAGGACTGTTCGAATCGGAAGATAACGCGCTTTTTTCTCATATACAATCTGCTTTGAAACACAAAAATATTCACTGCTTTGCTATAGAACTCTATTCGAAATCATCTTTTGGATCATATTCATTCAAAACAGAAGTTGATAGAATAGCGAAAGAATTGGAAGAAATTTGTCCAGATATTGTTTTGGCACACAGCCTGGGTGCATACACTCTAATGCAAATACCGATGGACTACGAGGTTATTTTGTTAGATCCCTCTTTACCAATTTCAGTAATTATCATGAGTAATCTTAAAGAAATCAATGGTACATACTGGTATGATGACGAGACTACACGCTTGCCACTCTCGCTTAATTTTATTGAATCCCTGAAATTAATGCCTCCAATAGAGGAATTGGTGGGTAAGAAAAATAAATCTGTTTCTATATTTGGAGCAGAGAATGGTGGACAAATGATCGCTGCAAAGTATCACCAGCATATACCCTACTCAAAATATACTTGCATCAAGAATGCTGATCATAATTTCACTAACCAAAACCACCGTAATCAAATTTTAAACTTTATTAAGTAAAGGCCCACCTTACGGTGGACCTTTAAGTAAGTTTTCGCACAAAGTTTTGGTGATTGGAAGCGAAGTTAACTCCTCAATCCACAACCAATGTCCTTGTGAGTTGCACTCGAGAAATACATACTCGCCCTCGGGGTTAACAATCAAATCAATTATTCCAAACTCAAGTCCAAGCTTCCTCACAAGATCAACACACTTCCTGGCTATTAAACTTTCTAGCTCAATAGCTTTATGTGGGGTGTTTGGCAAATCATAATTCCTCCAATCGATAAGAGTTTTCTTGCCCACCTGAGACTCGATCTTGCATGACAGGACCTGGTCACCTATAACATGAACACGAAGCTCATATCTCTTAGGGATGTATTTTTGAAAAAGACAAGGGCTGCCGTTTAGAATATTTGGATCAATGGTACCTGCATTAATTTGGGAAGTGAGAATGCACTTATTCTCTAGGTGCACTCCGAGATTCCCTTGCTTAATTACAACGAGATCATTGCAAGCGAAAGATAAGAGTTCTTCTTTACTGTTGGTAAAAATTGTATCAGGTGTCTTGAAGCCAATTGTTGTAGCAAGTTGTAACTGACCCAAGATGTTTTTGTTTCTTAAAGTTGCCGATGGACGATTGATCCATCTAGCACCAGAGAATGCTGACTCCATCCACTCTTTAAGTGAGTCCCACGATGCTAAGAATAGTTTACGTTCGTTTTCATCTTTGAACCAATCTTGTTTATAACTGATTCTAGGATGATGCACAAATACTGCGTTTGGCACTCGTTCAAAACGCTTACCAATAGCAACCCTTGGAAAACATCCCAATTTCTGTGTATCAAAATTGAAATTGATACGTTCAACTGATGTGTGTAATTTGCAATTGGTCTCAATCACATCTGCATGAGTATTCTCACTACGAGATAGCACCATGATAGACATTTTGACTCCTTTAAGGAGTTGCCTACCTTGTTAAGGGTAGGCAACCTACCTATTGGTTACTCGTTGTTTTCGTTACTTGAGTACTCGGTCGTTGGGCTTGCACCCTGAACGACAGGTGCTTCGGTGACGAAAAGGAACAGTAGACTCATTTCAAACTCCATTGATTCGAGGTTAAGCTTCCCAACACGTTTACACAACAGGGGTCATGCAAATGTTGGTCCAATTACAACCTAACATAATGCTTATTTATGTAAAGGATTAAGGAAACATTAGGATTGCCAACAAACAATTATGCTATTGACTTTTCATAATAAAAACTTGTGATTGTTCAATCTCATCGGGGCATTTATTGATTTTGACCCATACAAAAAGTGGTGGACCATAGGTGACGCACACCTCAATACAAGCAATACCTGGTACTGCCCGTGGTGCGGCACAAAACAACTCCTAGAAGAAACTCCAAATTCAAGAATTGCTACGCTCAGATAAGCGCTGTGACAAAAGCAGCAGCGTTTACTGCTGTTCAGTCCTTTGTAAGTAGACAAAAGAAAACCGCCAGACTGGTGACGGTTTATCAAATTTGGTGGACCCTAGCGGATTCGAACCGCTGACCTCCTGAGTGCAAAACAGGCGCTCTACCAACTGAGCTAAGGGCCCGAGAAGTCGGCGCGAAAGTGCACCGACACGGATATATGAGCGAACTCACAAGAACAAAGTGCAAGGAATCACCTTCATAGAGACAAAACCCTCCAGCGACCCCTTGCGTAGATACTGTAGCTGATTTTTGCCTAGAGTGCAATTGTGCAGGGGTAAAAAGGAAGACTATACTAGTAGAAGCAACCAGAAGGAGTGTCTCTTATGACTTGGTTTTTTGCGTTACTTCGCTGGCTATTTCCTGGGCTTTATAAGCCCATGTTCACCAAGAAGGAGTAGGCAGATTATTGTTAAGGCGTGCCCGCAGGGCACGCCTTCTCAACTATCTATGTAGCGCCAAGGTAAGTAAATGATCCAAAAAGTCTGGAAATTCGCACCCTACCGCTTTTAGCGCTTTTGGCACGAGGGATTCGCTGGTAAGTCCCGGGAGGGTATTAGTTTCTAGGTAAAAAATGCCTCGTTTTGAATGAATGATAAAATCGCTTCGTGAGTAATGTCTGAGTCCTAACGCTTCATGAATGCTTTTGGCAAGACGTGATAATTCATAAGTTTCGTCTTTGGTGAAGTTGCCTGGACAACGCTCTTCACTATTACCTTTATATTTTGCATCATAGTCAAAAAAGCTACTTCCTGTCTTTGGGACTATTTCTATTGGCAACATGGCGTACAGTGGTTCAGAACGAAAATGTTCAAGCACCCCAACTGTTGCCTCCTTGCCTTGTATATATTCCTCAACTAACACCCTTGGGCTTATTTCAAACGCGGCGCGTACCGCATCTTCAAATGCAGCAAACGTACGTGGTAGTGACACCCCTACACTAGAGCCGGAGTGTGCAGGCTTTACCACAAGTGGTGGTGCAAATGTTTTAAATGCACGAACCAAGTCTCCCGCGTGCGTACTTGAAACCACCAACTCAACAGACCCTGGTGTTTTTAGCCCGGCTGTTTTTGCAATATCCTTTGCGCGTAGCTTATTCATTGCAAACGCACTCCCTAGTGCCTTTGAGCCAGTATAGCGGACCCCAACAGTATCCATAAGACGCTGTATCTGCCCATCCTCACCATATGTACCGTGAAGCGCATTAAATACTACATCTACTTGTCGTAGCACTGAGATTGGTTCTACAGGTCTTCCTTGATGGTGCCACACACCACTTGTATCAATAAAAATATCTTTTGCGTGATACTTTTCACTTGGGAGATGTTGTAGTACCTCGGCACCTGTACGCAAAGACACCTCATACTCATGTGAGGGTCCACCACGAACCACGCCTACTCGTACCCTATGCATACAATAATTATAGCACCAGGTGTCACTTCTCCTATTACTCTCCAAATGATGCGCGTTGGCGCTTTTTTCTGTGCCACTCTATAGCAAATCGGTGTGCCTCGGCATTCGCTAAAATAATTGCTCGATCAATTGATGCTATTGCAGAGAGAGCAGGCGGCATGATGCCGATTATTTCTTTTGCTTTGTGATGCTCATCTTTTGTCACTGCAACAACAGGTATTTCATAGCCAAACGACGCAAGCACCTTTTGTGCCACACTCAGTTGTGCCTTAGCTCCATCTACAACCACCAATGTTGGGAGTCGCCACTCATGGTGAGTACATCGTCGCTCCAACACCTGCTTTAATGCACCCGTATCATCCGCACTTGTTATGCCGTTTATAATAAATTTTCTGTACTCAGTTTTTTGCACCTCCCCATTTTCAACCACGGTCATAACTCCGACCATTTCCTTTCCTGAGGTGTGCGCAATGTCATACGCCTCAATGCGCACGGATGAGCCTGGCTCGTACAATGCTTCTCGCTTGATAAGTGAAATGTCCCGTATGTGTTTAAGTGCGTATAGCTGGCGCTTTCGCTCCCCTGCTCGTTCAAACAACTCAGCATGTGCATACTCTTCCATCTCTTTGCTTAGTCTATCCAAGAGCTGTTTCTTCTTTCCTGAAAACAGAAGAATAATGTGTCGAATTGTTTTTGCATACTCACGCACACCATCGGCATCACTTTTTGGATATATACCTAATGATTGATAAAAGGCAATTTTGCCCTTTTCTGTCTTTGATGTAGCACTACCAACTGGATGCTTGGTATCAAAGAATGGAAAAATCTTTCTTATGAGTAGCAACGCTTCGGTTAGCTGATTTCCATACGGAAATGGTCCAAAAAGCTTTTTGATTTCTGATTTTTTAAATGCAGTAGACAAATCTTTTCCGCGTACCTTAAGCACTCGTGGAAATGCTTCATTGGTAATCACCACATAGTTATAGCTTTTATCATCCTTAAGGAGCGTGTTGTACTTTGGCTTATAGGTCTTAATTAAATTGGCTTCAAGGATAAGCGCTTCAAGCACTGAGTCTGTCGTACGATAATCTAGTATGTGTGCTTCTTCAACCATTTTTACAATGGTTGGACTTCTGCTTTCCACTAAATCCTTTGCGAAATAGCTTTTTGTTCGATCTTTTAGCGATGTTGCCTTACCTATGTACAACACCTTTTTTTGCTTATTAAGAAAAAAGTACACCCCTGGTGTTTGCGGTATATTTTTATTTTTTAGATATTCCTTTTGCATACGAGTAGTGAAAAGAAGTGCCCCCTAAGAGGGGGCGGGAACAAGCTTTACATAGAGCGCATCAAATTTTTGATGTAGATCAACGTGTGGGCAAGTTTTAAAGTATAGCGCTATTTGCTGTAAGCAAGGGATGCTAAGTTCTGCTTCTTGTAAGTGCACAAGCACCTGTTCATAGTACATTCTTGAGTCGGCACCTTCACTTGTAATGGACGCTTTATAGATAGCATCCAATATTGCTCCCACATGTTGGGAGGGTGTAAGTATATGCAACCCGTGACTTTGCATGACAAGCCCCCTTTTGACTTCCCTAAAAAATAATACTAGCACTACTTTAAATATCTTGCCAGATATGCGCCGGTGTGGCTTCCTTTGGTCTTTGCCACTTCTTCTGGGGTTCCCTTGGCTACCACCTTACCACCTCGCACTCCACCCTCTGGGCCAATATCAATAAGGTAGTCTGCGTTTTTAATAAGATCAAGATTGTGTTCAATAATAACCACCGAGTGACCTCTTCGCACTAGCTCTTGAAGGATATCAATGAGTCGCTGTACGTCTTCATAATGAAGTCCCACAGTAGGCTCATCAAGAAGGTATATTGTTTTTGTTACACTAGATCTATATAGCTCTGATGCAATTTTTAACCGCTGCGCCTCGCCACCTGAGAGAGTGGTCGCACTTTGTCCAAGCTGAAGATATGAAAGACCGGTTTCTTCAAGAATACGTAGACGATCATATATCTGAGGGATATCTTCAAAAAAGACAATCGCCTCTTCAATGGTCATTTGCAGTATTTCGTGAATACTCTTCTTTTTATACTTAACCTCAAGTGTCTCCTTCATAAACCTCTTTCCGTCGCACACATCGCAGGTTACATATACCGTAGGAAGAAAATGCATTTCAACCGCAATTAGTCCATTGCCTTGGCATGTTTCGCATCGCCCACCTTTTACATTGAAAGAAAATCTACTTGGCTTCCATCCACGTGCTCGTGCTTCATTTGTCTCCGCAAATAGCTCACGTATAAAGGTAAATGCGCCCGTATACGTAGCTGGGTTTGATCGAGGGGTACGCCCAATTGGCGATTGGTCAATAAGTACCGTACGCCCCAAGTATTCTGTACCGGTAAGACTCGCTATGTTGTATAGCTTTGTGGTTCTGTGACTTTTTTCAAGTCTTGCAAGAAGATTTCTATGCAGAATTTCGTACATAAATGATGACTTACCAGACCCCGAGACACCAGTGATGCATACCAGCTTTCCAAGCGGAACATCAACATTCATATTTTGGATATTAAATATTGATCCGCCACGGATTTTAAGCGAGCCTTTGTCTGTATCTCTCCTACTCTCTGGCACCGGTATTTTTTTGTCTCCTCGAAGGTACGCCACCGTGCTTGAGCCACTCACATCCTTCTTTGCCTTTAACAAGGTATCAACATAGTCGGCTACCATCACCTCACCACCGTGCCGTCCTGCCTTTGGTCCGATATCAATAAGGTAATCAGCAGATAGTATGGTGTCTTCATCGTGCTCTACTACTATAATGGTGTTACCTAAGTCTCTAAGGTCTAGCAAGGTTTTGATAAGTCTGTCGTTATCACGTTGATGGAGTCCAATGGTAGGTTCATCAAGTACATAGAGTGCCCCGACAAGTCCACTACCAAGCTGGCTCGCTAGGCGTATGCGCTGTGCTTCGCCACCTGAGAGGGTGTTTGCTTTTCTATCGAGGGTAAGATACTCGATACCAACATTGATCATAAATTGCAGGCGATTGCTTATCTCTTTGAGTATCACACCAGCAATTTCTTTCTCTTTCTTTGTAAGTGAAAGAGTAGCAATAAACTTCATTGCATCTTCTATTGAAAGATTTACAAATTCAACGATGTTTTTACCCTCTCCTTTTTTATCTCCGCCCACATATACATTGAGCGCTTCTTTTCTTAGGCGGGCGCCATGACAAACATCACACACTTCGCTATTAAATATCCCCGCCATGCCAAGCCCATTACAGTTAGGACACGCGCCATACGGTGAGTTAAAAGAAAATAGTCGTGGCTCCACCTCCGGAAAGGGCGTACCGTCGGTAGGGCAAATAAACTTAGATGAGAGCATTTGCTCTGTGCCATCTGGAAATATGAGTTTAATAAGTCCATCGCTTTCATGCAGCGCTTGTTCGATTGCTTCTCCTAATCGCTCGTCTGAGCCTTTTTTATCTTCGGTAAATTCAGTAACAAAAATATCATCCACCACCACATCAATGTGGTGACGCTTGTTTCTATCGAGCTCTATTTTGTCACGAAGGGATTTTGTTTCGCTGTCTATCACTACCTGCTCATACCCTTTACCCAAAAGGTCATAAAGCATTTGATAGTACTCGCCCTTGCGCCCCACAACAAGCGGTGCAAGTATGCGAAGTTTTAAATCATTAACCGCGACGCCCATTACCTTCTTACTAGTCTTCTTTAGGTCAATTGCTTTAACTGCGTGTATAGCGACTGCCTTCATTTCTTCAATGGACATCTTAGTGATGCGTGCATCACCCTCCATACAATACGCCTTTCCGACACGCGCATATAAAATACGAAGATAGTCGTATATTTCAGTAATGGTAGCTACAGTAGAGCGTGGGTTATTGGAGCGAGACTTTTGATCTATTGATATCGCAGGCGAGAGCCCCGTTATTTCTTCAACATCAGGCTTTTGCATCTGATTAAGAAATTGACGTGCATAGGAAGATAGCGACTCAACATAGCGTCGTTGTCCTTCTGCAAAAATGGTATCAAATGCAAGTGATGATTTTCCTGAGCCAGACATGCCTGTTATGGCAATCATTTTATTCCTTGGCATTTCTACCGTGATGTTTTTGAGATTATGTGTTTTTGCTCCTTTTACTATTATTTTGTCGTCCATATCAATTGATTGCTCAAAAGAGCACGTTACGCGTGGTTCGAGTATACACTATTTTCGCTTCCATCTCTTGCGCGCCTTTTTTGCTCCATCGTCTCCCATAAGCTCTGCAATTTCGTCTCGCAGAATGGCGGCAGTCTCAAAGTCTAGTAATTTTACCGCTTCTTCCATTTGTGTGCGTTTTTCAGCAATGGTTGCCTCTGGGTTGTTGTCGTATAGCGCTCGGTCTATTTCAAGTAATGCGCCGACCGCCTTTTTGTGTTCGGTTCGAAGGTGTTCTGTGATGTCATTAATAGATTTCTTGATACTGGTTGGTGTAATATTATGAGCAACATTGTATGCGTGTTGCACTTCACGTCTGCGACGTGTCTCGTTAATCGCTTTACTCATTGAGTCAGTCACCTCGTCCGCATACAGTATCACCTTACCTTCGACATTTCGTGCAGCTCTTCCCATGGTTTGCATCAGGGATGTTTCTGAGCGCAAAAAGCCTTCTTTGTCAGCATCAAGTATCCCCACCAACGTTACTTCTGGTAGATCAAGACCCTCACGCAACAAGTTTACTCCTACCAGCACATCAAATGTCCCTTTTCTAAACTCAGTGAGTGTGGTGATTCGGTCAATGGTTTTTACATCGCTATGCAGATACTCTGCCTTAATATCTTTTTCTTTGAGAAATTCAGCAAAGTCTTCTGCCATTTTCTTGGTAAGAGTAGTCACAAGCACTCGTCCTCCCTTTTTTACTGCCGTACTTGTCTCGTGTATAAAATCTTTTACTTGTCCGCCGTACTTGCCTTTAGCAAGAATCGGACGAACCTCGATTTCGGGATCAAGTAGTCCTGTTGGGCGCACTATCTGCTCTGCAATGCCACCCATTGGCGGCACTGAATGTTCCTTTTCATAAACACCAGGAGTTGCCGAGGTATAGATTGTTTGCCCCACTCGAGCCTCAAATTCAGTAAAGGTAAGTGGTCGATTATCTTTTGCGCTTGGTAATCTAAATCCATGGTCAACCAGTGTCTGCTTTCGCGATTGGTCACCAGCAAACATGGCCCTGAGTTGTGGCACCGTCACATGAGACTCATCAATAATGGTAATAAAGTCAGGTGAGCCGTCTTTATGATGTGGAAAATAATCAATGAGCGTATACGGTGGATCACCAGCGTTTCTTCCATCAAAATGTCGTGAGTAGTTTTCTACCCCATTGCAATATCCAACCTCTCGTATCAGAGCAAGGTCATAGTTCGTTCTACGTTTGAGACGCTCTGCTTCTAGAATTTTTCCTTCTTTCTCAAACACCTTTAATTGCGCCGCAAGCTCAGCCTTAATATCTTTTGCAGCGCGCTCACGTTCTTCTTCAGGAGTTACGTAGTGCTTTGCAGGGAAAATAAAAATACTATCTACCTCTTTTACGAGCGCTCGAGAGACAGGGTCAATGATTGATATTGATGATATACCTGAACCCATAAATGCTACTCGATAAATAATCTTTTCATTGATGGGCATTATTTCAAGCACATTTCCTCTCCCTCTAAACTCCCCCGGCGAGAGGTCTGCGTTAGTACGGGTAAAATAAATCGCCACAAGCTTTCTTACCATTTCAGCCCTCGTTATTGTCACCCCTTTTGCCAATTTGACATTAACCTTTTCATACTCACTTGGGGAGCCAAGTCCGTAAATACATGATACTGATGCCACCACAATGACATCGGTTCGAGTGAGGAGTGCTTGAGTTGCCGAGTGACGCAAGCGATCAATCTCTTCGTTTACCATTGCCTCCTTTTCAATATAGGTATCAGACGTGGGCATGTACGCCTCTGGTTGATAGTAATCGTAGTACGAAACAAAGTAGTGCACTGCCGCATCAGGAAAGAACTCTTTATATTCTTGCGCGAGCTGTGCTGCAAGTGTCTTGTTATGAGCAATAACAAGCGCAGGCTTGTTTACCGTTGCAATTACATTAGCGGCAGTAAATGTCTTGCCTGAACCAGTTACACCAATAAGGGTCTGGTGTCGAAGACCCTTTTCGTATCCTGATAGCAATGTCGAAATAGCCTTGGGTTGATCACCTGAGGGCTTATACTTTGATACCAGGGTAAATGGGTTGCGTGACTTTGCCATAGACTAAGACTACACGATTTTCTTAAACTGACGAATCTAATTTTTCACGTTCAAGGCGAAGTAGCCGTTCAAGAAAAAATACATTCGACATACTACAGAGCACTCCGCCGAGCATCTCACCACTGCGTAGTAGATGCGCCACGTATGCTTTTGTATACCCCTTCAACCGTTCGCACTCGCCCGTCTCATCAAGTGGGCTCTCATCGTGTTTGTAGCGCTCGTTACAAAGATTGATTTTTTCACCCTGCGCGTTGTATATCATACCTGTCCTACCAAGCCGAGTTGGCTGCACACAATCAAATAAATCAATGCCTTTTTCTATACCGCTTATAACATCCTCCGGTTCTCCAATACCAAGCAAATGACGTGGTTTATCCTCAGGCAATATATCGGTCACCCATCCCACGGCGGTGTCCAAGTCCTCTTTTACATATGAGCCGCCAATGCCATACCCATCAAAATCCATATCTGCAAAAAATCGAGCACTTTCTTTCCTTAAATCCTCAAATCTTCCACCCTGCACAATACCAAAGAGTGCCTGCCGCTCTCCCATGGTGGTGTTTTGTCTATGTGCACTAAGAGAGCGCTTTGCCCAGCGGTGCGTTCTCTCCATTGCTTCTAATTGATACGCATGATCTGCCGTAGCGCTAGTACATTCATCAAAAGCAAAAATTATGTCCGCGCCAATGTTGTGCTGTATTTCGATAGAACGCTCAGGAGTAAAGCGATGAAGAGTACCATCGATGTGTGAGGTAAAGGTCACCCCTTCATCATCTATTACTGCAAGCTTTCCGTGTTCAGAGAGTATATCAGGATCAAAAAACACTGGTCTTCTTTCATGCGCCACGCTGTCTATATCTGCTTTTGCCACCTTGGTAAGGTTCTTTCCAAACGCAGCACCAAGTGAGAATACTTGAAATCCTCCCGAGTCAGTTGAGACTGGTCCATCCCAGTTCATAAATGAGTGAATCCCTCCCAATTTTTTTATTATTTCGTCTCCTACGGTGAGGTATAGATGGTACGTATTTGCGATAACCGCATCAACACCTAGCGCTTTCCAATCATGTGCACCAATACCCTTTAACGTTGCCTTTGTGGCAACAGGAAGCAGTGTTGGTGTCTCGATAATACCGTGGGGGGTTATAAGCCTCCCCCGTCGCGCTTTACTATTTGTTTTCTTTTTAAGAATTTCAAATGTTATTGGCTTTTTCATAGATAGAAAAATACGCAACAATAACAAGCGCAACCGCGCAGGCGATTGCTCTTGTCATAGTACTAGGCATACTACGCATTAGAGCGTGCAAGAAGTCTTCTCTGCAAGCGTTTCTAAGGTGACCACCCCGGTAAGGACTGAGCTGTCCTTAAATACCCACGTAGGATACCCTTCTACACCCGCATCTGTGCATACCGACAACACTCCCTTTCCATCTGGGGTAGAGCATTCTACATACGGAAGAAGTGATGCTGATTTTCCAAAGAGAGCCTTTTGCTCTTTGCAATGAGGGCACCAAAAGGCACCATAAAATGTTGCCCCACTATCCGCAACACACTGTGCAAATGCGTCCTTTGGTCCTGGCATAAACATATTTGCCAAAAACAGACCAATGACAATTATAAGTCCAATTACCCCCGTCCAAATTGTTTTTTTACTCATAGTATGGTGACTATACCACTATTTCCCACGAGGTGGGAGTGGTACAAAATAACTTGTAATTGCAGCATATTTTCGATATGCAGGATCAGTCATAAACTTTCTTTCAAGCATTGGGCCAGTCACAAACAAAAGTATGTAGGTGATGGTGATTGGTGAAATAAATACTAGATATGCCCACACCCCATCAAGCATACTTGCAGCCATACACGCCATACCCCACCATATCATTGACTCACCAAAATAATTTGGCCGTCTTGAATATCTAAATAGCCCATGAGAAAGGATGCTTCCCTTATTTGCGGGGTCCTTGGTAAATCTATCAAGTTGATAATCTGCGAGCGCCTCAAAAAAGTAGCCAATTGCAAAAAGACTAGTGCCGAGCATAAACACCCACGGCTCTGCCGCAGCAACGGATGACAATCCTAGTACTATTGGCAATGAGACAATGAGTATAATAATCCCCTGGAGAACAAATACCTGAAACAGCGTGCGGAGATAAAAGTACGCAGTGCCGTGTAATAACCACTCCTCACGCCACGCGCAATATCTAAAATCTTCCCCTTTGCCGATTTTTCGTAAGTATATCCGTAATGACAAACGAATACCCCACGCAAACAAAAAGAGCATCAATAATTTTTGTGCAATAGATGCGTCAGGCGCCATGCCATAGAGTGCTGCGCCTATAATCATAAATACGATCCCGTACGCTATATCCATTATGCTATTGTCTTTCAGTAGTAGTGCTATTGCGTAAAGACACAATGCCACACTGGTTACTATTGCTATTGCAGTTATGAATGAGAATATCATCGTTTTGATTTTAACACAGATGTTGGTGTACCATCATTAACTAATGCACCATCAGATAGTTCAAGTACACGCTTTGCCATTCGCGCATACTCAAGTTCGTGCGTTACCATAATAATAGTCTGCCCAGCTTTATTTAGCTCTTCAAGATAGGTGAGCAATAAGGTAGAAGTAGCGGTATCGAGATTTGCCGTAGGTTCATCTGCAAACAATACTAGTGGATTGTGGGCAATTGCTCTTGCGATTGATACTCGTTGTTGCTCTCCTCCGGAGAGTTGGCTTGGTCGGTTATCAAGCCGCTCGTTAAGTCCCAATCGTGCTAGTACTTCATGCGCCCTTTTTCTTGAGGGAGTACTGGCAAAACCCTGCATAAGTAGTGGTACCATAACGTTTTCGGTCGCACTAAGCTCAGGAAGAAGCGCATAGTCTTGAAAGACATATCCTAGGTTAAATAGCCTATATCGAGTACGTACCGCATTTGAAAACGTTGATGTGTCTTCACCATTTAGAAACAACTCACCACTTGTTGGAATATCAAGAAGTGATAACTGGTACATAAGTGTACTTTTACCTGCGCCTGACTTACCCACAATAGCGACAAACTCGCCTTCATTTATTTTGACATCAACACCTCGTAGCGCGTGTGTTTCGTGCCCTGCTTTGCCATATATTTTTTTTAATTGTTTTGCTTCTATCATGTTATCTACCTAAAATAGCATCGAGTGCATTCTTTCGTACAATAATTTTAGCAGGCATATACCCCGCAATGATAGTGGTTATCATAAGTATCGATGCTCGTATAAAGGTGCCATTTGCCGTAACTGACAACATGCCATCTGAAAATGGAAAATCAATTGGGTTAGCATTAAAGTACGGCAAGATAAACACGTACAACATCGTGAGTCCTACCCCAATACCCACCACCGCATAAAAGAGCGACAACATAACATACGACAACTCGATAGTCGCCCCTGTTACGCCAATTGCCTTCAAAATACCAATGTACTTTTGGCGAGTAATTGCGGTAATAAAGATGATAATAAAAATGGTAATTGACGCCACAATAACTGAAATTGCACCGATGATATTTCCCAAAAATGAAAACGTATCTTTTATTTCATCAAGAAACTCTCCTACTGCTTCTTCGGTAGTTCGTACGAGTGCATAGTCACCTGCGCCTTGCGCTATGAGTGAACGTTTAACAAGATCGATATTTTCTCCTGGCAAAAGACGTACTGCAAACTCATCAACATTGTAATCACTTCTGTTAATGAGGCGACGAAGTTCGTTTGCTGGTAAAAATACACGTAAATCAGTTGCATCGGCTTTTGTTTTTACCACTCCTTTAAGAAGGTAATCCTTTGCTGCATTGCCAATAGTTATGCGCACCTTATCGCCAACATACACATCTGAAACTGTTTGTAGTCCTATTTCCGATGGAAAGTATCTATCAAGTAAATTAGCTCCCATTACTATTTGATCATCATCAAAATCAGTAATAAATTCTCCTTCAACAAGGTAGTTTTCTATATTAGTTACCCTTGCCTCTTCACGCACGGTAATACCAGCAATAGAAACACCAATCTTATCTGGAAGTACATTACTCTCTGCTACTGAGCGCTGAAAATTAGCCTCAAGCGAGCCTGATTCTACAAGCCGCTCCGAGTACCCTGCTATCCCGGGCTCTCCTGCAAGAATTGCCCGTATCGCGGTGCTACGCTCTATATATTGCTTCTCAGGAAATTTTGAAATCAATATATCTCCTGCATAGCGTTCGTTGTACCCTTTTAATGACCCGTCAATAAGCCCAACAAGGAGTCCTGTGACTACCACAAGATTAAGAAACGTGAGCATCATGACAAATACCACAAGCAGGGTTTGCCACAGACTTGTTCGCATGAGGTAGCGAACCGCGAGAAAAAATGCCACTTGTAGTGATGAAAGCATATTACTCTTCAAATCGAGCCACAATGTCACCATCGTTTAGTCCACTCACAATTTCAACCATTCCACCGTTTGTTTGTCTGCCAATGGTTACCGCGCGCTTTGTGTCTTTCGGCAAAGATGCGTCATGTACGTAGTAATCACCCCCTTCTTTTATCAAAAACCTTCTTGGAATTGAAAGTACATCCTCTGCCACCACCACCTGTGTACGTGCATTGGCAGTCATTCCAGAGTAAACACGATCATCGGGTATTTTAAGCTGTAGCGTAACGCCATACGCAGAAATACCATCAATTTTTTTCTCAGCAGGATCTATGTCGGTGATAACCGCCATAAATTCTTCTGTAGGGCCGTACGCATCAAGGGTGATAATTACTTCCATTCCTCGATTGAGTCCGACAATGTCTATTTCTGATACATCAGCTTTAATTTCAAATGATGCATCTGATGCAATAGTTATCAGTGGGGTAAATGCTGAAACCAGTTCCCCTTCAGAAATTTCGATTGCCGTAACAGTTCCAGCGATTGGCGAAATGAGTGCATGCTTTGAAACCAATGACTCATACTTTTGTACTAGTGCTCGCTGTGCATCTACCCGCGCCTGCTGTTCACGAAGTTTCTCTGGTGTGGTACCCGCCTTTAGAAGTGCCACTTCTTCTTTGGCGACACTAATATTAGAAAGCGCGATATTTCTTTTCTCCTCTGCAATAGAAAGTGCTGAAAGTTGTGCAACCACCTGCGTACGAGATGCAGAGACTGCAGCACGCCATGTGTCTATCTTTTCTTGACTGAGTGATGCACTGGTGGTCAGTGAGTTTACTAGCAGTGAAAGACTCTCTAGGTATAGTTTAATTTCGGTGAGATTGTTTCTCGTGAGCAAGCTGTACGCCTCGTAGTCTATATCACTTGAAATACTTGTTGATGCAGCGGCAAGTCCGCTTGTTTTAATAAATAATGAGAGATAACTAAATAATGTTGATTGGCTAGTTTCGGTAGGAGTAGAAAATGCAGTGGTCATTTTGGAGCGAAGTCGTTCAGAATTTTCAGACCACCTAAGCAAAAGGTTTTCAAGCTCGATTCTTTTTTGCTCAATACCATTTGCGAGTTTGTAATCAACCGCGTCAAATTTTAATTGTGGATTTAGCCGTGGACTGTCAAATAGCTGATCAGTGCTATTTCTTACGGCATTTTCAGCAACCGTATACGCATCGATATATTCATCAGATAGTGCTTGAAGCGCATCATTAAGGGACTGTTCGTATGAGGCAACCTTTTCAACTTTTACCTGTATTTCTTCTTCGCGTACACCTTTTATAAGAGAATCAAGTGACGCAACCTCAGCAGAAAGAACCGCGCGTGCTTGCGCAACATCTGAGCGCGCATCCGCATCGCTCAGTGTAGCTATTACCTGCCCCTTTCGTAGGGTATCACCAACATCAACAGAGAGTGTTTGTAATTTACCTTGAAGTTCAAAACCAAGAGAGACCTCATCGGCAGGTTCAACTGAACCACTGAATCTCACCTCATTCTTTAGTGTGGATCGTTCAACAGTAAATACCTCGTCTGGTAATTCATTTGAAAAATAGCGATAGCTTGGATATGCAATCGCTACTACTACTAGTGAGCTACCAATAACAAACGTTATCAAATGTTGTGATATCCAATTTTTAAGTGCGACAATCATGCAACAATTGTAGCATGTGACCACAAGTATACAGAGTGGATATGTGAAAGGGGTCCCTCATGCAGGACCCCTTTCGTAAATAGTGTTGAATGTTATCTTTCCATTCACTATAGAAACTTTTTGTATTTTGAAATTACGCTTTGTGACATACTTTTTTACGTACACAAGCGCTTTTGTTCTAGACCCAAAAATTTTGATTGACCCTACAGCTGCACATTCGGGATGGTAAAAGCAAAACGACCCCACCGCTGCGCTAGTAGACAAAAAATAATTGCCCACTGAGACAGCATAGCCAAGACCTCTTTTAGACATCCAGCTTCTCCCGTAACTTTGAGGAGTGTAGCAAAATTATAAATGCGTGGCTATATATGAGAGTCTGTTGTACTTTGCCACTCGTTCGCCTCGTGACGGAGCCCCAATTTTGAGTCCATCAGCACCAACTGCGTAGGCAAAATCGGCTATAAAGTCATCGTTTGTTTCTCCAGAGCGATGTGATACTACCACCTGCCATCCGTACACTCTTGCAAGGTGTACCGCCTCAATGGTTTCAGAAACAGTACCTATTTGGTTTGGCTTTATAATTATTGAATTGATACTCTGACTTTCGTGCGCCTTCTTCATTCTGTTTTTGTTTGTCACCGTGAGGTCGTCACCACTTATCATGGTGTTACCACCTATCTCTTTTGTAAGAGTTGCAAATGCCTCAAAGTCATCTTCAAAAAATGGATCTTCAATGTAGCGTACATCATACTGCTCTTTCATTTCTTTATACTGTGAACGCAATTCTCCGGCATCCATAAATGTTGATGTTGCTGCTGCATCGATACCTAAGTCGATACTACCCCACAAACCTTCCGCTTCTGAAACCAATCGTATAAAGCGAAGTGGTTCAAGGTTATCCAACATGTTTGGCGCATACCCTCCTTCATCACCGCAGTTTCCAGCGTTGGGACCTTTTTCAGCAACCAATGCTTCTTTGAGTGCGTGATATATTGATTGCCCTGTCTTCATTGCAGCAATCACGTCATTTGTTTTAGGAATTATCATGTACTCCTGAAAATCAAGCTCATTACCCGCATGAAGCCCGCCGTTTATGACATTCATATATAGCCGAGGCATCGCAACTCGCATGTCTGCAACATCACTTATGTATTGCCAGGTTTTGCGGCCAGATGAAATAGCACTTACTCTCGCATAGGCAATAGAGAGGGCAAGCAAGGTGTTGGCGCCGAGCTTTGATTTGTTTGGTGTACCATCAAGCACGATAAGCTCCTCATCAAATGATTTTTGCTTATTTGCTTCGTAATGATTGATACGTGGTCCAATGATGGTCTCGACTGATCGTATCGCGTCTGCTTCAGGAGCGTGGAATGCTTCGTTAGTGCCAACGCTCTTCCCTTGCGGTACTGAAGCCCAGGCACTTGTACCATCGTCAAGCACCATAGTCACTTCAAGAGTGTCGTTTCCTCTAGAGTCTAGTATTGTACGAGCTGAAACATCGCGTATACGTGCCATAATAATTATTTGATTACGTTATTTTGTGGGGTGCCCTTGAAATAACTAGTGATATTCTCAATGGTGGTTTGTAAAATGCGTTCAAGTGCCTCTTGTGTATTAAATGCACTATGTGGCGTCATAATAACATTTGGCATATCAATGAGCTTGTGATTGATAAGCGCCACCTTGAGGTTATGTGTATCAAGCGCTCCCTCTGAAAGCAGATGCATTTCGTCTTTAATGAAGCCTTCTTCCTCTACGACATCAAGTCCCGCTCCACGCAGATAACCATCGGTAAGCGCCGTAAACAGCGCCTCTGTCTCAACCACTGCGCCTCTACTTGTGTTGATGAGTACTGCTCCCTTTTTTATCGTACCAATATTACCCGCATGTATCATGTGATGTGTCTCCTTTAGATACGGCACATGGATGCTTATAACATCACTTGCAGCGAGTAGCTCATCAAGTGACTCTGCATAGGTAAATCCGTAGACACTCTCAAGTGCTTTATTAGGAAATGCGTCATAGCCGATAACTTTCATACCAAAGCCATTTCCAATTTTGATGGCATGTTGACCAATCCTTCCGGTACCTATAACACCGAGCGTCTTACCATTAAGATCAAAACCTCGTAATGCTCTTGGATCATAGCTGCCATTTTCACGCAATTGTTCATATCCATCAAAAATTCTTTTTGAAAGCGCCAGCAACAATCCAAATGCGTGTTCGGCAACGGTATTTGCGCCATACGCAGGCACCGATGAGACAGTGATGCCTCGCTCTTTTGCGGCATCAATTGCTATGTGATCAAATCCAGTTGATCGAGTTGCGATGAGTCGTAATGCTGGCATTGCATCAATCACCTCCTTTGTCACCACAGAATCAACAAATACAGAAATCGCCTCTGCCTGTGCTGCCTCTTGCGGTATTGTCTCTGGTGACAATATGCCATCAAAAAATACTACCTGATGGTCTTTGAGCGATGAAAGATATATATCTTTCTCCCATGGTTCGTAGGTAAATACTAGAATAGTGGCCATAGATAATTAGTTACGCTCCTGCTCTGCAATAATAGGTAATGTTTTAATTACGGTATCAGGAGAAAGTGAGAC
The DNA here is from genome assembly GCA_964562615.1 of uncultured Candidatus Saccharibacteria bacterium. Taxonomy (GTDB): domain Bacteria; phylum Patescibacteriota; class Minisyncoccia; order Phycocordibacterales; family UBA12088; genus CAYPBQ01. The sequence goes on from CAZLUD010000001.1 coordinate 56,523, forward strand.
CGTATCAATCCCCTCAGTAACAAGAAACTTGGTAAAGTCAGGAAAATCAGATGGTGCTTGTCCACAAATGCCGACGTACTTACCTCGAGCTTTGCAAGCATGTATCACCATACGAATAAGTGATTTTACCGTGTCGTTATTTTCGTTTGCAATATGCGAAATAATGTCAGAGTCTCTATCCATACCAAGCGCAAGCTGGGTAAGGTCATTAGAACCAATAGACATACCGTCGAATATATCAAGAAATGCATCTGCTTGAAGTACATTTGATGGTATTTCGCACATGACATACACCTCAAGATTTGATCCTTCTCCTCGCACAAGTCCCGCATCTGCCATTACCTGTAGCACTTCTTTGCCTTCTTGTGGTGTTCTGCAAAATGGAATCATTACCATGACATTAGATAAACCCATTTTTTCTCGAACACGCTTTATTGCCTCGCACTCAAGCATAAATGCCGCACGAAACTTTTCGTCATAGTAACGGCTGGCACCACGCCAACCTATCATTGGATTTTGTTCTTCTGGTTCGTAGAGTTCACCACCAAGAAGTGTGCGGTACTCGTTTGTCTTAAAGTCAGAGAATCTGATGATTACTTTGTGAGGATAAAATGCAGCACCGATTTTTGCTATACCTTCTGCAAGTTCACTTACATAATACTCTCGCTTGTCACGATAGCCTCTAGTTAAGAGGGTTATCTTTTCAACCAGTGCGGCATGCTTACTATTTGATGCAAGTGAATCAAAATTAATAAGCGCATTAGGGTGTACGCCAATGTGTGAGTTGATAATAAACTCAAGTCTACCCAACCCCACGCCTTTGACTGGAAGATAATGATTTTTAAATGCCTCATCCGGTGAGCCGATATTTACCGTAACGGCAGTTCTCGTCTCTGGGATATTAGCAAGATTATGCTCAAGTATTTCAAACGGAATCACTCCTTCGTATATCGCTCCCTCTTTACTATTTGAGCAATCAACAGTAACCATCATGCCCGTACGAAGAACGGTTGTTGCGTTTTCTGTACCAACAATACACGGAATACCAAGCTCGCGAGAAACAATAGCAGCATGTGATGTTCTGCCTCCTTTGTCGGTAACAATAGCGCTTGCTATCTTCATGATAGGTTCCCAATCAGGATCAGTGATTTGTGTCACCAGTACCTCACCCTCTTCAAAAGAGTTAATTTCGCTTACATCTTTAATGACTCTCACCTTACCAGTGGCAATCTTTGCACCGACTGAAGAGCCACTTGCAAGTAGTGTTCCTTTTTTTGAAAGACGATATTCTTTATACAACGTTTTGTCACTCATTGAGTGAATAGTCTCTGGTCGCGCTTGCACAATAAACAGCTCCCCGGTCTTTCCATCTTTTGCCCACTCCATATCCATTGGTTGATAGTGTCCGTGGTATGCAGAGAAGTGCTTTTCAATGATGAGCGCCCACTTTGCAAGGGTACGAATATCATCATCTGAAATTGCGTACGTGTCTCTATCGGGTTGTGGTACAGGCACAATCACGCCTCCTGTATCGCCATACACCATTTTTACGTCCTTACTTCCCATGTCTTTGGCGATTATTCCGTCAAATCCCGCTTCAAGACTTGGTTTAAATACAATAAAACTGTCTGGGGTTACCTTACCTTGTACTACCATCTCGCCAAGACCATACGAGGCGTCTATAACCACCACCTTATCAAAACCGGTCTCGGTATCAATCGAAAACATAACACCACTTGCCCCTACATCACTGCGTACCATCTTTTGTACACCGACAGATAGCGATACGTCATCGTGTGCAAACCCTTTATCAACACGATAGGATATTGCTCTATCAGTAAACAATGACGCAAAACATCGCTTGGTCTTATCTATAACATCCTCAGGTCCTACTACGTTAAGAAATGTTTCTTGTTGTCCGGCAAATGACGCGCCAGGAAGGTCTTCTGCGGTGGCACTTGAGCGTACTGCGACATCAGTATTCTTTCCGTACCGCTTGCATAGAGTTTCGTATGCATCAGTAATGGCTTTTGCTAAGTCATCTGGAAATGATGCCGAGACAATAAGCGCTCTAATTTCTTTTCCACATCGCTGTAACTCGGGTACATTTCTTGTATCCAACCCCTTGAGTATGTCTTGTATTTTTTCTGTAAGACCTGCCTCTGAAATAAAGTAATCATATGCCTTTGCGGTTACCGCAAACCCATCTGGCACCGACACGCCAAGTGGTATGAGATTTGCCACCATTTCTCCTAGCGCAGCGTTTTTACCACCAACGGCAGTTACATCTTTTATAGTAAGATCCTTAAACCAAATGATGTGTTCAGATTCCATAATGTGATTTTATTGCAATAACAACGTCCGCTGTATTACTGCCAGTATAGCCCGTATCGACATAATCCCCAATCTGTTTATATGCAGTATATGAATTATTATCTTCAAGCATAGCGGCAATTGATACACCGGCATGCACGGCGGTATCTTTTGCGAGTGTATCCGCAATTGCTCCAGCAACGGGTGAATTATCCTTCCCATCCGTAGCACACGCAAGAATGGTTTCTCCATCTCGAATATGCATAAGTGCAGCAAGTGCTAATTCTTGGTTGCGACCACCACTGCCTGTGCCGTTTATTGTTACCGTTGATTCTCCACCAAACAAAAGTATATGTTTGGGCTTTGTACTATGGAGTCTCTCTGCTATTGCTTTACCCACATCACGCGCCTCACCATATAAACAATGCGTACAAATCTCTGCCGTGTATCCAAGTTCGTGCGCACGCGCCGCCATCGCGCGCAACAACACGGTATTTGACACCACCAGCAAGTGCTCCGCCTTTTCAAAGTACTTTTCTTCCTTTGGGGTATCGACAAGATTTACATATGCAACGTTGCAAGCCTCTTGTAGGTTATACTTTTCAAATATTCGTGCAGCGTCTTCTTTGGTGGTGGTATCACGCAGCGTAGGGCCAGAGGCAATACATGAGAGCTCATCACCCACCACATCAGAAAAAATAAGTGAGAGTGAACGGGCGGGATATGCCGCCTTAGCAAGGTTACCGCCCCGAACAAGTGATAAATGTTTTCGTACAGTGTTTAACTCCTGAATAGTAGCGCCTGCCTTAAAAAGCTCTTCCACCACCACTCGCTCGTCTTCGCATGTATGATTTTCAGGGTGACACAAGAGGGTTGATGCGCCGCCTGATATAATAAACAACACCAGATCATCCTCATTTGTTTCTTCTAAGAGAGATATTATTTCTTTTGAATACTCAATATTTTGCGTAGAAGGATAGGGGTGTGTACCCACCCTAAGGGCAATAGTATGAAGACCTGCTGGCTCATCCCGCACATCTACAGCAATACCCTTATGTATATTTTTGCCAAATATGCGCTCAAGCGAGAGAGATGCATCAATAGAACATTTACCTATTGCAACAACAAATAGTCGTTTATACGACTCATGCGCAATCATGATTTTTTTATTGTCACAACCAGTACATACAATATGATCACGCTCGATTGTTATAGCGCGATCAATCACCTCTTTGGTAGCAATTGCAGTAAGCCCCGCCTCAAGCAGTGCAAGTGCTACGGCACGCTCTGGTGTACGCGAAAGCTGCTTTGTATTTTTTACAAACAGTCTGTTACTCACCTATACATACTACATCATGTACAGCCTACCGCTTATACATGTTATCTACATCAGATAGCAAGTGAGGGGTCACATGCCGTCATGTCAGTTGCACTGCTATCACATACCGCTCCTACCTCCTTTGCGGTGTCAGACTGTTCTTGTAATAGAGCAGCGCCAAGTACGTAATACAAGCCAAACAGTACAAGCACGATACCCGCAACCAGTGTTGACCACTTCACAAATCTGGTTGACGTCGCCCACACCTTCATTGAAACAACCGCGATAGCAAATACCACGATTTCATCCAACATATAAAAGAACATAAAAACAGCAATCGAGCTTAGATAACCAAATGTAGAAAGTTCGAGCGTAGAGAGAAATCCAGCAAACGTTACCGGTATTGCCGCAGAACAAGGAAATTCAACCACGGTTATCACACCAGCAAAGACCATCACCGCGCCTAGTGTTGCCATAATCCCCTTCCCAGCAAACGCCTTTTCGAGTAACGCAGAAGTACTCGAGACCACCATACCTGTACCCGCATCGCACGTAAGACCTTGAGTACGAAAACGATAGTATTCGTGCAAAAAATACACACCTCCCGCAAATGAAATGGCACCTACTACAAGTTCAAGCGCGCCTACATATGGACCAATGGCAGTAAAGAGCGTATGCCACAGTACGATAAGCAATCCGTAGGTAAATGCAGTAATAGCAATAAATAATCCGCCATATAGTACTACCAACTTTCTTTCACGCAGCTTGAGTACCATACCAAGCACCAACATAAGCGCTCCTAGTGAACACACATTAAATCCATCAAGGACGCCAAGGAGTGCTGAAAGTGTAGGCACTGAATACGAGGTTGGATCCACAGAACCTATAAACGGAAGCGTAAAGACGTTTGGTACCGCTGCCTCTATATTCATTAGTTTGTTATAGATACGCTCCTTAACGCCCGCATCAAAGCCCACAAAATAACTACCATCGTAAAAGATGAGCGGTACAAGACCCCGATAGCGTTGCGCCTCAGGATACTCTTGTAGTACCTCATTTAGTACCACAATGTTTTGTGCCTGTGTAATATCAAATCGCTTCACCACTAGCTCTGGTACTTCTAGATGCATCTCATCCAAAAATTGCTGAGCCGCCTGACAGTGTGGACAGGTTGGTGAATAAAAAATCAAAAGAGGTTCAGTGACTCCCTCGCTTGCCATTACTACAGAGAGCGGAGAAAACGACACCAACAATGACAGTATAAAATATAGTATTTTCATGTAGCACTATGATACTTCACTGAGCCAACGTTTAGCCTTTTGCACGTCGGTAAACCATTTGATCTTATCATCACCAACACGCACTAAAGAGAGCACATGAAGCACTCCGAGCGCTAAACTTTCTATATGTGATGAGGAACCTAGTACCGCAACTCTTTTTAATTGTGGTTGATTGAGTATTCGTGCGTATATTTCTTTAGTTAGAGGTGTGAGCACTTCTGTTGCACTGTCACCAAATTGTATTAAATCTACAATAGCGGTATACGACTTCTCTGGACTCATTCGTAAAATCTTTCTAAAGTCATCCTCTATAAGCTCAGCGGTTCTCGCATTATCCTCCTCATGTGGTTCATTCCAAAAAAATATGAGCACAAGGAGATTCGACTCAGGATTGTTCTCTGAATGAAATAACCTATAGCCCTCCCTAAGGAGTTCATCTGTCTTCATACCAACAGTATAAATTAAATTACCCTACCCGTTAAGCTAGTACCGCTTAAGCAGCAAAATAAACATGAGCGCCGCCGCGCCGAGTGATACCAGATTAACTGCAAAATTATAGGTCAGTACGCCAAAGCTAGCTTCATTAAGCAACAACATGAGGACGCCTGCACCAAAAAGGGCTGCAAATGAGGGGCGGATGTCGTTTCCGTACTTATACAACGAGTACACCTGAACTACCCACGCAAGCATGATAAGAAGCAACCCACCGGAAACAAGATCAATCATGAATGACGTTCAATGGAGATAAAGTACCCCATGCAAATACCCATTACTGAAAGTGATCCAACCATAAACGGCAACAGTGGCGCGTGTTCACTAGCAAACAACAACACGACCGCAGTAAGTCCAACGGAGATAGCTGCGATAGAAACAGCAATAGTCACAAATGGGTTATCACGAGTTTCCTTTTTTTGTACTTGTCTTGGCATATACAAACATTACTTATTGTTTGTAGTATACCGCACATTGCAAGGTTGCGATGAAAGTAATCCACACATCACCACACTGAGTGTTTGTTATCCAAAGATAAGAGTAAACACCGTCGCAATGATACCTAGTGACACCCCAAGTGAAAGACCAAAAAACCACTCGATACCATGCTTGTCTAAATTAAATCTTCGTTCAACTTCTCGTTCACTAATTAAATAAAGCCTTGAGTATTCTTCTTGTAGTGTTTGTAAGGCGTCGCGACTCATACGCTCTACAGAGGGATAGTATTGCGCGTGCAGGGATAGGATACGGGTACGTAGTGTCAAGTAAATCTTTGACTGTAAGACCTTTTGCAGTTGCGAGTATAAGTTCTCGTACAAGCTCACCAGCATAGTCGCTGACAAGCGTACCACCGTAGATTTCTCCATTTTTACCAATATAAAGCGAAATGTATCCATGGGTAGCGTGTTCTATTATAGACCTATCGTCATCACGTAATGAAAATACTTCTTTAGTATAAAATTGCTTTCGTTCTTTGAGTTGATTCTCTTGTAATCCAAATGTCGCGAGTGCTGGAGATGTATACATCACATTTGCAAATGTGTCAAGAGATACCTTCTTCCACAATGGTCGTGGTGCAAAGAACGTACGCAACACCACTGCCGCATGGAGCTCGGTAAGGTGGGTAAACTGTGCCCCACCCGCTGCATCGCCAACCACATACACATGCTTGTTTGACGTGCGCATAAACTCATCATGAGTAATCCTATTACCCGAGTAAGTAATGCCTGCTTTCTCTAGCAACAAACCCTCAACAGACAGTTCTCTACCGATTGCAACCAATACCTTGTCCGCTTTAATGCGCGTCGTTGACGAACCAGAAGTCACAAATACTTCATGAGGAGTAATTTCAGTGACCGTGCTGTCCATGTAAAAATCAATCCCCTCTTTGGTCATTGTCGTATACAGCACCTCTCCCGCCTCCCTTTCATACATAGGAAGAAGGCTTCCTGTATTATTGACTATTGTTACCTTACTCCCTAAGCGTGCAAATGCCTGACCGAGCTCAAGCCCAATAGGACCAGCTCCAATTACCACCAAATTGGTAGGAAGATCATCTAAGGCAAATACTTCAGTGTTATATAGCACATGCGGAAGTGTCGCACCCGAAACAGAGAGTTTTCGTGGCGAGCTACCTGTAGCTATCACTATTTTTCTTCCAGAATATATTTTTCCTTCTACGGACACTGAGTGTGAACCAGCAAAACACGCCGATCCTATAACAACCTCATGCCCAAGTGATCTAAGATATTCTGCGCTTTCTTTTTCTCTAAAAACTTCTTGTGCTTGTGTAAGCAACTCGCGCACCTTTTTTAATGACACCACACCCTTTGTGGTAATACCAAACTCTGAGAGTCCGCGAGCGGCATGAACTTGATTTGCAATATGTAGTAGTCCTTTACTTGGCACGCATCCACTATTGAGACAATCACCGCCGATATTACCTTCATCCTTCTCAATAATAAGAGTTTTGCACCCCACTCTTCGCAAAAATCCAGCAATGTTAAGACCACCAGCACCAGCGCCAATGACTATGACATCAAAATCATATGATGACCTATCCAGTATTCGTGGCAACAACGACGAAACAATAAAAAGGAGCACAAACCATAGCGCGGCAATCACCACACCAAGCACGGTCGGCATGGCAATTACATTACCAAAATACACATACGCAAACGTACCAGGGATAATACCTACCACGGTACCAATCACGTAATCTTTTGCGCGCACTTGTGTAAGTCCAAGGACAAAATTAAGCGCATTAAATGGAAACAGCGGTACAAGACGCAAAAATAGCATGGTAATAAGTCCGTGCTGTTCTAGCTTTTTGTCGTACTCATATATGGTACGTGCATAGGTGTGAAGTACGGCATCAACTGCCTCTTTTCCAAAAAAGCGGGACAGTATGAACGCAAGAAACGCCCCGACACTTGCCCCAACCACAACAACTGCGGTACCCGTAAACGTACCAAACAATACCCCCGCAAGTATGGTAAAAGGTGTCCCCGGAAGAAATAGCACCGTAGCTAAAGCATACAGCGCAGCAAACAGTATCAATGATTGTGCGGTTGGTTGTGCTGAAAGAAAACTCCTTAGTGCGTCAGGAGAGAGCACATCAAACAACATATAGTGATGCGATAGATACCCAATCACCATCACTACTATAAGCAATGCTGCTATCTTTAATAATGAAGCGCTCATACTAATTAAGTAGATACATGCCTACTGCCTCGATAGCAACCTCACCAAAATAGATGTTGTATACCACCACCGCAAGTAGTAGCAATAAGGTAAACGCAAGTACGATTTTTGTTTTATCCTCCACCCCATAAGTATCCCACACATAGTATCTATAAGAAAATTGGAGATGCTTATTCAGCACCTCCAAGATGCCACAATGGCATTTACAGCACGGTGACCGTGTGGTCAGGCAATCTAACTCCATCTTGATTTTTTCCTCCAACATGATGGAGGATCCCATGCACTATTACTGCTGGGAATCTTTTTTTTGCTTGCCTAATAGCATCACGAAGGTGCCTCTCGGCATCTTCGCATCCATCAAGGCAAGGAGTATGTGCACTTAAGACAAGCACCGTAGGACTGCTGTTAATTACTGCAAATGCAAATCCTACCATTTTCCACTGTTTTTCTATATCTACAGTTTCTCGAGAAAAATTTCCCGCTCTTACTAAAGACAACGCCCTGCCGGGTATGACGATTTTTGTCATCGGGACATGATTACCTTCCCTTAGACCGAGGATTTTGTTAACTTTTTTCGCCATCCATCTCGAATGAAGTGGATCGAAACAACCTACCGTTACTACCTGTTTAATGTATGTTTGCTCATGCACCCCACCAAAACTTATTTGGCCTAATGTAGGAGAAAACATACCACCCTGTACAAGACTCGTCTGGTTCTCCTTTGTGACCCCGAAAGGCAATACTCCTCTGTCAGGAGGTTGTCTATAGAGTTATCAACATGTCATTTTTTGACTATGATTTCCAGAACTTTTTAGCAAAGCGCCAGCCGTATTTTGCGGCAACCAAAAGCACAAATAGGTATAAACACAGCACCACTCCGTAAGCAAGCATGGTCAAAAGTCCAAGTGTAGCTTTTTGGAATGAGTTGCTGATCTCATTTACAAATTGTTCAAATGAACCTCTCCACGCATCAGCAAGACGCTCTGTGTCAACCAGTGGTCGCTCGTATACCGAGACGGTAAAGAAGGTGTACTCAACCCTATCTAATTCTCGGGTCTTTGCTCGCTCAAGCCTATCTATTTCTGCCTCTATCATTAGTTTCTCGTTTGTTAGGCGTTCGATAAGTTGAATCTTGCTATCAATGATAACCGCGAGACTATCTGGATCATTTGCTTTAGTAGCGATTGACTGTATCTCATTATATGAGGAGAGAGCACTCGAAAGCGTCTCATCAATAACCTCTAATTTATTAGTAAGTGTAGAAATTGCATCGGTAAAATCTTTTACCTGTTCTTGTATGGTATAGGTCGACTCTGTAACATCTTCTGGGGTATAGCTATCAAGCAACGCTTTTACTTCTAACGCCTTCTCTTTTTCTACCTTAAATCGATAGTCACATCCCCTATCTGATTCATTACTACTTTCAAAAATAACGCGAGTGTCACTCTTTAGCGCGTACACAGCATCACACAACACCCCTGATGATGTTGGCGTATACGAATAGAAAAAATCTTGCACTTCAAATGCTTCTGCGGTATTACCCACAGAAGCACCGTATGGCGGCATTGGTGGCATCACTTCAATCGCTTGTGTTGCATTTCTGGTAGAAAATGTCGCGTCGCCATATGCAGAAATGTTTACCGGTCTTGCTGATGATCCAGCCCACATTGGTGATTCGCTTTCTATACCATAACCACCGTCTTTGTATGAAAATGAATTATCATAATCATCATGGAGAGCAAACGGCATAGATATACCTGCGGAGCGTGAGAAGGTACTCAGTGACGAAAGCACAAGTGACGTCATAAATATACCTACTGCTAAAAATGCTACTCCAAGACCAACCACCTTAAGTACACCTATTGGTGTCTTTATCGCGTTTTTTAGAAATTGCATACGTTTGTAGTATAGCATTACTTGTTGTAGGCAATAGCAACGTATCCGCACCGAGTTATTGACAAAGTTATTAAAGCGTTCTATTATATACGCAAGCTTTTGACTAACGTGTAGGGCTCTCTAGCTTATGGAGTTGATTCTATATCGCTCCTCATTATACCTGCACAGCCCTAACACAACCCCATACGGGGATTAATCCATCATGTATTCACCATCATCTAGCAGCCACAGGGGTGGCAAGCCTCGCAGTAACGCTCATACCAGTCATCGTCGCGCGCCTCATGGTGCGGGCGCTCCATATCGTGGAGGCAACTCATCACGACCCTCTCGAGGGCGCGGTGGTAACCGCGGTGGCGGAAGAAAAATGCCGACATTTGACCCAACACGATTTATAAATACCAACCCAGCAACAGTAGAAGAGGTGGTGTACACGCACACGCACACATTTAGCACCTTTGGTCTTGATACGCGCCTTTCTAGCATCATAGAAGCAAGTGGTATCACTATCCCTACCCCAATTCAGGATCAAATAATTCCTCATATTATCAAGGGGCATGATGTAGTAGGTATAGCCGAAACAGGAACAGGCAAAACCGCTGCGTTTCTTGTGCCGCTTATTGAGCGAACTATCAAAAAAGAAATACGCCAAACACTTATTCTTGCACCAACACGCGAGCTTGCTGTACAAATAGAAACCGAGCTTCGTACCCTATCGAAAGGCCTTCACGTGTACTCAACTATTGTGGTGGGCGGTATGAGCATTGGCCCACAGATTCGCTCACTACGTGGTATCAACCACTTTATCATTGGTACACCAGGGCGAGTCCTTGATCTTATTGAAAGAGGCAATATACAACCACGACACATGTCGGCGGTAGTACTTGATGAAGCAGATCGAATGCTCGACATGGGCTTTATTAACGACATGAGAACAATCATTTCTGCAATGCCAAAGGAGCGCCAAACGCTATTCTTCTCGGCTACTATGTCTGACAAAACAGATTCACTCGTAAGAGAATTTTTGCACAAGCCAATTACTGTCTCTGTAAAGAAGCAAGATGTGATTAGCACCATCGAGCAAACCATAGTGAAGTATGACGCACACAGCAAATTTGAAACCCTACGCGCACTCTTTAATGACGCATCATTTTCTCGAGTGATCATCTTCGGTTCTATGAAGCACAGTGTAGAAGCACTTTCAAAGCAACTCACTGAAGTGGGGGTTCCTTCGGAGTCTATTCACGGCAACAAGAATCACACCCAACGCCAACGCGCACTCTCAAGCTTTAAAAATGGCACGGTAAAGGTATTGGTTGCAACTGATGTTGCAGCTCGTGGTATTCACGTTAATGATGTATCGCATGTTATTAACTACGACCTACCACAAACATTTGAGGACTATGTGCACCGCATTGGACGCACCGGTAGAGGTAAAAAACGAGGTAAGGCAATATCATTTGTGCCGTTTACCCATCGGTACTAACGGATACTAATGCTACTATCAAAAAGCCCCGAGTCTTTATGACTCGGGGCTTTTTGATAACCATAACCACACCTAGCATTGCTCCTAGCTTTTAGATTTATTTTTTGATCGCTCACTCTCCTTCAAAAATCTTTTTCGTAGACGAACTGACTTTGGTGTTACCTCTAGAAGCTCATCATCTGCCATTATTTCAAGACCGATTTCAATGGTAAGTGTTAGTGGTGGCACAAGATCAAGCGCTTCATCAGAACCTGATGCGCGTACGTTGGTAAGCTGCTTACCCTTAGTTGGATTTACTGCCATCTCTTCACCCTTTGAGGTGTTTCCGATTACCATACCTTCATATACCTCGGTAGCAGGGCCAATGTAGAGCGTGCCTCTATCTTGTAGATTCCAAAGAGAAAATCCAAGTGCCTTTCCGGTAGCCATAGAGATCATAGAGCCAACAAATCGCTTCTTTACTTCTCCTGCATATGGCTTAAAGCCAATAAATCGAGAACACAAAATACCCTCACCTTTAGTATCAACAATAAATTGGTTTCGGTAACCAAGGATTCCACGAGTTGGTCCTTCAAATATAAGTCGCACGGTATTTCCCTCTGGGATCATGTTTTGCATGATAAACAATCGCTGAGAGAGCTTTTCGATAATTGCTCCTTGAAAGGCAACCGGAGTATCAACTATGACTTCTTCAAATGGTTCCTTTTTTCCATCAGCATCTTCATGGAAGATTACCTGGGGCTGCGACACCGCAAGCTCGTACCCTTCACGGCGCATGTTTTCAAGCAAAATCGAAATATGCATTTCTCCGCGTCCATATACCTTGAAAAAGTTTCCATCTGAAAAATCAACTTGTAGTCCTACGTTTATCTCAAGCTCTCGTTCTAGTCGAGCCTTTATCTCTCTACTGGTAACAAATTTGCCTTCCTTACCGGCAAATGGTGAGGCGTTAGGCATAAACTCAAGTGCAATGGTAGGTTCATCAATAGCAATTGCTGGGAGTGGCTCAGCTCGCTCGTCTGTGGTAAGCGTGTCGCCAATGTTGATATCAGGAAAGCCGGCAACAAGAACAATGTCGCCCGCATATGCTTCGGTTACTACCTCTTTTGAAAGACCAACAAAGGTAGAGAGCTTAATTACTTTTCCACGTCGTGGCGCGCTTCCTTGTTGTAGCAAAAAGAGGTTAGCCCCATCTTTAATACATCCCTCATACACACGAGCAATCGCAAGTCTGCCGGTAAAGTTATCGTATCCAAGGTTAAATACCTGCGCACGAAGCACGTCACCCTCTGTGTATGCCTTTGCAGGTGGTACCTCTTCAAGAATAGTATCAAGGAGAGGAGTTAGGTCAGTCGCAGTGTCTTCAAGTTTTCGCTTTGCGACGCCCTCTCTACCAATTGCATATACCACTTTAAAATTTGCCTGTTCATCACTAGCGCCTAGTTCAAGAAACAACTCAAGCACCTGCTCCTCACATCGATGTGGGTCTGCGGCAGGTTTGTCGATTTTGTTAATTACTACGATAGGCTTGAGTCCTAGCTCAAGAGATTTTTTTAGCACAAAACGAGTTTGTGGCATTGGGCCTTCCTGCGCATCTACCACAAGAAGAACAGAGTCAATCGAGCGTAGCACTCGCTCTACTTCTGATCCAAAGTCGGCGTGTCCAGGCGTGTCTACGATATTAAGCTTTGTACCCTTGTATGAAAGAGAGGCATTTTTAGCATAGATAGTAATACCCCGCTCTTGTTCGAGCGCATTAGAATCCATGGTGATTGTGTCATCAGTCACCGCACCCGTTTGACGCATAAGCGCATCGGTAAGGGTGGTTTTGCCGTGGTCTACGTGTGCGATTATAGCTATGTTGCGTGTTTCTGTGTGTTGCATAAAAAAATGCGCGCATTCGCGCCACCAAACAATACATTACTTTTGCGAGTTTATCAATAGTATGCGCCGAGGTGTAAATGCAAAAGGCCGCGAGCTTACGCTCGCGGCCTTCGGTGAGAGATACTCACCTGGGGAGGTAATTCCCCGTAGTGTTGATCAGGTGATCGAATTGTGTATATTCTCTTTCGGGCCCTATACAGTCACACAACCTTTTGACCCCCTGAACGAGAGTTTTTTTCTCCTCAGCAGAAAAATCGTTGTACTTAATATAGTCGCAAACTCGATTCAGAATATTCTGAATCGATCCTCTTATATTCGACGGCTCACTTATGTGAGCCTCCCCGTCATGACCCTCCAATGAGGGGTGCGACACGTATGTCCCACCCAATGGAAGGAAGACCTTGACCCATATTTGAACGTACTTTGTGTGCGGCGAGACCCTCGCCTTTACCCTCACCTTACCATAATCCCCAGACAACTCATGCACGACATGGTGCAAAAAATCGAAGGGGCAGGAATTCTCATCGCAAAAGTCGAACTTTCGTGATGAGAACAGCTTCTGGGAAGGAAGGGTCGCGTTGATCATAGACATGATTCTTCTCCACCCCAATCTCGCATCAGCGTAGACGGGGTACCGGTTAGGCAAAGGCACCATGCTCTTTGCCTTTCATCAAGGTCAAGGCCCTGATATCCGCTTCCAAACATTGCGGCGAGAGAGGGCCGAGGGAGACGCGCCGCAGCGCACAAATGAAGGTATCCCTCACCACCTTCTATCAAAGGACTTATTAAGCCATCTCATAGAAGGTGGTGAGTATGTAGTTGTCGAGTAGCAACCTAAACTAGATATATAATAGCACATTATATGCTCTATGTCAAGCTTACCAGGAATGTTCAAATGCCCTGCAGGTTGGGTTTGTAAAAAAATACCCGCTAGTCGAAACTAGCGGGCGGCTCGATTAGACGGGGTACCCTAAGCTCTTCCGAGCAGCAATAAGAACGTTGTATATTTTTTCTTCCAATTCTGGCGATAGGTTGATGACATGGTTAGAACATAGTTGCAGTTTGTCATTAAGCATAACAAGTCTGTACGTAATGCGAAGTGTTCCATTATTAAACTCGAGAAGAACGACAGGGTGAAAAAACCCGTTATTTACGTCCACTCCATACAAGACTTTTGTTCCCAGCCCAAAAGGATCTTCCTGTGCACCATTTTCTTTTGTTGCATTTTCAAAAACACTACGCAAATTGTCGAGTATTTTCTGTCTTGTACCATTCAATTTGCCTTCGGCGCATTGTCTGGTATACCAATGCAGGTCCCCCAAATCCAATACGTTACGTAATGCATTGAAGACATTAACAAGTTCTGTAGTATTACTTGGATCTTCAACGAACCCTTCCAGGTGCTTGGTTATGTTATCCACTGATATGCGTACCGCACGTCTGCAAAAGAGACTTTCAAGGTACAAAGCCGGAATAAGTATTCCCGGAAGTAGTAGTGTTTTCAAATCACCTAAATAATTGTAGATAGCGATTCCACCTATAGAAAGCATAATGATTGCAAGAATCAATAGACCTCTTGCTAGAGGCCTGTCCCGTAGATGCATGGTTTCTACTTTGTGCATTTGCTCATCAAGTTCTAAGAGACGGGTGATTTGTTTAGAGTCAAACATCTTCCACACTCCACTCACACCTCCCCATGAGGTGTTTTCTGGTAGCAATGTACATTGATTACTTGCCTAGTCAAGATTGCTGAGGCGTAGCCACCTGACTCCCTGCAACATAACCCGTAGTCCAACATAGCTGTAGCGAATAGCCACCCGATGGGCGGTTAATATGAAGCAAATCGCCAGTAACAAAAAGATTTTCTACCTTTTTTGACTGCATGGTTCGCATGTCTATTTCAGACAATACTACTCCCCCATCTGCAATTACTGCCCTATCAAAACCCATAAGTCCATGGATACTCATTGGTAGCGCCTTGAGTAAACGAGTAATGGTTTTTCTATCTTCTTTACTTACAGAATGCACTCTGTTGCTTATATCAACCACACCTTCAAGAAGTATTTCAATCCCCTTCACGGTACCTGCTGGTACAATATCTTTGAGTACGGTTCGTAGTGTTTTGTTTTTATTTGCATCGAAGACACTGATTATTCGCTTCTCAAGCGCTCCTAAGTCAGTATCTGGATACGCATCAATAGTAGCGGTTACCGCACCGGTGTGGAGTAGGTCTGCAACAGCAACCGCACTATTTAAAATGAGTGGACCTGATATTCCAAAATGGGTAAACAACAATTTTCCTGTTTTACTGAATGCCTTTTTGCCTTCAATAAAAAAGGTGATTTTCATAAAAGAAAGCGACACCCCTGCAAGCTTTTTACTCCATGGCTCCTTTGTCGCAAGCGGTACTATGGTGGGGGTTGGCTTTTGTACGGTGTGCCCAAGTGCTTTTAAAAATGCATATCCGTCTCCCGTTGATCCAGTCTCAGGATGCGATACCCCACCGGTAGCAAGGATATACTGTGATGCGGTATAGGTCGCCTTTCCGGCAACCACATGGGTAATACGTCCGTTCTCGTGCGCAATACTAGTTATTGGAGTACCAGTCTGTATCTCTACATTGCCCTTTTTTGCATACGCCGCAAGCACCTCAACCACATCATGTGCCTTTTGTGATTTAGGAAAAGCTCTCTTTCTTGCCTCAACCACAATCGGAAGTCCCTGTGACTCAAAAAAGTGGCACGTATCCTTCATGCCAAATTGTGAAAATGGTGAATACAAAAATTGCTCTGCAGCACCATAGTGAGAAAGGAGGATTCGTTCATCTTCTTCTGCATTTGTGATATTGCACCTACCCCCACCGGTAATACTAAGTTTCTCACCTACTTTTTTGTTTTTTTCTAAGAGAAGCACCGAGAGTCCTCGCTCGCCGGCGCGCCCTGCTGCCATAAGACCAGACGCGCCTCCCCCGATTACAATCACGTCGTACTTCTTACTCATCGTCATACAATAATTCTAACAGATTGCTACTTAGAAAGATCAAGTATTTCATCAATACGTATCTGCTCTACAAATTCTGGTACGTGCGATACCAGTATCATCGCTCCCTTGTATGCATCAAGCGCCTTAGCAATAACCGGTAGATGTCTAAAGTTTATGTGGTTTGTTGGCTCATCAAGAATAAGTAGCCCCGGCTTTTCAAGTACAAGCCGAGCAAATGCCACTAGCCCCTTTTGCCCTTCAGAGAGGCGTCCAATCTTAGTCTTGATCATCTCTGCATCAATCAAAAATCCTGCCGCGGTAGCACGCAGGCGCTCTTCAATCTTTTGATCCATCACTTCAAGGAGAGATTCAAGTACGGTATGTTCAAAATTAAGCGTAGAAAAATCCTGCCGATAGTAACCAATGCGCAGATCTCGCTCTAGCTCTACACCTTTTGCGGTGCCATTTGCAATACTCTCAAGCAAGGTACTCTTACCTATACCATTAGGACCACTAAGCAGTAGGTGTTTGTTTTTATTGAGTGATATATCAACGTTGTGCGTCACCACTTTGTGGTTTTTCATGGTACTTAGTGAGGTGATGTGTACCAACTTTCCTGAAAGCTCTTCTTGATGCGGGATGGTAAAAGGGCGAATAGTCTTATCCTCCTTTCGTACCTCAACCATATCCTCTTCCATCTGCTCGGCCTTTTCGCGCATGCGCTTGGCTAGTAGTCGCATCTGTCCTCCTTTATTTGCAAAAAAGTTTGCTTTATCTTTATTTTCTTGCGCGGCCTTTGCAAGCTGGGCATTTTTTCTATTTTCTTTTTCGATTCGTGCGCTAATGTCTCTAAGTACATCTGTATAGTTACCCGCGTATTGCTCTATCTTTTTGGTGCGTACATCAAGATACAAGACGCCTTCAGTAAAGGCATTAAGAAACTCAGTATCGTGCGAGATAACAATAATCGATTTTTTATAGTTTTTGAGAAAGTCAGTGAGATGCGCAATACCCGCCTTATCAAGATTGTTAGTTGGCTCATCAAGAAGAAGAAGGTCTGGTTCTTGAATAAGCGCTGATGCCAAGAGTAAGCGTGCTTGCTGTCCACCAGAAAAGGTATTCATGATTCTGTCATGCACCTTTTCGTGCCCCTTCAGGTGTACTACCTCAAGTACCTCATCGATTCGGGGATCAATGTCATGTACTTTCTTAGGAAAACATTTCTGAAAAAACTCTCTCACCGAGAGGGTAAGCTCATCTCGAGGTATCACCTGTCGCGATAGTGCTATAGATAATCCGTGAGAAATATTTATTTTACCCTCTTCAGGAGTGTGGGTACCCATCATAAGGGAGAAGATGGTACTCTTTCCTGCGCCGTTTTGCCCCATGAGCGCAAGCTTTATACCTCTTCGCACTGAAAAATCCACCACATCTAAAATGGGCTTGTTGTGTCCAAACTCAAATGACACTTTTTCAAATGAAAGAATTGCTTCTGCTTTCGACATATATGTGTACCCTAGCTACGCCGTTGCGATTTACTTTTTTGCTGCCTTTTTTGCAACCGTTGCTTTTACCTTTTTAGGCGGAGCGACTTCTTCTGTTTCTGGAGCGTCATCCGCAATAAGTAGCCCTTCCACGGCGCGAATCAGTCTTTCTAGTTTTTGATTTACTGCCTTTAGTTCTGTGGTAAGTGCATCAACACCACCCACAGACACCGAGCTTGTGTGTGTAGATTCTGGCACTTGTCGCTTTGCGACAAAAGATTGTTTTGCTTCTCTATCACCATATCTTCCTTCTGTAGATCCAAAGCACTCTTTGCAGTACACAGGCTTTCCAGCAGATGGTCTAAATGGTACCTCGCACGCCTTTCCACACACTGAGCATGTTGCTTTAAATAGCTCTAGTCGTTCAGTACGCGCAGGTCGCATCTTTGAACCAAATACCGCTCTCTGAGATTTTGGTGCGCCAAACACAGGCTTTCCACCCTTTCCGGCAAATGGCTTTTTCCCTCCTCTATTCATGTATGCTGACATAATGAATAGAGTGTGGTCTATTTTTGGCTAAATAGCAAGCGCCCCAATAAATGCTTGCTACGCCTGCGGCATGGCAAGTGCCTGATGAATCCCGAAGATATTATTCTCGGTGTCATAAAAGTATGCCTGATGTGCCATTCCTGCTATCTCAAACTTTGGTGTTTGTACTGAGCCACCAGCAGCAAGTATCTTTTCTGACATAGCATCTATATCATCAACTACTACCGTACAGACAAATGCATTTACACCTTTCCCCTTTTCTAACACAGGGCCATGTCGCTTTAACAAGCCGCCACTAATACCAGCTTCTGTGCTCCCTTGCGGTGCGGTCATGACCATATAGTAGTCGTAGCCCAGCCCCTTCCACTCTTCTATCACCCACCCAAATACACTGGTATAAAAGGCAATTGCCCGTGGTATATCATCAACTTGTATTTCAAAATGTAGTACTCGATTACTCATGAATGTATGGTTACACTAATACAACCACTCTACCAGTATTCTGTGTAATTTGTAAGCAGCAATCAACTTCTCACCTCATACCTAGTCCCTCTTGCAACGATCTCAACAGCTATCCATCTACTAGAGTAGACTACCAATTTAAATACGTAATAGTGAGCTGAAGACACGTAGCAAAGGTGCCCCACAAAAGGTACGGAATATTTATGTAGACCGCCCAGCGCATATCTGGCACTGCATACCACAGCGCAAGAAGCGCCCACACCAAAGTAACCACCACAAGCAAGATATCGATAGATGCAAGAAGATTATTTTGTAAGCCAAACTGTATCGGCGTAAACGCAAAGTTAAAGATTAGGTTAAGTGCAAATGGCAGTGCAACCATCCACGAAATCACTCCCGTGTAGGCTTTATAAAATACCATGCTAAAGGTAACCGCGATTATGGCATACAGCACTGTCCAGACAGGACCAAATAGCCACGCAGGAGGCGACCACCACGGTTTAACAAGAGCAAGATAGTACGTAGGTTCATTCATAGAGACAGTATACCATTTGACAATCAATGCTGTGCTATATATATTCGACGTGGTTCAGGCAAACACCGGCTTGGAATGCACGCAGGTGCCGCTTGCGTTTAGGGTTCGAAGCCCTTTCGGTGGGGTCAACGACTTATCCTTCCTGCGAAGCATAAGTGGGAGACAGAGAAACCAGTGCTCAGCACATAGGCGTACAAGACCTGCCTGAACCACCACGCCACCCATTATTATGAGTGGCGTTTTGCATACTATATATAATAAGACGATAAGCTTCACCTAGAAACCAAGTTTCTCTTTCACAATAATCACCATTACCTTTCTTCCCATAAAGGCAGGTTCACATTCAATCGTAAGCACTTTTGATAGTACCGTACCGCCCATCCCCACTTCTTTCATACGTACATCTTCAAGCGGAACCACATACTCGCGGATACGCTGCATGGCATCAGCGTGGGTTGGCGTTATCTTTTGTGCTCCCACCACAAAAATAATATTCTTTGAAGTAAATACGATAGGTGGCAACTGACTCCCTGATGCAGAAGCTATTATCAGCTCACCAGTTTGTGCAAGCGCATGAACGCTACCAAGATAGTACTCAGCAAACAACGATGCATTTCGTAGCTCTTGCTTTTTTGCAGGATCACTCTCTGCAACCACGCTCGCATGGAGATTATTCCATCCATGCGTATCTGATTTTAGGTAGTCTACTAGCCCAATCTCTTCAAGGGTTCGAGATGAACCGTTGTTTACAGAGGCTCCCTGAGGGATAAGCTCGATCACTTTTGCTAGCGCCTCTTCTTTGGTGGCAACCACCACCGCTTCAATATTACGCTCGGTAAGTGCTTTGGTGGCTTGTTCAATAATGTTGTCATCCGGTAGTAGATCGTAACTCATACAATAGTTATGTTACTGATTAAAGGTGAATACTCCACAATAGTGCACTATACCACGCTCCCTACGTTCCTATTGCTTTGATTTTTCTTCTTTGAGGCGGTATGAAATTATTTTTTTAATAAGCGACACTGGCAATGGCTCGTAGTATGAAAAGCGAATGCACCCTTTAGAAAAAGATATATTTCGTTTTGTTAGCTCATCAGCATACGCAACAACGCCAGAAGGTGCAGGATAAAACCCTAGGTGTCCTTTCATCGCTGCAAAATGAACAACATTTTTTCCATATAGCTGTATGGTAGGCATACCGTACCTAATCACCTCCTCACCCTTAGGAACAAGCGAATTAATAAGCGCTCTCATTTCTTTTACCTTAGGCAAAAACTCTGGTGCCACCCCTTTCATATACTCTTGTATCGTAGAATAATCTTTCATGTGTAGTGTTGCTACTCTCTACTATTATCATTCCTATAATCCATACAACCCAATAAGCGCTGCCGCTATCCATGAGCACACCGACACTCCTCCTGATACCAGTAGTACATGCTGTTCATCTTTTCCTAGAGACGCATACGTCGCTGCCGACGCTTTATGCATCAGTGCATTAATAAAGAAGCTATTTATTAATAGTGTAGTTACGCAAGCAAGCTTTGCATAAAAGAGCGGTTTCTCAAGTAATATCTCCCACATTGGTAGCGCGGTAGCTACACCAGTAGCAATAAGCAGCAACAAACCCGCCATGACTGCCCGATGTGTCCAAACGATCTTTTTTTGAGGTATGGTTGCTGATCTACCCGTAACATAGGCGACACCAAGATGATCACCGTACAATACCGCAGGTACAGTGATGAGTAGTGCAAGAAAGTGAAGTGATACGGTGTCCATTATTTGATGATACCTATCTCATAACCAGTAATAGTTTCTTGCGGGCGTGCATCACCACTGTGTTGTCCGGTAAAGGCAGCAGTACCATCAATACCGCAAATACCAAGTATTCGCTTAGCGCCACCAGGGTGTTTTGTGATAAACGAAGTAAGGTCGTACACCTTACCCTCAACGATAGTCCAACATGAACTTTGATTATTATGAAGCGCAACGTCGGCAGTAGTGTAGCTAGCAACAGTAGTTGGCTTGGTGGTTGGCTCAGTGGTTGGTGTTGATGATGGGGCGGTTGTTGGAGTTGATACTGATGCTTCTGAAGAAGCACCTTCTGTTTGTGTTGGTGCACTTGGCGTTACAGTTATATCTGCTGAAGTGGTTTCTGATACAGAGGTATCTACAGTGCGATTATCAGCAGGCGACATAACAATATATGCCCCAATAAAAATGATAAAAACGCCGGCAACAATGCCAAGTAATGTTTTTGTTGTCATGTGCCGATTATATACCAATCTCCCCCTTTTGTTTATCAAAAGGTGATTACTAATCTAGTCATGACAGTAAGTGCAAATCATAACTATCCCGATTTCCGATTTTTATGGAGTAGATTGTGACTTACTCTAGCTTTCTACTTCTTTGAAAATCCTTCAAGTGCGCGAAGTGCTTCAACCGGAATCATATATACCACCGTGTTACTTTGGTCTGAGGAAATATCATTAATTGATTGCAGTGTGCGTAAATGAAGCGCTCCGGGCATACTTGAAAGCATCTCTGCAGCTTTGGCGAGATTTTGTGACGCTGCAAGTTCACCTTCTGAGTTAATGATCACCGCTCTTTTCTCACGCTCTGCTTCAGCTTGCTTTCCTATGGTGCGCTCCATATCTGCTGGCAGACTCACATCTTTGAGTTCAACATTTTGCACCTTAAGTCCCCAGGCATCTGTTTCTTTGTCTACTATCTCACGAATACGCTCTGCAATTTTATCCCTACTTGAAAGGAGCTCATCAAGGGTTACTTCGCCCACAATATTTCGCATCGTTGTTTGTGCGTATTGCGATATAGCATACTGATAGTCCTCAACCTCTATCACTGCCTTGTTTGCATCTACTACTTTGTAGTAGATAACGGCATTTACCCGTACGACTACGTTATCCCGTGTGATGGCATTTTGATCTGGTACGTCTACCGCTTTTGTACGGATATCTACTTTTTGATACCCCTGCACAATAGGAAACACGAGGCGCCACCCAGGCTCCATAATGCTCGTAAATTTACCAAGGGTGAACTTCACCCCTCGCTCATACTGATTTATTTGGCGGATACTTACCACCACAAGCGTGATAAGTGCTATGACTATAATGTACAAAAGTGATGTGGTCATAGCGGTGCATTAGATACTGATATGTATGCAGTATACCACTCACCAACACACGCGTGAATAACTCCTTGGCTTTGAGAAAATACTAATCGTGGCTGTCCCTATTTTCTACCCTATTCGCTACTGGTCGTCTGATGCAAAGAATAACTGGGTATGTTTAAAGAAGAGACCCCATCCTACGATGGGGTTTAAGTTAGCCGTGATCATTCGCTAGATGCATGAGTAACGATGGCATCATAAATATTGTCCTCCTTCAAAACAATTTGTTGCGCATATACTATACCCCTTGGGAGATAGTTGGGGTGATAGAAACGTAGCTGACCTTGATCAGCGCTCAGATCCTCCGGAATACTTGAGAGAATTCGAATATCGATAGTCGATTGAGGTGACTCGGATACATCATTCCCTTGGCCTACAATTCGTTTTGTTCGCTGTATTGCTACAATCTTATCTGTACTCAACATTTTATTGAGAACACTAATCAGATCGGAACTGTCTTTGAACCTTCGAGTGAAGTGAGTCTCTAACTCTTTCATAGTGACCCCTAGATGGCCATTGCCACCACAGGTCTGGTGATTCCGCTGTCGACGCTCTTTGTAAACGATAATTACTGCCGAAAGAAACTTCTGTTTCGAGGCAAGTGTACCAGTCATCCAACGCTCCTCCAGTTGGTCTACTTACAGTAAATACAATTTAGGCAATTAATTCAAGGTGTGTATGTCGCAAGGTGCTGAATCATGACTATCAGCATTTTTCATTTCCGAAGAAATAATAGTGCCTGTCCATACAATTTCTGCCTTGGTGAAGAGCTTGATTTAATACATTTCTATATATATCCTATATAGTGGTTGTGAACTAAAAACTACTCACAGTTTGCAACAACCTAACCAGTCTGGGAGAAACGTCAATGCATCTACAAGTGTCTAACCCCGACCCCCACAAGGTCACACGACTCAGCGAAGACACAATCCCCTCAGTAAAGGGAGAGTGGTATAACTACCGCTCTGTATTCACACCAATGCGACCGCTTGGCTACCTCATGAAGTGCAAGGCGAACAAGGACAGGCCATTGTGTTTCGTTGAGGAGAACGATGGTGTCGACATAACCTTTGTGTTCGACGAGGAGGTTGTTCAGGTTTGCTCACCAGACTCGGAGCACTCCCTGAAGATGATGGCTGGCCGAGTTGACCCTAAAACTCTCAAGAAGGTCAACTTCGTTCAAACATCTCTAACCAAAGTGCAGTTTGACGCTATTCGAATAGGTAAAGATGTTGTCAGTCTACTCACGGTGTGCCAGAGCGGATCGGTGGCAAATTGTTTGCTAGTAACGAAGGGTATAATTCTGGCTATCAAAACGCAAGCAGGGATATACTGCTTGATGCGAGCTACAGAGGTAAACCCTCACAAGGTATGCTTTGATGCATGCCACATACTTCTCTAGAATTACTTTCAGCACACAGCTCTGCCGAGAAATCTCTCGGCAGAGCTGCAAGTCTTTAGAATAATTGTTGAGTAATAGCAATAAAGTTATACTCAGTAATACTTTTTTAAACTAAATTAAGTAAATAAATTATGCATATACGAGAATTTGAAAAAAATGACCAGGAAGCTGTAGAAAAAATATTTGCCTTATATTGGACAGACCCAGAGTTTCTTAAAGAGCTTTCAGATGAATTGGAATCGTATATCCAAATACACCAACATAGTGAGTCTGGTTTCTTTGTTGCTGAAAAAAATGCGGAGATTTTAGGAATAGTCGGTTTTAAGAAATTGCCTGATTACCTAAAACCATTTGCAAAAACCAGTAGGCCTGTTGAGTTTTATATTATTGCTGTGAAGAATAAAAGAGCTGGCGTAGGAAAGATCTTGAAATCAAGACTAATTGAAGAAGCGTATAAATCTGGTTTTAGTGAGATTCTTCTGTATAGTCCAGGTTCTCACAATGAATCCTGGAAATTTCATGACATTCTAGGTTTTGAAAGAGTTGGAGAGGTGACTCCCCCAGAAGATGATATTGGACACGTCTGGCGAAAGATTCTGTAGATGCTTTCTATGGGCAGGTCAGGACCCATTCTTCACTTGTATATTTAATCGTGACTGTCCCTATTCCCTCTCTTCTGAATCTTTTTTCCAATTTCTTTTAAATCCCTCAAGAAAACATTCTTATTGTTTACCATCCTATAGGAGTTTGGATGTTTGATGCAGAATACGTGTTTGAAACTTGGAAATGTGGGGAGGAAAAGTTTCTCTGTATTTTTTCCAATACATAGAATCGAAGTAGTTTCCTTCACCCCGAGAATTTTAAATTGCTTTTCCAAACTCTTAATATTATCTCTCATAAATTTTCCATCCTTCTCTTTCCATTTCCGAATTACAATCCCAGATTTTGGTTCAGGACAAAATATAAGATCGGTCATGTATGAACCTAGAAATGGCGACCTTGAAAATCCTTCTAAATACCATTTGTCAAAACGATGTCCAACTTTGTGATAATTCTCTCCAAACTTAATCACCGCAGCGGGATTGAGACCAATTATGACAATTCGGCAATGCAATAATTTTGTAGTTTTCCTGGGATCAAATGGCCAAATCGCAAACGATGCCGTTGTAAATTGTTTCAGTTTTTTAAGTTTTTCTTTCATATAAAATTTGGGTCATGGAGGAAACAGGGACGACATCCGAACTACACTTTTTTAGTTATTCAATACTTCTCTTAAGGCCATGTCTACTCGTTTAAACGTAAAGTAAAATCCTTTTACAAAATCATCCTTTGCAAAATCTTCAAGGCCTGGAATACATCTTTTTTCAGCAGATAGCTTTGGATCAAGCTGGACGTTTATATCAAAAGGATGACATCCACCTTCATAGAGACTATATCCTAAATTGTAATAATATTCAGCTCCAGTAGCCATTGTATTCAAGTCCTCACGAATTTCCTCGCCAAGAACCACTTCAATGCGAGGTATAACGTTATAGTAGTTATCAAGTGCGAGTCTTAATTTTTCTAACCGACTTCTAAAGGCACTATCAGTCCAGTGCCTCTTATCCGGGAATTTGGGTTCGCCTTCTGAATCCCAAACAATCCCCCCTCTTAGTGCCGTCTCTTCAACGTTAATATCGGTTGTTTTAACTAAAGCTAGAACGTCACGAAGGTCGTATATTGCAACAAGCGCATCTCTTGCAACATTGTATTTATCTAAACCTCTTGTTTCTTCATACCAAACATTTAGAGCCAGAAAGGCTATAGCAACTAGTATCCCTTGGAGAAATACATTTATCCATACTGCAATTGAGTCGGTCTTTATTGCTTTTAGTTTTCTTAAAAAATTTCTCATTACTAGGTGTTATTCTTACCAACCATGCAGGGATAATGGGGACTGGGACAATATTCAAGCAAATATCGTGTCCTAATTACTCTTCGGTCTTCCCACTCCCAGCTACTGCAACTCGAGCTGTTCTTGGCATAAATATATTAATATCACACTTTATTTGATTTTATTGTCCTTGTCCTTATTTCTATCTTAAGGCTCCTTTTTGTTTTGCTTCCTTCGCTTTGTCTAAGAGTTTTTGCAAATCCATATTTACTTGAATTTAAGCTTGTCTCCGAAGAACCACAAAAAGAAAGCTGCGCCAGCAAAAAAGTAGGCGGCTTCAGTATATCCTAAAACTTCCGCACCTATGGCTAAAAATAAACTTACTATCCAATAGAAACCAAGGTCTTTGTGAGCGTTGTGTGCTCCGCCAGAATAAATACTGATAATAATTATGCCTAAAATTCCAAGAACTATGTAGTTAAGAATCATGGTGTAAATTATAACCCCTCCAATCAAGTTGTCCCTTGTAAGACGCTGCCGGGAAGTTATTTGAACTGGAGTTGATCTGTACGATTATTTGAGCAATTCCAACAATTATTGAAATAATGATTGCCGCAATAGCTATTCGAGTAGCACGTTTACCACCTTCTTGTGCCATTTTTAGCTCCAAATAGTCGACCGCAGCGGCAATACCTTGAGCGCTTAAATAATATACTTCCCGAAGCTTGCGGCCTTTAGGAAGAAATTCTTCGGAAATGATCCAGATTAGTGGAGCATTTCCATTTAGTCCGTTGAAAAACATCCAATGAATCCACGTCCATTCCTCATCAGACAAATTAAGAGCGTCTTTCATTTCTGCTTCTGTAAAGCCTGTATGTTGTTTTTCATACGCCCACAGTAGCGTACGTACGTAGATAGATTTTTCTGGTTTTACATCCATAATCCCCATTGTATCGTTTTGGACAGATTTGCTAAGCGACGCGACTTGAGCGCGAGAACCTATCACGACTTGGCTGCCGAACCTCAAATCTTCACTCCTTGGAAACCCACGGTTTTCCATAGCCTTCCTTCACGGGAAAACAGCTGTTTTCCCGACCCCTTTCGCGTTCGAATCCAAGTCCGACATCGCTCATTTCATTCGCTAGCTGCCGGACTTGGATTCGAACCAAGATACACGCCTCCAAAGGGCGTAGTCCTACCATTAGACGATCCGGCAATGGCTACATCAGGCACTTTAGCACAAGAAATTATATGATTCTAGCTGAAAAAGCTTTTGCGTATGGGGGTAAATCTTTCTACGCGCCACTTCCCTTCTGTTGTGCTGGTTGCATGAAAGCCTGCACAATGCGCAAGCTCGGCAATTACCGCAAGGGGGCGGCGAAAAAATGGCACAAATCTGTTACCCTTTAGCACATCCGCCATCTCTAAAATAATAGCATTGTGCGCAATAATAAGTAGCCTCTCTTGCGGTGCCGCACCTGCGTGTATACGCGCGAGCGCCTTAGTGGTTCTTGCTCTAAATTCATACGGATTTTCTTCATCACTGTGGTGCGCGCGACTTGCGCCAAGCAAAAAAAGTAGTGAGGCGATATAGAGTGAGCGTGGATGAAAGTATGAAAGATCAGCAAGCACTGATGGGCGGCGCTCTTCACGCAAATCTTCATGACATGAGAGTGGTACACCAAGTGCCTTAGCAACAATGGTTGCGGTTTGCATGGCTCGTGTTGCGGTACTTGTCTCTATGTGGGTAATACCGTGTGTGGAGAGTGCTGCTGCTAGTGCGCGTGCCTGCTCCTCCCCTTTTGGCGATAGTGGAGTGTGGTGCCTTTGGTGTGCAAGACGAGCGTTGTGCCCTGTTATCCCATGTCGCACGATAAACAATTCCATACTAGGAGAGTACCTCAAGAAGAGAAAGCTCAAGCACAATGTATGGGTCGTATGCCTTTGGCATAGTGCCAAGCGCGCTCAGGAGCCCAATTAATGCCTTTTTTGCTAGCGCCTCATCAATACTGCTAAGAAGTAGTACATCCGCTTCAGAAAATCCTTCTTCGTATTTCTTAGCAAGAAGAGGTGCCACCGTATAGAGTAGTGCTTGTCTAAATTTTCGTACTAAAAGCTCAGCAAGTAGTACTGGGTGCATGCCATCGCGTGAGGCTTTTGCTAACTCGGCAAATACCGCCTCTTTATCTCCACTTTTTATTGCAGATAAAAGAGCGTGTACTAATGCTCCCTTTGGGGCGCCGGTCATGCTCTCTACTACTTCTCTTGTGATGGCGGTTCCATCGGTTGCGCTCATTGCCTTTTGCAATATGCCATGCGCATCACGAAAGGAACCTTCTGCGATAAGCGCGATAAGTTCTGTTGCTTCTTTTTCTATGCTATACCCCTCCTTTTTGGTTACCGCCTCAAGCATTGCCACAAGCGTAGTGGGTGATGGTTGTTTGAAATGAAGCGTCTGACAACGCGAAATAATTGTCTCAGGAAGGCGGTCAATCTCGGTGGTTGCAAGAATAAACATGACATGAGCAGGTGGCTCTTCGAGCGTTTTGAGGAGTGCATTAAATGCTTCTTTAGTGAGCATGTGCACCTCGTCAATGATGTATACCTTTTTTGGAGATTCAAAGGGCAATACGGCAATGGCGCTTTTTAGCTCTCGCACATCATCAATACCTCTGTTTGATGCAGCGTCTATCTCTACCAAATCATTGTGCGTGCAGCCAACCGCATCCGCGAGGATACGCGCAATGGTGGTCTTGCCGGTGCCGCGGGGGCCAGCAAATAGGTATGCATGGGCAACGGCGTTATCTTTGAGGGCGCCTTTAAGTGTTTGTACTATGTGGTCTTGCCCTAAGACTTCACTGAAGGATTTTGGACGGTATTTTCTGTATAGTGCCTCGCTCATGTATGGCTTAGTATAGCAGAGGTTTATGGTAGCCAAAACTCCACACAAAAAGCGCCCATAGACGGCGCTTTTTGTGTGGAGTTTTGTTGAGTGATTACTTCTTTTCTACTTTCTTTGCTGTCTTTGTTGCTTTTGGTTTTGGGGCAAGTTCTTTCTCTATTTCTTTCCAATGCTTCTTTAGTTCTGCGCCAAGTTTTTTTGCTTCTACCTCTCCTACTGATGCTGCCTTTTCGTACTTGGCAGTAACGGTATCTACCACCTTCATAAACTTATCCTTGTCTACTTCTTTAAGTTTTTCTACCTGCTCAAGAACCTCACCCTTTGCCTTTAGCATCCAACCCTTTGCCTTCTTTCGGTTCTTTGCTGCTTCTTTAGTGCCATATAAAAAGTATGCGCTTGCAATTCCGGCGACGGCAGCTGCTGCTATCCCTAGCTTTACCCCAGCGCCCGATGCTTGTTTCTTAGCCATGCAGTATGATTAACACAATAATAATTACGCTGATTCATCATCTTCTCGCTTTGTACGCTTTGCCCTCTTTGGCTTTGCGCCCGATCCAAATCGTTCTGCCTGATGAGCGACAAACGACATAATCGGCATTATTTTTGACTCACCTTCTTCTACCATCTTTTTCACGGTATCTACTCCGTCAGATACTGAACGCACTCCCTTTCTTACCGTATCTGTTATCTCTGCGATGGTACGTACTATTTTTAGTACA
The DNA here is from genome assembly GCA_964562615.1 of uncultured Candidatus Saccharibacteria bacterium. Taxonomy (GTDB): domain Bacteria; phylum Patescibacteriota; class Minisyncoccia; order Phycocordibacterales; family UBA12088; genus CAYPBQ01. The sequence goes on from CAZLUD010000001.1 coordinate 85,987, forward strand.
TAATAAAGAACTACGATAACCATCACGGTTACAAGCACCACCGCAACGGAGGTGATATAGAAAAAAATATTCGTCTGAAGAATGAGCTCGCTTTCCACCTCTATAGTATCCCTCTCATATGCATGGGGCGCAATGTGTATAACAGTGCCTAGTCGTGAGTGGCAAGAAACTGGGTAATTACCTCCTTCACCTCAAGAGCGGTTTGCACATTCATGAGGCGCTCGCGCAAGTCTTTGGCGCCGTCAAAGCCAGAAACATAGGATTTATACATGCGGCGCACTTTTATAAAATGTTTATGAGGCAACAATTCTTCATATAGGGCGGTATGCGCAAGTAGCGCGCTGAGTCTATCGCGTAGCGATAGGGTTGCTTCGTTTACTCGCTCATCAAAGAGCCATGGTCTACCAAACACCGCTCGCCCAATCATAGCCCCATCAGCTCCTGTTGCGGCTATTTTAGCTCGGGCATCGTCAAGACTTTGAACATCACCATTACCCAGTATGCGCGCGCTACTACCGCACTCGTCTCGTATTTCTACGGCGCGCGCTACTCTCTCCCACCGCGCTGGGACAAGGGATAATTCTTTTTTAGTACGTGCATGAATAGTCACCGCAGATGGCTCTCCCCTAAGGAGGGTAGGGAGCCACGTCTCAAGCTCGTCTTTGTTATACCCTAATCGTGTTTTTACCGATACTGGGAGGCCGCTCTTTTTTGCAGCATGGATAAGGGCAACTGCCTGCTCGGGATACCGTATGAGCTCTGCACCAGCTTTTTGCTTCATCACACTTCTGTCGGGGCATCCCATGTTGATATCTACTCCATCAAATCCAAGTGATGCTACCAGCCTTGCTGCATACTCCATCATGTCGGGAGAGTGCGTAAATAGCTGCGCTACAATAGGTCGCTCTGCTGCATCATACTGCAAATCAAGCATGAGGGGATTTTCAGCGTCGGGTATTTTTTGCACTTCTCTGGTGTGATACAGACCATCAGCAGAGACAAACTCTGTCCACATCACATCCGCGCTTTTGTATGAGGCGATAAGTTTTCTAAATGCAGGATCAGTGGCATCCGCCATTGGCGCAAGGGCAAAAAAGGGCTTTTTGAGATTGTTCCAAAATGAGTCCATACCTGAAGCCTAGCAATTGACTAATTACTGTCAAATGTGCAAAGTATTAGTAGCAACAACGGAGGTGCAAATGAGTGACGGGAGATCGCAAGAAATATATATTGCCGGTGTTGGGTACTTAACAATAACCAAGTCCCCGGAGGTGTTGGCAAAAATACCCGACTCAGAAGGAGCGTGGGTTGTTTGTAATCATGAGCATCTATTTGTCCCTTTCTATAGAGATATGGCATCAATTATCAACCCAGAGATAGCTACTGCGAATAATCTTGCATTTGTTTGCTTGTCCAGAACAATTACTGAAGAAGAAATTTTGTTGTTGAAAAAAAGATTAAGTCAAAAGAAAGGTCAGAGAGTAGTAGCAAACAATTGATAGGGGGGCGTTCAACATATTTGAACGCCCCTCCCTTATTTATATAGTTATCGTCTGTCCTCTTTTAACCTCTCCTGCTATTAGCTTGTCTGCCACCTTTTGTTCTATATGTTCTTGTATTGCCCTATTCATTGGGCGAGCACCAAATTGTGGGTCGTATCCCTCTTTTACTATCATCTCAAGCATTGCATCTGATACCTCAAGGTTTACCCCTTGCTCTCTTAGTCGCTTTTTTAACTTTAGGAGCATAAGACCGGCGATTTTTTTAATATGCTCAACAGAAAGTGGGTGAAAGACAATAACACCATCAAAGCGGTTAAGTAGCTCGGGTTTAAAAATCCCTCGCTTGATGATTTCATTGGTAAGGTCATCAGCATGTAATGATGGGTCAATGTCACTTTTTGCGTACTCCCATATTTTATCGCTTGCCGCATTTGATGTTGCTATCACAATAACGTTGCGTGCGTTTACCCGCTTGCCGTGAGCGTCAGAAAATTGCCCCTCATCAAGAATCTGAAGAAATAGATCATGAACGTCTGGATTTGTTTTTTCAAACTCATCCAAAAGCACAATGCCGTACTGCCCCTCTCTTAGTGCGCTTGATAGCGTTCCGGCTTTTCCAGATTGAAATGAGCCAATGAGTCTATCAAGGGCATCAGCACCTCGATACTCGCTCATGTCAAAGCGCATGATTTTTTCTTTGTTTCCAAAAAACACCTCAGCAAGCGCCTTTGTGGTTTCGGTCTTTCCTACACCAGTAGGTCCTAAGAACAAAAACGATCCCATCGGTCGCTCCATAGTACGTACTCCCGCCCGAGACCTTCGCATGGCCTTTGCTATAGCGGTTACCGCTTCGTCTTGCCCAATGATTTTTTCATGTAGTCGCTTTTCCAAATCGATAAGCATTTTTTGTTCTTCTTTGGTTGGGGCGCTAAGGGGTATGCCTGTTTTTCCTTCTACAAGCGTGAGTACGTCTTTTTGTACAATATATCCCTGCTTGTGTGCTACTGCAGTAGTTACCAATTCTCGCATAAGGTCAAATCCCTTGTCTGGCATCACCCCATTTGCAAAGTATCTGTCTGCGCTTCGTATGACTTCCAATATTGCTTGGTAGGTAAAAAACACACCATGTCGCTCTTCAAGCATGAGCGACTCACGCCCCAAGACACGCACCAACATGTACTCGTCTAAATCTTCAACAAATACTGTATCAAAATACTGCATGATGGTTCCGTGCTTTTCTAGCGTGTGGTGATACGCCTGTGGGTCATCGGTAAAGATGATTTGCAAATCTTTCGATGAAAAGTACGGCGTCATCAAATCAATCACATCTACTCCTATTGCCTTGGTCGCCTCTATAAATGAGGTGACATTTTGTACCACCAAAATAATATTGCCTGCATATGCAGACTGGTCGAGTATCTTTATAAATTCATGCTCAAATGCGCCAGATGCCTTACCGGTCTCTACCATAGCGGTAGGGTTGAAAATAAACACCGTCTTATCCATAAGGGGAGGAAGTGCGCTCCCTTCTTTAATACGGCGAGCAATGCGAGCAATGATTTCCATTTCTCCTATTCCAGGCTCTCCTACCAATAGCACATTGGATTGTCGGTTTCGCGACAAAATAGTTTCAAGTTTGTCTACCTCTTCACGTTCACGCCACGCAAATTGCGATGACTCGTACACTGCATCCGTTACAATGTCGTGACCGTACTTGTCCAAAAAGTATGTTTGTCCATAGCCAAGTGATCTGCCTATTGCAGGGAATCTTCCCAAGTTATCTCTTCCCCACCAGCGTTGACGCAATCTACGTTCTCTGAAAATTTCTTCTACCCATAGCGAGGTACCGACAAAATCACTTTCTTGAACTTCTACAGAAAACAAAAATTCTTGCAGTGACGTATCCGCACGATAGATTGCAGATGCATACTTAGAGATGGTTACCGGACCCTCTCCATAAAAGCTAACGGCACCACCACTTAGGTGTGCCCGCTGACTTTGCAAAAATTGCTCGCGTGCATCATCACTCACTCCTAATCGGGTAAGAATAACGCCACCAAAGTATGAGGTAAGAAACCCCTCGGTAACATCATACGGATTGGTCGAGTACACAATAGAACTAACTTCAAAACTTACCGAAGTAGACCCGTGACTTTCTAGTTCTGCAAGGACAAAATCAAGTCCGCGATAGTAGTATGATCTTCTAAACCACTCAAGCAGGGCAAACGAAGTCCATAGTGAAAATAGTATAAGCGAGCTTCCTGCCCAGAGAGTCTCGAAGCTGGTGATAAAGGGAGATGCTTGTGGCACAACAATAGCCGCTGCAAAAAGGATCACCATTGCAAAAAATGCCGCTGCAATAACACGAGAAATTCTTCTGCGCACCGGCGTGTCGATAGTAGCCTCAAGAACAAAGATGGGTGCAAAGTGCTTATATACGTATTCTTGTAGGTCAGCAAAGCTCATATTACATAACACTTATAGCCACCCCAAGCGCGACAAGTCCAGGAATAATAATTGGTATAAAAAACCACACGACAAATAATAGTAGCCCGAGACTAAAGGTAAGGATAAGAAAAACAAGTCCAATTATTATTAGGATACTGCGTATGCAAAATCCAACGATACGCATAATAAGACTGACGATAATCACCTCTGCTAGTTTGTCGAGGTGCAAGCCGCCACTGTACCGCTCGCTTAATCGTTGAAAGGGGTCAAATAATGTACGTAGCAAGATAGGTATCGAAAACACATGGAGTACAAACCACATAAAGTTTACCCACACACCAAGATATTCTTTTGGTGCGCGCGTATAATGCCAAAGCGTGTAGTAATACAACAGCATTAGAAATAGTATACCGCGACTTACCCGTCTATGGGGAGAGTTGCTGTTCCCTGCGGGGTATCCTCACCAACAAATCGATAATACAGTTTCTTTCCAAATCGCATATCAATGTAGTCAATACTTGAAATAGCAATATCACGCAGTGGCTCCTCATTAAAGATGGTAATAATCATATCTGCCCGTGCAGAAAGTTCATCCTCAATATTAATACGAATTTCAGGACCGTTTTTGATAGTCAAAAATGCTTCTTGCTCATCTTCACTAATAGCAACCTGCGTAATTGGATACTCATGCGCTGTCAAAAACGACACCAGCTCGCTTAGGTGGGTATAGTGCGCTGGAGCTATCAATGTCTTTCCAAGTGGCGCTTCTGTACTACCCTCTTTTGAGTATTTTACATACACCGAGTCCGAAAAGATGGGGGCAAGAGCGTATCCAATAGCAGTCTCATCTATGTAGTAACACGATGCATCTGCCATGCACCATAGCGCGTGCGGCTCTCGCTCAACCACTGCTATCTCAAGTGCGGTTAGTCCCGCTCGTGTTACAGCGACCTCTTTCATTCTTGGGAGAGAATTCAAAATTTGTGCCGCAATCACATCAAGAGGAACAAGGAGTATGTTATTTTGCGGAAAAATAAAAAAAGATTTTTTGTTGAGTACCTCATTTGCTTGCGCTTGTATGGTTGCCACTTCCTCTACGGCATTACCATGCACAACAATGGTAGAAATTCGCCAAAATGCCATATGGAGGGAATACACCATGGCTACCACCGCAACAATTACACACAAAGAAATCACTCCTGTTCGTATGAGTAGCTTTTTTCTGTATCTCGCTTTACGTTCTAGTGAGGAAAATGTATGCGGCCTCGGCATATACCTATAAGCGTATCACGTCTTTGCCCATGTAGGGACGAAGCACCTCAGGAATAACAATCGAGCCATCTTCTTGCTGATTGTTTTCAATGATTGAGATCAAAATACGTGGGGTAGCGATAGCCGTATTATTGAGCGAGTGCGCAAAACGCATTTTTCCACTTTCATCTTTGTATCGAATATTCAATCGACGTGTCTGAAAATCATGGAAGTATGAAGCGCTGTGTGTCTCGCGATAAGTCTGCTCGCTTGGGACCCACGCTTCAATGTCGTACTTCTTTACCTGTCCAAGACCAATGTCTGCTCCACAGTTAAGCACCACGTGGTATGGCACATTAAGAAGCTGTAGTAGTTTTTCAGAATTGCTGGTGAGCTCTTCATGAAAGGCAACTGATGTCTCGTGTGATGCCTCGCATAGTATGACTTGCTCAAACTTGAAGAATTCATGCACACGCATAATACCCTTGGTGTCTTTTCCGTGGCTTCCTGCTTCTCGTCTAAAACATGGTGAAAAAGCAAAGTACTTCATCGGGAGTGATGCCCCATCGAGCACCTCATCCATAAAGTATCCCATCATCGAAACCTCTGCCGTTCCCGCTAGGTAGTCACCATCTTGTGTCTTATACAAATCTTCTTCTGACTGTGGTAGATAGCCGGTGCCCAAAAATGGTTCGCGGCGTACCATACTAGGGACAATCATTGGCACATACTCTGGCTTTTGTTTAAGAAAATGATCCATCACAAATTGCCATACCGCAAAATTAAGCCGAGCGCCGTCACCCTTTAAAAAGTATCCTCTAAACCCAGCAACCTTTGTACCACGTTCAAGATCAAGCATGTTAAGCGCCAACATCAAGTCAACGTGACTCTTTGGGGTAAATGAAAATGTTGGAATAGTACCCCATGTTCGCACTTCTTTATTATCTTTATCACTCTCACCATCTGGTACCGTCATGTCTGGTACGTTGGGTACCTGCACCATAAGCAGCTGCCACTCTTGCATTACCTGCTTCAATTTTTCTTCTTCTTTTTGTAGCTCATCCTTATGGACACGCATTTTACTAATGAGTATCTCTCTTTCGCTTGCATTTGCTGCCTTGGTAATGCCGTCTGATGCAGCGTTTTGCATCGCTCGCAATTCATCCACCTTTTGCTGAAGTTGCTTTCGCTCGTCATCAAGAGACACAAGTCTATCCAAATCAACGGTGACGTGCTTTTTTCTTGCCGCATCCTTTACTACGTCCAAATTTTCGCGAATGAATTTAATATCGAGCATACTAGTGATTATTTTCCCGTATATCCATAACGGTAGCAGTACACGGGAAAGAGGTCAAACACCTCTACCCTATTGCACGCGCAGGTACCTAGACTACAATAGTGACATGGACACAATATACACCTGTGCCACCGATACTACCTTTCCTCTTTTAGCTACCATTTCTGATGCACCAAAGTCCCTCTACGCAATCGGCACTCTCCCTCAAAAAGAATACAAGTACCTGTGTGTCGTAGGGACACGCTCTCCTACTGCATATGGCGCTATGGTCGTAGAAAAGTTACTCGCAGGATTAACGCAGTATCCAATATGTATCGTCTCTGGACTTGCGCTTGGTATTGATGGCATTGCGCACGAACAAGCACTTGCGCTTGGTTTACCAACTATCGCGGTTCCAGGTTCAGGACTCCGCGAAGATGTGCTGTATCCACGTCGCCATCGAATCCTCGCAAAAAAAATCGTGAGTAGCGGTGGATTGTTACTCTCTGAGTTTGAACCTGATTTCACCGCACAAATGTGGAGCTTCCCAAAGCGCAACCGCATTATGGCGGGACTCTCTCATGCAACACTTATAATAGAAGCAACTGAAAAATCCGGCACGCTTATTACTGCCCGATTAGCACTCGAGTACGGCAGAGAAGTCCTTGCGGTACCTGGGTCAATATATAGCGCCACCTCGCAACTACCCCATGCCCTAATAAGAGACGGGGCAACACCAATTCGCACACCAGAGGATATCCTTGAAGCGCTAGGTATTAGCACATACGCTGATACCCCTCCTCAACCACGCATACTCTCGGCTGCTGAGCGGGCGGTACTCTCTATTATAAGTAGAGAGCCAATGGAACGAGATGTGTTGTTGCGCGAATTGCGTATGCCACCCCATGAAGCCATTACCCTTTTTAGCGCAATGGAATTGCGCGGACTACTACACGAGCAAGGAGGGTATATGTATCCAAGCATCACGTACACACCGTAGTGTTGCTGTACATAGTTGATACCATTAGTACAACACGTGCATTGGTTGTACACAGTGCTGTTATTTGCACTCTTTGTACTGCTGTGGTATTGATTGCCCTGCACGAGCGTGTAGAGAACAATACATAACTATCCATGAAATTAATTATCGTTGAGTCGCCTGCAAAGGCAAAGACAATTTCAAAATATGTATCTGCCATGCCAGAATTTAAAGACGAGCGTGTAGAAGTGCGCGCGTCTATTGGGCATGTACGTGACCTTCCTAAGAGCAATAAGCATGCTATTGACATAGAGGCGGGATTTGTTCCCCACTATGAAATTGCAAAGGGTAAAGACAAAGTGATTTCTGATCTCTCCGCACTTTCAAAAAAAGCAGACGGCATTATCCTCGCAACCGACCCGGACAGAGAGGGCGAGGCAATTGCGTGGCATTTATATGAGGCCCTATCGCTCCCAGCATCAAAAACCAAACGAGTTACCTTTAACGAAATTACCAAAGAGGCAATACAGGAGGCGATACGATCTCCTCGTGATATAGATCAAAATCTCAGAAAGGCGCAAGAGGCACGAAGGGTGCTTGATAGACTAGTGGGCTATGATCTTTCTGGTCTTATCTGGAAAAAAGTGCGGTACGGACTATCCGCAGGAAGAGTACAGTCTCCAGCACTGCGCATCATCATGGAGCGTGAGCGTGAGATACGCGCATTTATCCCTGAAGACTATTTTGTTATTGAGGCAATACTCAAGGCTCATGAAGGTACTGAATTTACCGCTATATGCTCAGAAGAGCCCAAAACAAGTGCTGAAGCTGATGACATACTCACCAAGGGTAACAACGGCGCCTGGTACGTAAAAGAAATAAAAGAGACAGACACCGCCCGCTCACCAAAACCTCCCTTTACTACATCCACCCTGCAACAGGTGGCTAGTACCCGTCTTGGCTTTTCACCAAGCCGCACTATGGGTGCAGCGCAAAAGCTATATGAAGCGGGACATATTACCTATATGCGTACCGACTCACCTGCACTATCTACACAGGCACGCAATGCAATTAGTGAGTATGTGACGGATACCTTTGGAAAAAAGTACCACACAGGAAGAGAGTACAGTGCTAAATCAAAAAACGCTCAGGAAGCACACGAAGCAGTACGCCCGACTACCATATCAGTACGAAGCGCAGGTGATAACGAAGATCAAACACGTCTCTACGACCTTATATGGAAGCGTACCGTTGCTTCACAAATGACCGACGCACTTATGAAGAAAACCCGTCTTGCGGTTACTATTAGCAATCATACTATTCCAGATTTTGTTGTTAATGGTTCTAGAATTCTTTTTGATGGATGGATGATGGTTGATCCTGCGGCGCGTACCGAAGAAGTTGAAATACCGCCAGTAAAAGAAGGCGAGGCGCTATCCCTTATTGCTATACACAAAGAAGCAAAGCAAACACAGCCACCTGGTCGCTACTCAGAAGCGGGACTTATTAAAGAGCTTGAAAAGCGCGGTATCGGACGACCATCTACCTATGCCTCAATCATAAAGACACTTGGTGACCGAGGGTATGTCGAGAAGCAGGGTCGCACACTGTTACCCACCATTACCGGTGACGTGGTGTCCTCGTTTTTAGAAACACACTTCCCTACTTATATTAGCGATACCTTTACGGCAGAAATGGAAGACGAGCTGGATGATATTGCCGATGGAAAACGCTCGTATGAAAAAACCCTCAAGGATTTTTATACCCCATTTACTAAAGAAGTATTGTCAAAAGCAGACATAGAAAAGCAGACATCATTAGGAAAGGCGCCTGAAGAATTTCCTTGCCCAAAGTGCGGCGCTGCTATGGAGTACAAACTTTCTAAGAATGGAACATTTATGAGTTGTACGAAATTTCCTGAATGTGACGGTGCCCGCACTGAAGCAGGAAAAGAAATTTCACTCAATGAACCAATTGGTATATACCCAGAAACCGGTGAGCCAATTTATCTTATGGAAGGAAGATTTGGTGCATACGTACAAGTTGGCGATGGTGCCAAAAAGGAGGGTAAGAAAAAGATAAAGCCAAAACGAGCAAGTGTACCAGCGGGGTATGACCTTGCAACAATCACTCTTGCCGATGCACTAAAGTTTTTGAGCTTGCCGCGAGTGCTTGGAAACCACCCAGAAACTGGTGAAGCAATATCTGCTAGTGTTGGTAAATTTGGACCATTTATAGTCCACCAAAGTGATTTTAGATCTCTAAAGGAGGACGATGTATACACCATAGAACTTCCCCGTGCTCTTGAAATATTAAGCGAGCCAAAGCAACGCCGAGGCGCAAAAATAGCTCGAGAAGTAGGCGCGCATCCAAAGACGGGTAAACAGATAAAAGTATTCACCTCAAAACAAGGGTACTTTCTTAAGCGCGGATTTACCAATGTGTATCTCCCTAAAGAGATTGATATTGAGGCACTCACCGTAGAGCAGGCTCTTGAATACCTCAAGAAAAAATAGAGCACCCAAGACTTGCTTGGGCGCCACTACATGTTGATGCTATTTTTTATTTTTCTTTTCTACCTTCTCTAACCTTTCTCTTGCGTCTCTTTTCCTTATTTCTTTCTGCTTTTCTGGACAAGAAAGTCTATTTCCATCAACGTGAATATTTCCACACAACATGCATGTATGTTGTGGATTTAGATGCAACACGTAGGTCAACACACTTCCTCCCATTGCCTTTACCGCACAAGACTATACAATCTTTATATGGAAATGCAATCATCTAAAGAACTTGTCACCCTCATGCACTCCCCAAGCAAGGAGGATATTGCCTTGGTTGAAAAGGCATACACCTTTGCCATGGATGCACACAAAGATCACAAGCGACTTAGCGGCGAGCCGTACTTTATCCACACCTACGCCACCGCAAAAAAGCTTGCAGAAATAGGCATGGGCGCACAAACCATTGCCGCAGGACTACTTCATGACACCATTGAAGACGTGGGGGTCTCTCCTGAGGATATTCGTCGTGAATTTGGTGATGAAATACTCTTTCTTGTAGATGGGGTAACCAAGCTAGGGAAGCTTAGGTACCAAGGACTAGAGCGACATGTTGAGTCACTCCGAAAATTGTTTGTGGCAACTAGCCAAGACGTTCGTATTCTTATCATCCGCCTCATGGATAGACTGCATAATCTTGAGACACTTGAGCATGTGCGTGAAGACAAGCGCAAACGCATCGCGCTAGAGACACTAGAGATTTATGCCCCTATTGCAGACAGGCTTGGTATGGGCTTCCTCAAACGTTCACTTGAGGATCTGTCGTTTGCGTATGTATACCCTGAGGATTACAAAACCATCAGTGACCTTCTTAATGACAAGGAGAAGAAGATGGAGATGGCACTTAACGAAGTACAGCACACACTTAAGCGTGAGCTAGCAAAGGCGGGACTTCGTGATTTTCATACTAGCTCTCGAATCAAGGGTTTATATAGTCTATGGCGCAAGCTTGCTCGCAAAGACAATGATATCGAAAAGATTTTTGATATTGCCGCGATACGAGTAGTAGTTACCTCGATAGATGACTGTTATAGAGCGCTTGGTATCGTACATGCGCAATGGAGACCGCTTCCTGGTCGTATCAAAGACTTTATTGCATTTCCTAAACCTAATGGCTACCAATCACTCCATACGACAATTTTTGCAGGTGATGGCTCTATCATTGAGGTACAAATCAGAACACCTGACATGCAAAAGGAGTCTGAGTGGGGTATTGCTAATCACCTCTCGTACAAAGAGCAAGGGAGAGGTGAGGGGCGCTTTTTGTGGGTGTGGCAAATGCTTCCAGGATTTGGAAAAAAGAAACTAGCAACACCAGCAGATACCACAAAGCCAAGTAGTGAGATACCCGAATGGATAGAAGAAATAGCACACGCGCAACGCTCTGTACTAGAGGGTGAGGAATTTTTAGATGAACTCAAGGGTGACTTTTTTAGTCATCGTGTATTTGTCTTTACGCCAAAGGGAGATGTGATTGATCTACCTATTGATTCTAGCCCAGTTGATTTTGCCTATACCATCCATTCAGACATTGGTGATCATCTCTCTGGTGCAAAGGTAAATGGCAAGCTTGTCTCGCTAGATACTAAACTAAAAAACGGCGACATCGTTGAAATTGAAACAAAAAAGTCAAACAAGCCATCAAAGAAATGGCTTGAACATGCAAAGACCTCAATTGCAAAGCGTCACATACGAAATGCGCTGGGGCTCACCCCTATCGTTAAAAAATAAAAGACTAGATAGAAAAATTTCGAACAGAGTATAGCTCACTCTCCTCTTCTTCTTTCTTTGGCATGTCATCTGTGTATAGTGACGCCTCTTCAGGAGCTGGTTCAATACCGGTAGCCTCAGCAAGGGTTATAGCGGGCGCGCCTAATGAGTGCTGCAATCTATCAAGAATACTCTTGATGTCACTGGTGTCATAAAAGTCTATGGTGACTTTTCCTCCTTGATCTTTTGGCTGAATGGTTACTCTTGTGCCGAGTGTCTCGGTGAGTGTGCGCTCAAGCTCAAGCATATCTGGTGGGAGTGGCTTTTTTCGAGCTCTGTCTTCTGCGATACGCCGTGCTATACCCTCAGCTTCACGTACGGTAAGGCGCTTGAGTAACATTTCTTTATAGAGCGTTCGCTGCTCCTCAGGTCTATCCACTAACATCATAAGTGGTCTGGTAAGTCCTTCGGTTATCTCCCCTTTTGCAAGACTATCAAGCATGTCTTGTGGCAACATGAGCATACGTATGGTGTTTGATACGTACTCTCTACTTTTACCAAGCTTTTTACCAATCTCTGTGTGCTTGTATCCATACGTATCTACAAGCTGCTTAAAGGCGAGTGCTCTATCTACCGCATTGAGATCTTCTCGATGCAGGTTTTCTATGATAGCAAGCTCTAGCTTCATTTTGTCACTCTGCTCACCCGCGCGGATTATAACCGGCAACAGGGTAAGCCCTGCGAGTTTTGATGCACGTAATCTACGCTCTCCTGCGATAAGCTCATATTCAACCGTGATACCTACATCAGGTTTTTCTATTTCTTTTCGAGTTACTACGAGTGGCTGAAGCAAACCGTACTGTCTGATAGAGTCTGCGAGCTCTCGCATTTTTGCTTCATCAAACTCTTTTCGAGGCTGAAATGGGTTTGGCTTTATCTTGTCTAATTCAACCCAAAAGATTGATTCATAGTATTGCCTATCTGATTTTGCTTCTTGTGCGCTCATGCAAAACAGTATAGCAAATATTGTTATAGTGGAAAAATTTCAAAAAACCGTTATAGTTTGACCATGCTGGGGTGGCGGAATGGTAGACGCGATTGACTCAAAATCAATTGCCCGAAAGGGTGTGAGGGTTCAAGTCCCTCCTCCAGCACAAACGAGTGAAGCGAGTGTAGTACTGGAGGAGAACAGTACCTTCGTACTGTTCGTAGGGACTTGCACCACAAGAGTATTTCCATTTTACTAACTCACTTTGTTCGTAAGTAAAATTGGTCATGACCGGAGCCTTATCGAGCGAATGCGAGATGGCGAGGTCCGACCTAATTTTTACGACCGTAGGGAGATAAAAATGGAAGTACCCTTGTGGCCGACCAGCGTTCTTATGAGCGAAGCGAATTAGCAAAAGCGTGTCAGTCCCTCCTCCAGCACCATGAACAAAGGAGTCAGAAGCGGAGCTTTTGACGACTATTGTGAATTGCTGGAGGAGGGACTTGTACCACAAGGGCATTTCCATTTTTCTAACTCGCGTTGCTCGTAAGTAAAATTGGTCATCGCCGTAGGCGGTCTACGATTTTGCGAAATGAAGTGAAGCAAAATTGTCGCCGAGCTGGGGTCGAGAGTGCTTAGTGGTTTAGAACGTAGTGAATAAACTACTTAGCAACTCGTGACCAAGTCCTCCAACACTCAAGAAATATAGCCAAAAATCTCAACAAGTATATTTACTTATTTTGATTTATTTTGATTTTCTTCTCGTGCCAGGCGCGTAGATAGATCAGCAAGTTCTTTTTGCGCTTGTGCTGCCTTTCTTTTGAAATCTTCTATTTGCTTTTTAATTGTTTCTGCCTCTTGATCCTTGCGCTCAAGTATTCTTTTCATTCTTTCTATGTCACCTTCCTTTCTTTTTATTTCTTCCTCATCCTTTTTAATTTCAGCTTCTTTTTTTGTTAATTCTGAATTCAGTCTTTCTTCTTGCTTTTCAAGATTTTCTATCTCTCTTTCTGTTTGTTGTATTAATTGTTCTATGGCCATAGGTATATTGGTCTAAGTGTATATTTAATAGTATACAAGCATTGCCTAAGAAGAAAAGTATGGAATACTCATGTCAATGAGTAAGCAAAAAGCAATTGCCGTAGTGGGTCCAACTGCCTCAGGTAAAAGTGCCCTAGCTATAACCCTTGCAAAAGAGATACACGGAGAAGTTATCTCTGCTGATTCACGTCAGGTATATGAAGGATTTGATACCACCACCGCAAAGGTGACGCCGGAAGAAATGTTAGGTATTCCTCATCACTTACTAGATATTGCCCCTATTGAAAGAGAGTACACCGTCGCAGACTTTGTACACGATGGAAAGGCGGCAATTACTAGTATCGCCGCAAAAGGTGCTATTCCTATTATTGCAGGTGGTACTGGATTTTATATAGATGCACTGCTGTTTGGACAATCTTTACCCCAAGTACCACCAAACCAAGTGCTTCGTGCATCACTTACTACAATGACCACCGATACCCTTTTTGCCATGCTACAAGCAAAGGATCCTCACAGAGCCGCTACAATTGAACAACAAAATAAGCAGCGCCTCATCAGAGCTCTTGAAATAGTAGACACACTTGGAGTAGTGCCTCCTCAAGCAACTATGAGCGACGCACCGTACGACACGCTATGGATAGGTATCCTGTGGCAGCGAGATGAGTTAATCCAGCGAATACACGAAAGGGTTTTACACCGTGTAGATAATATGATTACAGAAATCAGCAATGAGAGGAATCGCCTCACCCCTCAAATTGCCTCACGTCTTGGCTTTGATTTTACCCTCACCCTTTCATACGTAGAGGGCGCAATGACAAAAGACGCACTTATAGATGCTCTTACACAAAAGGATGCTGCCTATGCCCGCAGACAGATGACGTGGTTTAAACGAAACAAGCAAATCACCTGGCTTTCGCCAGAAACACTTCCATCGTCTGCCATTGATCTTGCGCGGCGATTTCTTGCGTAGCTCGGCTAAAGAGTATCGTATTAACACGACGATAGTAATTCTATCGTCACTGAAGCTTTGGCATGGCAAAGCTCAGCATATGCGATATCTGTGGCGGGCATTGCCACGCCGTTGCGTATGCGAAGGCGGGCCCACTCCGATTGGCGTCAGCTCACTAAGCACGTTGTGCTAAGTGGCTCCTGCCCGACCTCGCCTGTCGTGCTCGCTATGCTCCGCGCGACATGGCTCCGGTGCTGACCAATTTTTGTTACGAGCACTGCGAGTTAGAAAAATGGAAATGCCCTTGTGGTACGAGTCGGAACAAACAGCACGAAGGTGCTGTTTTGTGTTCCCTTCACTCGCTAGACGCTCGTTGCGGGCCCACTCCGACTCGAACGGAGGACGCTGGTTTTGGAGACCAGAATTTTACCTCTAAACTATAGGCCCGTTATATTTGATTCCCTCAGGTGGCGTAGAAAAGCGCCCATGAGGCGCTTTTCATACTACCCTATTATTTAGCTTCTTTAAAGACTACGTGCTTTCTAAGTTTTGCTGAGTACTTTTTTAGCTCAATTTTTCGAGCTACTTTCTTCTTATTTTTACGGGTATAGTACGTCTCGCCCGTTTCTTTATTTTTGATTTTAATCAATCTTTCATTGGCCATAATGAGAAACTATACATGGATAAACATAATTGGTCAAACAAGCTTTAGGTAGATATTTAAGATTGACTACAGAGAGCATGAGGCAGTTCTCGCCTGATTGCAGTAGATTGAAAAGTGTGATTTTCCTGAACCAAGAGTAGGTACAACTCTAACATTATCATCTGGAATAGGTGTGCCAGCTAACCTTGAAGCTGCTAGTAGATCGTCCTTTTCTTTTTGATTGTTAACCTCCCATTCTGCCTTCATTCCAGTACTATTTGCCGCATTTACTACCTTGTTAATGTTTTGAAGCTCAGATTGAGTGTAGTACGCATCATTATATGATGGATTTGTAAAATCAAAATCAGCGCAGGTACCATTACTATGACAGGCGTTAACATGATTTACCGTGTCGTAGGCAGATGTCATTACAATCGCTTCAGATCCTGAGCTATCCAAGTTACTTTTAAATGTAGACAGCTTGGAATTATATGCGGGATCTACATAACACACACCACCTGTATACGAGCAACCACTATTTGGATACGCAGTAGATTGTTCCAACCCACTTGGTGGTGTCGTTGGAGTTGTAGGAGTGGTTGGGGTTGTAGGGGTTGTAGGTTGACTGCTTTCAAGCGCAGCTATTTCACCATCCAGCGCTGCTCGTCTTATTGCAATATTAACGCAGACTTCTCTAGATGAATTTGCTGCAATATCACACTGATTTCTAATTCCTTCTGAAATTAAGGATCTCCTTTCTGCGCGTAATCTCTCTAAATTTTCTCTATCATTTATAGTTGCAATATTCTCCAAGATTTGTAATCTTTCTGCACGATACGCATCAAGTTTTGCCTGCGATTCTCTTATACAAGCCACTCTATCAGATTCATATGCAAAGTTTTCGCACAATTCAATTTCTCTTTCTAATCTTTGAATTTCAGTTTCTGCATTGGTGAGCGCCTCTCTAGCTTTGGTTATTTCAGTTGCTACAGTAACTACTTGCCCTGCGTTAGGATTTGGTAACAAACCTGCATTTCTTCCATCGTTCTGACAAGCAATCTGACTAACATCGGCAAGCGATCTTCCTGCAAGGGTATTTAGTACAGTATTTACCACAACCCACGCACCAAGCACTGCAACAAATCCAAAGAGTACATTCCAAAATATACCCTTTGCCTTAGAAATATTTCCTGGATTAGTGCTGGAGGTAAGGTACAAAAATCCAGCATAGGTGAACATGATACTCGCAAGAAGTGCAGACGCGAGTATTATGAATCTAATTATTCTTTGGATAGTAGCAAGAAATTCGCACGGCCCACAACTGCTTGTATCTCCCACGTGATAACCTCTATTACATGTTACTAATCCCGATGCGTTTTCATTTGCTCCAAACTGTGTATTGGTGATATCAACCACCTGCGCACTCTGTGACGAATCAATATATGGCGAATCAGCTACCCCACGTACCGCTACTATCGATGAAGAAAGATCAAAAGCAGGTAACACGCCACCATGTTCGCCTTTTTCAACAACCATCCCAGCTCCTATAAGCAAGAAGAATTGCATCGCAACTGCAGCAAAAATTATTTTAACTGATGGTGAGTGCTTCACGGTACGTATTTTATTAATAATTTAAATCAACATTTCCGTCAGGAAGATCAGCTGGGTTTACCGTGTTTGGAATATTTGTACCAGAATTTGCATTATTGTTTGCTGGCCTGTTTTGATTAGTATAATACTGATTATAGTAGTTTACTCGTGCCACATAATTACGTGTTTCTTCAAGCCCTCCTGGATTAATAGAACACTCATATGCTCGCGCTCCTGGACAATCTGATGAGTCTGCAAGTGCCGGCTTTTTACCTGCAGCATTTAACTGGTTGCCAGCGCCAGAGTTATAGGAAGCTATAAGGTCATTGGTATTGTCCGTGCGTACATTTGGGTTATTGAGATTTGCATTTAACACTTGAACGCCAACACGAATATTTGTTTGTGGATTTCGTAGTTCTTGCTCTATTTGCGCATCAGTCATACCAGGAAAATACTGTCTTGCGGTACTTGGTAATACTTGCATAAGTCCGACTGCTCCTGCTGGGCTCTTTGCATTTGGGTTTCCGCCGCTTTCTGCACTCATGATGGCCCTTACTAATTCAGGAGAAATTGGAACTCCTTGGCGCGCTAATTCTGCCTCAATAATTGCAGCGTACGAATTAGTGTTGTTTGCCACCAAGGCTGCCCCTTCAGGGGTTATATTTGCTTGTGGAATGAATACATTAGGATTTGTACTTATTGGAGTAGTACCTGGTGGATTGGTACCGGGGACAGTGGTGACTGGGGCTGTTCCTGCAAGTTGCGCATTGAGCTCTGCTTTTGCTTTTTCATATTCTGCTATTGCAGTAAGTGCTGGCGCTTCACAATTTCTTCTCGCTGCTTGCGCTGCGAGAGTTGTACCTGGATTATTTATATAACAATCTTGTCGTATAACATTTTGAGCCGCAATGAGTCTATCAATTTCAGCTATTTGCGCTCTGATTGTGCCGGCAACATCAACCACAACACTTCCAGCATTTGGATTTGGCAAATATTGCTCACTTCTATTATCCCCACTGCATGCTATCGCACTTACATCAAGAAGTGATCGATTGTACAAAATATTTAATACGGTGTTTACCACAACCCACGCACCAAGCACTGCAACAAATCCAAAGAGTACATTCCAAAATATACCCTTTGCCTTAGAAATATTTCCTGGATTAGTGCTGGAGGTAAGGTACAAAAATCCTGCATAAGCAAACATAGCGGTTGCTATGATAACTGCAATTACAAATGTAAAGTTTAATACTCGTTGGATGGTAGCAAGAAACTCACATGGGCCACAACTGCCAGTATCACCAATGTGGTAGCCACGATTGCAGGTAACTAGTCCAAGCGTGTTGCTATCAGTGCCAAACTGCGGATCCAAAATAATTCTTCCACTTACCTGCCCTACGTTATCCTGCGGAGAAATTGTTGAAAACACCGAGCTCGCAGAGCTAAAAAACGCAGAAAATCCCCATGCACTAAACACGAGAATAAGCTGCGCAACTACCCCTGTTATCGCTACCCAGGAAGTCTTGTTCACACAATAACAATACCATAGGGTGGCAGCGAAAAATCAAAAATAACTCGATGTTGTGGATTTCATATCAAGAAGCCTTAGGAAGAAGAATCAATTGGGAAATTGAATAAATAAACTCATGATGATCTTGTGGCTTTCTGTCTTCTATATATAGCGCTAGAGCGTCAAGATCATAGTCTGGCAACACAATTTGCAACTTATTCATAGAAGCAAGTACAAGAAACACCAGCGTTGCAGTTCTTTTATTACCATCCACAAATGGGTGATCTTTAATTATAAAATAAAAATATGCAAATACCTTTTCTTCGATAGAAAAATAGTGTGGCACACCAAGGCTGTAGCCATTTATATTGGCTACTATTGCTTGAATCTTTTGTTCTGCGTCAAATGGTATGGGGAAAGTAACAAGACCAGCCGCACAAAGAATATTATATATTTCGCAAATGTTTTTTGACGTCAGTGGTAGAAATATTTTTTCTTCCTTCATCATACGCTCTTAAAGACTCAAATACTTCTTTATTTGTGTCAAGCTCTCTTTTGGCAATACCAACCACAGAATCAACTTCCGTAGTCCGTATCCACTTTTTTAGAAAGTGTATATTGAGAAATCTACTCATGCATAAAATATACAGCATCCTTGTGATAGCGCAATCTTGATGGATACAAGAAATAAGGAGCAGGGCTCAACTGTATTTCTTGAAGTACTCCCTGTGGTGCGCTGGGAGGGATCGGTCACGAGTTGCTAAGTAGTTTATTCACTGCGTTTTAAACTACTAAGCACTCGGGGCCAACGCCTCGCCGACAAGCACTCGCGTTGCTCGTCTTGTATACCGGCTGCGGCTTTCGAATCCCTCCCGTCTGCTACAAAACAATAATCGGGCAATGCATTCGCATTACCCTCATTTGTTTTGTGCGCCGGGAGGGATTCGAACCCGCTTTTGCTAAGCTCGTAAACTCGCTAAGCACGCTGGTCGCGCCTCGCCATCTCGCGTTGCTCGATATGGCTCCGGCGGTTCTCATCCCACGCAACGCACGAAGGTGCGTTGCTTCCACGGCGCACTAATTCAAAAATCCCCAAAAGGGGATTTTTTCAAAGTGCGCCGGGAGGGATTCGAACCCCCGTAGCCCGAAGGCGCTTGGTTTACAGCCAAGTGCGATTGACCACTCCGCCACCGACGCAGTAGCTCTGTCCAACTAGGACAAAGCTGTGATTGCTACACTACCACCTTTTCTACTTTTTTTGAAGTCACACGTCTTGCCTTTGTTGCGCTCTTTTTTACATCAAAGACAAACTCGTTTTCTTTCATGTCAACACTTACCGTACCGCCATCCATAACTCCTCGTGAAATAATCAGTTCAGCAATCGGATTAAGTATCTTACTTTGTATCAGACGCTTTAGCGGTCGTGCGCCGTATTGAGGATTATACCCATCTTTGCCCAAGTAGGCATACACCGCATCGCTAATCTGAAGGGTGATATCTTTTTGCATAAGTCGTTTGACTACAATCTCAACTTGTAGACGAACAATTTCTTTAATTGCCTCAGGAGAGAGGATGTTAAAGATGATAATTTCATCAAGACGGTTGATAAACTCAGGTCTGAAGAATTCTCTTAATTCTTCTAAGACTTTATCTTTAGCATGTGTATACTCAGTTGCTTGATCACCTTCATTATTGGTAAATCCAAGATGACTCATTCTGTCTATATACTGTGATCCAATGTTTGAGGTAAGGATGATAATGGTATTTTTGAAATTGACTACTCGCCCCTTAGCATCTGTAAGTCGTCCGTTATCTAGCACCTGAAGAAGGAGATTAAACACTTCTGGGTGCGCCTTTTCTACCTCGTCAAACAACAGTACGCTGTACGGTCTATGACGTACAAGCTCGGTAAGCGCGCCGCCCTCCTCATGCCCCACATACCCTGGAGGTGAACCTACCATTTTTGATATCGCATGACGCTCCATATACTCACTCATGTCAATTCGAAGAAGCGAGTCTGGATTATCAAACATAAACTCAGCAAGTGCCTTTGATAACTCGGTCTTTCCGACACCGGTAGGGCCCAAAAAGAGGAATGAACCGATAGGTCGATTAGGGTCAGAGATACCAGCACGTGATCGCTTTACCGCCTGTGAGACCTTCACGACCGCATCGCGCTGGCCAATAACTACAGACTCAAGTGTCTCTTCCATACGAGAGAGCTTTTGTGCTTCTTCCTCAAGCATTCGTGATACCGGCACACCAGTCCACATCGAAACCACAGACGCAATATCAGCCTCAGTAATTTCTTCTTTAAGAATTCGACGTGATTTTTGTAGTTTTATAAGTCGCTTCAATTTTTGGTCGAGCTCTTTCTCCAGCGCAGGAATTTCTCCATAGCGGATTTCTGCAGCTCTAGAAAGGTCTGCCATTGCCTCTGCCCTATCTGCCTCAAGGCGTAGTGTCTCAAGATTTTTCTTAATATGCTTGATATCAGTGTGAGCGGCTTTTTCATTGCTCCACTTGAGTTCAAGTTCAGCAGTCTTTTCTCGAAGGTCAGCAATAGATTTCTCTATTTGCTTTATTCGCTCCTTGGCTTCTTTGATAAGTTTCGTGTCAGGTGTTTCTGTTTCTTTTACATCTTTCTCGAGCGCCTTGCGTTCAATCTCAAGTCGTACAATTTTTCTGTGCGCCTCTTCTAGCTCTACTGGCTTATTTTCTAATGAGATGCGAAGAGCGCTTGCCGCCTCATCGATAAGGTCTACCGCCTTGTCTGGCAAAAATCTATCCGTGATATAGCGAGACGAAAGCTCTACTGCCGCAACAATCGCATCATCAGTAATACGCACCCCGTGATAGAGCTCATACTTCTCGCGTAGCCC
This sequence comes from uncultured Candidatus Saccharibacteria bacterium, assembly GCA_964562615.1. Lineage (GTDB taxonomy): Bacteria > Patescibacteriota > Minisyncoccia > Phycocordibacterales > UBA12088 > CAYPBQ01. The sequence goes on from CAZLUD010000001.1 coordinate 107,314, forward strand.
TCTAAGGATAGCCACAGCATCCTCTTGATTAGGTTCATTTACATGCACTGGTTGGAAGCGTCTGGTGAGTGCTGGGTCTTTTTCGATGTGCTTTTGATACTCTTTTAGTGTGGTCGCGCCAATTACTCTAAACTCGCCACGCGCAAGTGCTGGCTTAAGCATATTTGATGCATCCATCGCTCCCTCTGCAGCACCAGCTCCTACAATAGTGTGTATTTCGTCAACAAACAAAATTATTTTACCTTCAGCTTTTTCAACTTCCTTCATTATCGCCTTGAGTCGCTCTTCAAACTCTCCACGATACTTTGTCCCAGCTATAAGCAGTCCAAGGTCAAGCAATACTAGCTCTTTATCGCGAAGTGATTCTGGCACGTCATTGTTGGCAATACGCATCGCAAGCCCCTCTACAATAGCAGTCTTACCCACTCCAGCCTCTCCAATAAGGATTGGATTATTCTTTGTTCTTCGTGAGAGAATTTGAATTACTCTGATTATCTCAGCATCTCTTCCAATAACCGGGTCTAGTTTATTTTCAAGCGCAAGCTGTGTCAGTGACCGAGTGTACTTTTGAAGTGCTCTGTTCTTCTTTTTAGGGGTGACATCGTGCGTGTTGTTTTCTTTGAGTTCTTCAAGAATTCGTATCACCTGATCTCTTCCGAGCGAGAATCGTGTGATAACCTCCTTTGCTGGACCCGGAAAATCAAGGATAGCAACAAAGAGATGTTCGGTAGAAACATATTGCTCTGAAAAATCTTGTGCGATTCTACCGGCACTTTCTAGCACCTGCGCTAATTCTGGAGTGATATACAACTGATACGATGGCGAGAGTACCGAGGTAGTCTCTGGTGCCTCAAGCGCATCAAGCAGTGCGTCGGTAAGCAACATCGAATCCACCTCTAGTTTGTCGAGTATTGAAAACACCATACTCTCCTCCTGCAAAACAAGTGCAGTAAGAAGATGGAGTGGGTTAACATGATTTTGACCACGCTCAATAGCAAGCTCGTGCGCCTTGTGGACTGCCTCCTTTGCTTTTGCGGTAAAATTATTGAATGGTGCCATATATGTTGTATCTATTATGAATCAAGCGACTCATGACGCCTTGAGAATATCACTTAGGCGTAACCAATGCTACTCTATGGTTTTGCTACTGCTTCTTTGGCAGCAGCACCAGAGAGCAACACCGCTATTGTTTCGTTACCAACTGGTACAAATGTATCATCTGAACCTATCGCCACAATTTCATTAAAAATGTTTATGAGCGGCGAACCATCAAACACTTTGGTGGTAATAGTTGTTTCAATTGACGTTAAAGTGCGAGGGGTGTCAGTAGGAGTGGTTGATGTAGCCTTGCTTGGCGTAGAAGATATCTTTGTCTCCGCCTTTACAAGCTCAGCAATTGCGCCGATGGATACTTTTGCCCTATCCTCACCACTTAGCTGTATCACTGTTTGACCAAGCTTTAGTGTATTTTGATTTGCAAAGCTAACCACAGGGAGAGCAAGCTCTTCACCCTTTGCAGGTACTAGTGCCATAAGACCAATCACTCCTTTACCTTCAACAAGTATATCGGCTTGGTACTCACGATTATCTGCAAGCTTCACCACATAACTCTTACCAGGGATAAGTATATTATCTGCCGTCGCGATTACCCCCTGCTGCTTTACAATAATACCGTACCCCTTAAACACATCACCAACAGTAGTACTTGATGCTGAAGCAGTTGATTGCCTTGTGTATATACGAACAATTTTGTCCGTGGTTGCAGCAATCGCCTCTGCTACCTTGTCATCTTCTTTTACCACCACGGTTGTTACTGATTCTTGTGCTGAAGCAGTGTGAGTTTCTTCTGCTTGCATGGGGATTACTCGCTCTACCGTCCTTTCTACTACCTTATTAATAGTGCGTGTCATCGAGGAGGGCGCTTGATCAAGTAGTGACACCGTCACAATACCGGTAGCAATACTCGTCACAAAACTAATAAGCAGTGTGAGGAGGATGATTTGTGATTTTGTAAGTTTTTCAATATCCATTAGTGGTATCATACCGTTTAATCACCTCACCACGCAACATAGATGTGAGCAATACGTACTACGGTGATGCGAATATAATCACATTTTTCGCCACTTGTCAATTATTATATGTCCTTTAGCTACTCGTGACTCACTGAAGAGACGATCTCACTGATTGCACTGATGGTATAGTCAATATCTTTCATGGTGATGCCGTCACCAAATGAAAATCGTATCGCAGAAAGCGCCTCATCATCCCCTCCTGCTATTGCTCTAATAACATATGAACCACCTTTTTGCTTTCCTAGGCATGCGCTTCTGGTTGATGCATCAATACCTCGCTTTGATAGCGCATACATCATGTACTCTCCTTCTATACCAACAAAAGATATGTTGACGTTTCCACTTATTCTACGTTCTCTGTCACCGTTAAGCACTGCCTTTGGATAGACCGCAAGAACGCCATCGATAAGTCTATTTTTTAGTGGGACAAACTGTTCGTTTCTCTCTTTCCTTTTTGCTTCTGCAAGCATGAGCGAGCTAGCAAGCCCAACAATAAGCGGGGTAACGGGTGTTCCCGGGCGAAGTCCTCTTTCTTGCGTACCACCAAACATAATAGGGGCGATAGTAACTCCAGAACGTATGTACAAAAACCCCACTCCTTTAGGACCGTACATTTTTTGTGCATCAATGGTCATCATGTCGACACCAAGACTCTCTACATTACATGATACAAACACCGGCGCTTGACTGGCATCAGTATGGAGATACGGCATCAAGGTAGTTCCACGCCTAGATTTAATGTGCTCAGCAATTTCTCGCAATGGCTGAATGGTTCCCACTTCACTATTAACTAACATTATAGAAATAAGCACCGTATTGTCTTGTACTAAGTTAGCCACCGCCTGAGGATCAACTACCCCGCTTTTGTCTACGGGTATTTCTGTAATAGCGACTCCCTTTTTAGCTAACGCTTCCATAGCGTCCCGTACTGAAGAGTGCTCAATACTAAGATGCATCATATGCAGTGATGATGGGCTTCTGCCTTCAGCAATCAAGCGTTCATACAGACCCAAGATAGCAAGGTTATTTCCTTCAGTACCTCCCGAGGTAAATACAATCTCAGAAGGCGCACCCCCTACGCACGCAGCTACTTGTCCCCTAGCTTCTTCAATGGCTTTTTTTGCTTCCTCACCATCAGCGTGTAGCGCGCCTGCATTGGCACATATGCGTAGCATATACGGTTCCATCGCGTCGTAGACCGATCTGTTAAGTGGAGTTGCAGCAGCAAAATCTAAGTAAATTCTCTTTTCGTCATTTGTGGTGTTTGTCTCGGTAGTCATTGTGCGATTGTATCGTGAGTTAGACATTTTTGCCAAGATGGATGTGGTATAGTAATGGCTATATGGAACGTATTATGTCTGTCCCGTTTTTTGCCGAGATATTGGCGCTATTTCTTGCAGTACTGTGCCTCATACTTATTGTATGGGTGATACGAATTGAATTACGCCTCAAAAAACTACTTACCGGCAACAACGGAAAAAGCTTAGAAGGTGTTATCGGATCATTAGTTACTCACAAAGAAGAGGTGTCGGCATTTAAGGACGAGCTTGAGACCTATCTAGAATCAGTAGAGACACGATTAAAGCGAAGCGTGCAGGCGGTTGAGACGCTTCGATTTAACCCATTTAAAGGTGATGGAAGTGGGGGCAATCTCAGCTTTTCTACAGCGCTTATGACCGAGGAGGGCGATGGTGTCGTACTCTCTAGCTTGTACGCAAGAGACAGGGTGAGCATGTTTGCTAAACCTGTAAAATCGCACGTACCTGAGTTTGAACTTACTGACGAGGAACGTATCGTTCTTGAGAAAGCAAAAGCCGTCCTTGCGCGAATAGGATAAAAGTAGTACCACGTATAGGCAATATGGATAATCTCACCCCCCCACAAAAAGTGGTACGACAACCCGTCATAGCGGTAATGGGGCATATTGACCATGGAAAATCAACACTCCTTGATTACATCCGCAAAACACATGTGGTAGACAGTGAGGCAGGTGGTATCACCCAACATCTAAGCGCCTACGAAGTTACCCACACCGACAGCACGGGGACTCCTCGCCATATAACCTTTCTTGATACACCAGGACATGAGGCATTTCAGAGCATGCGCTCACGTGGGGCGACCGTTGCTGACATAGTTATTTTGGTAGTGTCCGCAGAAGATGGTGTAAAGGCACAAACAAAAGAAGCTCTAAAAGCGATTCAACAAGCAAAGATTCCCTATATTGTTGCTATTACAAAAATCGACAAAACCAACGCAGACGTAGAGCGGGTAAAAATGAATCTCATAGAAAATGAAATATATATAGAAGGGTTTGGTGGAGACACCCCCTATGTAGCGGTATCAGCAAAAACAGGAAAGGGCGTAAGTGAACTACTCGACATGATGCTCCTTGTTGCTGACATAGCTGAGCTTACCTACGATCCCAACAAAAAGGCAGAAGGTATAGTTATAGAAGCGCACCGTGATCCAAAACGTGGCATTGCGGCAACACTCCTTATAAAGGACGGCACCCTTAACCCAGGCGAGTACGTAGTATCTGGATCAGTTATAGCACCACTGCGCATTGTTGAAGATTTTGCTGGCAACAAACGAAATGAGGCATCTGCTGGCTCCCCCATCTCGGTAATTGGATTTTCAGATGTGCCAGAGGTTGGAGCAACCTTTGTTGCGGTTACAACCAAAAAGGAAGCTGAAGATCTTGCTAGAGAGGCGATCCACGTATTACCAAATGACGGCGCAGAAACTGGCGACGATAGAATGGTGCTGCCCATAATTATAAAAGCAGACGCACTAGGGTCTATTGATGCTATCAAGCACGAAATAGGAAAAATAGATCAAAGCAGGGTATCCCTCAGGACAGTACATGCAAGTGTTGGAGACATTAATGAAAGTGATGTGCAGCGAGCAGTTGCCGACGCAGGCAATGCGCTTGTGGTTGGATTTGGTGTTGGCATGGATGCGGCAGCTCGCGAAGTAGCCCGACGTGATGGAGTAACCACCCATACCTTTACCATCATATATGAGCTTGCAGAGTGGATTGCTAAGGAAGCAAAAGAGAGGACACCAATGCGATCAACCAATGTTGAAGTCTCCTACTCAAAAATACTTAAAGTGTTTAGCTCTGTACGAAATACCTACGTACTTGGTGCACGAGTAGAGCGTGGCACACTAACAAAAAAGTCTACCGTTCACCTCATGAGAAACAATGAAGAGGTAGGAAAAGGAACCATCGAAGGGCTTCAAGCACAAAAGCAAGCGACTACTAGCGTATCGCAAGGGCAAGAATGCGGTGTACAAGTCACCCTCAGTAGCGCTCCACAACCAGGAGACTACATGGCGGCGTTTGAAACACAAGAAGACTAATATCTGTATATGTCACTAAGAAATGAAAAAATCACCAGAGAGGTGCAAGAAATAGTAGCAAAATTTATCAATGAGGAAGCAAGCAAGCAATCACTCATTACCGTTACTAATCTCACCATTTCAAACGACAGCAAACAAGCGACGGTGTACGTCACGGTTTTTCCAAGAGAAAAGGAGGAGCAAGCTATTGGCTTTCTAAGAAGAAAACTGCCCGAGCTTCGTGAGCACGTAAAAAAGGTGCAGCCAATGAAGCAGATTCCCTTTTTTGCTATAGAAATAGATTCTGGTGAAAAACACAGGCAGGATATAGATGCATTACTGCGAGACGCGTAAGTGTGTGGTATCATGCCCGAGTAGCAAATATGGTGCACCACCGGCCTGGTGGCGAAGTGGAAACGCTGGGGACTGCAAATCCTCCACGCGCGGGTTCGATTCCCGCCCAGGCCTCTAGAAACACAACGTGTTTCGCTGAGGTCTGGGAGTAGGCAAAGAGTTTTGCCTACGTCGGGAATCGAACAGCGGAGTATGTCGCGCGGAATGAGACGAAGTCGAATGAGCACGACAACGAGCTGCGCCCAGCGATGCTTATGAGCTTTGCGAATTAGCAATCGTGGGGCGATTCCCAAAAGCATGTATGTAGGCAAAGAGTTTTGCTTATACTACGTTATAATTAACGCATCGATGCCGGGGTGATGAAATGGTAGACATAGGAGACTTAAAATTTCTGGGGCATTGCGCCCGTGCGGGTTCGAGTCCCGCCCCCGGCACCATTTGACTTATAGAGCTTGCTCGTAGCAAGTGTGTGGGTACTGTTATCTAAAAAATACTAAATAGTCGAGACAGCATGTCTTTTGCGCTACATAGCGCACTTTTTGCGCCAGTCAACTCTTCGGTCTTTGCACAATAAGAAAATGTCTTCTGTAACATATGTCCTGTGTAATACTCAACCGGGGCATAATTGTCGGTAAACACAATATCATCTGAAAAATCTATACTCTCGATAGGAATCATTTTTTCATGCAATTCTCTCAAGACAGCATTTGTGTGAGTGGTCAGTTTTGGATCAAGAAAATTTGGTACCGCATCACTATTTACTCCCACAAACATTATATTTTGCGGTTGATCGCTTGTGGTGGATACTACGGCAAAAAAGTAGCTGTTAGGAAACACTTCTTTAAACGTCTTCATCTCTGACTCAATAAATGAAGGATTTTTTGTTGAAAGATTTCCTATAAAATTTCCTATAAATAATCCGTCAGGTGAGAGTTTCTCTTTTGCGAGCGTAAAAAACTCTTTGGTTGTAAAGTGTGTGGGGATTGAAAAAAAGGTGTAATACACATCACTAAAGATGATGTCATATGGGACAGACGAATCATGCAAAAATCGCCGCCCATCCATCACATGATTACGCAATCGGTCTGATTCTTCTAAGAAGAAAAATTCTTTTGCTCTTTCATACAATTCAGGTTCAATCTCAACCACATCTACCTCAACATCAGGCAGTTCAGCGATAAGTGCTTTAGGGATTGAATACGCCCCTCCGCCAATCGATAACACTCTTTTAGGTTTTATTTCAAAAGCATCATACAACGAATAGTATCTTGTATAATCAAAAACCAGATCCGTAGGATCTGTGCTATCAAGATGGGTTGCCGCAGACATAGTAAGGTCCTGCGCTAAAAACCGTGTGGGTCGCCCCTCAAACTTGCCATCATATATGGTGATTCTTTCATACAGGCCATCATGCCTATATACCGCTTCTACCTGAATGGCTTGCGTAATATATACAGAGGTACTCGCAAAAAAGACAAACAGTATAATTGCAATATCAATATTTTTTTTGTATCCAAGTACCACGAGCGGCAACAAACCCAGCATAAACAACACTGCACTTACTCCGATCATAATTTCATGTACCCCTACTAGCGGTATCAGTACAAAACCGGCAAGTAAGCTTCCAGAAATACTACCAAGTGTAGACCAAAAAAATATCACTCCCGACACGCTCCCTATCCCCTCTCCTTTTAATAGGTGACTCTGGAGCGTAACTGCATACGGAGAAAGCATACCCATAATAAAAGCGGGAAAGAAAAACAAAAGAATAGAAGAAAGTAATGGGCCAGTAGCAATTGACAAGATGGTTCCTAATATCGGCAAAAGCACCACGCCAATAAAATGAAAAAGCACAAGCGACAATCCACTTAACAGAATAAGTCCATAAAAATAAATCAGTGATGGATGCCTATCAGCAAGCTTTCCGCCAACATAGTACCCAACACTTAGTGCCGCGAGAATAACGCTAATGATACTTGAAACACTGTATATGGTATTTCCATAAAATGGTGAAAGTATTCTCGTCGCTACAATCTCAACCACAAGCACACAGGCTCCAGTGATAAAGACAACTATTGGTAGTGCGTTTCTTTTGATAAATGCTCCCATATGTCTAGGTATTTGTGTCTTTATATACTATCACATGTCGCCTACTCCATAATTAACAGATTATATTTGCCACTTTTACGCACCCAATACTCATGATATAGTGCAAGCCATGCCGAGGTGGCGAAATGGTAGACGCACTTGCCTTAGGAGCAAGCGGGGCAACCCATGGAGGTTCAAGTCCTCTCCTCGGCACAAATTGAGCGAAGCGAAATGTAGTGGCGAGGAAGAACAGTACCTTCGTACTGTTCGTGAGGGCTTGCACCACAAGAGTATTTCCATTTTACTAACTCACTTTGTTCGTAAGTAAAATTGGTCATCGCCGGAGCCTTATCGAGCGAATGCGAGATGGCGAGGCGCGACCTAATTTTTACGACCATAGGGAGATAAAAATGGAAGTACCCTTGTGGCCGACCTGCGTGCTTAGCGAGTCTACGAGCTTAGCAAAAGCGGGTCAGTCCTCTCCTCGGCACAAAACAAAAGAGCCGGATGCGTATGCATTCGGCGATTATTGTTTTGGGTAGATAATCAATGCTCACCCCCGCATACCGACCACGCAAATATTTGACATTTTAGTATTTCATTGTACTATATTTTTGGCTGTTTTTTGTCTAACCAAGGGAGGTCGCGATGCGACTCATCTATGCTTTTCTTGTTCTCCTGTTCATCGCAACAAGTGTAGACGCAAAAGAATGCGTCTACGAAAAGGTTGAACCTTCAGATTTATACATAGGAGCAACAAAAATTTTGTATCCAGAACTAGATGGGGATAATCTAGATTCCATTGCTGGAATGCACGAAGTTGCAGATGAATACGCCCTAGTGGCGGATGATGAAAAAAAATCTACTGAAGATAGAGAGCGTGCTAGACGTACAGAACAAGCAATACTCAGCCTAGCAGTCGTTTCAGCAAATACATATTTGGCAATTCCAAGAATGCTACAAGTACTGGAAAAAATGAAAGCCGAAAAAGAAAATGGTCTCGAAAAAGTTTCGAAAGAGTTGGAGCCTGAGGTGCGTACTGTCGCACGTACCATGCTGAACATTGGCACCAAGGCTGGCAATGTCAGCTCTGAGCTGACATTGCTAAACGCTGAGATTGCGGTCGTAAAGTTGAATCGCACACACATCGACGGAGCAAAGAGCGCATTAGCACAACTTGATCGCACTATTTGCTCCTTCAATGTAACCAATGATATTTTTTCGATTGTCGCCAGACTTATGCCGAAGGCATTTGTTCTTGCAACAGTCGAACATCTAAACTATTAAACACCTCCAATCGCCCAACACCCCCAGCTTCGGCTGGGGGTGTTCTTTATACCAAACCGCTTATCTTTCGGTTATGCATAGCACACCCGCATGCTCTAATTATTATTTAACACTCAATACAAACATTATTTTTTGTATCACTATTTTTCTCACTCCCTTGTGGTATTTGCTCTATAGGTAGTGGTTTGTCTTGTATATATGGCAGGTTATGCACAATAGCAATCTCAGCTTTTTGTAGCTCGGCACCAATATCAAGAAGGTGTTCAGGAAGTATGATAAGCTCAAGTTGTGCAATTTTTTTTGCGACCTCATTAGCTGTTTTGCCGGACACGGTGAGCAATTCATCACCACTTGGTGTTTTAAAATATGCGGTAATTTTTGAATCCTTGGTACTTATCACAAACATACCTCGCTTATCTGCGCTTATTGCGGGATCAAATATAGCAAGAGGTTCTCTCTCCCAGATAGCGCACTCTACAAGTTTTTTAGCATCATCCCACTCCCCTTCATAAATATGCGCTGATTGTGAGGTGATTTGAAGGCTCCCTATTGGCACCGCTACTTCTGTGGCAATTTTTTTATGAAGCGCTCTTAGCCCAAAGGCATTAGGAAGTGCGGCTTTAAAAATATCGTGACTACGTGCCGTAACCAGCATGTGCAATTTTTTATTACTATACAGTAGCTGAATCTGCGTGATGCATGGTGGCTCTTTAGAATCCTTGTCTATTGCAGGAACTAACGTAGTTGCGATAGCGCGCCTTGTATCAAGCGAATCAGAAAGTGACTTTATAATTACCTCCTGTATTTGGTCGACATCACCGTGCGCTGTTGGGTACCGCATCAACCTATTTCCATAGGTATACGTCACTCCCTCTGGAGTATCTGGAGAGAGAAACACCGATGTATAGTGATCAATCGCATCTGCATTTAATCCAATCGTTTGTTTTACGCTACTCGGTAAATCGCTTTCAATCATAGGATTATCAGGGTCTTCATCCTCTATGACCCATGTTACCCCTATAAGCTCTCGTTGTTTCGTACCGTACTGTGTACCCTTTATAATCCCATAGCGCATAATCCTATCCACCACCCGTGTCCATGCATTAAGCACCCCATTACCACGCACCACAAAACCAATATGCTCTGAAGGGAATACATCAATCACCTCGGGTACTGCCTCGGCAAATCGTACAGACTCCATATATGGCGCGGTATGAGTATTCTGAAGGTCACGTACCACCTCTTGCAGGTCTTCATCGGCAATTTCTATAAGCTCTACGTGTGTAATTATTTTTTTGACGACCGCTATGTCAATTTCTTTTTCAATTTTAAAATCTGTACCTACAACTATCCGATCATCAGCAACACCACCACTCCATAGCGCACGCAATATCTCTCTCCCTGAAACTCCAAATGGACTACACGAGAGCGTGCCATGATTCCATAGATACACGGTGCGTATCTGAGGATTAAGTGCAAGGTTACGCAAAAATATATTTACCCCTTGCCTACTATACAGCGTACCAATGAGTGCAACTTTTTTTAACAAATCGGGGTACGTCTGAATAAGTTTTTCTGGCTCATTCCATAATGTACAAAAGCCAATACTCACGCCCTCGCCGAGCCATACCTTGTACTTATCTGGTAGGTAGAGTTTATCGTGAGCAATCACTCCATGATAGTATCATTATCATGAGACAGGGTAAATTTATTGTTATTGAAGGCACTGACGGATCAGGAAAAGGAACCCAACTACAACTCCTCAAAACGTATTTAGAAGCACAAGGCAAAGCATTTGGAATGGTGGATTTTCCTCAGTATGACCATTTCTCAGGTGCATTTGTCGCAAAGTATCTTCGGGGTGAATACGGCTCTGCTAAAGACGTTGGTCCGTATCGAGCATCGTTACTGTATGCCATAGATCGCTACGACAAATCTTTTGATATTAAAAAATGGTTAAAAGAAGGCACGCTTGTACTGAGCAATAGATATGTATCTGCAAGCATGGGCCATCAAGCAGGAAAAATACAAAACAAGAAAAAACGAGATGCGTACCTTTCGTGGCTCATTGATCTTGAGTATCGTATCCTCAATATTCCTAAGCCAGATATGACAATACTCCTCTACATGCCTCCAGAGATAGGTCAACAGTTGGTAGACAACAAAAAAGCAAGAAAATATACCCAAGGAAAAAAGCGAGATATCCATGAAGCAGACCTTGCCCACCTACGTGAAGCGTCAAAAGCATTTTTGTATGTTGCTAAAAAATATAAATGGAAGGTTGTTGAATGTACTAAAGACGGCGTCCTACTTTCTAAAGAAGAGATTCATCGCGCTATACTCGGCATTATAAAAAAGTACTTATAACCCCATATCGCGATATATCGCGATATGGAGCTACTCTTAGATAACAAGAAGGTGTAAACCAACGCAAAGGCAAGTATCGCGATGTATCGCGATACTGAGTAGTGACCGGAGGGGCTTTTAATCAAGCAAAAATTGCGCTATATTATTCCTATCCGCTCGTAGCTCAGTCGGTAGAGCAACTCCCTCTTAAGGAGATGGTCGGAGGTTCGAATCCTCCCGAGCGGACAAGTATAAACAAAAATACTGCCACATGGCAGTATTTTTGTTTATTAGTTTAAGCTATTTTATAGTGGTATTTCACTTGGAAAGTCTGACCCACTGTCCACCCTAAAGGTATCAAGTCCCACCCGGATAAGAGCAAATGACGATACCATCACAAAGAGTCCTACCAGCCCCCACATCATATGTTGTTTGCCCGTCTCCCTTCCGGTAGAGCTATCTGCATTTCGTATAAACTCAATCCCTCCCCAGATAAATAGAAACAAGGCAATGACAGTCAATGTTCCTATTATAGGGTTTATGATAAATCGATTGATGTTATCAATGAGCTGTATGAGTTCGAAAGGAAGTGGCTCCATCGCGCATTAGTTTGTTAATTAATATAAACCAAAATGAAGGTTTATATTGAAAAGGCGCCATTGCCTTGAATATAAGGATTATCTGGATCTGCTGTAGGATCAACTCCAATTACTTCGCCAAGAAACGCTACCAATCCCCAAACAGAAGCAGCAACAAAGAGTGCAATGACACCCCATATCATAAGGTTCTTTCCTTTCTCTTTATCTTCTGCATCGCCAAGCATGTACTTTGCAAGACCCCAGAAGAAGAAGAGGAGGATAAGAGCAAAGGCGATTGGGATAAGAAGTGATACAACTTGACCCACTTCTTCAAAAAACATTTCAATGTTTCCTGTATCAGCAGCAGACGCTAAAGAAGGAATGCTTAGGAAAGCCAATAGTGTTATAAGCTTTATATATTTCATGATTATTTATTTAACAAAATAGATTTAAAGTGTTAAGCCTTCCCTTTCTTCAACGGCTGGATTTCTAACAAAATCCTCGTCTCCAACCCCAAAAACATCTCTCAAAAATGCAACTAGTCCCCAAATAGAAGCAGCAACAAAGAGTGCAATGACACCCCATATCATAAGGTTCTTTCCTTTCTCTTTATCTTCTGCATCGCCAAGCATGTACTTTGCAAGACCCCAGAAGAAGAAGAGGAGGATAAGAGCAAAGGCGATTGGGATAAGAAGTGATACGATTGTACCTATTCCAGTAACTAATTCACTTATATTTGTAAACGACGGAGCTGCCATCGCAACAAATGGAACCATTAAAAACGCTGATGTGGTAAAAAGCGCTATTGAACTGCTAATTTTACTCTTCATGAATTACTTTTAACTTATAAATCTTCTAAAGAATTTTCTATACTTATATAGTATCCTTTTGACGTGAGTAAGCAATCAATCTCTGTGGATAACAATGTTTAGACTAATCAACTTAAATTGAGCTGCCAAAGCTTGGAATGGTAGACCGCTCAAGATTCCATCTATCATAATTTCCATCTACCCCGATTACCTCTCTAAGATACGCAGAAATACCCCACACAGATGAGGCGATAAACAGGGCTATTGTCCCCCACATAAGTAACTCCTTTCCCTCTGTCTTTCCCTCCTCACCGACCGAAAGGACAAATTTGGCTATACCCCAAAGGAAAACAAGCAAAATAAGCGCAAAGGCAACAGGAATCATCACAGCGATAACCCTCGAAAAAGCAAGAAGTATTGATTGTACTGTCTGCGCATGGGCAATAAACGGCAGTATTGGGAGTAAGAATGTAGTACCAGCAAGTAGTAGTGAGAATTGTTTTTTCATATTAACCAAAAAACGTTTGTCTTAGGATACGTACCAACCCCCACACGGTGCCGAGGATAAACATGATAATTACCCCCCAAAAGATTCTGTACTTCCCTTCTGAGCGTGCCTTGCTATCTCCTGCAGAAAACATAAACACCGCCACTCCCCAAAAGAATAAGAGTAACGCGGCACTAAACGCTAGGGTAATACCAAGTCCCGCTATATCTGCAATGATGCATAGTATTTCTCGTAGATCTCCTCCTGAACATTGCATATGGTCTGATTATACGCCTTATATAGTACCTGGCGCTATGTTATTAACTGTCGCTCGTATAGCAGTAGATAGTGCGTATGAGCCGAGGATAAGTATCGCGCCAATAATGGTGTAGATAAGGTATCTTCTTGCCTCCAAGATTTTTGCGGGATTACCCTGTGCGGTAAGAAAAAGAAAACCAGTGTATACAATAAATAGTACCGTAATCGGGAACATAATCGCCATAAAGGCAGAGAGCACAACCCTGAGAAGGCCAGTCATATCGTTAATACCTCTTTCCTCCAAGGGATTTGTAAGTCCGGGCCCAGCAAGGACAGGATCAACCGCCGCAAAAAGTAGTGCGAGAAAAAACACAAACACCAGTACAGAAGAAAAAATATACTGTCGTTGTGTATTCATATATATATAGTACGCCACTAAAATGTTTTCTTCAATGACCCTTCTGCAAGTCCCATTGCACTGTTTATATCCTTTCTTCCGCTTGATATGTCATCAATCATAGTACTTAGTATTCTGTCAGTGCTACGTGGATCAGAATCTAGCCAAGTAAAGGTGTTAAGCGCGAGATTATACGCAACCGCACCAAAAGGGTCAGTAGGCGGTGAGGCAAGAAGTGTCCGGTGAAGCGGTGGCAGCCCTGACGAGGCAGACCAACTCTTGAGTGCTATTGCATCAGTAAGTCCGCGCGCAGCAGCATATGCTCTAGTGCCATTTGGTGATGATTTTGGTATCGCAAATCCGGTAATGGTGCCGTATGTCACACTACGAGTCGCTCCGCGTATACGTGGCATTGGCCCAATGTCAAAATTAAGATTAGGATTTGCTTCGCGCAAACTTTTATACTCGCTCGCAAAGCCAAAATAGACACCAAGATCCCCTGCTAAAAATGCTTGGCGTGATTCAGGCAATGCCCTATTCCAGGTATAGACACTTCGCACCGGATCAGAGAACTCCGTATAAAAGCGCACCGCAGCAGGACCACCGCTTAACGCAACGTCTCCTGCTGAAGAGCTTGGTTGTGAAAGATTTACCTCAACCGATCCGTCCGAGAGCCAGCTTACCACTGGTATCTTTAACTGAAGCAGTAGTGTCGATAGTACTGCCTTTGCATTGGTGACGTTGTCATACCCACCAAGCGAGGTAGCTGCTTGAAGTACATTTTGATTGTTATCAACAATAGTTAGCTTGTCCACCAACCCCACAAACTCATCCCAATACTGAGGTGGATTTGCTAGCCCATTTGCAAAAAACAAGTCCCTATTCCAATACATCACCAGCGGATCAACAGAAAATGGTATCGCAAGTGTCCCCTCAGGGCGCAAGAATACTTCTGCACCTTCTATATACTCTGTTCTAAAGGTTCGCTCTGGTAATGTCTCGTATGATACAGGGCGAATTTTATCTGCTTGCTTTAGGAGCGCCCCTTGGTCAATAAGAAACAGATCGGGCCCACGCCCTGCAGCAATCGCATCTACTACCTCTGCATAGTACACATCGCTTTCGATATGTTTGTAGGTTACCCCTTTAAGATACTCTCTATCCTTGCTAAGACTACTGAGATAATCGTTCATCTCAGACTCAGGTAGTGTGCCCCATATCGCTATATCACCAACGGCTTCAGTTGCAGCACCTCTAAAAAGGGCTATCGCCGCAGTTCCTGCCACTATGAGCACTCCAAAGATAATAAGGATGACGATACGAAATACTTTTGGCTGATCTTCAAACATATTATTTTTTGAACAATAATCCAAAGTGATGCGCACCAGGATCTATCTCCTCAAGCAGCGTGCATCCTAATTCTTCTGCAATCTTTTTTATTTCACTCGCCCTTACGATATGTTCAGGTTGCGGGCCGAGTCCTTTATATGACTCCTTCCAATCAATAATAAGTAATTTGGCGCCATTTTTAAGAACGCGAACCGCCTCTTTGATTAGTATCTGTTTTTGCCCAATTTGAAATAGCGTATTTGAAATAATTACTGCATCTGCACAGTTATCAGGAAGCCCAGAGCCATGCTCTCGCTCAAGATCACCAACCATCGCCTCAACATTTGCAAGCCTTCGAAGTCGCGCCTCTTTTGCAACGTGGCGCACCAACTCGTTTTGAATATCTATTGCATACACAATCCCCGCCTCACCTACCGCTCGCGCTGCTTCAAATACATAATGTCCGGAGCCGGCTCCAAGGTCTACTACCCTCTGACCATAGGCGAGTTTAAGTATGCCGATTGCCTCTTTTGGATTGAGAAACCGCATGTATACAAGGAGTATAGCGCACTTTTATATATCGCGCGCAATTTTATCAACAGAGTTGTAGATACTAGAGGCAGATGAGCGATGCAATCGCGTCTCCTGGGCGCATCTTCATAATACGCACACCTTGTGTAGCGCGTGAGAGAGATGGAATCTCAGCAAGTCCGGTTCGAATAACCTGTCCCTTTTGTGACATAACCACGAGCTCACTTAGCTCTTCATCAACAACACGTAGTGCCATTATCTTTCCGGTCTTTGCGGTTACTGATGCAGCCTTTACACCCGATCCTCCGCGTTTTTGGATTTTATACTCATCAATAGGAGTCTTTTTGCCGTAGCCGTTTTCAGAAAGCACCAAGAGTTCTGCTTTTACTGCATCCTTTGCAACTACTTCAGAACCGATTATCTTGTCACCCTTTTTGATGGTCATACCTTTTACTCCAGCGGCAGCACGTCCCATTTCTCGTATATCATTTGCACCAAATCGTATTGATTGTCCGTTAGAGGTAACCAGCACAATAGAATCCTGCTTCGTTACAAAGGCAGCGCGCACCAGCTCATCTCCTGCCCCAAGCTTAATGGCATTAAGCCCACTTCGTCGCACCTCATAAAAATCTTTTGCTGGAGTTCGTTTAGCCACACCATCTTTTGTGATCATAAACAGCGATAGCGCTTCTGCCTGCTTTATCTCTTTTGGCATTGCCAAAATACTGGTGATGTTTTCACCTTCACCAAGCGGAAGGAAGTTAACAAGTGCCTTACCCTTTGTTGAACGCTTACCTTCTGGTATGTCGTACATCTTGGTTTGATATGCCTTACCCTTATTAGAGAAGAAGAGCACATCACTATGTGTAGAAGCGGTAAGGAGGGTGGTGACAAAATCCTCTTCTTTTGTTCCCATGTCTACCACGCCAACACCACCACGCTTTTGCGCCTTGTATTCACTTGGGTTTGTCCTCTTTATGTACCCGCCTTCGGTTAGCACGAGCACATTTTCTTCATCTGCCACCAAGTCTTCTGCGGACATTATTTTTACCCCCGACTTTACAATGCGGGTTTTTCGTTCGTCGCCGTATTTCTCTCTGTGTGCGCCAAGCTCTTGCTTTACTACCGCCAAAATTTTTGCCGCACTTGAAAGAATATCTTTGAGCTTCTTTATAAGCGCTTGTACCTCCTTAAGTTCATCTTCAATCTTTTTTCGCTCAAGTCCCGCAAGTTTTTGAAGACGCATTTCCAAAATCGCATTTGCCTGTCGCTCAGAAAAACTAAACTTCTTCATCAAATTAGCTCGCGCATCATCAACATCCTTAGACTGCTTGATAAGCTTGATTATTTCATCAATGTGATCAAGTGCCTTAGAAAGACCAAGGAGAATATGCTCTCGCTCTTCTGCGATACGCAAATCGTGCTCAGTACGGCGACGCACCACTTCCTTTCGGTGCGCAATAAACTCAACCAGTACCCCTTTAAGCGACAAGGTTTGTGGTACTCCATCAACAAGCGCCACCATATTGAGGTGAAAGGTATCCTCAAGTTGGGTGTGTTTGTATATTGCATTAAGCACCTTTTGTGGTTGCGCGGTTGATTTAAGTTCAATAACAATACGAACATCCTTTGTTGATTCGTCTCTAAGGTCACGAATACCTTCAATTTTTTTGTCACGTACAAGATCAGCAATCTTTTCAAGTAGATCGGACTTGTTTACGCGGTATGGTATTGAAGTGATGATAATTGCAAATTGCCCTTTCTTGTCTTCTATGATCTCTGCTTCACCACGGCAAACAATACCTCCACGTCCTGAGGCATACGCTTGCTTCATTTCTTTTTGATTGTACGCAACCGCACCTGTAGGAAAGTCGGGTCCTTGCACGTAGGTAAATATGTCATCTATGGTCGCGTCTGGATTATCAATGAGGTGCACCGTCGCATCAATCACCTCTCTCATGTTATGTGGAGGGATATTGGTTGCCATACCCACCGCAATACCAAGCGTACCGTTTAAGAGTAGATTGGGCACTGCCGCAGGAAATACTATTGGCTCTTTTCTTGTTCCATCATAGTTTGGTCGCCACTCAACCGTGTCTTTTTCCAAATCTTGAATAAGCTCAGATGCAAGACGTGATAATTTGGCCTCTGTATATCGCATCGCCGCCGCAGGGTCGCCATC
Source organism: uncultured Candidatus Saccharibacteria bacterium (assembly GCA_964562615.1). GTDB lineage: Bacteria > Patescibacteriota > Minisyncoccia > Phycocordibacterales > UBA12088 > CAYPBQ01. The sequence continues at coordinate 125,374 of CAZLUD010000001.1, forward strand.
GAGTGATCCAAAGTTTCCTTGCCCTAATACAAGTGGATACCGTGTTTTAAAATCTTGTCCAAGCTGTACCATCGCATCATAAATGGCACTATCGCCATGAGGGTGATACTTTCCCATCACATCTCCAACTACCGCCGCTGATTTTCTGAATTTTGCCCCAGCAGAGAGTCCCATTTGTTGCATGGTGTACAAAATACGTCTATGCACTGGCTTGAGTCCATCACGCACATCAGGAAGCGCTCGTGAGGTAATCACACTCATCGCGTAGTTGAGGTATGACTCCTTCATCTCATCAGCAATAGAACGAGCTACCACATTAACGTGTGGAATTTTTTCTGCTGAATCTTCTATTGGAGTGCTGTCGTTCTTTTTTTTAGGCATATGGTAACCGGAGGTAATTCTTACAAATCAGTTTTAGATGGTCGCACATAACCACCACTTGTCTGCGTGTTGGTAACTGACGGTGACGCAGCCTTGGTGGTATTACTTGATTTAGGTCCGTATGGATTTTGTACTGATGCCTCGTACTCCTCACGATCAATACCAGGTGTGGTAAGGGTATCACCCGCCGTTGATTGCGTATAGCTATCTGTATATTCATCATACGCTGCATCACCGGTAGGATATATCTCATTTCCCCATGCATCAGTGGTAACAGATTCTGGACGTGGCGGACCTTCAGCAATAGCATCTTTTGTTTCATCAATTATATCACCCGCCTTGTCGAGCACCTCTATCATTGACGTTGCACCACCTGCAAATGCATTAAGAGCTGCTGCCTCTTGCCCATTTGGAGAAATAGACACAGAAAGACTTGGAGAAGTAAACGCCACAGACGCCCACACAAGAGTAATGAGTGCAGTGATACCGCCTGACGTCATAAGCGCAATTTGCTTTCTTTCAGCAATAGGGCGTGCTCGTAATCTATCTAGAAAGTCGTACATATATATAGTATATCCTAGTAGTATATTTTTCTTAGCACGATAACACCACTACTTCGCCTGATTGGGTGTCGATGTCTTTCTTTTTTACCGTAAACTTCTCCAGCGGCTTTACCCCCTCTACTCCTTCTTCTTTCAAAAATCGCTCTAGTGAGTCCTTTTCACCAATGCCGTGATAATGGATTGGAATAATTATCTTTGCATCAAGCGACGTAGCAAGCTTGCTTGCTTCAGCAGGATCTAGCACTCCGTCGCCACCAATAGGAATAAACAAAATATCTACATTATCAATTTCTTCCAAAATAGCTGGCGCAAGCTTAGTCTCTGATAGTGCCCCTAAAAAAAGAAGATCGATGCCTTCCATCTTCATAAAGTAGACACTGTTACCGCGAGGTGTGTCTTTGCTATCGTAATTACTCTTTGTAGCAAATCCTTTTACAAAAATATCTTGTATTTCGTATTCTCCGGGGCCGGTAATAGACACTGGCACTCTCTCACCATGACCAACCTGATCAACACCGTTCATATCAGGGTGATTAATAGATATAAGGGCTATATCACTGCCAAATTTAGTTGAAGAAAGCTTAGAGCTCTTAGACGGAGGATTATAGGCAATAGTGGTCTCGCCATGAACAATCTTTATACACTCACCGCCTAAGTGGGTAATAACCATAGTGGCTATACTATAGCATGAAAAATTACCCATGACACCAGCAAGCACAAACAGACATCACTATACATAGAGAAAATACACACGAAAATTAGCTGATTTTGATGCAAATAATAGCAAGCATCAAAAAGTCTCCAGAGAATACAAAGCAACATAGCCATGGTTTGCTATATGTATGCTATTGACATTATTTTAATTCATGCTATATTGTTCATGTCGGATCGAAGTAAATCTCCGACACAAGATTGAGTGAATCCCCGAGCTCTAAAATCGAAATCGGGGAACATTGCACACAACATGCCCAAGATGGGCGGGAGGTGGTGGATGAAGGGCTAGATCTTTTAAAACTGAGCGGAATCGTCAACTATTTTCGCCCACGTGGGCGGGGAGGGTTAGATACCAAGAGCCCAGTATTGCGCTAAAGGCGCCATACGGGAAGCTGTTGAGGGGAGACATATCCCCCATGACCTTCAAAAAGTCAGACTCCGAAAGGAGTAGCGGTTACAGGGCTGGTTCCAAACAATTTGGCTGCCGGAAATTGCCACCGGCTTAAAACGAGTTGAATTGAACTCTCTAAAGGGAGACAGTTATGACTTAGCAAATGTTTTTCGCAGCGACACGAAACGAGGGCCCTTGATGCACTGCATCAAGGGCCCTTTCACATATTCAAAATAAAACATTGTTATCAATCCCCTCTTTTATACAAACACCCTTTACACCCTTTACAATCCAGGCTACTATGCGTACGTTCTTTTATTAGTCTCAAAGGGAAAGGCTAACCCGCATGGCGTGATATGGCTACGAGCAACGAAGTCATGCGAACCAATCTCTTTCAGAATACATGAGTAAACAAAAGCAAGAAGAGGCTACCCCTCTAAAAGAGGTAGCAACCATCATGGGCAAGCATTTTGCTGACACGCAAAATCCCCCAAAGGTTGGCGACTTAGTAGAGGGAACAATTATCGGCGTTGGTAAAAATAAGGTATTCGCAGATATTCCACCATTTGGTACGGGTATCATATACGGTCGCGAGTACATGAACGCGCGCGACATTCTCCGAAAGGTGAATATCGGTGACGCGATTGCCGCAAAGGTAGTTGATACAGAAAACGAAGATGGGTACATCGAGCTATCACTCAAAGAGGCTCGACAAGCGCTCATCTGGGCAGAGGCTGAACAAGCAATCATCAACAAACAAGTATTTGAGCTTGTTATCAAAGAGGCAAACAAGGGTGGTCTTATTCTTGAATGGCAAGGTGTACCAGGATTTCTTCCTGCAAGTCAGCTAAAGCCAGAGCACTATCCTCGCGTAGAAGACGGTGACAAAGACAGAATCCTTGATGAACTCAGAAAATTGGTAGATGAAAGAATCGCAGTATCTATCATCACCGCTGATGCCAAGGAAGGAAAGCTCATCTTCTCAGAAAAGGGCCTTCAAGAAAAAGAGAAGGAAAAAATAATTGACCGCTATTCTGTAGGCGATGTAGTCCAAGGTGAAGTAACCGGTGCAGTAGACTTTGGTGTATTCCTCAAAATAGAAGACGGACTTGAGGGACTTGTCCATATCAGCGAGCTTGATTGGGGCCTTGTAGAGAGTCCAAAGACACTCTTCCCTCTTGGTACCAAGATTCCTGCTAAGGTTATTGAGATAAAGGATGGAAAGATTTCTCTCTCTATCAAGCAGCTCAAACAAAACCCATGGCAAGATGCTAAAGAAAAGTACACCAAGGGCATGAAGGTAGAAGCAACCATCATTAAGTACAACAAACACGGCGCGCTAGCATCAATAGAAGAAGGTGTTGCTGGATTGGTGCACATCAGTGAATTCCCTAACGAAGCAAAACTTCGTGAAGTACTCGAGCTTGGTAAAAGCTATCCGTTTACCATTACGCTCTTTGAGCCATCAGAGCAACGTATGACGCTCTCATATGCTGGAGTAAAGGATTGGCCAATGCCAGCTCCAAAAGAGAAAGAAAAGAAGGAAGACAAGTAAACACAACTAGTATTACTTCATATAAGAACACCACACGGCGCCCTACGGGCGCCGTGTGGTGTTATGCTGCACTATCTATATTTTAGGTATGGTTTAGTGTAAAATCTTCGCCAGTAAAGCAACGAGTGGAGAAAGTCAGATGTCTACCCACACCTGCAGTATCACGCAAAGAAGGATGGATGGATTCTGTGGTGATGATATCAAAACGTATGGAGAACTTGCTAGGTGCGCAATAGAAAGAATTGTCTTATATGACGTACGAGCAATGATAAGCGGCCCAATAACTACGGGCGGAGTCGCATCTAGAGGGGTCACCGACCCCTCAGAAATAACAAGACAAAATCTCGAAATATTCAATTGCGCAATACGGTACGCACAAGCAGTAGCCGATTGTAGTGGCGGACCAAACGTATGGGATCAAATGCCATACGAAAAAGTTATTACAAGATTGGTTGATGATGAGAAATCATCGCCGGATTATGGAGGGTACCCGATGCGTCTCCTTGAAGAATTTTATTTGCCGGTCTTTAGCGCTGCCAATTTTGCTATTGTCTACATGGTTCCCGGGTGGGAACACTCAACCGGGGCTACGTGGGAGAAAGAAAGACTAGAAGCACTAGGTACCAGGGTAGAGTTTCTGCCCGATGATTTTCTATTACGAGCAGAAAGTTTTGGTATCTACCCAATCACTCTTCGTTAAACAAATGACGCGTTAGTTTAACGCGGTCATCGCCTTATCCTTGCCATCTCGGACAATTGTCTCGAGGGCAAGGATAATTTTTTTGTAGACTTCAGGCAATACTTCTTTTTCTTTTTTTGAAAATTCACCCAAAATAAATTTTAGTACTGCTTCTTCCCCTTTTGGTTTTTTTATCTTTCCACTTGGTGTAGTGGGTGCAACACCAACACGCACCCGAATAAACTCTTTTGTCTTTACCGCTTTTATAATTGATGCTAATCCATTGTGTCCACCTGCGCCCTTATTAAAGGCGATCGTGACTACACCAAATGGAATATCAAGATCATCGTACACCACAATAAGCGATTCGGCCTTTTTGGCACTCGTGATAAGTGGCTTTACAGAGCCACCAGAATTATTCATAAACGTCTCAGGCAAAAGACAGTCAACCGTGGTGTTGCCTACGGACACGGTTGCGCGTAGTGCGCGTAATTTTTTATCAAGCTTCCACGACACCGCTTCGTCACACGACTGCGCAAATGCCATCACGGCATTTCTTCCAGCGTTGTGTCGCGTCATCACATATTCTTCTGTTGGATTTCCTAGTCCTACAACAAGCATGTTCATATATGTAGTGCCTTCAGTATACAGAATATGCACACACAGTGCTATGCGACACTTCACCTCCTTGTGTCAACAATTTTTATCACATACAATACATCCAATAACATTGTATGGAACCTACATCTCCTGTTACTCATACGTCATCATCTACTGGTACTGATACTGTTCGTGATGCATCGACACTTGTTGATACCCTCACTCCTCCTACTGACATCATCCCGCCAATGGGGCACGATGACTCATTTATAAAAGACGTCATCAAGTATGCGCTTATCGCGCTGGTGATTGTCATTCCATTTAGAATGTACATTGCGCAGCCATTTTATGTCTCTGGTGCATCTATGTCTCCCACATTTGAAACCGGCCAATACCTCATCATTGATCAACTCCACTACCAATTTAATGAACCGCAACGTGGCGATGTCATTGTATTTAAATACCCTCGTGATCCCTCAAAGTTTTTTATCAAGCGAGTCATAGGCTTACCTGGCGAGATTGTTGAAGTGCGCGGAAAAGAAATTGTCATAAAGGACAAAGAACATAACGAGCGGTTCTTGCTGCTTGAGCCGTACATAGCAGAAGAGAACTTTAGGCTTGATTACATCACCACCACCCTCGGAGAAGACGAGTACTTTGTCATGGGAGACAACAGAAAGGCAAGCAGCGACTCTCGTGTCTGGGGACCAGTTTCTCGTGACCTTATTTCAGGAAAAGCATTCTTGCGCCTTATGCCACTTACCAACATTGACGTATATCCCGGAAAAGAAGTCATCGCCACCTCGCCTATTAGTAACTAATTGTGAATTGCGTTATGGGTACACAAAAGTCCTCACCTGCAGACTTTTTGGCTAAAGCATCAGCAACCGCTCGTCACTATGGATTTGATACGCTTTCTCGCACCATCGCATCCAATACAACCCTAGAAAAAAAGAGCAAATCATCAGTTGATAAGCTCAAGCAGACCGACAAAAACATAGACGCAATGAGAGGAGAGTTGGTATCAGGCCTTGAGGCGCTACTAACCAATCGAAGCAAGGTGGATGAGCCTATTTTGTTCTATACATCAAATGCAGACAGTACCAAGCAAAAAAAGCATTCAACCTTTGGTATCCATGTCGTAGGCGCAAAAGAAAGTTTTGCTGAAGCACTTCTCCTTCGTGTGGGACTATCCATCCTTGAAGATACCGGACACAAAAACTACTCCGTACGTATTGGCAGTATTGGCAACAGAGATTCTTCTGCAAAGTACATTCGCGAGGCAGGAAATTTCTTTCGCAGAAACATGCACGCGCTTTCGCCGCAATTACAAACAATGTTGAAAGAGGATATTTTTCTTGCGGCAGAACACATCATGAGAAAGAAGCATCCACTTCACCTTGAAATGCCAAAGCCAGTAGAATACCTTTCAACACACAGCAGACGACACTTTCAAGAGGTACTTGAATATCTTGAAAAGGCAGATCTCCCCTACGAAATGAGTGATGCACTTCTTGGGCACCGCGATTGCTACAGCGAAACCATTTTTGATATACGCCCCACAGACGAACAGGTGCAAAGCCCGCTCATTGCGCGCGGTGGACGATACGATGAATTCGCTCGTCGCTATCTAAAAAGCACCGTACCTGCGGTAGGACTCACCTTTATCATAGACGAACCGCTACAAGCACTCCCTGAGCAAAAAAATCATACACAAAAAAGCCCCAAGGCATTCTTTATTCACCTTGGAACAGAAGCCCGTCTCAAAAGCATATCGGTAGTAGAGCGGCTACGCAAAGCGCGAGTTCCCTTTGTCCACTCACTCTCTGGTGGAAGCTTTTCAGACCAACTTGCACGTGCCGAGCGCGAATCTATCCCATTTGCCGTCATTATGGGGCAACGAGAGGCAATTAGCGATGCGGTGATTGTACGCAACATCATTAGCAGGGCGCAAGACACCATCCCCGTAGAGGCAATCCCCTACTATTTCAAGGAAAAACTAGCATAACCAAATCCAGCAGGGTACCCATTGCATACATGGTACCTCTGTGATAACTTTGATAGCACTATGGCAATAAACGTAGAAACCACAAAGACAGCAACCGAAAATACCAGCTCGCTCATGCGACGCTTCACTAAGCGTGTCCAAGGATCAGGTATCCTCCAAAGAGCACGATCACTACGTTTTTTTGAACGAAGTCATTCTACCTTTGTAAAGAAGCGAAGAGCTCTAAAGACTATTGAGCGCCGAACAGAATTCCAAAAAATGCTTAAAATGGGTCTCAGCAAAGAAGCAGCAAGTAAGCGTCAGTAATCCTCTCGAGCACCCTTCTCGCAATCTCAATGGATGTCTCAATAAAAAACCTAACGAGATCTCCTCTTCCTCGTATCGCCTTTAATGAAATCAAGAAAGCCATTCTAGGCTCGTCATACGAGCTTTCACTAGTATTTGTCGGTACAACCCGGTCACGTGCCCTTAACAAGCACTACAGAACCAAGGACAAGCCAACCAACGTACTTGCCTTCCCACTTGATGTTGCTATTGGGGAAGTATTTATTTGCCCCCATGTAGCAGACAAACAAGCACCAGATTTTTCATTGTCAAAAAAGGGCATGGTCGCCTATCTCTTTATACACGCCTGCCTCCATCTAAAGGGCTTAGACCATGGTGCGCGCATGGAAGCACTTGAAGCGACCTACATGAAGAAGTTTTCAATAACCTAACCAAAGTAGGTTATACACTTTTGCACAGGCACTGAGGACAACGCTATCCGAGTTATAGTGTAGAATACGTGTACCATGCGTCACCATGGGTTTATGTTGTACATGCAATGGATATCGGTATAGGCAAAAAAATCGTCACTGGCATTGATATTGGCACCTCACACATAAAGGTGGTGATTGCTGAGTACTCACAAAAAAACCCAAGTGCCATTCCACACATACTTGGTACCGGCGCCGCTCTCTCTAAAGGACTTCGTCACGGCTACATCATCAATAAAAGCGACACCGGAAGAAGTATACGCGCAGCGCTTCATCAAGCAGAAAAAGCAGCAGGCGTAAAAGTAAAAAAGGCATACCTTGCCGTAGGAGGCGTAGGGCTAGATGAGGTGCGATCAAGCGGAGAAAGCATAACCTCACGAGCTGATCAAGAAGTCACCAGTCTTGATATCGCTCATGCGATTGAAGACGCAGAAGAACGAGTGGCGACAAAAATCCAAAACAGAAAAATCCTTCACGTTATCCCGCTTCGATACAGACTTGATGGCGCGCCCGTGTTGGGTCGCCCACTTGGTATGAAGGGTAACAAGCTCGAAGCAGAAGTGCTCTTTATCACCAGCTTAGAGCAGCACCTTGAAGACCTCATCAGCACCATTGAAGACAGTGGTATTAGCGTCGTTGATGCAATGGCTAGTCCCCTTGCCGCAAGTTTTGTTACCCTTACCAAATCACAAAAGGTCGCGGGTGTTATGCTTGCAAATATAGGTGCTGAGACTGTATCAGTTGCGGTATTTGAAAATAATATTCCTATTTCATTAAAGGTATTCCCGATTGGCTCAACCGACATCACCAATGATATCGCCTTAGGGCTCAAAGTATCACTTGAAGAAGCCGAGCACCTAAAGCGTGGCACGCTTAGCAACTCAGAGCATCCACAAAAAAAGCTTGATCAAATAATCTCCGCTCGTCTTTCAGACATCTTTGACCTCATTGATGCGCATCTTTCAAAAATTGGCAGAAACGGGCTTCTCCCTGCGGGCATTATCCTCACCGGCGGAGGCTCTGGTATCACCACTGTAGAAGATATGGCTCGCGCCACATTAAAGCTCCCGTCAAAGATTGGTCACATCATCGCGCAAAACGGCAATGGGGCTAAGTTTAAAGATTCATCATGGGCAGTATCATACGGACTCACCATATGGGGCATGAGCGCTGACGAAGATTCGTTTGGCGTTGAGGTTGCAAAAAAAACCGGGAGCACGCTTATGTCATGGATAAAGCGCTTTTTGCCGTAGTGGTCACGTGATAGAGCCATAGTATCAACTACATACTCCAACTGCTATACACAGACGCCGTACTGTGTCCTAATAATTTTTTATCTGTTTTGATTGAGTGACACTATAGAGTTGTGTCAAGTCTTTTCATCCCCACTCCATACTGGTACTATGTCGCTACGTTAATTTACGCCCGAATAGGCCCGAAACCATGAAGCAAATCCAACCAGAAGTAGAAGCATTCGCACGTATACGCGTTGTCGGCGTAGGCGGTTCAGGTAAAAACGCGACCAACCACATGATCGACTCCAAAGTTAAAGGAGTTGAATTTATTGCGGTTAATACAGACGCGCAAGACCTTCATCACTCTCTCGCTAAAAAGAAGATACACGTAGGAAAAAATCTTACCCGAGGACTAGGCGCAGGAGGTCATCCAGATATTGGCAGAAAAGCTGCTGAAGAAACCAAGGAAGAAATCCTCGATGCACTCAAAGGCTCTGACATGGTCTTTATTACCTGCGGTATGGGAGGCGGCACAGGCACGGGCGCAAGCGCGGTAGTCGCAAGCGCAGCAAAAGAAATTGGCGCCCTCACCGTGGGGGTGGTTACCAAACCATTTTCTTTTGAAGGCCAACAGCGCATGCGCATGGCAGAGCAAGGTATCGAAAACCTCAAGAAAGAAGTGGATGCGCTCATTGTGATTCCTAACGACCGACTCCTTGCCATTGTCGACAGAGACACCAGCGTCAAGAACGCGTTTGCCCTTTGTGACGACATCCTCCTACGAGCAGTTGAAGGTATCTCAGACCTTATTACCATGCCGGGTATCGTCAACGTAGACTTTGCCGACATTAAGTCAGTTATGGAAAACGCCGGAAGCGCACTCATGGGTGTGGGTATTGCCTCAGGAGAAAAGCGCGCAGAAGAAGCAGCACATCAAGCTATCAACTCTCCCCTTCTTGAAGTATCTATTTCTGGTGCTAAAGGAGTACTCTTTGCTATTGCAGGAGGTGATGACCTAGGTATGCTTGAAGTACAAGACGCGGCAAGAGTTATCACCGAATCTATCGACCCAAATGCTCGCGTTATCTTTGGTGCTATTAAAGACGAGAAGCTAAAGAAGAATGAAATAAAGGTAACCGTTATCGCCACCGGCTTCCCTGAGGGCATGCTCTCAAAGAGCTCTTCTCTCTTTGGTATTTCTGCACCACGCAGAGTACAGCACGAGGAGGAGCGCGAAGAGAGAAGCGTTATACACAACTCTCTTGGTGATGTTGCCTCAATGGTAAAGCCTCGCATAGAAAACAAGGAGGAGATTACAAATGTCATCCCAGAAGAAAAAAAGGAGAATACCAATTCCACTGATGATGACGATGATGATTGGGGTGCGGTTCCAGCATTTCTTCGAAGAAGCAAGATAAAGTAGTATCACGCACAACAAAGAACAACACCAGCTACGTATGGTAGCTGGTGTTTTCTTTTTGCTCATAGGAGTTTAAATATAAGAACTATACCAGAAAGATACGCCAATATTATTTCTGGATGCGGCATACAATGACCCGCCTCCATTCGCATTGCCCGACCTCGGATATCTTGTTCGAGGACAGGTAGCTTTGCCTTATTGCAAAGCCTAGCAAGTGAGAACAATGCCTCAGGTGTTATCGAAAGCGGGATAACCATTAACGACAATATATAAGGAACAAAACTAAGAGGTATTTCAACAAATAAAAGAGCAGTACTAGCAGTCGCCACCGAAAAATAGCAATTACCAAAAAATGTTGCCGCCGCAAATTCTTTTGCTGTATACAAATACATGCAAATGACAGCAGTTGTCAAAAAACTTATTTGTAAAATGAGCGAGGCAATTTCTAGCTCTTGTTTAGAAATTGAAATTGCAATACCACAAAGGAGTCCAATAAAAACCCTCAGGTAGTCCATTGTTACCCCCACCAGGTTAGACTCCGCGCAAAGTACCACAAAATCTTAACCCACACAATAAGAAAAGGCGACCAGATACGGTCGCCTTTTCGCAAAAAACTACATCTAGAAAAGAATGTAACAGAGAACTACGCCAATACCCACCACCCAAATCATTGTCTCCGATCTTGAGGAATCGTCTAAAAATACAATGGTCAGAAATACGACAATCGAAATAGTAGTAATTTTCACCATTACTATTGGGTAGTAAACGAATGCTGTTAGCACCGCTAACAGATACGATAATCCTAGCAGCAACAACAATTTGTCTACTTTGAACATTTTTTCTGTAATACCAGCGCACGCTGGTATTACATCTCGTGCCTGCTCCATTTCTAACCCCTTTGGTTGAGGTTCCCCACTCAATAAACCACCACATGATATACTATGCAAGTACTTACCAATTTCAACCGACACATGAAAGATCTAGTAATCATAGGAGGCGGCCCGGCTGGCACCGCGGCAGGCGTATACGCAGCAAGAAAGAGACTAACCACCGTGCTCATCACTAAAGAGTTTGGGGGTCAAAGCGTAGTCTCAAGTGATATACAAAACTGGATTGGTACCCCCCATATTAGCGGCGATGCGCTAGCCACCTCATTTACCGCACACCTCAAAGAATACGCAGACACGGTACTTACCCTCACGACTGGTAAAGTAACCTCAATTACCCCCCTCTCTGGTGGATTTACGGTCACGCTAGATGATGCGAGCACCATAGAAACAAAAACTGTCCTTATCGCCGCAGGTGCAGATAGACGAAGACTTACTGTACCAGGAGCAGATACGTACGACCACAAAGGTGTTGTGTACTGTGCGTCATGCGATGGCCCTCTCTTTAGTGGTATGGATGTGGCGGTAATTGGCGGAGGTAATGCGGGATTTGAAACCGCAGCACAACTACTTGCGTATGCTACATCTGTTACCCTTCTTGAATACAACACGTCATTCAAGGCGGACACTATTACTGTGGATGCAGTAACTAAACATCCTCAAATGAAGGCGCTCACAAGCGCGCGACTTGATGAAATTACCGGTGACACCATGGTAACAGGCATACGCTACACCAACACGATCACAAATGACGTAGTTACCCTGCCTGTTAAGGGGGTATTTGTAGAGATAGGACTCATTCCTAACACGTCATTTTTGGACGGTGTCGTAGAGCTAGATCACATGAAGCGGGTAAAGATTGACCCACTCACCCAGCGCACCAATGTTGCGGGTATATGGGCAGCGGGTGATTGTACCAATGTCCTCTATCACCAAAACAACATAGCGGCAGGCGACGCCATAAAAGCACTTGAGGATATATACCTCTATATCCAAAAAACTGCCTAATCACAAATCGTTGACAAATCCTCTGTATCAGGTTTAATCCAAAAAGCCACCTACGGAGTACGTGACGTGGAAATAATTCTCAATCCTTGGTACCCCACCTCCTCAGTCAGAGGGTTGACATTTGTCTGCGTATCGGCACGTGTACTTCAAGAGTGCCATGCGGTGATTCAAGATCTATATCCACACTTTCAGCCAACAAGAGGGAGAGAGAGAACGATAATTAAAATTGAATTTTCATTCAATGAAACTCTTACTTTCGACATTGTCGGTATCAATATTCGTTGTAGCATCACCTACCAAACAACTGATGAGAAGGGGACAATTCATGCTGATGTAGCATGTTTCAATCAGGCTTTTCTACCGCACCAAGCTGAGGATATCCATCGTGGATTACTATTTCAAATTAGACAAAAATTTGAATAGACTCCAAAACCAGAATCACCGTACCCCTCTTAAAAAGGTAGGGGTACGGTGATTTTCTTTTCTTTGCGCACTACCCACCTACTCGCCTACATATTCAAACCGAGGTACTTCCACATCATTTACCACTACGATCTCTGTAAACATGGACAATGGACGTATCCAAAGTGTCCCCTCGGCGTATGTTGCAGAGGCGTACTTTGCTGTATATACCACTAATGGCTCCATTGTCTCACTATGCCTCCCAACACCAATAACCTCATACAAATTCCCTTTATAGTGTCTATACGTCCCCTTCAATAGGTCAAACTCCATATTACTTGAATTCATAGTTAGTGGGATTAACATTTTCCTTTAGGAGATTCTGCAACGGAACAAAAATATTTTCTGGAAATTTATTCCACTCAAACCAGTCCCATCCCTCACACTTATGTGGTTCCATTATCTGAACCTCACCAGAATCATACATTGCTCTGACGTAGCACGTAATATAATGCTTGTTCTCTTCTGCGAAGATATCGTTTGTAAACGTAAACTTTTCAATTTGTTTTATAGTTATTCCAACCTCCTCCATCACTTCCCTTTTTGCACAATCTTCTATACTCTCACCAAACTCAAGATGACCCCCAGGGAATGCCCACGACCCCTCACCATGCGCGCCCTTTCTTTTACCAAGTAACACCTTGCCATCCTTAATGACTATGACACCAACTCCTACTTTTGGTCGTTGCTCATTCATTGTTACGCTCTTTATTGTTGCAAGTAATTCCTACTAATTTTATTTATATTATAAATCATATTTCCCTTTCATGAGTTTAATATCGTGAGTCTCGTGGTATACCTTTTACTTCTGCGGAGAGGGGGAGATTCGAACTCCCGATACCGGTAAGGGTATGCCGGTTTTCGAAACCGGTGCACTAGACCAACTATGCGACCTCTCCAGTGACTCCTTAAGAAAATAGCATGATATAGCCCAAGACACATCTCCCCTTACCTCTTCTTTTATTTTATGGTATATTTGCCGTGCCGCTTTGGCGGCATTTTATATAGCAATATTTTACAGAATACACTTGGCCCTATCGTCTAACGGTTAGGACAGCGCCCTTTCACGGCGTAAATCGGGGTTCGATTCCCCGTAGGGTCACAAATCGGCCGACCGAATACGCGTATGCGTTTCGGTCGTTGCCGTTTGTAGGCACTACGGGGAATCGAACGACGGAGGCGGTATACAAGAACCGAAGCGAAGCGTAGGTTGCTTGTCGCCGAGTCGCGACCTAATTTTTACGACCAAAGGGAGATAAAAATGGAAGTACTCTTTGTGGTGCGACCAGCGTGCTTAGCCATAATGGCTTAGCAAAAGCGGGTCGATTCCCCGTAGGGCACATAAAAGAACTTCCTAGGCAATGAAAGTAGAATCACATGCAGTAATTGAAACTAGCAATCTATCACGGATAATATTTTCCGAGCCAATTTTGTATACATCACCTTCAAAAGGTGAGGTAAAAATTATGAATCACGACAAAGACAGCAACATCCTTGTTGTGATTATGAATATGGACGTTCAGCACCGCGATGTAGCAACATTCGAATCTGAACGAGAGCTAGTACGAGTCGTTAGCCGTTTAAGCTGGGTACATAATCTTGCAATTGAAAAATATCGTATAACCGGCTATCAATATTCAGAAACAGCAAATCAAACAAATGCTGTTGTTCTTGCCACAACACTACATATCAATGCGTCAATTTCTGTAATAAAAACAGTTGGGAGGGACGGGGTGGAAAAACTTAGTACTACATTATCAAAAAACTATACTGAAGAACTAGATTCACTATTGTCTAAGTGGCGTGATGCTATTCGTCAAGAATCATCAATGATTCGGTTAGTACTTATGTATCAAATACTTGAGTCACTAGCTGGCAGAGTCCGAAGTAAGGTTGAAAAAATGATACGTGACAAAGACCCGCATATTGAATTGCGCAATACTGGCATAAAAAATGATCAGGTTGTAAGTGTATACACTTACCTACGCGACTGTATTCATTTAAAACCAGAAAATCCTCAGTTTCCTTTTCATGAGGTAGAAGCACATGTCATTCCCATGCAGGAACTTGTAAGAAAAGTACTTAAAGAAAAGTTTACAGACTTACCAGAGTGATACACAGTAACACACGTCTACAACGTAATCTCACAAAATGGGGAGGCATTGAGACTTACCGTATCATGACTAAGATCAAGCGCTCGCATCCATGTTGGTGTTATTTTGAACATGACATATTGCTCTGAAGCAATTTGTAGTAGCGGCGGCCAAAAATCTGGGTGGCTAGTTACCGCTTTTGCAAATTCATTTTGAAGCCACTCTCGCTCTTTGGCATCAGTTATAGGAAATGCTTCACCATCAAGTTGTACTAGCATTTTTTTATGCTCCCATACCGAACCGCTTATAGCTGGGTTAGCTGAGAGAAATTTTTCTTTATACGATCCTGCGTGCGTTACAAAGTAAAATGAGCAGGCATCATCTACCACGTATAGCACCACAGAAGAAGATGGCTTGTCGCCATTAACTGTCGCTATACTCATCACAAACTGGGTTTTTAAAAAGTCTATTACCGCTTGTTTTTTGTCTTCTTGTTCCATGAGATAATAGTACCTCAAAAAGGGCTTTAGTGTATAGACTTAGACATCACCACGTGCGATATCCACCTCCCTACCCAATATACGGCTTGCAATACGCTCAAGCGCATCAACGCTATATGCACCTGGTCGTATAAGGGTTATATGCTCGTTGTTGATTGAAATAACGGTTGAAGGCGCTCCTGCGCACACCCCACCATCTACCACATACCCAATATCTGGAAACTGCTCTTGTATATCAGCAGGTGTTGAAAGTGGTGTCTGACCTGAAAGATTAGCGCTTGTTGAAGTAATTGGTGTGTCGCAATACTTAAAAAACGCCTCCCTAAATGGATGATCAGGCATACGAAATCCGATATACGGTGAGCGGGTAACCGTGCCCAGTAGCGCGCTATCTCCACATGGAATAAGTAGTGATAGTGCGCCTGGCCAACACTCAGAAAGTAACGCACTGGCAAACGAAGAAAGGGTGACATAGCGTGAAAGCATAGCAACATCACGCACCATAACTAAAAAATTCTTTTCTGGCGGTGATTGTTTAAGGGAAAATAATTGTGATACCGCGGTAGCATTTGTTGCATCCACCCCAAGCCCATATAGGGTGTCGGTAGGATAGGCTATAATCCCGCCTTGCTTTATTATTGCCGCTGCTTCCCTTGCTTGTGTCTCTATGTCCATACGGTAGAGCGTAGCGCATCTGCTTCATTTTTGCTAGAATCGCATACAGTGTATTTATTTGCGCGGTTAGCTCAGTTGGTAGAGCATCCCCTTGACGTGGGGAGGGTCAGAGGTTCGAGTCCTCTATCGCGCACCACAGAGAGTACTTCAAGAAATATAGTCGCTTTGCTCCTTATTTCTTTGGTCGCACAAAAACAAAAGGAACATAAGTGAGTAGGTAAATTGTGCTACATATACGAAAAACATTGACTAATTAGTAGTAGGCTGTACTATCCACCAGCACCCCAACCACGTGGGTGTAAGGAGGAAATGATGAAGAATCTTCTGATCCTTTTGCTGGCGATGTTCATTGATTGTTCCTCAGCACCGGCTTATGCTGGTGCTGAGGAAGTCTCAACACTCCTATCCGACGAAGAGATGGATGCTGCTACCGCGGCGGGATATACATTCGCCATCACTGGGAGCGCAAAAAACCTCGGTGTACCGAGGGATGTAAATCCAACAACAGCATGCGGAGGAGGAAAATGCGGCGCTGCTAGCCCCGCCACCGTCACCCTGCCGAAAGGGGTGCAAGGCTCAATATGGGTTAACGGCGGAAAAGCCTCCATCTTCAGAAAGTGATCTCTTACTTCGCGGGGGCCAAAAGGCCCCCGCAGCCACCACGTCATGAGACGTGGTTTTGTATTATCCTCATTACTCTTAGCTCGTGGCTTTTCTTCACTATTTCCTCTATACTCTCCGTACATGAAGATACTAGCCATAGAAACATCCTGTGACGAAACCGCAGTAGCAATACTAGACGCTACCGGAGAACGGGGAGCAACCACCTATCGTGTACTCGGGCACGCACTGTATTCGCAAGCCTCACTCCATAGCGAGTTTGGAGGTGTGTTCCCTGCCCTAGCTAAGCGTGAGCATGGCAACAACATCACCCCTCTTCTACGTGCCTGCCTTGAAGAAGCATCCATGCTACAAAGCAATGCTGAAGAAATAAGCGAAGAGAAAAAAAATACCGTACGTACCCTCCTCGAGCGAGAAGGGAGTGCCTCAGAGATGCTTGTAGAGTTTCTTGATGAAATAGAGGTGCCTCCTATAGATGCAATTGCAGTAACGAAAGGTCCAGGGCTTGAGCCCGCCTTGTGGGTGGGTATCAATGTAGCAAAGGCACTTTCACTTATCTGGAACATCCCGCTAATACCTGTAAATCACATGGAGGGGCACATCATATCTGCTCTCGCATCACCCACCACTACTGGTGACCTACAAGAAACATTTGAAGTACATAATGTACCCTTTCCCCTTGTTACCTTACTTATTTCAGGCGGGCATACCGAGTTTGTTGCGCAAGACAATTGGAATACTAAGCAAATCATAGGAGAAACTCGTGACGATGCCGTGGGAGAAAGTTTTGATAAGGTAGCGCGCATGCTCTCTCTTCCATATCCTGGTGGAAAAGAAATCTCTCGCCTTGCACAAGTAGCACGTGACGAGGGATTGCCTGATATTGATCCGCTCCCTCGCCCCATGCTACAGAGTGATGATTGTGATGTATCTTTTTCTGGATTAAAGACCGCCGTCTTGTATCGCCTCAAGGAGGAAATACCAAGCGAAACCATCACCAAGCAATACGCGCGCGCATTTGAAGATGCGGTTACTGAGGTACTAGTAGCAAAGTCGCTCAAAGCAATAAAAAAGACAGGTGCAAAAGCATTTGCCGTTGGTGGCGGAGTTGCAGCAAATTATTATATTCAAAAAAATCTTACCGCTACCCTCCGCCAGCACTATAGCGATATATCGCTATATTTTCCTAAACCAGAGATAGCTACTGACAACGCAATAATGATTGCCATGGCCGCCTACTATACCGATGAAAGGGTCACAGATCCATCGCTCCTTAGTGCCGATGGAAGAATGGGGTATTAGTGAAAAGGAACTGTAGATGAGTTTTATATAAAGTTATACCCCGCCAGCATGAGTGCTGGCGGGGCGTGCGATATCGCATCAAATCAATGTTTTCTCTTTTTCCTACTTACCTCCTTGCGGAGGATGGTAGGGTCTTTCTGCTTGCCGGAAACGGTCGTTGATATGCCGAGGCGGGTCGCCTCAGTATGGAGCTGCTCGAGCTCCATCTGTGCTTGGTGGATGGTACCACTACCTCTTAGGGTGGGCGTTATCCTCATTTTTTCCTCCTTCTCAACTAGAAGATGTACAGTTGAACGCGTTACTACCTGAACGATTTGCAGCTGCATCGAAGGCCTCCAACTCTCACCGCACTGTTGCGGTGAGCCTGTCCTGATTTTTCTCAGTGACAGGGAAATTGGGCAAATAATTAGTTATTTGTGCTTTGCCTTATTTCCCTGTCACCGGTACTATCTGTGTATATAATACCACCAATACATCATTTTGTCAATACACTCGTTCCGTAACAAACTTTCACCATTTTACCCGTTATCCCTATGTGATGTAAAGAGGTGGGCAAGGCGTACAAAGAGTACGATAAGCACCAACACTAGTGGCCATATGTAGCACCACGCTTCAATAAGTACCCCAAGCAGAATTGCGCCAATAACCCCAGTAACAAAGACAACCAGTGTTCTAAAGAGTCTTGTATAAGGAAGAGTGCTATCTGCGGTAAAGAAATCAAGTAGCGCAGAGCCAGCCATTAAGAGTGCCATGACAAGGAGGGGGAACATCTCATATGGATCTTCGTCTATAAACCAAATAATCATGGCGCTTACTGCTCCAAGAAGCGCAAATATTGTCGTACGAGAAAATGTTCGCGCGATGGGTACCTTTGCATCAACCATATCTCTTCCCCACCATGTAGCAATAAGATAGGCAATGAGGGTAATGATAGTAACAATCCACGCGCTATCACACTCGCCAATAGCAAATAAATTATTCAAAAAGTCTGGTAGTCCAAATAGCGCTGCCGCGGCTTGGGAATTGTTTTGTGGTTGCTCCTCACCTTCTGGAGGTGTCGTAGTATCGTCCTGCGGTTCTGTTGTCGCATCACCTCCTGTTGTGCCGCCTACACCACCAGCGGTGCCTCCCGTGGTATTTCCACCACCAGTTGCGCCACCTTGTGGTTCGCCCTCAGGCTCTACCGAGAAAAACGTTGACGCAACAAGTGGTACGGTAAAAATAAATTCTGGACTTACCGTAAACACATCCCCTGGATTTTGTCTTGATGCAACGCGATACACATATGTCTCTCCGGGTATAAGACCAGAAAGTGGCAATGAGTGATCAAGGGTAATGGTTGTCTCTTCAGCAGTAGTTGCTGGGTAGCCAAAATTAGGATCAAAAAGATTCAAACTGTATGGACCGCCAGATTGTAGTCCATATACTACCTTACTTGTTGCGGGCAAGTTGGTATCCCACACAATAGTTGCATCACCATCAAGGGTAATATTGAGGGCGTTCTCATTGAAAGTATCAAGATTGGTGAGTGTTACCGGCCCTCCTCCCCCGCCTCCGCCGCCACTAGGCGGTGTAGTGGGTACGGGGGTCTCTCCACCACCATCACCATCTGATACACAGCTATTGTCGCCACCACTAAATCCGACACAAAAATCAAAACCTGCACTACCAAGTTGAAATTCATTCCCAGCGGTACTAGGAAATGCTACCGAAAAGGTGTAGGTAGCTGACGCGCCATTTGCGAGGTTACTGGTAAGCGCGCGAGGAGTTCCATCAATAAAACTACTTATCGGGAGATTGTTAATAAATGTTGTGCCACTTGTTACAGTAAGGTATAGCGTGCTTGCAAGATTTCCTGTCGAGAATCCATTGGTTGCCTTTACATACACATCTTGCGATTCGGTTGAGGTATTAGTTACCACTACCGTTCGAGATATAGTGTCGCCTGGTTTTATATCTCCCTCACTAAAGAGTGGTTCTTGTTCAAAGTCGACTGATATATTTGCCGCAAACACAGTCGTAGCAGATGAGCACAGCATCGCCCCAGCAAGTATAAAGATGGTAAGTAATCGGTTATAGTGCCTCATAGTCTTCTTTTATTGCCTCTACTTCTGTAACAGGTACCATAATAACCACCTCTTCGTGCGTCTCAGTATCACCACCTGAAGAAGAGGAGACAGTGACGCTCTCTACCACATCAGTGGTTGTCGCCTCGTTTGCCACCACTTCGTTTCCACGTGCGGGCATAATATCCTCTTCTCTTGTTTCTGCAACTGCATCGGTCACTTCGTTATAGGTAGTGTGTGCAGTGTCATTGTCATCAAAAGGTGTCGGTTCAGGCAATAGTGGCAGTGGTGTTGTTTCCTCCACAGTCTCACTACCTGCTTCTTGTTCTATCAATAATTCGTGAGGGGCATCTACTACTCCACTATCGGTGTGCTCAACAGTGAGCGTATCTTCAGTTACCAACAATGCTTCGGTTGATACTTCCATTGTTTCAGGTGGAAGCTCTTCATCTCCAGGCACAATAATATTTGACTCACCCGGTGTTGGGATAGGATCAAACCATACCCCGATACCATTTGGTGATCGCGCCACGGTCTTTCCAACAGCAATTGATCCAAAACTTCTTTTATCTAGTAGTACATTGTTATTGTCATACAGCGTCACGGTGTCACCGGTATTATTTAGCTTGGTTGGATCAGCAAATAAAAGCACTGCATATCCATGTGCCGGAATAATAGTAGAACCTGCAAGTGTTCCAATTTGATTTGAAGCGGGGCTACTTGCCACAATGGTATACAAATTCTCAGTTACTCCTCCAGATAATTCTGATACTACCCACCCTGCAATATCTACCGGTGTGTCGCCATTGTTATATAACTCTATCCACTCACTATTATTTGGATAGGTCGCAGAGCTACTTGGATTAGGTAGTATCTCATTAAGCACTACCATTTTTGCGGTAAGGTCAAAAGATACTCGCTCTGTATCACTAAAGCCGCTTTCAGTAGTTGTTGCTGCCGAGAGTAAAAAGGCATCAAACGCAATATCAAAATTACACACATCCCCGTGTCCTACAGGTACTAATGGTGGTACATCAAACTCAAACTCCCAAGCACCAAAGTCTTGCGTAGGCAACAGCGCAAGTCCTTCAAGTGGACCTGCATACTGCACCAATCCGTTTCGGGTTGCTTCTATATCTATTGCTGCACAAAAATCTGCATCTCCAGCTATATTACTTGCGCGAGTAATGTATTTAGTTGGGACACTCAGTGGCGAAAGTGCCACCAGTGACGCATAGTCAACTTCTCCAAGTGCTTCAACGCCAATATGACTTGTGAGTGTATCGTTAACGAGCGTAATATCAAGCTCTCCTGCAACAAAACTATTCTGCGTCGCCGCCTCGATGTCGGTAAAGTACGCAATGGTACTACCGACACCGAGGAGCCCCACCCAGTTAAGAGCAACTATGAGGAGGAGTGCAGTGACGCGTGCGCATGGCCCGGAAATAATCCGGAGAAAGCGCACCAATGATTGATGTGCTTGCTTCGAGCTATTTGCCGTAGTAACTATTTTATACATTGTTTTCTTCTTCAATTTTATTTCTTCGGCGTATATGTTTTGTCTCTTTTACAATAGTGGCTATCTCGTCAATAACTACTATGCCTGCTGGTATTCCTATAAGAAAGATAAATCCCCATGGCTTTTTAGCAATATCTAGCAAGTAACCAATATACGGAATACTGAAGAGCACCTTCCCTATCACCTCGCTTACCGCTACAGACCCAGAATCCTTCTCTTCGTTTGCATCTCCCTTTGTTTCAAATCGTATTTGTCCTCCTGAAATAATGTCCGCGACAATACGGTGTGTGGTGGGTATGCTTGTCTCTGATTCTTCACCAAAGGTAATCACATCACCTACCGCATACGTCTCTTTTGGCATGATGACCACAATGGATCCTGTTTGTATCGCTGGCTCCATGGAGCCTGACTGCACAATCTTTACCGATATATTACCCGGGATAGGAATAAGTGTTGCCACAAGAAGCAACCCCAGTGCAGTAACAGCAGCAAGGAATGTGTAGTAGGCGATTGAAAAGAGCGTATTCATAGCGTTGTACTCACGACCTCATTGCTACGCCCGCAATAACAGAGAGGCGTAGCATGAAGTCGTGAATAAGGTCTACCTAGATTACATCTGGTGTATCCGAACCTCCGTCGGTGGTACAGTCAAAGTCTTCATTGTTTCGTGACTGTACGGCATATACGGTTAGCCCTGCTGAAATAGTATCTGTCTGTGCAAGGTTAGTAGATGAAAGCGCTGCCGGAGATGCTGCCGTGGTTCCATCACACGTAAATGGTGCACCATCAACCACTCCTAATGTTCCTGCACACCACGCGACACTGACATATTCTGTAGTTCCGCCGACATGTACCCCATTAGCCATATTTGCATCATGAATTGGCACCTCCATTGATCCAGCAAATGAGTCGTGGAGTAATTCTGTTTCGGACGTATCTTTTATGCCATCCATATCTGTATCAAGCCAAAAGTACATATCGATGAGTTCTCCCAACTCTCCATCGTTATCAAGAGAGCTGTCACCAACTTCAACCTCTGGATCAGTCAATCCATTTTCTTCATTTACTACATCGTTAACATAAAGACATGAGTATGCATCATTACTGTTTACGTGTAGCGATATAGTGTTTGTTCCGTAATCACCTGGCTTTACATCAGTGAATGCAAAGAATTTGTGATCATCAAGATCAGTTGCAGTCCACAACTTGCAAGAGCCACCAACTGAGTAGGCAAATTCACTTGGATTGCATACTCCATCGATTACCGCCTTAAACATTACCCCTGCTGGGTTAGTAGTTGGAGTACTCCCAGGCACGCCCAAGTTGTCCACCTCTACTTCAATCGTGTTGAGTCCAGGCACCATTGCTGATGCGATGTTGTACACATCCTCAGTTCCAAGCTGGAAGTTGTTTTCATCTGTTGAAGCACCTACCAACACGCCATTTACCCTCGCGCGGTGTTGGTTATCTGATGCAACATACAATTGTGCTGATGCGACACTGCCACTCCACACAAAGGTTTTGGTAAAGGTGAATGTCTGAGTAACTGTAGGGTCGCTCACAGGATTACTAATCCATATCCAATCACCTGCCCCACCAGTACCATCAAGATCTGCTGTCCATGCAGGGTGGATAAAGGTAAGTACTTCAGCATTTGCATTAGAGTTTTCATCTACCGTTACTCCGATACTGCTTGGTACCTCGTTATCACATCCATAGACACACTCCTCACCAAGGTACGAGGCAAACGTATGATCAATGGTGAGATTTATATCACCAGCCGTAAAGACGTTACCCGTTGATGTCTCACTATCGTTGAAGAATGCCCCTGTACCCATAGCTACCACCGACCCGAGGCCGATGATAACTATGAGAGAGCTAATAATTCTAGTGTATTTCATTTAATTTACCTTCTCATGCTGATAAGTGAACAAACAATAGTGTTCAAGAAACTAGTTCTCGAAGTCAAACTTCTTTGTAACGCCATTTACTGTCATTGAGAAACTATCAACATTTCCAGTAAATCCATCTGCATATGGCTCACCTACACGAATACCAAGCCATGAGTCTGTTGATCGTGTCTCAGCGTTAGGCCATGTAGCAACAATATCGTTCCATGTTCTGTTTGCATTAGTGTTTCCATCTGGCCACATGTTGCCGTTAGCTGCAAATCCAGACCATGACCACATGCTTGTACCACCTGTATTCCATGTCTGCCATGTGTCAGGTACTACCGTGCCGTTAGCACTTGGTACAAACACTAGACGCCTTTGCCATGTATCAGAATTGTTAAAGTCAACATTGAAGTGAAGGTACGGTGCTCGCTGTGTGCTTCCAGGGTTACCAACCGATTGCGAAAGGGTGGTAAAGCTCATTGCGTCGATATCAGCAAGCTTTATATCCTTAAACTGATAGGTAGCGATATTCTTTCTTTCTGTTCCTGATACTGTCATTTGTGCGCTTCCTGTACCAGTCATAGGAGTGGTAGGTCCTGCAACAAAGCTGCCAAGTCCGCTATTGATAGTGTCGTTCTCATCGTTATAGAAGAACCACTTTGTAGGGTCAGATGCTACATCTACAAAGCTTGATGCTAGGTTAGACGCACCAACATTTGTCTCGATAGCAATAGGTCCAGCTGCAGGTACTCCCTCGCATACGAAACTACTATTATTTCGAGACTGTACTGCCATAAAGGCTACATCCAGTTTTGTGCTGTCTGTTTGTGCGGCATTGGTAGTACTTGCACCATCGCAGGTAAATCCAGTACTACCTCTAGCAAGTGGACCGCTAGTAGCAACTCCATCTTGAGAAACTGGTGCGCTTGTCATTGTTCCAAAGCACCATCCCTTACCAATATACCGCTCTGTGTTTCCCGCTACTGGTCCAGTGGTTGTCCAGATGTTTCGATTTGAGTCTGCAAGAGCAATGTTTATCGGGGTGTTAAGTGGTGCGTCACCTAATTTTCCTTGGGTGATTACTGTCTCGTCACTTTCAAGTACATTGTCTCCGTCATCAGCCCACCACATAAATGAAAGTGATTGTGCAAGGTCACCGTCAGTCATGTCTGTGTCTGGCTCTACACAGGTAGTATCAACACCAAGCTCTGAGTCATTGCAGGTTACGTCATCATTCTCTTTTACGGTAACTGCAGCACAAAGCCATGAGTCGTTTGATGACACCTTAAGTCCAATGGTGTCCTCACCGTGATCACCTGGCTTTACATCAGCAAAATTGAAAAAGAGCTTACCAGTAAGCTCGTTCCACGCCCATGTAGTAGCCGTTGAAGCAACAAGAGTACCTGTCGCATCAGTGACATAACTTGTGTTAGATACCTTGAGGTCAATGTCTCCTGCAGCAAAGGTATTTCCTGTCGAAGTCTCTGAATCAGAGAAAAACGCTCCAGTAGCTCCGATTGCCGCTACGCCTACAAAGGCGATCATTGCAAGCGATAATATGATTCTTTTCATGTATACGTATCTACTAATAATAATCTGATAAATCATTCACTTACTATAACTGGCACTCTTAAAGAACAGATACGACAAACACCGCATTTCTGGTGCGGTTTCTCTCGTCTACGCGTTAGTAGTTATGCGCATGACTTCGACAGTATACGCCACAATATTCACACAATACAAAGGTGAAATGCGTGCTAACAACGATGAAAAATCACTGTCAAATAAAAGGACAATACGCATTTTTATATATCAATAACAAAGCCATATAATCGATGTCTTTTATAATTCAAACGAGGCATTTCCTCGTAAAAGACATAACTTTATAGGACACATTTAGTGACCTATATAACCCCGTCTTATGCACGTGGTACACGTGTTGCAGTGTGCTATAGTAGCCATATGAATGAGAAGGTAACAGACCCAATCTTTTTGAAGCCATACAACCCCTCTGAGGTAGAGGAATCTCTCTACAGAGAGTGGGAGACATCTAGCTTCTTTAACCCAGACACCTGCAAAGAAAGAGGCGTCGCAGACCCTGAAGCACAGCCCTTTTCTATTGTGCTTCCACCGCCTAACGTAACCGGTACTCTCCACATGGGGCATGCCGCCATGCTGGCGACAGAGGATATTCTGGTCCGTCACGCGCGCATGACTGGCAAGCCAACACTTTGGCTACCTGGCACAGACTCAGCTGCCATCGCAACCCAAAGCAAGGTTGAAAAAGAGATACAAAAAAAGGAGGGTAAAAGCCGGTACGACCTAGGAAGAGATGAACTACTTAGACGCGTAGGAGAATTTGCTGAAGAAAGCAAGGCAACCATCATTGCTCAAACCAAAAAAATGGGAAGCAGTCTTGATTGGTCACGTTATGCCTATACCATGGACGAAACTCGCTACAAGGCAGTAATGACGGCCTTTGTGCGCATGTATGAGGCAGGACTCATCTACCGTGGTCACCGTATCGTAAATTGGGACCCTAAGGGGCAAACCACCATCTCCGATGACGAAATCGTGTACGTAGAAGAGAAAACTACCTTTTACCATTTTCAATATGGTCCATTTGTCATAGGTACCGCTCGTCCAGAAACTAAATTTGGGGACAAATATGTCGTGATGCATCCAGATGATGAACGCTACAAAGACTACTCACATGGTCAAACAATCGAGGTTGAGTGGATAAATGGAATTATTACTGCAACCATAATTAAAGATGCCTCAATTGATATGGCGTTTGGTACGGGAGTTATGACCATTACCCCGTGGCATAGTGTGGTTGATTTTGAAATCGCAGAACGTCACCACCTTGATAAAGAGCAGATTATTGATGAACGAGGCAAGCTTCTCCCTATTGCTGGCGAGTGCGCTGGTATGAAAATTACCGAAGCAAGAGCACGTGTTGTTGAGCTCCTACGAGCAAAGGGGCTTATTGTAAAAGAAGAGGCATATACCCATAACATAGCCACCGCAGAGCGTACTGGTGCAACCATTGAACCTCAAATTAAGGAACAATGGTTTATTGACGTTGATAAAGAATTTACTATCCCAAAGTCTTCTATTGTTGGTATACCAAGTGGTTCACAAACAACACTTAAAGCACTTATGAAGCAGTGTGTAGAGAGTAAAGAAATACACATACTTCCCGACCGATTTGAGAAGGTCTACTTTAACTGGATAGATAATTTGCGACCATGGTGTATATCTCGCCAAATATGGTTTGGGCACCGCATACCCGTATGGTACAAAGGTGAAGAAATGTTTGTAGGAGTTACCGCCCCTACCGGTGAAGGATGGGAGCAAGACCCGGACACGCTTGATACATGGTTTTCTTCTGGTTTATGGACATTTTCTACCTTGGGTTGGCCTGATAACACCCCCGACCTTACTACCTACCACCCAACTACCGTACTCGAAACCGGTTATGACATACTCTTTTTCTGGGTAGCACGTATGGTACTTATGAGCACGTTCCATCTTGGAGAGGTGCCATTTAAAACGGTCTACCTTCACGGTCTTGTGCGTGATGCCAAAGGACAAAAAATGAGCAAATCTCTCGGCAACATCATCGATCCAGTAGAGCTCATAGAAAAGTACGGCGCTGATGCAGTACGCCTCTCTCTTATTATTGGCGCTGCAGCTGGTAATGACACCAAGCTATCTGAAGACAAGGTGCGTGGCTATAAATACTTTGCTAATAAGCTATGGAATGTAGCAAGATTTATTTTTGAAAATACACAAGACACGGATATCACGGATGGTGCAACACTTTCAACACAAGATGCGCAGTACCTACACACCTTTACTGAACTTAGCAAAGAAATTGACAGTGACATACAGAACTTCAGACTCTACTTAGCTGCAGAAAAGTTGTATCACTACGCATGGGACACGCTCGCCGCCCATATCCTTGAAGAAAGTAAGAAGCTATTTGCAGAAGGCAATGAGGCACTCATTACGTCTAGAAAACAACTACTACTTATCATCTTGCGTGACCTGTTAAAGCTACTCCACCCTTTTGCGCCGTTTGTAACAGAAAAAATTTGGCAACACTCGCCATTTAGACAACAGTCTCGTCCATTTATCATGATAGAGACGTGGCCTGTTCACAACAAATAACGCTTTGTGCGTTATACTTTATGCATGGAGCTAGCCGCTACGTGGCTTTCTATTATTGGCGCGTCACCCGCTGGGGCTTATGCCTATGCGTTTATAGGAGGTATCGTACCTGCGCTAGTATGGCTTGTGTTCTTTTTGCGTGAAGACAGACTTCACCCCGAGCCACGAAAGCTACTTATCTTTACCTTCATCGCCGGTATGTCCTGCGTTATCTTTGTACTTCCTGTACAACGATTTGCATATGGATTTTTAACCGGTGGATCGCTATTACTCGCATGGGCATTTATTGAGGAGTTATTTAAATACTGGGCAGCGTATCTTGTGGTGTTGTGGCAATCGGCGGTGGATGAGCCAATGGATCCAGTCATTTATATGATTACCGCCGCGCTTGGATTTGCCGCACTCGAAAATGCACTTTTTATGTCAGGCCCTCTATTAAGCGGTAATCCTACAGAAGCGCTCATAACGGGTAATCTTCGTTTTATTGGTGCTGCCCTTCTTCATGTGGTTGCTTCTGCATCAATCGGTATCGCACTTGCTCTTTCGTTTTATCGAAAGAGCAAATATAAACGATTGTATTTTTTAACCGGATTTATCCTTTCAGTCTTATTGCATACTATATTTAACTTTTTTATAATGGAGAGTAACGGAGGAGAGGTACTTATTGTCTTTTCTTTTGTCTGGATTGGTGTCATTCTATTACTACTCCTCTTCGAGAGAATAAAGCTTATCAAAAAACCATTACCCGCAAACATCTTTAAATAACATTATGGCAAGAGATAAACGATCATTTTTTGAACGACTAACTGGCACAGTAAGCACTGACGAGTACGAAGAATTTGAAGATGAATTTGTTCCACCAACCGCCACTCCTCAAGCAGCAAAGAAGGCACGAGTGATGCCAGTAGCTGAACAACCAGTATATGAGGAACCAGAACCGGAAGAAGAAGGTCAGCTCTCAGTAGATGTGTACCAAACACCAACGGATATTGTCATAAAAGCAGTTGTTGCTGGTGTAAAGCCAGATGAGTTAGATGTAGCAATAACGAGAGACATGGTCACCATACGAGGAGAACGCCAAGAAGTAAAAGAAGCAGCAGACGAGAATTATTTCCATCAAGAGTTGTACTGGGGTAGATTCTCACGAACTATTCTTCTCCCTGCTGAAATCGAGGTAGAAGGTGCAGAAGCACAAGAAAAGCACGGCGTCCTCGTCATTCGTCTTCCTAAAATAGATAAAGACCGACAAACTAAGCTCAAGGTAAAGAGTTAAAGCTGTTTGCAGCAAAATTACTTGACTTGGTCATACAAATACTGTATATTTTAAGTATAAATGGCCTTCGGGCTCGGTTCCCAAAAGGAACCAGAATAGACAAAAAGGCGATCAGATCATCGATCTTATCGCTTTTTTGATTTCCTTGTATGAGGCATCATCTGCAACACCTAATTTATCTATAAACCTTTTTGTATCAATAGGACGAGTTTGAGAAATTATTGCCATGCGCTCAGTTGCGTCCCCAACTATCGAGCATGGAAGATAATATTTGTTACTTTTTATACGCGTTGTTAAAGGCACTGCAAGAACCAAGTACTTATTAAACTTTTTTACTATTAGTACAGGTCTTCTAAACTCGGGTCCCTTTCCATCTTGCTCGAATCCAATATTCAAACCAAGTGCAATCCACCAAACTTCTTTCTCTCTAAAAAAGATATTGCCAATATCCTCACGTTCATTTAAAAATTCCTTCTTTCCATGCCATGTTTCAAAATCCTTTTTCATAAAAAAATTGTAGCATAATTTGCTCAGGCCTCACGAAGGGAGAAGTGAAAAGCAAACAATAATGTTCGTTGCACGTAAAAGGCCGAGGACAAATGTCCTCGGCCTTTTACTCATGTGCTTGGGGCCGGGTTCGAACCGGCGACCCTTCGCTCTTCAGGCGAATGCTCTACCAACTGAGCTACCCAAGCATGTACTACTCTTTTGGGGTAGAGGTAGCTTGCTCTCCTCCCAAATAGTTAAGCAACTTCTGTATTCCTTCAGGTAATATAGATTCGGCATTTTTTATACCATCTACTTGTTGCTTTATTTGTGAATACGATGATGATATCTCATTCATATACGGTTGTACGTATGAATAGTAGATATACAGCGGCACCCCGATAAGCAACCCCCAATACACAATGGTAATGACGGTAGTAATTATCCCAGAACGCCGAATTTTCTTCAGCATTCTGTTGTTCTCCTTTTCAAGCTCCAAGGTCTCCCTTAAAAGCCTTAGTGATTCATCGTCCTTTTGATCCACCGCATGATTCTACCAGAAATACTCCCCAAAATAAAGCGCTTAATGTTGACCATCTCCAACGTCGTCCAAGGTTCGATTCCTGTTCGGGTGTGGTGATTGTTTCTGTGCCCTTGGCAGGATATCTCACTCCTCGGAAACCTCACGGTTTTCCGAATCCTTCCTCCACGGGGAAACGGTTGTTTCCCCGACCCCCTTCCAAGGTTCGATTCCTGTTCGGGTGCATCGACCACTACTGTGCCCTTGGCAGGAATCTTTCCTTACAGGAACAGTAGACCTTTTCTGTTTTTCTTCGAAAAACTATCAAAGGTTTTCGATTCCTGACAAAACAGTCCCCCAGACTGTTTTTCCAGGGCACAAATTTGTAACCAAATTTGTGCCCTTGGCAGGAATCGAACCTACATCTCTCCCTTAGGACGGGATTGCTCTATCCATTGAGCTACAAGGGCAATTATTTGATACCGGCACTATAGCACAAAACCCCGCATTGTTTATGCGGGGTTTTGTGTGTGCGCTTATATATTAAGCAATGTTGATAGTTGCTTTTCTTCAAAACCTATCATCATTTCTTCCTTATCACCCTCCTTTACGACAATCACTGGCACTCCCATTTGCCCGCTCTTGTCTACCATTTCTTTTCTTTTCTCAAGGTCATCTGCAACGTTGTACTCAGTATACATGAGTCCCTTTTCAGTCAAAAAATCCTTAGTTAATTTGCAAAAATGACAGGTAGGGGTGCTATAGATGGTGATTTGTTTTTCCATAAATACTAATTATCTTACAAGCTAGGGCAGTATAGCATAATTTACCTATTGCAAAATACACCGTTACTGTGTCTTATGCTTACACCACTATCGCGATATATCGCGATAGTGGTGGCACCTAGAACCAATCGAGCATTCTTTCAAAGAAGCTTTTTTCTGTGTCTCTGTTTGCATCTAGTGGCACATTGGCTTCCTTTTCTACTACCACAATTGCATACTCACCTTCTTTGCCTACATCAAATTGTTTTCTGAGTTCCTCTTCCTTACCCTTATCGGTCTCCAGATACGCAATCCTCTCACGAAGCATTGCCTCACGTGCTTGAAGTACTCCAAGCTCAGCTGCAACCTCCATCCGTTTATTTTTTGCGATAGATGCTTTGTCCCATGCATTATACGCAGCGTTACCTAAAAATACCGCGATAAGAAGTAGCACCACTACCGCCGGCTTAGAGTACAATACCCTACGGAGCTTTCTTCTTTCATAAAAGGTAAACATACCCCAAGTATACCAAAACTTGCGATACATCGATAAATTGAGTACCCTTATATAACTATGCTATTTCATAAAAAGACAAAAAAGGCCATTAAATGGATTTGGGCGGGATTGGTAGTACTTATCATTTTCTCAATGGTGATTCTTTATATTCCACTTGGGTAAAACTGGTTGCTATAGACTACCAGCTTCTTTTGTTGTATAAATTTATTAGTACGGGACAACGGTAGCCAAGGGAGTGTTAACGTGGTCAAGCTACGGCAGCTGACAGGTTATAATCTAGGGATAATTTCAAAAATTGTTGGTGGCGATTATAATCGCCACGGCGTTTCAAATATTGGCGCCACTCTTGGCAAGCTATTGCAAGGAGAATCAGTACCAAAGGGAGTAGAATTTTTTGCTATATACCATGGTAATGATTTTGTAGGGGTAAGATATATCAGACCTCAGGAAGAAGGAGTTGAAACGGGAGTATGGATACTCCCCCACCAGAGGAAACGTGGATATGCCACAGATTCACTGAAAGCTCTTATTGAAATAATGCAAGCTGAGTATGCATGTGTTGGGTATAAGAAAATTTTTATCTATGTAGATAAGGCTAAAAATCCACACGCATGCATTCCCGCAATAAGGTGTGGGTTTACCGAAAAAGGAATTGCTGAAAATGATAATGGATCACAATTTGCAATATTCGTCCTCCAATTATATTGACGCCCTCTAATTCAGAAAGGCGGTCGCAAGACCGCCTTTCTCTTTTTTAATCCCCTTTCATTATTTTCATAAATACATCTTGAGAGAGGTGCACCTTGCCACGCTCAAGCATTTTCTTCTTTCCACGCTTTTGTTTTTCACGAAGCTTCATCTTTCTGGTAATGTCACCGCCATACAGGTGTCCCGTCACGTCCTTTTTCATTGCGGCTATACGCTCTGCGGCAATGATGCGCCCAAATGCTTTAGCTTGTATTTTAGTCACAAACATTTGCTTTGGAAGTGAGTCTCGTAGTCTCTCTACTATTTTAGTCGCCTCCTCCTCAACCCTTCTGAGGGATACCACTCGAGAAAACGCAGGCACAAGCTCCTCAGCGATAAGCACATCAAGGCGGGTTACCTCTGCCTTTCGTGATCCACCAAATTCATACGATACTGATGCATACCCAGAGCTGATGCTTTTTAATTTATCAAAAAAGTTTCTCATCATCTCACGAAGCGGCATAGTTACTGCCATGATAGTTCTTCCATCTGAAAATGCTTCCGAGTTACTAAGCTCGGCTTCATGGTCATACAGCATCTGCATGACTGGTCCTACATACTCTGGTGGGGTAATTATTTTTACATCTACCCACGGCTCCATAACTGCCTTATACATGCCATGATCAGGAAATTTTGAGGGATTATAAATGGTTTCTATTTTTCCATTTGATAACTCTACTTCGTAGACGATACTTGGGAGAGTAACAATAAGTTCAAGAGAAAATTCTCTTCGAAGACGTTCGGTAATTATCTCAAGGTGGAGCATGCCCAAAAATCCGCATCTAAACCCACGCCCCAATACCCCCGAGGTTTCTTCTTCGTAGGTGAGTGATGAGTCTGAAAGACGCAATCTATCTAGCGCTTGTTTAAGCTGAGAAAAATCATCTTGACTCTCTGGGTACACGCTCGCCCACACTACTGGCCGTGGTGTTTTGTACCCCGCAAGTGCTGTTACTGGCTGTTTAGAAAGTGCGATAGTGTCTCCCACTGTTGCTACTCCAGGTTGTTTTATACCAGTTACCACATACCCAATCTCTCCAGCACTGATACTACCCACAGGTTTTTCTTCCGGAACAAACACCCCTACTTCAATCGCAATAAACGATTCATTGGCGTTCATAAAGGTGAGGTAGTCACCCTTTTTTATCGTGCCATCAAAAAGGCGCATATATACAATCACCCCTCTATGGTTTGAATACTGAAAATCAAACACTAGCGCGCTTGTGGTGGTTGCACCTGTTTCCTTTGGTGGTGGCACTCGTTCAATAATTGCATCAAGGAGGGTTGCCACTCCCTCCCCTGTCTTACCTGAGGTAAGGAGCACGTCCTCTATGTCAACATTAAACTTAAGTGCCATTTCTTCTCGCAGCTCTTTGGTACGCGCCGTTGGGGCATCTATCTTTGAAAGGACAGGAATAACCACCAACCCCTGCTCTTCTGCCATACCAAGCGTGGTAAGGGTCTGTGCTTGAATACCTTGTGTTGCGTCTACAAGAAGAATCACCCCCTCTACCGCTTTCAGCGCGCGAGACACCTCATATGAGAAGTCTATATGCCCAGGGGTATCAATGAGATTTACAATATACTCAACACCATCTTTCTTCCACTGCATCCGTGCTGGCTGCATCTTTATGGTGATACCACGCTCACGCTCAAGCTCCATAGAGTCAAGTACCTGTTCCTTCATTTTTCGCTTCTCTATGGTACCCGTCACCTCGAGGAGTCTGTCCGCAAGAGTAGACTTGCCGTGGTCGATGTGGGCAATAATGCTAAAGTTGCGAATATGCTTCATGTAGCGCAATTATGCCCTATTTTGTGCATTTATCAAGGTATGTATTGACAAATAAATTGTATATGACAAACTTTATTTGAAGTGGAGGAGACGGCACTCCTACCTGTTTGGGGACCTCGCATGTTTGCGAACGCCCCCGTCTAGCACATGATTGCTGGATAGTGAGCCCTGCCAGGCCACAAAGACAGTTGTGTCTAAATACCCAAATAAACAGTACCGGAGTCAACATCTTGATCCCGGGGGACACCCACTTCAGCATCACCCGCAGCACGACTGCGGGTTTTTGATTTTTATATCAACACACCAATTTATTATTCCATCTGCTCGTCAGGGAGCTGGGTGGGTTTTGCAGATAGCTTATGATGAAAGGCACCTATCACTTCCCTTACCTCGGTATTTTTTAATGCATACAAGACAGCTACATACGCAACAAGCCCAAGCACCCCCGCAACCGCTCCTTGTAGTGCAATACCAACAAATGTATTGATATCAACTACGTCATCCATAAGGTTGAGGCCGGTATAGGCAACTATTCCTGCGCACAAGGACGCAAAGCCTGAGTGAAGCACCACACGTGCAAGCACTCCAGAAAGTGGAGAAAAATCCTGACCAAAAAACACCAGCAAAAACATCGCATTAAATAACATGCCGATGGTATATCCTAATGGCAGCATGAGCACTTCAGTTCCGGGTAATCCTTCTACACGAAGTAGCGCTTCCATAAATAATTGAAATGGTTCATGGAGAGAAAAAACAGAAAGGAGTAGTGTCGCACTTGAAAGACCAGCAATAGAAGAAACGGCATTTATAAGAAAGGGTTTAAGAGTATTACCCGCCGCATAGTATGCCCGTACAATAACCAACATCACACTGTGGGCAAACAGTGATAGCGCAAAAAGAGCAAGCCCTGCAGCAACAAGCCGAGTATCTGCCCAATCAAACTCCCCAGTACCAAGCACACTACGCACTACCTGCGCG
This sequence comes from uncultured Candidatus Saccharibacteria bacterium, assembly GCA_964562615.1. Taxonomy (GTDB): domain Bacteria; phylum Patescibacteriota; class Minisyncoccia; order Phycocordibacterales; family UBA12088; genus CAYPBQ01. Next base: position 159,956 of record CAZLUD010000001.1, read on the forward strand.
CGGAGTACAATAAGCAGTACTGTTGCAGGAAACGCCCAAAACACAATATGCCTAAGTGCTGTACCAATATGATGCACAAATGATTGCGTATCACCCATGGTGATAAATCGAGACAGTATAGGAAATGCCGCAACAGAGTAGCTCACCCCAATAATCGCCAGTGGTACTGATTGAAGATTAAATGCAAAAGAAAACACCGCAATAGATCCAACCGCCATATAAGAAGCTATTGATATAAATACAAACGAGAGTATCTGCCCCACAGAGAGGGTAAGGGTGCGTGGTACTGACATTGAAAGCACCTTGCGTATCACTACCCATTCGATAGCAACGGTAAATGACGGAAAAAGTTTATGACTAATCATAAACGGCAACTGGATCCCCAAGTGGAGCATGGCACCAAGAGCAACACCTACTGCTAGTCCCGCGATACCAAATAGTGGGTAAAAAAAGAGCACCCCACATATAATGCCTATGTTATACAAAATTGGTGATATCCCGTAGAGAAGGAACTTTTGATACACCTGCGTCACCGACGCGCAAAGATTAGACACACCCAAAATAATTGGTTGCAAGAGGAGTATTCTCACCAAAAGCGTCAAATCTCCATGAAGCGATGCCTCAAATCCAGGAAACAGTAACGGTACTAGTGTGGGCGCAAGAAAAAATATCACTACACTCACCCCAACAATAAGCATCAGAAAAAAGCTGTATAAACTCGAGAGCAATTCTCGCACCTTTTCTGTAGAAATCAGTAATCGCTCAGAAAGAAACGGAATAAGCACATACACCGATACCAATGATCCTATAAGGACATAGAGTAAGTCAGGTATACGAAATGCTGCGTAATAAAGGTCTAGCGTTACTCCCGCACCAAACTCATGCGCGAGTATTCTGTCTCGAAAGAGGGCAAGTACTTGTGAGGTGAGGGTAAATATACCCAAAAGGTACGCAGCCTCGTGGAGACCGCGTACCTCTCGGTATAAAAATCCAAACACCTTAGACATGCCTACAGTATACTCCTATTCAAGTACTTCTGTAGTAGCTGCTGGCTCCTCACTTACCGGAAGCGAATCAAGCGATTCAACTGATGATGAGGTGTCTTTAGAAATTGGAGGGAGTCCGTTTTCAAGATTCTCAAGGATGTCGTTAATTTCTGCTGTGTCAGGATTCAGTGCTTGTACTTTCTTAAACTGCTCTATCGCACTATCAACATCGCCTCGCTCATACTCAGATAGACCAAGGAAGTAGAGTGCGTTTGAGTAGTTTGGATTTAGCGCTATTGCTCTTGCGAGAGCAGATGACGCACCTTCGTACTGCTCATCAGAGTACTTGAGCAATCCAAGCTGGAAGAAGTTTACCGGATTAGTTGGCTCAATAACCGTAGTTGCTTCAACGCTCTTTATTGCTTCTTCTGTTTCTCCCTCGTTTATCTGTATCTGCGCCAAGAGGAAGATTGCCTCGGTGTAATTGTTTTTCTTTTCTAGTGCAAGTTGAATCTTTTCTTTTGCCGTCTCATTGTTGCCATTTGCGCTCTCTAGCTGCGCAAGACCCAAGAAGATTGCTGGTGATTGTGGATTAAACTCTAACGCACGTGCATACGCTTGTGTTGCGCCGTCATAGGCACCCTCAACCTTTAGTGGTACCACCGTCTGATATACTTGTGCCAAGTTTATCCAGTTGAGGTAATTTGTTGGGTCAAGTGCTGTTGCTCGTTGTGCGTTTTGAATTGCTGCCGCAAGCACTGCTTGAAATTGTGTTCGCGCCTCTTCCTCAGAAAGTGTTTCTGATTGAGCTACTTCGCTAAGCCTAATGAGGTTAAGGTTTGTTCCAAATCGATAATAGGCATCAACTTCGTTTAGTGTTACCGCTTGTGATACGAGTGCCTCAGATGCATCAATATCACCATCCACATTGAGTGCGACTACTCCCTTTTGGAAGTACATAGCACTTGCGTATCGCTCACCAATAGCAAATATTGAGGCGATGCTTCCAAGAAATAGCAACGTGAGGAAGAGTACCGAGATAAAACCAAGCCGTGGATTCTCTACAAAAGAAATTTCTTTCTCAGAAAATCCTCCTGGTTGTCGTCTTATTGATGCGATAAATACACCCGTGAGCAAAAAGGCAAAGAAGAGAATGCTGTGACTTGGTGTATAGATAACCGCAAAGATCCACAAGAAGAGTGCGCCAAGATATGACGATAATGATAGATACGAAGAGAGTGGATCAGCATTTACTCGCATGACAAGCGCTCTAAAGCCCGCATAGAGGAACAAGCCGATAAAGAGTATCCATGCAAGTGCGCCAACCGCACCAGTAGTTGCAAAGGATGTAGGAATGTACCCAATACCACTAGCAAAATCAGCAGACCAGAAAAGTGTTTGATTGATTTCTACTGGTTTGTTGAGTAGCCACTCTCGTGAGAATGAACCAGGACCAGAACCAAATATTGCATGCTTTGCATACGTGCTTTGGATCACGTCTGCAGTACTTTGCCAGGATGGACGTACTTCTAGTTGCGAGACATTAAAGAATGTCGATACGCTGTTGCCAATAAAATTACCTCCCACAAGAAACACGAGACATAGTGAGAGTACCAAGAGTGATGCAAATGATGTTTGCCCTTCTCCGACAAGCTCGCGCATTTGTGATTCGCTCTCAAGCGAATCTGTCGTTGCTCGTTCACGAGAGTATCGTCCAGTCGTAAGGTTGTAGACAAAGGTACCAAGTGCAAATGCGCCGATTACCCACCACACCACGCTGAAGTTAATAACAATTAGCATCGCGATAGACACCGCGAGCGCACCTGCGACTATAAGTTTTATTTTTCCGTGAAGTGTTAACCCTACAAGAGTCACAAGTGAAAGTACTGTCACTAATCCAAAGAATATCGCAAGGTCATTCCATGAACCGAGCACGTTTGCGGTAGTGCTAGTGAAAATACCGAAAGAAAGAAAATTGGGACCAAAGAATAATCGTGCGATTTGAAATAGCGCAACAATACCAACCGACACCATAAAGGCGCCGTATAGTTTTAGAAGACTTTCTCGCTTTCTAAGTCCAATAGCAACAAGAGTTGCAAGAAGGGTAAGTACACCAACAAATGCAAACGAGTCGGTGCTAAATCCTTGCCCAAGAAGTGATTGCTCTATGTTGCCAGAAAACAGTGACGAAAGAAGGTATGCAACAGGAATCATCCACATTGCTCCCATAAGCGGACTCATCGGTATGAGTATCCTGCGCTCTTTCATCCTTGCCACAATATAGAACGCAACACCAAGTAGTGCTGCTATTGCGATAAAGAACGCCTTCGTAAATTGAAACGGCGCAAACAGGAGAGGAATAAAGGCGATAGGTACAAGAGCGGTAGTCCCTATGAGGAGCCACTCTAGCAACCCATCAAATCCTGCGCGCGACTTTTGCGGAAGATATGCCATGGTGTGCTTGTTATATATTAATACGGATCATTGTGTTTACACTCACATGCTCATAGAGGTGTCAGATCAACACAACAAGCCAAAACCCTACTCACGTAGTATACGACCAAATGTACTCCTTGCACATATATATCTGTGGAATAACAAATGAACACACCCGCGTTGAGGCGGGTGTGTTCATATCTCTATGTCTGTGCCTATAAGCCGAATTCTGTCTATTAATCTTTACAAGCTCAGAAATACTCACTCAACGATACCGCACCTCCCAGTTACCGTGGAAAACAAATCCTGTTTCTTGTGAGAGATAATCAATAATTTTCTTGGCTGCTATAGTAACATTATCTACTTTGAGTAATTCTACATAAAGTGCGTGGAACTCCCCTCGATCATTTGTTCCGCGTTTTTTTATGAGCTCATTTTTGTGTATACAGTAAAATTGCATTGAGGCTGAGATAATCTCAGCCATTGCTAGGTTTACCTCTACTTGGTCATTGCTCCAAATAAGATCATCATAGGCATCCGTAATCTTGTACCAAAGCTGAGGCAACAATGTATCTTTATTCATATACCCAGGAAATACCTCAAGATATTGTTTGCAGGTGGCAACAATCTCTACAAGATGTTCCTCCCCAAAAAGTACTTTACCTTCTCCAAAAACATAAAATGGAAGAGTTTCCGTAGATCCTATACATTCATCAAGATGTTTTTTAATCATCGATAAGGAACCTGAAAAGTAATCAATTCGCTTGGTTTCTGAATAATAATGATTTCCCCGAAAAACACTATTTTCATTTAATACTAAGAAAATATCTATATCGTTAATTTCTTTTTCTGTCTTATACAAGGCTGAACCAAAAAGAATAGCCGCGATCACAGTAACATTGTGTTTACTTGAAAAGTCTTCTATAAAACTCATCACGTTTGATTCAACCATACTTATATATTTATGTTTGATATTAAAAATAGGAGAAGCGTGTGTTTCCACATACTTCTCCCACGAACAAGGTGGTCAGTCGATTGGGGTAAGAAGTGGCCGCTCTGACGAACGGATCTTGCTGTTGTCCTCAAGTAAAGTTCCACCACACCACTGACCTGTACAGGTCAGTGGAACCACCTGATGCGGAATCATACCATCTCGAAACTCGCCAAACCTACTGATAACTAAGCGCAAAGTGCGTCTCGCCGAGTCAATGAGGTTCTTTCGGTCTGCATCGCCCCTCATTCCATAGTACGGAAAGTGGTGCAGAAATCGACCAAAGAGGTCGTTACAATCCTGCTGGTACTTTTCAGTGTCCAAAATGTGGGCGTGCCATACATCATCGACACCTCCCCAAGGAACAACAGGTTCGTTATCCTGTTGTAATAGCGCTTCTCCGACAAGGACTAGAAATTTTCGGTACTCACCGACGGTGGCTTCAGCCCTTTCACGGCTCCAGCCTTTGCCATCCTCTGAATCCACCAACTTTACGATGATAGGTTCAAGATTCAAGTCTTGGACCTTTTGGTAGATGCTAGACACTGAGACTCTCCTTAGTTAGGTGACCTCTGCAATCAGAATTGCATCATTGCAAATGCTAACATAAATAAATACTAGAACAAACATTTATTTAATATTGCTTAAACCCGCTATGTATTTTATATAAATACGCCCACAAGATGGGCGTATTTATATCTCTATGTCTGTGCCTATAAGCCGAATTCTGTCTATCCCTATAGGTGAGTAACTATAGAGGAGATAGGTATGTATCTAGGAGTGTTGTTACCAACACCCTCAAGCGGCTCTCCCCGCCTATCGTAGGCTTCTATTATATATAAAATACTACGATAGGCGGGGCACGGCCTTGCACGCAGGTAGGAATTTTGCCGTTTCAGTCTTGCCTCACAACAAGATTTTCTCCATATCGCATTGCGCTATGGAGACCGCATTTCTCTCGAAATAACGCGTCTCTGTTCGCATCCCGTGGATTACTCCAGGTGGGCGTTACCCACTACCATGCTCCAGCTTGCGCTGGGCGTGTTCGGACTTTCCTCTCCCATTACACTTTCGCACAACAAGAGCAACTATCCAGCACAGGCGATAAATATTATACAACACTTTTTCTTATATAGCAAAACCTCTTCGAGGAAGAGGTTGGGGGGGCGTGGAGCTGATCACGAATGACTAGCTCCACGCGAGCGAGCGAGGATGGGGCGTGGTGGGAGGAACACGCTGACCTCATACACAATACCAGGATGGTAGTTTTATGCAAATTATTCATTCTCTGCAACAAACTCCATATAGCGAAGTGTATCCCCCACCTTCATACCAAGCGCACTTACCACACCACGATTAACTTCAAGTACATAGGTGGCTTTTGTTGGTGGCTCAAATATTGTAGGGTAACTCTCTGGTGTTACATTCTCTTCTATGTGTACCACTGCAAATGTGCTATCAACCCATACAATATCGATAGGAAACTTCATATCCTTCATCCATATACCATGCGTATCTGGAGTATCAAATACAAACCATAGACCTGTATCTTGTGGCAACTCCTCACGATGAGAAAGTCCCTTCCTTCTTTCATAGGGAGTGCGCGCAATCTCAATCTTTAGAGGGGTAGTATTCACAAGCAGCAGTGCAAGTGGTGACTCCTGTGGTGCTACACCAGATGAGAAATATCCTTCTTCTATAGAATACACAAGTCCCGTTGCGATAAACATGATGAGCCCAAAAATCGCAACGTACATACTATTGCCACAATACAAGAATGCTTGCTACCGCAACCATACGAACTGCTTCATAGCCAACATAGATAAGAAACAGAGAAAATGGCTTCTTTTCCCAGATTACTCCCCCGAGGTAATTGGTAACAATAAAGCCGACCCAGATAATTGTCCCGATGACAACGCCATCATATACGCTTGTTGCATTAGCAATTCTTAGCATGATTGCGAGCACGGTAGAAAAGGTTATCGCAGTCAAAAATCCAGCGCTTATTACCTTTAGCATTTCTGCACCTTGAGGCTTTGATTGCGAGACACCAGTAAGTCTCATCCATGATCTTCCTATTGCGGTCATTGGTGAGTACCAAAATGTTCCTATCACCATACTAACAATCGCTGAAACAACAATTGCCCACGTATTTAAATCTTCAAACATAATAAAAATTAGAGATATTTATAACAGCACATATATTGTCTATGTAGTAATGAAAAAAGTAAAGGCAGTAATGGACACTCGTCCATTACTGCCTCCCTCGACTTGAGGCGTATGCCTCATTTTTTCTTTTTCTTTTCTGGTGCCTTCATCTCTGGCCACCTTAAAGTATAATCCACTCTTTCTTCACATTGATCAGCAAGAAATTGCCTAGCCCTTGCCATTCTTGCAAGGTCAATTGATATATCAAGCTTTGCTCTAGCTTTATCAAAATCCGCCGGCAACGCCGGTGCATCATCGAGCACATCGCGCAAAGTCATAACACCCCCCAAGGTTGTTACCGCATTATGTGTACCACACTACGCTCCGTTTTAGCAATACTTTATGGTATAACAGCGTGACTGGAGGGTTCGCATAGTGGTCGAGTGCGCCGCCTTGGAAAGGCGGTATTGGGGAAACCCAATCGAGGGTTCGAATCCCTCACCCTCCGCAAAACAAGGAGAACGATGCGAAGCATTGGGTGACTATGTTTTGGGTGATAAGTGAGGGATTCGAACGCCGGAGTATATTACGTAAGCAATATGAGGCACCATCCTAGGAATGCGAGGATTTTTGTGAGCCTCTTGAGGCGGTACAAAAACCCGCAATTCAGGGGACCATCCTTAACTTTCCACCAAGTATAGAAAATAATTTTAGCAGTTACCCTACTTCTCCATTACAATGAAATCATGCCGCAGAACAAAATTTTCATTGTCCGACATGGTGAGTCTGAGAATAATCTTCAAGGGATTGATTGCTCCAAATTGGAGCATAAAGACAAATTTGGTTTAACTGAAGCTGGACAAAGACAAACCGAATCTGAAGCAAAGAATTTTGATGATTTTGACCTCATCATCACTTCACCACATAGACGGGCAGTAGAAACTGCAAACATTTTTGCACGTTATTCGGATTGTAAAGTTATTGAAAATGAATTCATTAGCGAAGTGAATTATGGCGATTTTGATCTTTATCCCTATGAGATATCCGATGCTTGGTTCAAAAATAAGGGCAGCGACGAATCACATCCTTTTCCTAATGGAGAGAGCTTATTTGATGCAAAAGAGCGCACAGCTAAATTTCTACAACGGATAAAGCAAACTTACTCTAACAAGAAAATCCTGATTGTTACCCACGGACACATCGTCCTGCTTTTACAAGAATTGCTCGATGAAAATTTTGAGCGACAAAAGGCAATTGATGCTTACGACGATGATAAATCGAGAAAGGTGATAGAAGCCTACAGCCTCTAAAAATTACTTCCTATAACATTGCGCATGCAGTTCCTTGGCGGAGCTCATTTTAATGCATATGGATGCTTCCACATTTCATCAGTACGAGTGAATCTCTGATAAATTTTTTTAGTTCCATGTTTTTTATAAAAAAGAGGAAGACTTAGATTGCTACCTCTTATTCAAGAGCGCATCAATTCTATCTTCAACTGGTGGGTGTGTCATAAAGAGTGAGGCAAACCAGCTTCGCTTCGGTTCACCTTCTTCACGCTCTCCTTCTGTATCACCAAATGGATTTGCAATAAAAAGGTGCGCGGTGGCGTGACTTGCGCGCGCCATGTGATGCCCTCTGCCATAGGCGTGTATTTTTTTGAGTGCTGAAGCTAATCCCTCCGGATAGCGAGTAAGAAGTGCGCCCGATGCATCAGCCAAAAACTCTCGCTTTCGAGAAATCGCAAGTTGTAGTAACTGGGCAGCAAGTGGTGCAAGTATTGCCCCAACAATACCAAGCACAAGAATGATAAGTCCCGCCTTTCCATCTCGCTCTCTCTCACCACCAAACATACTCATACGCATAAACATGTCAGAGAGTATCGCGACAAACCCAACCAACACCACCGCCACGGTAGATATGAGCATGTCACGATTACCAATATGCGACAGCTCATGTGCGGCCACCCCCTCAAGCTCTGCTCTATCAAGTATGGCAAGGAGTCCAGTAGTAAAAGCAACAAGTGAATGTTCAGGACTTCTCCCTGTAGCAAAGGCATTAGGCACTGGATCATCCACTATGTACACCTTAGGCTTGGGAAGCCCCGCTGTGATAGCGAGATTTTCAACAATGTTATGTAAGTCGGCATAGGTATGCTCATCAGCAGGGTGTGCGCCTGTCATTGATACCACTAGCGAATCAGAAAACCAGTAACTCCCCACATTCATAATGATGGCAATTGCTACCGAGACGTACAATATAATTTGATTGTCAAAGTAGAAACTAAATCCCCACCCAAGCGTAATTACCGCAATAAAGAATCCGATAAGGAGATACCAGGTCTTGCGAATATTTGCATCCTTGTGTGTGTAGAGTGTTGCCATATAGCACGTATAGAAAATTAGCCTTTCGCGATAAAAGACGTATACACTGCGCGTTGCTTACTATCGCTTAAAACTTTACTTCGACTGGTTTTCGAGCTGCTTCCTCCCCTGCTTCAAGTTCAAAAAACTCTCGTTCAGAAAACTTGAACATGTTTGCAATGATGTTATTAGGAAATACCTGTACTGAGGTATTAAGGTCTCGCACATTGCCGTTATAAAATCGTCGTGCTGCCTGAATTTTGTTTTCAGTATCAGATAGCTCTCGTTGTAGTTCAAGGAAGTTAGTATTTGCCTTTAGATCAGGATAGCTCTCTGCCACCGCAAAAAGTGATTTAAGCGTTTCTGAAAGCATGTTTTCTGCCTTTCCCTTTGCTTCAATACCTTCTGCTTTCATTGCAGATGCACGCATTTCAGTCACCTTCTCTAGAGTAGCCTTTTCGTGTGATGCATAGCCCTGCACGGTACTTACCAAATTTGGGATAAGGTCATAACGGCGTTTTAGCTGCACATCTATGTCTGCCCATGCCTCATTTGTCCTATTGATAAGACGAATAAAGCCATTGTATGCACCCGCAATCCATAGCCCAAGCACCACCAGCACCCCTATAAGAATATAAAAAATGATGTCCATATGTATTGCAATTAGTAGTTACCAAAGTATACCAGAAATGTGGGATGCAAGTAAGGGAGTATCGCTCGTATAGGTGAGGTATTGACAAAATATAATTTTCGTGTAAATTGCCCCGTGGGTCAACATCTTATCGGTCCAATAACGGGAGGCCGTCTCAACTCGGAAACACCACGCAATCCTGCGTGATGAATCTGGGATATGAGAATGCCTACTTTTACTGGGACCGCTGGTAACAACTCCTCGACGCAGACTGGGCTTATCCCGTGGGATAAGTTCTATATGCTCGAGGGGAAAGACTTGCTCGACCTTACCGGAGCAACGGGGAATCTCCCGTTCTACGTCTACGGTGGAGCAGGTGACGACACCTTGAGGGGTTCTTCCCGCACTGCCACCATCATGGATGGCGGTACGGGGAACGACTCCTTTGTGGTGAACAACAAGGGCAACGTCGTGGTGGAAGCGGCGAATCAGGGATACGACACCCTGTACATCGCCACTCCCTACGTCGATGCTGGGGGTTCGCGGTCGATCGTAATGGCCGGAAGCGGCGTCAGTGGTGGGTACACCGTTGACGTCGATGTCGAGGCCGTTCGGGCCAATGTATTTAGTGGAAGTATCGGACCCAAGAGCGTTGGGTTCACCTTCCACGGAAACAGTGGTGCGAACACCTTCGGCGGCTCCGAGGGTGGCGATACTATGCGTGGCAACGCTGGTAACGACACTCTCGAAGGCAAAGGCGGTAACGATCGCCTCCAGGGCGGAGTCGGACTCGACATCCTCGTTGGGGATGGCGGGAATGACGTCCTCTTTGGGGACAAGTCCGACGGTGACAAGATCACCGGCGGCGCTGGTGCAGATCTCTTCGTCTTCGGCGGTAGGGGTGGAACGCAAATCACCCTTACCGATATCGTGATGGACTACGACCGAGTTCTGGACGATATTGTCCTCCAGGGCATCGGTGGTATCAAGAGCGTATCAGGAGTCACAGCGGGTGGAACCACCCAAGTGACGGTGGTTGGCACCACTGATACCGCCATTTTCTCTATGGCGGGGTCATACTCGACCTCGGTGCTCAACAGCATGTTGGGTGCGAACGACATCCGCGTCGACAACAATTTGTTCGTCTGATAAGGAGGGTAAACCTCCAATCTATACGCCTCAAGTTTTGACCTGATCGCAGATACATAACTATAAGTGATCAGGTGCAATTGGGGGGTGGTCTATGACCACCCCCTTTTTTTTATTTTATATTGACATTTTTTTAAAAAAGTATTTTCTGGTATAAGCAACAATTGGAGTATGGAGGTAATTAGATGCAAACCTTTTTTCTTGTATTCTTGGCGTGCCTTTCAATAGCACCAGAGGCGCGCTGTCAAAAGGTAGAAATCGCCTGGGAAGGCAGTTTGCAACAATGCATGCTGTTCGGTCAGCAGAAAATTGCCGCATGGTCGGGGGAGCATCCTGGCTATCTTCCCATGCGTGGGTACAAATGTCTTTGGGGCAAAGCTGTATAAGGCTTTGCCCCAAAGAAAAGGCGCTTCCGAATATCGGAAGCGCCTTTTCTGTTACCGAATGACTTTTGTTTTAGTACATATCATCCTGCCCCTTCATCTCCTTTTTTGGTTCAGGAATATCAGCAATAGCTACCTCGGTAGTAAGAAGGATAGCAGCAGCAGATGCCGCGTGACGTACCCCAGAGCGAGTCACTTTTACTGGATCAAGTATTCCTCGTTCAATCATGTTTACTCGCTCACCAGTTTTTGCATCAAATCCTTCTTCAAGTTTTGCGTTTGCAACCCACTCTACGATTACCGCACTATCATCCTCATGCCCCGCATTATAGGCAATACGATTAAGTGGCGCTCTCAGCGCAGAGAGCATAATGTCATACCCTGTTTCAAACTCAACTTCATGTCGCTTTGCACTCTTTGCATTCCCCTCTCTTTTTTTGCGAAGTATGGTTGATACCTTAGCAAGTGCAGACCCGCCTCCCGGCACTACCCCCTCTTCTATTGCCGCCTTGGTTGCATTAACTGCATCTTCTATCTTTAGCTTAAGATATTTCATCTCTGTCTCAGTTGCTGCCCCTACGCGGATAACCGCTACTCCACCAGAGAGCTTGCCAATGCGCTCCTGCAATTTTTCTTTGTCGTACTTTGAGTCAGCATTCTTAAGCTGCGCTCGTAGTTGCGCTACGCGCTTATCAATATCTGTCTTTTTGCCCTTTCCTCCTACAAGGACGGTTTTGTCTTTGGTGGCAACTACCCTGCTTGCTTTTCCAAGCACCTCTACTCCTACTGCATCAAATTTCATTCCCACCTCATCCGACACCACGGTAGCTCCAATTGTTACCGCAATATCAGCAAGCATGTCTTTTTTCTTGTCGCCGTACCCTGGCGCTTTTACACCAAGCACATTAAACGTACCGCGTAGTTTATTGAGCACAAATGTAGTGAGTGCCTCACCATCTATATCATCAGCGATAATCACCAAATCCTTTTTCCCGGTTTGTGCCAACTTTTCAAGCAGAGGTAACACCTCTTGAATTGAAGAAATCTTTTTGTCGGTTACCAAAATAGGCACTTCTTTATACTCCGCCTCCATGCGTTCAGCATTAGTTATCATGTAGGGCGAAATATATCCCTTATCAAATTCAAGTCCTTCAACCACCTCGGTTTCTATACCAAATGATTGCGACTCTTCTACCGTCACCACCCCGTCCTTTCCTACTGTTTGTATTGTTTCAGCAATCTTTTCTCCCAAGACTTCGCTCTCTGCAGAAATAGTAGCTACATGCTGTATTTCTTCCTTACTCTTTACTGGGCGAGCCATCTTCTTTAGCTCTTCAAGGATATCTTCTGTTGCTTGCTCAATACCACCCCGCACCATCATGGCATTAGCGCCAAGTGCGGTTCTCCTAAATCCCTCTGAGATTATTGCCTGCGTAAGTACTACGGCAGTAGTAGTACCGTCACCCGCTGCTTCATTAGTCTTGGTGGCAACTTCTTTTACGATTTCCGCACCCATGTTTTCAAACCTATCCGTGAGGGTAATTTCTTTCGCAATAGATACGCCATCATTAATAACCGATGGACCACCGTATGACTTTTCAATCGCTACATTTCTACCTCGAGGGCCAATGGTAACACGTACCGCATTAGCAACCTTGTCCACTCCCTCTTTTATTTTTCGTCGTACTTCCTCATCAAAAATAATTTGTTTTGCCATAGTATATATAGAGTATTACCACCTATGGATAATCACGTAATCACCACTAACCTCTAATTAAGACTCGAGTACTGCAAGTATATTGTCCTCTCTTACAAGGTAGTATTCTTTTCCACCAACCTCAACCTTTTCACCCCATTGAAATAGAATTTTGTCTCCCTCCTTTACATCAAGCGGGACGCGTTCTCCCTTTTCATTGCGCTTACCCGCGCCAACAGAAATAATTACCCCTCTATCAGATTTTTCTTCTTTAGACCCAGTGGGGATGATGATGCCCGAAGGTGAGCGAGTACCCATTTCTTCTGGAGTAAACTCTCGTACCAGCACCCTGTCTCCAAGTGGCATAATCGGCACCGACGACACCCTTACTTTTTGCGGTGCGGTTTTGACAGATGGTGATGCTTGCTTCGAGTTTTTTGAAGCGGGACGCGTTGCTTTCTTTGCTTTCTTTGCCATATAAAGAAACTATTATCTGATAATACTTCTAATCGGAACATAGTATACAAGACTCTCTAAACTTGTATAGTTGCTACCCCTTCATACCGCTACCACGCTAGCTATATAGATGCCTGGTATGTGGTGCTGTGCTTGCTTGCCTCATGTGGGCGCCTATGGTAGCATGTGGCAAATGGAAGTTATCAAGGGCATTATGCCTTACCTACAAATAGCGATCTCCATTCTCCTCATTCTGGCTATTCTCCTACAACAACGGGGATCAAGCCTGGGTGGAGCATTCGGGGGAGATAATTTTTCAGCGACATTCCATACAAGGCGTGGCGCGGAAAAGGTATTGTTTCAGGCTTCAATCGTCCTTGCCTTTCTCTTTGCGCTATCTGCATTTGCTGTATTCCTCTTCTAGGGTTCTTCCATCGCGTTACTAATTACCACTCCGATACTTTTTAGTTTCTATTATATATTTCATGACTGACGAGCACCCTACGTCTCTTGGTTCATTTCGTTTTTCAGTAGAACGAAAACTTGCTGAGACGCTTTCACAATTCTCCCCGTTCGAGCGAATACTATTTGGTCTTCTCTCGCTTATTCTTGTTATTTCAAGTTTTTTAATACTTGAAAAAGTGAGTGCTGCATTTAGTGAAGTAGTCCCTGCAACCGGCGGTTCATACGCTGAGGGCATCATAGGCTCTCCACGATTCATTAACCCACTTCTTGCTATTTCAGACGCAGATAGAGATATTGGGGCACTCATCTATAGCGGACTCATGCGCCCCGGAGAAAAGGAGGGATTAGTTACTGATCTAGCTGAGTCTTACACCATATCTGAAGACGGAAAGACATACTCGTTTATATTACGAAGTGATGCGGTATTTCATGATGGAAAACCGGTAACAGTAGAAGACGTCATCTATACCGTCGAGCGAGCACAAGACCCAGGACTTAAAAGCCCAATGCGAGCATCATGGGAGGGTATCGCGGTTGAGCGTGGAGAACAGCAACGTGAAGTTATCTTTACCCTCACACAACCATTTGCCCCTTTTCTTGAAAATCTCACTATAGGAATTCTTCCAAAACATATTTGGAAAAGCTCAGATAATGAAGAGTTCCCGTTCAGTAAATTTAATACCGAACCAATTGGATCTGGCCCGTATGAAGTGTCATCAATACAACGAGATGAAACTGGTGTCCCTACCTCATATACCCTTACCTCGGTAAATGATCATTACCTAAAACCAAATATTAGAACCATCACGCTCAAGTTTTATTCAGGCGAGGACGCCCTCATTACCGCACTTAACAGAGGAGAGATTGATGCGGTAAGTGGCATACGTCCGACTTCACTATTTTCAATCACTCGCAAAGACCTTTCGATCATTACCACCCCGCTGCCAAGAGTGTTTGGTCTATTCTTTAATCAAAACAAAAACAGCGTCTTTGCTGATAAGGCACTACGAGAAGCGCTTGAGGTTGCTGTAGACAAAGAACGTCTCATCACGGATGCACTACTTGGGTACGGCACTATTATAGATTCACCATTTCCACCTACGGTAGTTGCCTCAACCTATAACCGCAGCGAGAGCGCGACAGATGATGCACTTGCATTACTCGCGTCACGTGGATGGACAAAAAATCCTGACACTGGCGTACTTGAAAAAGGTACAAAAGAAAAAGCACCCCTCAGTATCAGTATCGCAACCGCCAATGTACCCGAGTTAAAAACCGCTGCAGAATCTGTAGCTGAAGATTGGCGCGCGCTTGGTATCGATGTACAAATTAAAATATTTGAACCTAGTGATTTGACCCTTAATGTCATTAGACCTCGAGACTATGAGGTACTCTTGTTTGGTGAGGTAGTAGGACGCGGGCTTGATCTCTTTGCCTTTTGGCATTCATCACAAAGAAATGATCCGGGTCTTAATATTGCAGGATATGCAAGCATCACCGCAGACGCACTGCTTGAAAAGGCACGAAAGACCAGTGATGTACGTGAACGCAATGAACTCTTTACCTCATTTAGAGAAGAAGTAGCGAAAGAAAAGCCTGCAATATTCCTTTACTCTCCCAATTTTTTGTATGTACTCAAAGACGATATTTCAGGTATCACCATTTCAAACATCGAAACGGGCTCTGACCGATTTGATTTTGCGCATGAGTGGTTTATAGAAACAGAGCGAGTATGGAGTTTCCTCCTATAAATAACAATTATTATTTGAAGCACTGACGCACTACATTATATGAACGAACAATTTCCACGAAGCAACAGACAAAGTCCTCGCGACAAAAGAAGCAGGCCTCGCCAAAGTATACGCACCATGCATACGGGTGAGAGTGCACCTACCCCTCTACCACCAACAGAGGGCACTGTACCAGCGCCACGGGTAGCATCGACACCTACAGCGCGACCTCGATATGAATATCGAGGGCAAAGTATTCATCCAGGACGACGAAGCACTGCACCACGCAGGACTACCTATCAGGGAGGTACTGGCTACCCTCGACGAACATCATCAGCTCCGTCTACCCATCGAAGCGACAGCGCACATAAAGAAGAGCGAGTAAGTGCTTCAACGAGAAGTGCTCGAAAATCTTTGCGTGAGAGACGACCACGTACCTCTGCTCCAAAGGCAGAAGTCACGCCACTACTCCCTATTCCTAAAATTGCTCCTGGGGTAATTCGCATCATCCCACTTGGTGGCGTAGAAGAAATTGGCCGCAACATGACCGCAGTTGAGATTGGTGACGATATTTTTGTTATTGACTGCGGATTTCAATTCAAAGAAGAAGAAACTCCGGGTATCGATTACATTCTTCCAAATACAAAATACCTTGAAGACAATAAAGAGAGAGTTCGTGCGATGTTGGTAACGCACGGTCACCTCGATCACATCGGCGGTATTCCATATATTCTCGACAGAATCGGCAATCCCCCACTCTATACCCGAAACCTCACCGCAATAATGATCAAAAAGCGACAGGCAGAATTTCCCCATCTTCCACAAATCGACATGCGAGTTGTAGAGAAGAATGAAAGTATCCGCATTGCAAATGCATCATTTAGATTTTTTGGCGTCACCCACACCATACCAGATTCAATGGGAATCATTATAGACACTCCCTATGGCCCAATAGTCGCTCCTGGTGACTACAAACTACAACATGTTGCGGGAGTACCATCGCTTGAAGAAGAGCAGGAATACAAATTTTTCGACAATGAAAAATCGCTCTTTCTCATGCTCGACTCAACTAACGTTGATCAACCTGGATGGTCTACCCCAGAGCACCTGGTACACGAGGGGTTGGAACACATCATCCAAGAATCAAGTGGACGACTTATCATTGGCACCTTCTCGTCACAGATAACTCGTATCATAAAAACCATTCAGATTGCTGAAAAGTACAAGAAAAAAATTGTAGTAGAAGGCAGAAGCATGAAGACAAACATCGAGATTGCGCAACTAGCAAAAATGTTTGAGCCACAAAAGGGCACATTCATCACGGCGCAAGAAATGGATAGATATCCAAAAAATAAAATTATTATCCTCTCAACTGGTGCTCAAGGCGAAGAATTTGCTGCACTTATGCGCATGGCTAATAAGAGCCACAAGTCTGCTCGCATTGAGCCAGGTGATACTGTGGTACTCTCTGCATCAATCATCCCCGGTAACGAAAAGGCAGTCGAAAAGCTGAAAGATAATCTTGCAAAAGCAGGCGCACGTATTGTCAGTTATCGAACAAGCGAACAATACATTCACTCAACTGGTCACGGTAACCGCGAAGAGCTCGCATGGCTACACAGAAAAGTAAAGCCTCGGTTCTTCATGCCACTTCATGGCAACTACTACCGCCTCAAAATTCATGCTGAGCTTGCAGAAGAAAACGGCATCGCAAAAGAAAACATCATCATTCCTGAAAACGGGTCCATCCTTGAAATACGTGACGAGGGCACAAAGATGGTAAAGCTAAAAGAAAAAGCACCATCAAATATCCGCATGGTAGACGGCTTTGCCGTAGGTGATATGCAAGAAGTGGTTATCCGTGATAGACAAATGCTTTCAGAAGACGGTATGTTTGTGGTCATTGCTATGGTCAATCTAAAAACCGGCAAGTTACGAAAGTCCCCTGACATTATTTCTCGAGGATTTATTTATCTACGTGAATCACAAGACCTCCTTGGACAGACAAGACTTATTGCTAAAAAGGCGGTTGAGGATACCACCGCGACAATGAATCCTATAAACTTTGACTACGCAAGAAAAAATCTTACCGATGCTGTAGAACTGTTTCTTTTCCAAAAGACAGCAAAACGTCCTATTGTGATACCCGTCATCCTTGGCGTGTAAGCGGCACCCTGCGCTATACTAGTAGTACATGCAATCGCAACGCTCATTTGTGCGAAATATATACGCGCTTGATTTTTTGCTATTCTTCCATTTATTTCTTGTCTTGTACGTTAATTCAAGCATTCTCTCAAATCACTTTGGCGCACAAGCAGTAAGTGCCATCTTTTTTGTTGGATCGTTTTTTGCATTTCTTGCAATTACGTATTTACCTAGGTTACTTAAAGAGCATGGGCTTATTAAAGTCATGCTGACATTATCAGTTATCGAAACCGCCCTCTTTGTCGGACTTGGAACCATTTCCTACGGAGTCGTTATTGTACTCTTTTTTATTGCCACGCAGATGACCTACATCACCCTTACGTATGGTCTCGATATACTCCTTGAAAAGGCAATAAGTAAGGAAGGTTCCACTGGACACGTAAGGGGTATATTTCTCACCATTGTAAACACCGCGCTTATACTCTGCCCATTACTCGTAGGATACTTGGTAGAAACACACGACTACTCATTTGTGTACATACTCTCAAGTCTCATCATGATACCTATCGCGCTTATCATCGGATTAGGATTTAAAGGATTTAGTGATCCTAAGTATCACTCATTCTCAATCATAGATACCTACAAAAAAATTTTTCATGTTGATGCGCTGAGGACAGTATACCTAGCACAATTTGTACTTCGTATATTTTATGGGTTTATGGTTATTTACTCACCTCTATTTCTTCGCTTTGAACTTGGTTTTTCGTGGAGCGAAATTGGTATACTGCTTAGTCTTGCCATACTACCGTTTGTACTATTTGAATATTCGATAGGAAAAATCGCCGACTCCTATCTTGGAGAAAAAGAAATGATGGTACTTGGTTATGTCATCATGATACTTGCGGTAAGTGTATTCTTCTTTGCAACAAGTACTAGTCTTATATTTTGGGGTATCCTTTTCTTTATCTCACGCACTGGAGCAAGTTTGGTAGAAGTTACTACCGAAAGCTATTTCTTTAAACATGTTGATGCCTATGACGCATCACTCATCAGTGTATTTAGAGCGCTCCACCCTCTCTCAGGTATGGTAGCGCCTCTTATTGCGGGCATGGTACTACTTGTTGCAGGACTTCAATACGTCTTTCTTGCGCTTGTCGTTATACTATTGTTTGGACTTGCACTATCACTCAGACTCACTGACACACGCTAACTACGATGTTGCTACTAGGTAGCGAGCACCTTTTTTGGTTACCAATCCATCACGCACGAGAGAGTGTAACGCTTTTTCAACACTGCTCTTTTCTTTTTTTATTTTATTTGAAAGCGTCGATAGTGTGTGAGTTGATGTTGTGAGCTCTTTTATTATTGCTCCCCTCGTTTGTCTGGTTGATCCCTTAAATACTGACTGAGCTTTATAGTGATGACTACGCGCCACGTGGTTACTGCCACTTTTCTTAAGATATGCTCCGTAATCCATAAGTGCGTATCCCCATTCTCTTGCATCCATTCCAATACCTTCAGCAACCTTCCATAATGCGTGAGCAGTTGCTAGTAATTCTTTTTCTGACACCTTCTCTACCCCCTCATAAAAAAAGTGAATAAGGACTGTACGAATATTTGTTTCCAACAATACACTAGGTTGATTATAGGCAAACGAAAGTACTGCGCCTGCAGTATAGGTACCGATACCAGGAAGTGCCGTGAGCGCCTCTATGGTAGTTGGCACCTTTCCACGATGGCGTGACATAATCAACCTTGCACTTTCGAGTAGATATTTTGCCCTGCGGTTATACCCAAGTCCTTGCCACAAAAGAAGCACCTCACTAAGGGTTGCCTGTGATAATGCTGCTACCGTAGGAAACCGTTTACACCACGCATGATAATACGGAATAACTCGATCTACCTGTGTCTGTTGCAGCATCAATTCTGATACCAAAATTGCGTACGGGCTTACTTTTTTATGGCGAACGCCACCCGCCCTCCACGGAAACTCACGCCGATTGGTGGCGTAATAGTTGTTGATAACTTTTACAACCCGCTTATAATCACTCGTGATGCTTCTCCTCATGCAAAATAACAGTGTGATGCTCTCCTTCAAGCGGTATCACAAACATGGCAATAATATAGGCAAGTACACAAGGCACGATAGCTGTCGCGATAAGCAAAATGATGAATACGATTCTAAGGAGGACTGGGTCAATAGAAAAATACTCCCCCGCGCCACCAAAAACCCCCGCTATCACACGATTGTTTCTACTTCTATAGAGCTGTTTGTATGGTGCATGCATATACGTGATGATTGTAGCATAAAACAACAAAAGCGCTTCTGGTGAACCTGAGCGCTTTTGTCGGTAGACAAAAGCAAAAAAACGGCAACGCCGAATTGTTTTTTATCTACACCATATGTAATCCCTCTCCACAAGGGATGTAGCTCTCGCTACCTAAAAAAGATCATACCCTTACCTAGTATATCAATCCGTTAAAAAAATAACAGTGGATAAATACTACAAATGATAAATAACATCCTTTCTTTCAACAACTACCTTCCAGCTATTTCTACGCGCGTGGCGATATAGCTCTTTATTAGGATTAAAGCATATTGGCGTCTCCACCAACTCAAGAAATGATATGTCGGACTCGGTGTCTCCTATCCCATAGGATCCTTCAAGGGTAAGATTATCTTTTTCTATTGCGCGCTTCACTATATTGGCTTTATTAGCAATCAGGTGTAAGTCCTGCACTTCACCAGTAAAGCGATTTTCAGGACCAATCGGATACATGCGTCCGTACACCTTATCAAAGCCTAGATTTTTGCAAAAACCTTCCAAAATTGTTTTTGGTGATTGTGATACGGCAAGTAAAAAATATCTCTGCGCTTTAAGTGATTGCAATAAGTCCCGTGTATATTTGTATACGCGGTTATGATGGTACGCCACCACCTCTTCTGCCACTGATGCAAAATCAGCATAATGCACCCCTTTAAGGTGGGTCATAAATGACGCCACGATAGTATTGAGGTATGCATCATATTCACCAGTTCGCTCTAACCACGCGGTTTTCTCGTGTTCGTAATCTCTCACCATCTCCGCAGGAAAAATCCCCTCTCTAATGAGAGCATCGACAAGCTCAGTAAACAGAGATGATCTAAATACCGTTCCGTCAATATCAAATATAGCCACCGATCGCTTCATTAAGTGAAGTATACACCAAATATGCACATATATCAGCGTACCGTACGAGTAGGCTTCGTGAGGCAATCCTTAAGCCTAAAACGATTGCCAGCGTCGGGATATATCAAAACAAGTGGGTCTTTTGACACATCGTACACCCTCGCAGGTGCTATCTCTCTTCCATACCTAATAACAAGGTAGGTAAATGTAAACCACTCTTTTTTAGGAAGAAGCTTCATGAGATCACTCTCTATGCGCACTGGATCATGGGGGTAATCAGTAAGATCAAACCGTGCCGCAAAACGTTGTACATGGGTATCAACCGCAATGCCACCACTCTCTCCATGAAGATTACTCAATACCACATTGGCTGTTTTTCTTCCTACCCCAGGAATGGTAAGCATGTCAGATATAGTCGTAGGGAGAACGCCATTAAACGCAGTGAGTATGGTATGTGCAGCACCTCGTATGTGCTTTGTTTTGTTTTTATAGAATCCTGTTTGAAATATATCTCGCTCAAACTCTGAAGGTACCGCCTTCGCATACGAGGCAATGGTGGGGTACTTTATAAATAACCGTTCTGTTACCTCATTAACCTTTTTATCAGTGCATTGTGCTGAAAGAATAACAGCAACTAAGAGCTCCCACTCGGTCGTATACCTAAGCATCGTACCTTTTGGTTCAGGAAATATTTTTTTTAGCGCAGCAAGAAGCTGTAGTGCGCGCGTGCCTCTTGCTGTGTTTTTTGGCATGCTACCTATTTACCCACAGATGTCGGTATGCCATTTGCGCAAGCACGCCAACTGCTGCCATAAAGAAGACAGTACCGATTATCCACCCTACAATTGGTATGATACTTGCCACAGAGAGGGTGAGTACACCAATAAACACCCACGAGAGATTAGTTTGTTGCCTTTTTGTAAATGCTTTTGCGAGCATTGCACCACAAAGAATACCTGAGTACACCATACCAAGAAGAATAAGAATGCCGTAAAGCGCAAGCATGATACAAGCAATAATCCATCCAAAAAACGTAACGAAAGTGAAGAGAATTGCTAGTGGAGTAAGCAATACTGCCGCCGATCCAATGAGGGCACTTTTAAAGAATGAGTGAACAGCTGCATCTGCTACATCCTTGCTAAAGTCCTTAAACAAGTACACCGCAAGTAACGCCGTGACAAGCATGGCAAGCACCTTTGATACCACAAACAATCCCGCAAGGGCGAGCATACCCTTTGCAACACCCATGCGCACCTCATCTCGAGCTGATTGTGTCTTTATTACCTCACCTACCACGACTGATCCCTCTTTGATGGTTATCTGCGCATGATATGGGTACGAAAGTGAACCCTGTATAACGGCTCCTTCTTCAATAACAATGTAATCAGCAGATATTTTTACATCACCGTTTGCAGTACCGCTAAACACCACTCGCTCACCACTTAGTCGAAGGGTCTTTTCTGCTGTACCCGCAAATGATACTTCACCTCCTGCAAGAATGGTGTCTCCTTTAGTAACTGCATCAGAGAGAACACGCACAGAACCCCCAACTGCGAGCAGGTCACCGCCTATGTCAGTATTTACTGTTATCTCACCACCAGTGATACGCGCATCCTCCATTACTGACCCAAGAACATCAACTGATCCACCAGCAATAGACGCGTCATTTGAGACCATACCCGAGAGAAGCACGCGGCCACCCATAGCATAAACGTCTCCAAGCACATCACCAGAGAGCACGGCATCCCCTGCCGCTACGTAAAGATTTTCAGGAGTAACTGAATCCTTTGGGAGAGAATATTGTTCTCCCGCTTTAAACAAGGCAGCATGCGCGACACCCGTAGAAACCAGCATCGCGAGTAAACAAAAAGAAAAAATGTGCTTGTGCATATAATGTATAAATAGTAATACCTACGTGTAGCTATAGTGTGCCAAATATACACCCAAAGAGCAATCAAGATGTGTACCTATTATGGAGTAACTTCAAACCACCCAAACGGCATCTTGCATGGCGAGGTAAATGTTCGCCATTCACCGGTAACTGATTGTTCACCAACCATCTCTCGTGGTGTGCACAGAGAGACAATCTTACCCTCAACCTCTTTAGCAATAAGATACAATGCGCCTTCCTCAAGCACATAATAATCAGTGGCAACTTGCCTACCCTGAAGTCGTGTTAGCGAGTAATCATTTGTTGGATTAACGATCAGCAAATTACTATCTTTTGCGTAGGCAACACCTTCTTCAGAAAGCAGGTTGTACACTACAATCGCCCCATCTGTAGCATCAACAATGGCTAGACCTTCACAACTTGTACCGCATCCCCACGAGGCAAGCACGTAGTGACCAGCAAAATTGACCCCCTTTTCCATAGCACTAGTAATAGCAGTACGAAAGGTTGCTGCGTCTTTATTTGATTCAAAGTTAACTGGAGCTACCACGCCACCATAGACAGAATCGGTCGGATACTGTGAAAAAGAAAGTTCATGTGATGATAACGTGATGAGATTTTCACCGTCATTATGCTGATATATATAGGTAAGCAGTGTAAGTATGCCTGCAAGTACCACACATATAGTCACATTTCTCAGTGTGAAAAATGTCCTCATATTACTTTTCTAGTGAGGCGGTGTATTGCCCATCTCGTGCAAGTATATTCATACGCAATCGATGAATAAATTTTCTTTGGGCATCCTCTCTATGTGCCTCATCACCTTTCCATGCATCTAGTGCAACATCTTGGAGTGCGCGCGAATATGAAAACGTCATTGGCCACGGATGCGGACCGATGAGCGCCATTTCATTAAGATGCTCTGTCGCCATGAGTGCTGATTGCCCTCCTGAAAGAAAAACTACCCCACCTACGCCATGAGGGACACAATCCTTAAGTACAGCAACGGTTCGTGCTGCAACCTCTTTATAACTGACTGATGCGCCACTATCCTTCCCTGGTAGGACCATGCTGGTTTTAAGAATGGTAGCCCCAAGGTCCACCTCCGCAACAACAAGCTCTTTATAGAGCGCAGTAAGCACTCTGCGCATTGCTGCCTCACATTCATCTATATGATGAGCTCCTTCATAAAGAACCTCAGGTTCAAGGATGGGGACAATGCCCGCCTCTATACAATTGATAGCATATACAGATAATGCCTTTGTATCTATGGTTATATCAGCATCCGTAGGAAGACCGTTCCCTACAGAAAAAACTGCTCGCCACTTTGCAAATGATGCACCATATTTTTTATACTCCAAAAGCCGTTGATCAAGACCACTTAATCCGTCAGTGTATTGCTCTCCTGGTGTCTCAGGATTATCAAGTAACCCTTGATCAACCTTTATGCCAACATGTATTCCTTTGTGCTTAAGATGCTGCGGAAAGGTATCACCGGCAAGGGTGGATTGGCGCAGTGTTTCTTCATACAAAATCACCCCGCTTATGTAGTGCTCGATATGTGGCGTGGTCAATAGGAGGTCTCGATAAGCCCGGCGCATCTCACTACTTTCAGTAATACCTCGCGCGTGTAAGCGCGCATTCATTGATTTATTACTTTCATCTGCCGCAAGGATACCTTTGCCTTCTTGCATAAGAAAAGAGACGGTCTCGTGTATATTCATACCTGTATTGTATATTACTTTGTATCTTGATGCGTCATATAAATCGATCGGTACGGATTAGTTTCTACTGCCGTTGCATGAAGTAGCTCAATCTGCGATCTGATCGTAGCCATTATTTCATCATCAGTCTCAGTAGTAAACCTAAGTGGGGCGCCAATAACTACCGACACTACCCCTTGGCGTGGGATGATTTCATTCTTTTTTAATATGTACGAAAGCCCATAATGAGCAATCGGAACGACTGGCACCTTCAGTGCGCGAATAAGATGCGCGGTTCCTCGCATAAACGGAAGCATAGCAGCATCATCACCTCGTCTACCCTCAGGAAACATAAGTAGTGATTCTCCACCATCTACCACACGACCAGCGTATTGCAGCGATTTTGAAAACCCATCTTGTTGACGCAACAGAAACGCCCCTGCTCCAAATCGCACAAGCAAAAGAATACCTCGATACCACATACGCATATACACTGACGCCTGCGGTCGGTGGTAATAGGTATCTGCAGTAGGAGTCGCAAGAAGATATCGATATCTATATGGTAGCGCTCGTATGATAACCGAATGATCAGCACTGCTTACATGATTGGTAACAATCATGATAGGTTCCCTTGTAGTAGGAATATGCGCTCTCCCTACAACCTTTAGTGTTATAAAGCACGCACTTATCGCGCTTTCAAGTAATGATAAAAGCACGCGAAGCGCTCTACCCATTGGAGTATGGATACCACGAAACCCTACCGCTCTGTGTGTAGTCTTTTTTCTTTCTTGTATATACCTCTCTATATCAGCAACAGTGGTATGTGAGGTTATCATTTCTTCTGCTAACTCGTAGTTATATTCACGAGCAATTGCTGCAAGAAGTTCTACCCTTCCTAATGAATCAAGTCCCACCTCACTTATGAGTGTTTGCTGAGGGGCAATAGTAGAGGCGTCCTTACCAGTAACTGATGCGAGTAAATCGTACAATCTAGACTGTCGTGACGAGCTAGACGAGCCACCTGGGGTAGTGCTAGTAACAAACTTTTTTACCAATGTTCGTTTAGTTTTGAGAGTGGTCGTTTTAGGAAATTCACGCTCATGCCAAAGACTATATCCTTGTATACGCATCGCGCTTGACAGTACATCATTTGCTCGCTCAACCACATCCTTTGCATCAGTAGTACCGTCCGCAAGTATCACTACCGCATGTATTGCTTCACCATGTTCGCGCGGCACACCAACCACGCACGCCTCCTTTACTCGTGAATCTTCCAAGAGCACACGCTCTATATCATCAGGAAATATATTGATGCCTGATGAGGAAAGGATCATTTCTTTTACTCTGCCGCTTACAACAAGATTGCCGTCATCGTCCATATAGCCGATGTCGCCTGTTTTAAACCACCCATCGCTCGTAAAGGCATCACGGGTAGCCTGTTCATGGTGATAGTACCCGGCAAAGACATTAGGACCTTGTACCTCTATTTCTCCTTCTTTTGAAAACCGAACCGACACGTGTGGAAATTCTTTACCAACCGTACCCCACGCTTTATTGGTCGGAGAGGTAGCCGCAATCACGGGAGATGTTTCAGTGAGTCCATATCCCTCGTATATGGATATACCAACATTTCTCCAGAATGTAGCAATAGAAGGTGACAGTGGCGCACCACCAGATACCATGTACTCAAAATGAGATCCAAATGCCTTATGGATTTTTCTAAACAACATCTTTTTAACAAATAACGGTGACGTACTCGCTCGCTCGCTAAGGCGCATAAGCGTGTCGTATGTACCCGCCTCTTTTGCTCTTGCTAGCACTCCTGCATACATCGCCTCGATAAGGCGTGGTACCACCAGCATGTGTGTTATCTTTTCTTTTTTAAGAAGCACAAACAATGCTGACGCAATAATTGCGCTTGGATATACAATTGTACCCCCCAGCAAAAGCGGCACCCACAACCCCCCTACCTGCTCAAACATATGTGACAGTGGAAGCGTAGAGAGAACACGAACCCTCTTTCCAAATGAAAAATGAGTTGCCGCACCGCAAACATTTGCAGTTACATTTTTGTGGGTAAGCATAACCCCTTTTGGGTCACCAGTGGTGCCAGAAGTGTACACAATGTACGCAAGATCACTTTCCTTACATACCGAAGCAGGAATACCGATACATGACTCGATACAATATAAAAAATCTTCGAGCACATAGGTGGGTACCCCTATGTTCAGTAATCGATACTTACTTTTAAGCACCAATCGCGCGTGCGCCCTGGTGACAATAACCTCTGCAGAAGTACTGGTTGCTTGTACATCTATAGGGACAACTACCGCACCGATCGATAGAGCACCAAGACTTGCAACTACCCACTCGATACCATTTAATCCCCACACCACAATCGTGTCTCCTTTATGTACACCTTGCGCGACATACCATGCGCTCGCTTTTTGTATCAGCGTATGCAATGTGGCATACGTATATCGAAAGGTTCGATACCCGTTATGCACCACAATCGCTTCATCCATACGCGATGCGTGTAGCGAAAGTATGTCTACAAGCGTCTTTGGATTTTGATACATATACGAGTAGTGTGTTAAGTAAGTAATACTACCGCTGTGGCATATTCACCATCATGACTTATTGATACACTCGTAATCGTATCATCGCCCACTCGCAAAAAGGGCGCACCACTTTCTTCGTGGCAAACCTCAAGCAGTAACCAGTCAATCTTCTTACCTATCGCCTTACAATACGCCTCCTTAACGGCAAGGTATCCACCGGCGCGCTTTGTATCATTATGTAATGACCGCATTTCAGCATCAGTAAATAGACGCGCGCACTCTTCAGTGCTTGAAAGTAAGCGTTCTACCCGACGTATGCTGACTAAATCTATTCCTACCCGCATTGGTAGTAGTATACCAGAGCTGTGCTATGCTTTTTGACATGGCGATTATTCATAACAAAAAGGCATCATTTAACTTCGAACTCTTGGAGAGATTCGAGGCTGGTATAGAGCTTTTTGGCCACGAAGTAAAGGCAATAAAAGCCGGAAAAGCACATCTTGAGGGCGCGCGGGTACTAGTACGAGGGGGTGAAGTATATCTTGTTGGCGCTACTATATTTGCCTACCAAGAAAGCAATAGCCCTAAAACGTATAATCCCATGCGCAACAGAAGACTGCTTCTCCATAAAAAAGAAATGCTCCAGATAGCAAGTGCGGAGGCCACCAAAGGGTTGACAATAGTGCCAATTTCGATGTATAATAAAGGTAGAAAATTGAAGCTTGAGATTGCTATTGCTCGCGGAAAAAAGTTGACAGATAAGCGAGAGACAATAAAGAAACGCGATACCAATAGAGATGTTGAACGCGAGACTAAGTTCAAACTTAAATAGCATCATCTGTTTTTTGAAAACATAATACACACCACACCTACCACAAAAGGTGTCCTTCCCCGCCTTCACTTATATCAATGAGGTAAGACGGGGGATGATTGGCCTCGACAGTGAGTATGTGTTGCATAGTGTGCGAGTTCGTGTGAGGTGACACGGTAAAAACATCTCAACCAATACGTGCTACAAAACTTCGCACGGCAATTCTTTCACCTTTCCAGATGAAGGATTTTGCACTCGCTGTAGCCTAAGGCTCGCGACATCCTACAGAGTATTGTCTGATAGCTTTGTAACGGTGTAATACCATCAGAACCGCAGAAAGGGTGCATCGCCTTATCTGTTAAATAATGATGCTATATGGTATCGGCTTTTGACGAATTTTCTATCGACACCACGAACCAACAAATTCGCCAAGACTTCGTAGACTCACTATGCACTCCTCTCTGGATGCGGGTTCGATTCCCGCCATCTCCACAAAACATACATCAAGCGCCTTCGGGCGCTTTTTGTTTTGTGGAGATCGAGCGAGCAAACTGCTTTGCTCGCGTCGGGAATCGAAAGACGCAGGCATATCGCGAAGCGATGCCGAGTCGTGGTCAAGAGTGCTTAGTATTTTTAGAGCAACGCGAATAAAAATAGTTAGCAACTCGTGACCGATCCGCCATCTCCACAGATTAAAACAATACCGCCGCTTAGGCGGTTTTTGTTTTGACTGTGGAATGGAAGACGATGCCTTCGCATCGTCTGTCGGGAATCGAACGGCGGAGCGTTATACGCACGACAGAAAGGAGTACGTATCGCGAGCCGCGTCCAACAACACTTAACGAATGCAATGAGTTTAGTGATTGTGGGACGATTCCCGCCATCTCCACAAATAAAATTACTGCCTGCTTTGCTTGGGTTTTAATTTTGTTGTGTATTTTATATTTGGAATCTAGATTTGCTATACTCCACTCATGAAATCACCGACCATCGAATCTGGTTCCTATGTTATAAGACCGTTTAAGACGAGTGATGCCGAATTGTGGCAAACGTGGGATATTGATCATGAAGTGCAAGCATTTATGCCGGAGCCGTTTAATGAACCACAAGAAATTAAGGAGCAGTACGCATACATAAAAGCATGTGATGCTGATGAAGAAGGATACTACTGGTCAATTGAAACGAAGGACGGAGTCACAATTGGTACCATCGCACTCACAGAATACAATGACTACCATGGCGTTGCTAATCTCGGTATTGTTATCGGAGATAAAAACTATTGGGGCAAAGGGGTTGCAACGGAGACCATCACTACTCTTGTCGACTATGCATTTACGAATCTAAATCTTTTCTATATTAGCGCTGAAGTTGAGGAAGGAAATATTCCGATGATGAATGTCCTAGAAAAAGTCGGGTTCAAACAAGATGGTTTATTTGAATCAGCTCGGGTAAAAAATGAAAAACGAATCAATGTTCACCATTTCAGTATTGTTAAGTGGTAATGAATATTTATATGAAAAGCATAAAAATAACCCCCATTAAACAACGAGACGCTAGTGCCTGCGGACCTACCAGTATTGAAATGACTCTGAAATACTTTGACGTACCACATACAGTCGCGGATATTACTAGGATAACTAACTATAAAAAAGAAGGTGGCATATACAACAAACAACTGGTGGGCGTGCTACAACACTATGGCCTTAAGACAAAAGTTTTGAAGAATACCTCTTGGGAACAACTGATGGGACTAAATACCAAAGATTCTGTGATAATTCTTTCTTGGATGCTTGATGGCTACATTGGACACCTTAGTGTTTTGGATAATGTTGATAAAGACCATATCTATCTCGCAGAACCTACAACTGGAGAAATATTAAGGATAGGTAAGATAAAGTTTCTCAGACTCTGGTTAGACTACGAGGCTAAAGCTGAAGTACCGTTATTCCCCGAATCAAAGTCTGACATTCAACTGAGGTGGTTGTGTATTGCATCGAAACCATAAGCAAAGAAAAAACCCAAAAGCCAATGAAGGCCTTGGGTTTTCAAGTTATGTCCTGAGTCACTTTTTCAGACTTACCCAATGCAGTACTTTCATGAGGATATGGAAGACCAGGCTGGTCGTCATATCATCACGATCGAGTGCTGGACTAAGTTCGACGACATCCATGCCAACAACCTGGTTGTGCTCAATAACCGCACGTAACAACTTCAGCAGCGCCTGCGGGGTCATGCCGAGCGGTACAGGAGTACCAGTTCCAGGAGCGAAAGATGGGTCGAGTACATCAACGTCGAAACTGATATAGCACTTCCTCCCTTTTGGCAGCCTAGTTGCAAGCACATTAGCCAGTCCTTCTTCGATGACGACCTGAGTTGTTGTCTGACACCTTTCTTCCCCAAGGGGAGCACCGGCAAAACCACGCACTCCAAACTGGAGCAAATGGGCAGTTGGGTTTTCATGCACAACCCGTCGCATGACGTTGCCATGATGATGCTCTGAACCAACTTCCCACTCCCCCATGTCTGTGTGCGCATCCAGATGGATGATGACTATCTCTCCGTGGACTTCTGTACACGCACGAATGAGTGGCGCAGAGATTGAGTGGTCTCCCCCAATGAAGACAGGAAATGTACCACTCCGATGTGACAATAAAGCGCCCCGATAGCAACGCTCATAGACAGTCGCAAGAGATTCCCCCGTTCGATACGCAACATTGCCCAGATCTCCAAACGGAACTCCTTCAAGGATCACAGTCCCTAGGTCGGCGTTATACCAACCACGGTTTCTTCTGGTAAAGATATCCCGCTCGTAAGCCAGAAACTTCGCCGAAACTTCACGGAGTCGATCCGGACCAAAGCGAGTACCGGGATTGCCGGTCGCCGCCTGGTCTAGACATACCCCCGCCACAACGATTGTTCCTTCTTCGAGACTACACACATCGACTGCAGGCGAGTACACGAACGGTGTTCGCGCACTAACAAATAAGGTTTC
Source organism: uncultured Candidatus Saccharibacteria bacterium (assembly GCA_964562615.1). GTDB lineage: Bacteria > Patescibacteriota > Minisyncoccia > Phycocordibacterales > UBA12088 > CAYPBQ01. Next base: position 190,663 of record CAZLUD010000001.1, read on the forward strand.
CCTATCGACAACCAGCGGCTCTTCAGCTTTTCCGTCTACTACTTCAATTAGAAAGAAAGCTTCAGCAAACGCAGCAAGAATCAATAGAAATTCCTCGTACGGTTCACCCCCAGCCACTCCAAGCTCCATCGCTGCTTCATGCGTACTTTTAACTACACGGAAAGCTACGAGGATCTTCAAGGACTCCTCAGTCAGAGAAAGCCGATGACCAGTCCGAGTGTTGTGTAGCACAACCCCATTCTCGCCATCTTCACTTTCAAGCATGAGGTGTCTTGATACAACATACGAATCAGTACTCATGACTCTCCTCTCTTGTGCCCACAGTATGGGCACGTATGCCGTTTTCTGAATTTGCGGAAGTTGATGTCGTAGGTACGAAAATCCAACTCCGCAACCTTATTGGTCATCGTTGGTTTCGAGAAACCAGTAACGACCTTCACCGCATCCAATACATGATAGTTTGCGGTGATCGCGCAAATAGCAGCGATATTTCCACCCTTAATGTGCGTATTAGTAACTGCCAATTGCTGATACTCAGCTCGATGAAGCTGTTTATTAAGCGCGTGCTCATAGCAGTACCAACACGCTGATTCTCCAGGAATGACCGTTGGTCCGATAAAGCTTAAGTGTCCATCATACCCACCGCAGAGAATATGAGGCACTTGTAGCTCAAAGCAAACTTCCGTGACAATCCGATTAACCACATCCGTACTCGGATCATCCGCACAGGAGATAATCAAACTGCTACCTCGCATCCCCACAAGGCAATCTTGTGGTGACACAACTTGCTGTGCAATACCCTGGACTGAGATTTCAGCATCAATGGAACAGAGTTTTCGTTCCGCCACTTGAACCTTTAGGGATCCGACGTCATCAACATTGAACAAACACTGTCTGTTCAAGTTTGATATTTCTACTACGTCTGGATCGATGAATGTAAAGTTACGGGCACCAGCCAGAGCAAGACCTTGGGCAACCCAAGTACCAATCCCTCCCAAACCGATTATCGCAACCCGCGCTCTATGTAAACGCTCTTGCATCACTTCGCGGGATTGGGTTCTTGTCTCAAACTCCGCAAAGAAATTACGCTGGGTTGCAAATTTATCTTGGTCAATAACGGCAGGATGCTTTTTGGTAGCCAGTACCCGACTCTTTTGGAGTACAGATACCAGTCGCCGCACCTCTATGATTGGGAGGCCTGCTTTCCTTGCTATCTCTTCGATTGAATGCAAACCATCAAAATATTGCAAGCAACCAAAAGCCTCTTTGTTAAGTTGAAACGGCAGGACAACACTACTTGCATTGAAGAGAAAGTTCACTTCATAGACATCTCGAACACCTCTGTACAAGACAGAGATACTGTCTTTGACCCGTGGAAACACTGCATGGACTCCTTCCGTAGACATCCCGAACCTTTCTGTACAAGACAGAATATGATTCTATGCGAAAAGTACTATACATTAGTGACATGTCAAGGCAAACATAAAAATATTGACAAAGATAACAAGTGCAACTATTCTTCAAATAAACAAGCAAGTGGGTTGCTTGTTTCAACCCTCATCAGGAGAATCCTGTGCAACAGAGTGTTCCATCGATAAAGACTGGACCAAAGAATAATTCGAAAGACATGGCAGTCGATCTCAAGAAAGTGGTAATCAAGCGACTGCAACGTCGACACAGTGATGTCTACATGCGTGGACTGCGTCGTCCCCGTGCGTAATTGGCCAATAGTCTCTGGTCAAGGGCGGAAACCAGATGTGGTTTCCGCCTTTTTCATTTGCTATATAAACGCAGAACAACTAATCATCTCGCTAATGTAGATCCATGGCGATTTTAAACGCGTTACCATGGACGACGTAAATGACGCGCTCAAATGGCTAAGACCTGATCGAAGATGGACACTCATAACACAGCCGTAGAGGCAACTCCCCACCTTACAGATTGGCAAACCAATCTGTAAGGTGTTTTTTTATGCCGATAATCATACTTTATCCAATGAAATATCCTCCACAGATTGGTGTAATAAGAGTAGTATGCGGGGTATGGAGTCCGAAAGCGATGAAATAGTAGCGGGCAAAGTGCAATCGGGCGATACCGACGCTTTTGGGGTATTGATGGATAGGTATGAGGCAAAAATAACCCGTTATGCGAGTAAGTTTTTGTACTCGTACGATGATAGACTCGATGCCGTACAAGAGGTATTTCTTCGGGCGTACACCCACATTCAAAGTTTCAAAACACACGAGAAATTCTCTCCATGGTTATATCGCATTGCGCATAATACATTTCTCAATATCATACGCACACAAGGAAGAGAAAAAATATCATTTGTTGATCTCGATATCCTCTTCCCTTCCGGTATCCCTGATGAGCAAGAAGAAAGAACCATGCTCTCTACTGAGTATCCGCACATGGAAGAGTACCTTAGTGCACTCGATGTAAAGTACAGAGAAGTGCTGGTACTATTTTATTTTGAAGAGCAATCATACGAACAAATTGCTGAAATACTACAAATACCCAAAGCAACCGTAGGCGTACGCTTAAAACGGGCACGAATGGCAATGAAGCAGGTAATCGAAACAACATCATGAACAATCTCAAACAAGCAGTAATGGATACCATAAAGACAGGAAATGTCTCTATGCATTCTAAAATGCACTTTATTATTCGTGGCACACTCCTTGTTGCTGGGTTTATTCTATTGTTGGCAGTGTCACTATTTCTGGTGAGCTTTGTGGTGTTTCTCCTACGAACCAACGGCCTACTTGGTATTGCTCATTTCGGGATGGATGGACTTGCGTCTTTATTGTTTAGCCTTCCTTGGCTAATCCTACTTTTGGTTATACTGGTATTTATCACCCTCGAATTGCTTGCGTCACACTTCTCCTTTGTCTATACACGCCCACTCGTATATTCAATTCTTGGAGGCAGTATAGTGATAGTTTGTGGCGGAGTCCTTATTGCACATAGCACCATTCATGAACAAATGTTTCGTCTTAATGAAATTCGTCCTATACCTGGGATAAATTATATCTACAAGCAAGCACTCGTTACTCCAGAAGGAGTACTGATTGGCATTATTTCTAGCTCAAGCGCTTCATTTATAGATATTACCGCAAGAAACGGTTCTAGTACGCGCGTCGCCGTCATTGAAAAAACCAGGCGACCTCCTATCCCATTTACCGCAGGAGATTCGGTAGTGGTTATGACCAAGAAAGAAAACGGCGTTATCACTGCAATAGGTATACGTCCTATTGAAAAGAATCGCGCACTATTACACAAAAAGGATAATAGACCGGAGAAAAAAGAGCTGTGCGAAAGTGAAGGGTGTAGATAAATGAAATATATCGGCTGTGGTGGTGTACTAATTAGTGTGGGGACGCTCACATGTCACAAGAGAAAGCAGCAGTATCTTGTAACCATTACTTATTAGTACATACATTATTTCATTTACATCACTCGTATGATTAAAACCTATATAATAGCGGGTATTATTGCGACCAGCATAGTAGCAGGAACCACTGCATTTGCCGCTGAAGATGCATTACCACTACGCGGCATTGGCCACGGCGATAAAGGAGCAATGGTGGCAGAACTTCTTGGCATTACACAAGAAGAATTTATCTCCAGAGTCAAAAATGGTGAAAAGCCAAAAGACATGCTTGAAGCAGCTGGTATAACCAAAGAAGATATGGAGTCTGCGAGAGCCACCCACATGCGTGAGCGACTAGCGAAGGCAGTAGCTGATGGCAAAATAACGCAAGCCCAGGCAGATGAAAAAGTCAAAAAAATGGAATTGCACAACGCAAAGCATGAAGCAATGCGTGTAGCCATAACCAATAATGATTATGACGCATTCATTACTGCAGTTACTGACACTCCCCTTGCCGACAAGGTAACACGAGAAAACTTTGCAAAATTTGTAGAAGCACATCGTCTCCACGAGGCAGGTGATCATGAAGGAGCAAAGGCAATTATGGACGATCTTGGACTCACAGGCCCACACAAAGGTGGAAAGCATGCAAAAGGCATGGGACATCTCAAACAAAATCAGTAACCCCACACACAACAAGCAAGAATAGCAGGGTTATAAAACACCACCCCGTAAGGAGTGGTGTTTTATTATGCAACCAATACCATATTGTACAAAAAAATTGCCGGACGAATCCGGCATAAGTGGTCAAAAATTTATTATGCTTCTAGAGGAAGTGATTGTAAGGTTTTTGTTGCATTTATCCATGTATTCACCTCCTCTATATTTGGAGATCTTCTACATACTCTTTTACTTGTGTTGATTTCAACAATTAACTGATGCAATACACTTGGCTTTTGCTTACTCAGCAAAGATGCTGAGGTTATATTAGCTATTACCAATAACTCAAGAAACCCCTGACCAACTCCGTAAATACTTGATAGCTCGATACGTCCGTCGGCTATCGACAAGTTGTCGAGTGGAATTTGTAGATATTCAGCAAATTTGCTTAAACTTTGAAATCTACTCCTTTTTTCCAAGTATGCCCCTACAGTACAAATTTTGTTTTTTTTCAGAACACCTCGAACTTCCGGATCGATTCTAACTTTCGAAAGTGGGTTGTAAGCCGTAGCCATCTTTGCCTCCTTAGTTACCCAAATGGGTTATACAATAAAACTTGATATATAGCAACACCATCAAAGGGATGTCATATCAAACACGCAAGGCTGTATGTGCACCATGCGTAAGTGTACTAAGCACCTTACCGCAATACCGATACAGCACGCATGACAATAAAGTAGTACAACCGTGGATATTCTTTTCTACTATTTGCTATACTGCATGTATGCGATTTGGATACATACAACAATTTTTCTTCTTTGGATTACTACTAGTTACCACGGCTACCTTTTTGTGGATGATAGGTGGATTTATTATGCCAATCTTTTGGGCAATAGTGCTTGCGATTGTCTTTTATCCCTTTTTTACTAGATGTGCTGACACACTATTTGATAACCGCACCGTTGCCTCACTCATTACCATACTCATATTAATTGTTATCGTACTTGTTCCACTTATCAGTATTGCAGGGCTGGTGGTAAAAGAATCAATCACCCTCTATCAAACTATTACTGAAAATGGCTCGGCGCAATCACAAACACTCTCATTACTCGGACACCTCGATGATCTCTCATATTATCTTGAGCCATACGGCATCTCGGAGGAGATGGTTAAAGAAAAGCTTAAATCATACGCCACAGGCATATCATCGTGGCTTACCTCGTCTGCTCTCACGGTGAGCCAAGTTACCTTTTCACTACTTATCAATATTTGTTTGATGTTATATATATTGTTCTTTCTCCTTAAAGATGGTGATGCGATACAAAAAAAGCTGCTCCACATTCTCCCGCTTGGTGATAAATACGAAAAACTTCTTTTTGAACGTTTCAGCGCAACCACTCGTGCGGTAGTCAAAGGCACATTGGTAATTGCGGTTATACAAGGGCTCATAGGAGGTACACTCTTTTACCTTACTGGTGTTACTGCCCCTGTATTGTGGGGCGTAGTCATGACATTTCTTGCCATCATCCCAGCAGTTGGCCCAGCATTGGTGTGGATACCTGCTGGAGTCATTCTTATCCTCTCAGGATTTCTATGGGAGGGCTTTACCATCCTTCTTGTAGGGAGCCTTCTTATTAGCCTTGTTGATAATGTCCTTCGGCCACTCCTTGTAGGAAGGGACACGCAAATGCCAGATGCTATTGTCTTACTTTCAACGATAGGAGGTCTTGCCTCATTTGGTATATCAGGCTTTGTAGTCGGGCCTATTGTTGCTGCATTCTTTATTTCACTATGGTCAATCTTTGAAGAAAAGTACCACGCAGAGCTCTCTCAAAACACCTAACTATTTGATTAGTTCAATATATTCTCCAAGTACCCATCCTTCTGTCTTTGCATCTACGACGATGAGGTACCAACCGTCTTTTGTATCTTTGTATTCATACTCAGTTCGTGGTGACACACGAGTGACGCGTGTACCCGATGGAGATGGTGTTGCTCGAACATTAAGCCACCCTGTCTCGGTCTCACGTATGCGAAGCTTCTTAACCGCCGCTGTAGGAGCAGGCGACGTGCTGGTTGCTTGCGTACTTGTCGCTACTGAAGGAGGTGGCGTGAGGCTATCATCAAGTGGAGCTTCGTCAATCACTACTTCTGGCTTATTAGTAGTAGAAATGCCTAGGGTAAGAAAGTGCGGAGCATAAAAAACTATCCCTGCAATAATCCCAATTACTGCACTCACGACTACTATTTGAAATAGTACCCCTAAAAACGAAACGTCCTTAAAAAACGGTCGATGAGGTCGTGGCGGATACGGCTTATTACTTGCGGTGTAAGCTTCTTCTACCTCATCTTCAAATACGTCTTCTATAATCTCTTCATGCTCGTGTTCATGTGCATGTGCATTCTCGCTCGATTTTGTCTTACGAGTGATATCTTCTGTATGTGGTTTTTGTCGTTTGCCCTCCATGGTATGTAGTATAACTCCAGAGTACAGCTTTTACTATGCCTCAAACTTTTGTGGATCACACTCCTTGCACACCCCAAGTGAGGTGAGTTTAGCAAGATAATCAAGGACCGTAATGACATATTCTGCATGACTCCACACAAGTGGCGCAACAGAAACTTGGCTTCCAGTGTATGGATTAATCTGCTCTGACAAAATACCCGAAGGAGTGGCATATTTTGTCATCCATTCAAAGACTTTTCTCACTGTATCCAAGGCGGCATCATCTTTCGCAGTTGCAATATCAAATTGCGCAAACCATAGTGAAGTTATAAACCAAGCATTTTCAGATGCCTCATCTCCTGATCTAAAGTACTGATCGTGTTCATATCGCTTGATACCTCCAATATGCGTATCTACTTGTAGCTTCTTTCTTGTTACGGTAAACGCTCGCATGAGTCGCTCGTCAGTAGGAGGAAGTACTCCAAAGCGAAACACGCCGTACGCACTACTTGCATCCATGGTTCTATCTGCATGAACCACCCCTCCTTCAATCGTTATTGAACGATAGAAAAATCCCTCCCCCGCATCATAGCAATGCTTGATGATGCTGTGCTGTATTTCTTTTGCAACATCACTATACGTTAGTGCTTCGTCATGCTTTCCTAAAAGGGTTGCAAATTTTGATGCAACGGTAAGCGCGCCAAATACCGATGATGCGGTAAAGGTATGTACCCCGTATCGCTCTTCCCATATATCGTAACTCGGTAGTGGCATTCCTGTTTTTTCATCACGATACGCGCACAAAAATTGTGCCGTCTTTTTTATGAGTGTATTGTATACCTCTTCAATAAATTCAAGATCCTTGGATAGCTCGTAGTAGCGCCAGAGCGAATACAGTACAAGCGCGGTCTCATCCTCTTGAATAGGAAGTGCCCGTTTTCCCTCTTTTACCCATGGATGCCACGAGCTGCCAAGAGAGCCGTCAACACCATACTTATGCATAAAGTAACCACCGTCAGAAACTATCCGGTTACAAAACTCAAAAAAGCGTTTTGCCGGAGAGTAGGAACCTGATTGATATAGCGCAATCGTAGTAATAGCACCGTCACGTGGCCATGAGTATGCATAAGAGTCTTTACCTTGATGAAGAATATCAGAGTCCGAAGAAGCAATAACCGCACCGCCCGCGTCAACGTGTGCTCGAATAGTAAACAAAGATCGCTTGAACAATGCAATTGCCTTCTCTCCCATACCGTAAAAGGTGTATGGTCTTCGACTAACCCATGCCCGCCAAAAGTCCGTCGTAGTAGTAATCAAATGCTGTGGGCCCTTTTGAAGCACATACGAATTAAGACTAACCACGTCAGGTATTGATGACCCCGCACACATCCAAAAAAACACCTCTTTTTGCTCACGAGGCAACAACCTAAGTCCACACCCAATCACCGAATCAGCTGGCCCATGTTCTATTGGGTTCTTAGAAAGTATTCCCTCTTCTGCGTCCCTAAAGGAACCTTCTTTATTCCATATACCCTGTATGCCGGTGGTGTACTCACTAAACTTTTTGCCATCAACCATTGCGTTTACCAAGAACACCCGCTTACCTTTATAATGAATGACTGTGTGCGTATCGGGGTCAAAGTATGCCGTGTGTGCTGTTGATGATTCGTATATTTGAAACTCTTGTCCAAAGAAAATTTTTACCACTCGCTCATCATTGCGTTCATTTTTTATCAAAAACTTTCTCACCAAAATTGCTTTTTCGTTATACACCACATCAGTAATAGTAATAGAGATACCAAGTTCATGATTGTATGCAGTGGTAACACCAACCTGCGAATCCACCTCAGAGCCAACTTGTATATCCCACGCATTATCAACAAACCAATAAAAGGTTCCATCGACCCACACTCCTACACGATGAATAAGCCCCCTACCTACGTGGTTTTCTAATCCAACTTGTGGATAATACAAGTCCTTAACCTGCCCGTCGGCATCAAATCCTATGAGCAAATTACCATTTCCGAGGGTGAGCGATCTAGACATTATACGTAGAAAGCGAAGTTCTAACTGCGTCTATGGTCGCCTGCCTTGTTTTTGCACGTTTTATTTTTTTAGCGCAGGCGTCATCACATAAGACAATACCAACCCATGGCACAAAGTCATTTCTATCCGCCGTAACATGATAAGAAAATTGTGCATCATCAATTTCTTCAAGAACACGAAGTAGTTCGAGTAAATTACTTATAACGTGTCCACTGCTAAAATAGAATCGATATTCTCCTTCAGCATGAAGCAAATCTTTCTTTTGAGATGATGTAGATGTGCTGGATTTTCTGGCGGCTTTTGGAAGTGCTGATCGTGAAGCTCGCTTCTTTACTGCTGGCGTTGCTTCTGTAACTACTTCTTTTTTAGCCATACGCATAGTGCCATTAACATTATAATTGCCCTGTATTCCTAATATATCTCTAAACGTTTCCCACATAGACTGAATGTATATAGTAAGTATACCACCGCGACTCTATACCTATATCTTGTTATGCACAGCTTCTATACGAATAGTAAGATCTTTTATCGCATTCATGTAGGCAATAAAGGCATCGTACGGCGAGTCATACGGTGAGAAGTACGCATGCACATCACCATCGTTAGACCACTTGGTGCACATATAGTAAAAGTGATCAGATGTCTGTAGTCTTCGCCATGATGTAATAAGCGCAAGGTCATTGGTAGCAAGAACTTTCTCTTCAAGAGCGTACACTGATTCAATTGCGCTTCGCTGCATATCATTTGCCACCCACGCGGTAAGGTCTCTATCTGTATCTGCCCACGTAAGTATGTTTGGTGCGTCAATTTCTCCCCTATCGTCATAGGTCACAACCGTCTGTGATGGGGTCATAAATGTATTATCTGGATGCGCAAGAATTGCAGAAGGTAACGCACGAAGAAATTCAAATATACCGGTGTCTTCCCATTGATGTTCTCCGAATGTTTCAAAGTCCATAAAGAGATTCACCGTCTCACCATTTCCATTTATTGATGAGATCCAATGCGCATAGGTATCAGCAGTAAGTGGCCATGATTCCCAACTCTTTTGTCCAAAACGAAACGCAACATCATCAGACAATTTATAATTTTTTAAAAGGAGTTTTATGTTGGTTGCTCCTTTTGGATGGTAGACAAAATTAGGACTTCTGTCACCCAAAATGGTATGCCACCCCTCAGCAAGTACCGCGCGATACCCAGCGGCATCTGCCCACTGCCCTACATCGTTATTATAGGAAAGCTCGGTATTTCTAAATACCGTTGGTGTTACTCCAAACAAGTCCTGAATCTTATGTTTATGAAGCAGGACCTGTCGTTCAAATTCTTTTTTTGAATAAAAAAATGCAAGTGAGTGATAGTACGTCTCACTCAACACTTCAACTCGCCCAGTTGCTATTACCTGTTTAAATAACGTAAGCGTGTCGCTATCCCATGCAGCAAGTTGCTCCAGTACAATACCCGAAAATGAAAGTGCAAAAGTAAACTCAGGGTGTCTTTCTAATAATTCCAACATCACCCGTAGCGTTGGCGCATAGGATTTTAGTGCAACCTTTTTCAGTATCCATTCATTATTTAGATTATGTGCACCAGTCGCGTTAAAGTATTCAGGATCTTCCCCAATATCGAACACTCTATACCGCTTTACCCGGTAGGGCTGATGAACCTGTAAATACATGCAAATTGACGCCATATTACATAGGGCTTCTACCAACCCGCTTATAGATTGCTTTCATTCTGAGAGCAGATTTTTCCCATGTTGCTGCTGATGCTTCCGCCTTTCCGTGGCGAATCAACTCGTGTGCGAGTGCCGGATATTCAAGAGTACAGAGTATTTTATTCGCAAGCTCTTCAACATCCCAAAAATCAACTTTAAGAGCATGAGTAAGTATTTCAGCAACGCCAGATTGCTTTGACACAATTACCGGTGTGCCGTGCATAAGCGCCTCAAGTGGCACGATGCCAAATGGTTCTGATACCGAAGGCATCACCACCACATCAGCAGTTTTATACATACTATCTCGTTCATCTCCCCATAGAGGGCCGGCAAACAGTACGTTCCCTGAAAGTCCAAGTGATGCAGTCTCCCGAACAATCTGTCGTTCCATATCCCCCGAACCAGAGATGACAAATAATACGTATGGATTTACCTCAGCCACTCTTTTTGCTGCCTTGATAAAATAGTCTGGGCCTTTTTGAATAGTAATGCGTCCATGATACAGCACCACGCGGTATCCATGTCCTCTCAATACTGCAAGTGATGCCTGCACGTCTGACGCACTTGCTGCAGTTCCGTTATACACCACTGATATCTTTGATGCATCAATTGAGAATTTTTCTATAATCATGCGTTTTGTTCGCTCACTTACTGCCACAATATGATCTGCCGATACAAAGGCGCTATGCTCTATATCATAAATCTCTTTGTCCACATGATTACTTGCTGCCTGATCAAAGGATAGTGCGTGCACATGGAGTATAAGTGGCTTTTTTGTTCTACGCTTTACCGCCACGCCCGCTAAATAGCTTACCCAGTCATGTGCGTGTATTACATCAAAGTCGGTGTCACATACCTGCTCTTGTATCTGGTGCGCATACACCTTTGATTCATCTATGAGTTTGTTCCATGAGTGGGTAAGCGGCATATCCCCATCTACGCGTAGTGAGGATACATAGGGGCCATGCCACCCGTCTTTCGAGAAAAAGTCAGGGACAGAACAAAATATGACCGGCATAGTTGTATCAACCGGCTGTTGTTTAGGGAGCACAAAAGTAATATCGTATCCATCAGCAATAAGCGCATCGGTGAGACCCTTGCACGCAACACCAAGACCGCCCATGGTTTGCGGAGGAAAATCCCAACCAATCATCAAAACCCTTTTACTCATGAACGCATGTGCTGTATTACTACATTTATATTGTACCTCAATACAAAAGGGCGACATAGTCGCCCTTTTGTATATCTCACTGTAATAGAACTACTTTTTATTCTTTACTGACTTTTTTGGTTTTTTCTTTTCTTTGTTTGATCGTTGTTCTGCCATATATTTTATATCTACTATTCAATAATAAACTCGACCGTCATATAGATAGTCTACCACTCATCTTACTTCAAAATAAATGCATCTATTGCGTATCCGATGCCGTATGCAATTGCTGCCGCTACTCCACCAACTAAGAGCATCTCCATACCAGCATACAGCCAGTGCAGTCGTGTAAAGAGTGCCCTACCACTCCCCACCACAAAAAGGGTAATAGCCGTAGCGATAGCAGAAACTTCAAATTGATACTCAGGGGCTACACCAAATAAAAATGGTGTAAGTGGGAGTGTTCCTGCGATAACAAATGCAATAAAGGTAGCGGATCCGTCTCCAATAGGAGAGCGCGCTTGCACATGAGAGTCTGTATCGTGTACCGCTTGTTCAGAGGAGAGCGCTAAGTATCTTGATGATCCCATCGAGAAACCGTCTGCAATGAGATTTGATACTCCCAAGATAATTATTACGGTCGCACCTAAATCTGCTCCTGATGCACCCGAGACAACCGCAAACGTGGTAATAATACCGTCGTTAGCGCCATACACAATTTCACTCAAGTAATACTGAAACTTGCTACGTATTTGTTCAATCATAACTTCACTAGTGTTCCATGAGTCGTCGTGTACCGCAATAGCTATGCACAATCGAGCGGCTTACTTCCTCGCGCAGTTTCCATTGAATGGTCAGGAAAAAAAGCATAAAAGGTACTTCCTTTGTTCTCTTCAGAAATAAACCAGGTCATGCCTCCGAGCTCATCGAGTATTTTTTTAACGATGTACAACCCAAGCCCAGTACCATCAACATCAAGCGTCCTAATGTTTTGTGCTCTGAACATCTTTTCATAGAGACGAGACTTTTCTTGCACCGGCACGCCATACCCAGAATCAGTAACAGAAAGTAGTATGCCATTTGTTTTTATTGCATGGTCACCAACACATACTTCTCCTTCTTTCTTTTGCTCAAGACGAATCTCGATAACACTTGTGGGGTACGAATACTTAATGGCATTAGAAATAAAATTACTACACACTATCGATAACAAATTTTTGTCCGCGACTATATCATACTGTAGCTCGTCATCGATATGTGTTGTTACCGTCATACCCTTTTCCATAATAAGCGGCTGCATACTAACCACCACCTCATCCACAAGAGCAGCAAGTGATAGTGTTACAGGTTCAATAGCAAAGGTACCAAGCTCAAGACGTGATACGTTTAACAGCGCATTAACAAGTGTCGTCATTTTTTGCGTGCTGTCATACGCCTCAGAGAGATACTTTTTTTGAGATGCTGAAATCTCTCCCGCATCACCCGCAAGGAGCATTTCAATGTACCAATTTGCAGTAGCGAGTGGTGTGCGTAATTGATGAGATGCAACAGAGACAAATTCTGTTTTTGCCGTATCTATTTGCTTTTCTTTTGTAATGTCTCTATCGATACCAACAAAAAATTCGACATTGCCGTCATCATCATAAATCGGAGAAATGGTGGTGTGCGTTATGTACCGTTCTCCATTTTTTCTTTTGTTTTCGACTTCACCGATAAAACTACGCTTTTGTGAAATAAGTCGTTCAAATACTCCTGCATAAAATACATGTGATGCTTCTGTCCCCCATAGCGATGTGTCTCCTGCCCGCCTTGAAAGCACCTCAACATTTGAAAATCCCGTTATCTCTTCAACCGCTCTATTGGCGTACGTTATCACTCCATGCGCATCAGTGATAATGATGTGGTCAGAGGCACTTTCAACAGCGAGCTTAAATTTCTCTAAATCTTTAGCAATCTCAAGAGCCTTTTCCTTCTCAAGCTCCATATCATGGAGCACATTAGTAAGCGCACTGTATGAAGTAGCCAAATCTCTATGCTGTTTTTCTAGGCTATCGTCAGTGTGCATGTAGTAGAGGGTAATAAGAGCACTGCAACAGTCGGAACGTATTCCGACTGCGTGCGCTACTCTCATTAACGAGTAACCTGTATTGTCTCATCTAGTTCTGCCTTAGGCGCGATTACTCTCACACGGTTACCAGATGTTGTCGCGATAGAATATCCGGTGCCATTAGTAAGAGTTGCTCCTTGAGGATCAGTAGGTAGTAGCGTGAGGTACGTCTCACCATCGGTGAGGTCACCCAAAAATACTAGCCCTCCTGACGAACAAGTAGTAGATGCTACGCCCGATGCGCATATCTCAATTGGTGAACCATTTGAGGTAAACGGCAACTGTCCGTTTTCGTCGATTGCATACTGATACACCGCATTGAGAATTGTGTTTACATCAGCCTTTCTCTGCGCGTTGCGAGTTTCCGCAAGTTGCTTAGATGGGTTGATTGCCACAATCACAATTGATGCAAGTATACCGATTGCTGCCACTACGAGAAGAATTTCAAGTAGGGTGAAGCCTCGATTTGTTATACGAGTATGTGCTGATTGCATAGTCCTCTGATGTTATCGGCTCACAATAAGGTCTATCGTCGTGCTTCGATTGTTTGACCTTGCTCTGCCTTTGGCGCATGTACCACCACACGACCACTTGAGGTGGTTGCAATAGAGTAACCAGCACCACTAAGCACTACCCCACCTTGTGGATCAACAGGAACTGAAATGAGATATGTCTCTGCATCAGTAAGGGTACTTAGATCAACCAAACCTGAACATGAGTTTGCCCCCGTTGCGCACACCTCGGTCAAAGTTCCAGTCGATGTGAAAGGAAGTCTACCCTCATTGTCAATCGCGTATTGGTATACGGCAGACAAGATGGTGTTAACGTCAGCGCGACGTTGCGCGTTGCGAGTTTCCGCAAGTTGCTTAGATGGATTAATAGCGACAATAACTATCGATGCAAGAATTCCGATTGCTGCCACCACGAGAAGAATTTCAAGTAGGGTGAATCCGCGATTCTGCGTGCTTCGTGAAGAATTATTCATGCTGAATATTTTTCTAATAATTGCTAATAACCGGCTTATTATAGCGCCTTGTTGGTATAGACGCTAAAAAAACTGTGGATTACTTTTTATACAACCACGCACACTCTCTCTATTCTATGGTTATTGGGTTTGTTGAAATAAGCTTAATTTGAGCCGTTTTAACTATGTCGGACACGCTACTTGTCGCAAATAAATATGTACTCTCATTAATTGGTTTTACCATCACTACACAATTACCGCCGCCAAATGCAAGAGTCTCCTCCCCGGTATAGGTTGCATGTTCTTTAATACGATACAAACCATGTTCAATACATGATTCGATAAGTTGTACTGCTTGCGCTTCATAATATGTATGCAGGCTCTGCCGTTCAGTATCTATACCTAACAATAGTATCGGGAGAGCAATCGCAACACCAATAGCACCAGCAATCATTGTGGCAAACAACGTGATGTATCCTTGTTCATTCGTTCGAGTAGGCATAGTAGTTATTGGCGTAATGCTGCAGTGCTTTGTAGTGTGTATTCTGTTTGTGTTGTATTAGCAAACATAGCACCCTTACGAAACGTAGTGGTCACATTCACTAGCCCAAGTGATGATGACGTTGCAGTGAAGAGTGCCGAAAACTCACGTACCACGGTCTCAGGAGAAGTAATGCGCTCAGGTGCTAACGCGCTCTCACTTCTCCATATACCTGACGAAACAAATTCGTATTGTACCGTAGTACCATCTTTTTGCTCTAGCACTAGCGTGCTACTAGTACTTAATATAGGTGGATCTAGCACTCGCCACGCCTTTTGTATGTCCTGAGTAATGAGTCGTTGTACCCTATCCGCATCTTGAAATAGTTGTGACGTTTCTCTGTGTCGTAATTCTGCACGCATCATGCCGTATATATATGAAGATACCGCTCCTAACACCACTGTCATGATGGTGAGGTACAGCATTGTTTCTACTAACGTAAATCCGCGTTGTTTATTCATAGGTGATGTGTACTGATTCAACGATAGGGGTAGATGATGCCGTATCTGTCATAAGAAGCATCCGATACTGCAACAATGTATTTGGACCAATTGCGCGAAGCGCATTTGGTATGGCGGCAGACCCATCACCCACCGTATACGGACCATACCAAGGACTAAAAAGTTCTGGGCTGTGCGCTGGTGCATACCTCACCATAAGAGACACAGATGTTGAAGCAGTAGACATCTCTTCCCACGCAATACTACGAATAGAGACTGTTTCTTTATTAGTATGATACCATCGTGAAGTAAACCAACCCTCCTTTGCATATAGTGGCTCCAATTCTTTTGGTGCAAGAATAAGTAATTCTGCAGTATTGTTTTCGCAAGCAACAAACACCATTTGGTGGTATGTGGTAACCCCATTGCAATCACCTGCAGTGTTGTATGTTGATGCGATGGTCGGATTTGTTGAAGACGCCACCGTAAGAGCAACAAATCCCGCAGCGTTGTTATTAGTAGCTACAAATACCGTAGGAAATAGTACGCTAATTCCTGTCACATCCTCTCCTATATTATATGTTCCCTTATAGCGTGGTGCCGTTATGGTAGAGATATCTACTATATGCATATCGCCTTCAGATGATGCATGATTAGTGCCAACATATGCAGCGGTGTCAGTAACAGCAACTGAAGTAGCAGATAATGTCCCCGGTATATCCACCAATGCGGTTACCGTAGGTACTGCATGATTGGTTGCATCGAGCACCGTCAATTCACTTGTATTGTGATCAGTTGCCAAAAAGAGAGTGGTATTTTGCACATCAATACCAAGCACATCCTCATTTACCTCATACCCCCCTATCTGCGTAAATGTGACAAAAGAAGGATTGGTGGTATTTGGAACAAGAGTATGGAGCTCATAGTTAAGTCCCGAAGAAGTGTTTTGTATTGTACCGACAAATAATGTGGTGCCTACCACTCCTATTGCTCGTGCGTCTGAACCTGAATCAAGATTATAGTAACCAACTTTAATTATGTTGGTAGGATCCTTTACATATAAAACCATTATCTCTTCTGAGTTATGTGATGTAGCAAGATATGCAAAATCTCCCACCACCACAACATCAAAGACACTTGCAGAAAGATTGAGTCCATCTAAATAAAGAGGGGTTGTTGGATCACTCACTTCATATACTGCTATATCCATACTTGCACCGGCATCAGTTCTGGTGACATAGGCAAGCGAGTCAACAACCTCAACATGCACTGCGTTATCTGCGCTAACAATATCTTCCTTTGCTACTATGACCGGCTCTGCCCAACCACCTCGGCCAGCAGAAACAACACTCAATACTCCCTGCGCGCCGCCCGTTATCAAAAAACGTCCCGTCTTTATCATGGCATAGGGACTATAGGCATTCTCTACATCGATACTATCGGTACGGTAATCTGCCAAGGATACTACCCTCACCTCGGCACCATATGATGATTCTTGCGCAATAAATAATCGCTCGTGCACATCATCATACGATAGTGACGTGATATTGGATGTGCCGTAATCAGTGTTTAGCAATTCTTCAACGTCGCTTGTTGGAGTGATTGGATGCTCAAATGAAAGCCCTATAACTCTATTAGTATCCATACCGATAAATACTTGATTCGTGTGTACACTAATCGCTCTTGCGTTTGGATTGTTTGCGTCACTGGGATTATACGTACGTACCACCTCACAGACCAACTCTGGACATTTTTTATAATCAACTATCCATAGTTCGCTCTCATTATCTGTCGCAAGGTACGCGTACTCATCGGTAAGGGCTATTGCGCGAACCGCGTCACCAACCTCAACTGTGCCAAGTAATTCACCTGTTTCTAAGTATACAAAAAATTCGCTCTCTACTTGTGTGGGCTTTCCTACCGCTACATACCCATCATGTTGGGCAATTGCTAGCGCACCCGCAGAGCCGGGTACATCAACGGGAGTAGTACTTGCGGTAGCTCGGTCAAACAACAGCATGTCTGCGTTTTGTGTATTAGTAGCGATAAATACGGTACTAGTTGCAACAGCAAGCGAGCGAATACTATGTCCAATGTCATACTCGGCTATTGGGGTAAGTATCCCTTCTGATAGTGCCGCAATATCAAGAAGCGCAAGCTCTGGCGAGGTGACGCTCTCATCTCGTCCCACATAAAGATATGTTGCATCTGCCCCAAGAGCGCGTAATGATGCGCTACCAGGCAAGTCATGAGTATGAAAGGTAAAGCCCGTTTTCCAATCCCCTTCTTTTTCAAGAGAAATACTACCGTGTGATTCATCTACATATATAGAGTGTCTCTTACCCAAAGAAAACTCAGCGACAGTGGTATCAATAAACGCAAGCATCCCGGATTGTACCCAATTGTAAAAGTAGGTAATAAGAGAAATCATTCGGGTGGCATATCCTCTCTCTTGCCAAGATACCGTGGCAGTAACTTGCTTGGTGTGCTCATCGTGTGATGCTATTTCAAGCGTACGGGTAAGTTGCTCGTGTACATCGGGAGGGCTATGCAATACATAGCCATCCGCCTCTACGGTTATACCGTAGGTGCCATCGACAAGATGAGAGAAGCCAGCTTCTCGTATATCGCGCGCAACCTCGATTGCCTGCGTGGCGAGCGCGGTTGCAGAGAGTCTATGCAATGAATCAGATGTGCTTTCTTCAGAGTACAGCAAGACCCCCGCAAAGACCGTGCTATATATAGCAAGAAGTGCCCCACTCAGTAGTACCTCAACAATTGAAAATCCTCTTTCAGAATTACTCATACTCATTATGTGCCTCAGTCACCCCATAACGATTTATTACAATAGTTCGTGAACCAAGTGAGGGCGGTACCAAGGTAATGGATGTAGGGGCAAACTCACGCATACGCGCAGACGAAAATTGAACCTCCCGCGCACCAGTGAGTCCGTATCGAGAACTAAATGAAATAACCTCATCAGCATGAGGGATTCTCTGTGCGTATGACGGCCCCGCATAGAGGGTAGTACTTGTTGCAGCAACATATACCCCCCACTCCCCCTCTCGTTTGTTTGAATACGCATATGCACTTGCCCGAGAAATCTGCTCGCGTATTGCTCCCTCCGCAACCTTACTATCTACCCGCTCAAGATACGAAAGATAGACTGGAGCCATGATTGAAATCATAAGCGCAAAAATACTTACTGAAAGCAGTAATTCTAGGACGGTAAATCCTTTTTGTCTTACGGGTGTTTTACCAGTATGCATAGCCAAATGTAATTACAGCTCTCCCTCTCCGGTGCTTGATTCACGTATATCACTTCTTTTTATCCATCCTTCAACTCCAGGTTTAACTATCACCCGTATCCAGCTAGGAGTTACCTCGACGACATCGTATCCCACACTCATCTGCGCTCGTTGCATCACCTCTGTTTGCTCATCAGCAACTGCATATACCGGCACATCGTCAAACAATGTGTAGGCGATATCGCCAATAGGATTACCCTCCGTTACTGGTGCATTTGTCTTTGCTCCCATGTTAAGCCCACTCGTAAGATTGTATACCGGCAATATCACCGCAAACGCCACCGCAACAACTCCCGCCCATATGATAATAAGAAGTACCGGCTCAATGATGACAGAAAGATTTTTTGTCGCGATATCCGTACGCTCTTCATACACCCTTCCTATGTGCATAAAGGTATCTGACAAGGTGCCTGAATTTTCTCCTGCGATAATGAGTTGCCCCACACTAGAAGGAATCAATCGTTCGTACGAAGGGTACTCATCAAAAGCAAGCCGAAAGGTGTATCCGTTTTCAATTTGTGTTTCAAGATACGAATAAAATTCTTTATATGAAATAAACGTTGTCGCATCTTTAAGCGCGCGGATTGCTTCAACGAGCGTAAGACCGCTTGCAAGGAGGGTACCCATGATAAATCCGAGCCGTGACACCTCTATTTGTCGTACTATATTTTTAATGACCGGCAATCGCTGCATTATCATTTGCCCGATAAAACGAGTCTTTGAATACACAAACACAAAAAACATCGTGAGCGCGATAGTGACAATAAATAACGGTACTGCGATTGTTCCGTACTTACTCAAAAATGTTCCAAAATCAATAAGTACCCTCGTAAGAAACGGGAGATCAAGTTGTAGTTGTTCAAACACAGTAGCGAGTCGTGGCAGAATAAGCCACGATATGCCAATGCCAATAACTAGTGTCACCCCAAGCACAAAGACTGGGTACATCATCGCGCTCTTTAACTTTGATTTAAACATTCTGTTCTTGCTTTGCGTGGTGACGACAAATTTAAGGTTATGACTTAATCGTCCATTCTCTTCACCTATTTTGACTATCGCAACGACATACTCAGGAAATAACCCAGTACGAACTAACGCTTTCCAAAACGGAACGCCATTTTCGATATCTTCTCGTAGTCCAACAATAATTCGCTGCATGGTGCTACTCTTCATTTCTTTTTGCACCGCATCAACAGCTTGAATTACCCCCAACCCTGACGCGGTAAGGACCGAAAGGTTTTCAATAAAATAATCACGCTCCTCGCGTATACCAAGAGTTTCAAAAGGAAGCCGTTTGTGTGAGTATTCTGTATTATTCATGAATTATTCTGCGCGTGACGGTGGCACTACACGCACAAGCTCAGCTATGGTGGTTTCTCCATGAAGAACTTTTTCCATGCCATTTTCAAACATGGATTGCGTACCTAAGGTACGTGCAAGTGTCCACACCTCATGCGCATTAGGTGATGCGACAATACACTCCTGCATCTCTTTTCCTACAGGGATAAGCTCAAACACTCCCGTTCTTCCTGAGAATCCGCTATGGTTACATGCCTCGCATCCTTTACCCTCATACGCAACCAAACTTTTTCCTTGTATCATGTTCGCTGCTTGTGGTGAAAGATTGGACACCTCTTCTTTGCTTATTTCTTTACTATATTTACACTGCTCGCATATCCTTCTCACAAGCCGCTGCCCGATAACCAGCTCAAGGGTGGACGAAAGTAGAAATGACTCGATACCCATATCAAGAAGACGAGGTATTGCGGTAGCGGCATCATTTGCGTGAAAGGTAGAAAATAGCAAGTGCCCAGTAAGTGCGGCGTTAACCGCAATTTCTGCTGTCTCCTTATCACGGATCTCGCCCACCAAAATAATATCCGGGTCTTGTCTCACAATCGACCGAAGTCCTTCAGCAAATGAGAGGTTGGTCTGATTATTTACCGACATATGATTAACTCCCTCTATTTTGTATTCAACCGGATCCTCAATGGTTGCAATGTTTATTTCTGGATTATTTAAAATCTTTATGAGTGAGTACAACGTGGTTGTCTTTCCTGAACCCGTAGGACCAGTTACCAAAATCATGCCGAATGGCTTTTTTGCGGCAGCAAGAAGAATTGTTTGGTGTGCATCAGATAGCCCAATATCACCAAGAGTAAAGTTACGAATATATGACGAAAGCACTCTAATTACCACTTTTTCTCCATCGATGAGTGGCAATATTGAGACGCGCAAATCCACCGATATGGTTGGTGTTCTAAATCGTATAGCTCCATCTTGCGCGGCACGATGTTCATCAGTTCGTAACCGTCCAAGTACTTTTATTCTGTTTAACACCGTCTCATACAAATCTTTAGGCAACCTTCCCGCTTCCTTTAATATGCCATCAATACGAAAACGAATGATCACCTCACCCTCTCGCGGTTCAAAGTGAATATCCGATGCTCTAAATACGAGCGCCTCTTCAACTATCTCTTCAATAAGCGTAGGGGCGATGCGTCTGTCTTTGGTTTCTATGATACTTGCAAATCGGGTCGAGAGCGCCTTTCTGTATTCAATCAATATTGCGTCTATATCAATAGGAAGCGAAAATGCGAGTACTATTTTTTTCTGGGGAAAAAGCTCCTTTAGTGCACCTAGAAGTCCTCGGGCTTTTGGACTGTCTGTAGCAACCACATACTCGGTATCTCTTTTTTCAAAGAGTACTACCCTATACTTAACGGCAATCTCTTCTGGAATTTCTACAATCTGATCATGTGGTGGCTTGTGTGAGTTAAGGTCTGCATACACCACAGAAAAGTGCTCTGAAATCGCTTGACCGAGTAAGTCATTTGTAATGAGGTTCTCCTTATAAAGATACTCAAGCGCGTGGGTATCCTCTTTTTCTGCAAAATCAAGTGCTTTCTGCTTATCTTCTAGAGCGATATAGTTTCCAGAAACTAAAATCGAAAGCATTTTTTCATCAGCAACATGTGTTGCCTTTCCAGACTTTTGTAGTGCCATACGGACAAACGGTTAACGTAGCGCCTCTCACTATCGTGTAAGTATTGCTCTCTTAGTGTGTATTCTGCTAATTTCTGCCTTTTGGTGTGGGATATAGGTTTGTACTAATTCCACAATTTTATGAAGTGGCGTGTTTGATTTAATAAAATAGTCACTTGCACCAAGCTCTCGAACTCGTGCGATATCTTCTCGCTGGCTTAAATTGCTACAGACAAGAATACGCACTCCCTTTTTTCCTAACACCTTAAGTACAGAGAACCCGTCCATGACCGGCATAACCAAATCGAGAATCACCACATCAAATTCGCTTGCTTCAAATGCCTCGATTCCTTGTTTGCCATTATGCGCAACCACCACCTCATACCCCTCCCTCGTTAGCTTAAGCTCTAATGCGCGCGCCATAGGGCGCTCGTCATCCACTACCAAAATGCGGTAACTGTAAGCCATAGGGATATATATAGTATACCTCTACTATAGGTAGCGTGCTTGCTAATCTGGGGAGAAGTCCTACAGCACGCGACTATCGTACGCAAAGTGGAGTAGTGCTTGACGCTGACGTGGACGACAAGCAAGGTCACCAGCTCTGCAGTGGCGTTGCACTTGTGCTATGTGCCGCCTCATCTGCCTCCATCTGCGTATCTGTCTCGCATCATCCTCATGTCTTCTTCCCATGTAGTAACGACAGTACCACTCAAACCAACCACGTGGATCATCTGTATGTATCCATCCCTTTGCTCGCCAGTACGAAAGCGGGGTGCTTGCCTTTATCTTAAAAAAATTGAGTGATGGATCTGGTGCTCCTGACGCAAATTTTGCACGAGCAAACCAATCTTTTGGATATTCTTTAGTTGTATCACGCATATACACCCCAGAAAAAACGCCAAGAGAAAGCATCTGCTTCGGTGTAAGCATTGGCGTAAACCCTTCATCAAAATGTTTCCCCATTGGTTCTGTGAGGTAATACACGTACCCCTTCTGCATCATATTATTGACTACCACTCGTTTCTTTTTCATAGCTACAATTGTACCCTATTCTCTTACCTCTATGATATACTCCTTTTGCCTACCTGGCATTTATTAAGTAGAAATTAGTAACGATATTCATATGAATAAAGGAATTTTCGTACTCATCGGCGTCGTGCTTCTTGCGGGCGGATGGTATGTCTTCACGAAAGAAGACCGACAGATGAACAAGGAAGTAGCACCTGAAACTACTCAGGATGAAATGAAAGCCACAAAGAGTGTTCCTGCTTCAGGAATGTACGAGGCAGTAGTTGCTGATAGTACCGTGATGTGGAGCGGTCAAAAGCCTCTTGTTGCTGGCTACGTGCACAAGGGCACCATTATGCTTTCTGAAGGCATGATCGAGGTTAAGGATGGAACTGCAGCAGGTTCTTTTACCATCGATATGAACAGCATCAAGGCAACCTCCCTTGGTGGTGGAAAAGAAGGACAAGAATCTGGACTTGAAAAGCACCTCAAGTCTAAGGACTTCTTCAATGTTGAGACCTATCCAACTGCTACCATGAAGATTGCTAGCGTGACACCAATCGAAGGAGTTGCACATCGCTATACAGTAGTCGGCGAACTTACCCTTCTTGGAAAAACTAATGCAGTAACCTTCCCAGCTGATATCTACACCAAAGAGGATGGAACGCTTATGGCTAACGCCACGGTAAGCATTGATAGAACTGTATGGGGAATCACCTATGGATCTGGGTCTTTCTTTGACAACCTTGCAAACAATGCAATCGACAACAACATCAACCTTGATCTCTCATTGGTTGCAAAAATGAAGACTGCAGAAACCGAAGGATCAGCGATGTAATACCATTGTTGTTACCGGTAAAGAAATAATTATCACACCGCTCGTCTTTGACGAGCGGTGTGATTTTTATATCGCAATAAAAATGTGCGGGCGCCATTCGGCGCCCGCAAGGATATGTACGATACACAGCATCTTTAAATGCCATATATGTGGATACTTGAAATCTACTGGGCGTAATCGCCCATCCAGAAGGAACAATATCAAATGTAATATCGCCTTCCAGAACCTCATCTGTTGCTAGTATTTTCCAGGTAAATGTGTGCAAAACACACTCTGCAGTTAATGGACTAGCTACCATCAAACTAGAAAATGCTTCAGTGTGTAGCACACTCCCATCCGGCGCACCCTGTACCTCAATAAGCAAGACAAGATGCGCGTTTCCGTTGAACCTTGTGCAAGTAGAAATAGCAACGATGTTCTTTGTTGCTGTCTCCAATTGTTCAACTGGGCATTCTGATCTCCTGAGTTTGTTTGTGATCACTTCTTCTTTATTGAGAAGTGATATGCCAAAGAAAGGTGGTGCGAAAATTGCCACAAGAACAAGGACGAGAAGGATAAGTGGAATCCTCTTCAAGTGAGTCGTGGTCATTGGTAACCCCTTTCATGGGTTTGCTTCAAAAAGCATACCTGAGTCGTAAAACTTTGCACGTGTTTTTTTCACTATCCAAAAAAACATTATTGCAAGCCCTACTTTACGGGTGTATCATGCGAGCATTGTTTATAACATACTAGTATGTCACTCTCATCAAATACCAGTGGGGTAGTACTTCGAGTAAGAGAAAACTGGCGCTCAGCGCTTACTGTGGCGCTTATTTCACTCCCACTATCCATCGCGCTTGCTATCGCATCAGGCGCAGGCCCAATTCCTGGCATTATTACGGGCGTATGGGCTACAGTTATTGCAGCATTATTTGGATCAAGTAACTACAATGTAGTCGGTGTCGCAGGCGCACTCACCACCATACTCTTTGGCGCTGCGCTTTTTGCTGGTCCTTTAATACTTCCCTTCCTCGCAATAGCATCTGGTATATGTATCTTGCTTATGTATCTCTTCAAACTAGACAGATACATTCGCTACATCCCTAACGCAGTAGTGTATGGATTCGCATCTGGTGTAGCTATTCTTATCGCTGCCAATCAACTGTACGACGCATTTGGTCTTTCACTCATTAAACGCCATGGTCACCTTATCCCAGACCTTATACAGTTTGTTGAAATGAAAAGCCAAATCAGTCTCACGAGTGGAGCACTCTTTGGCGTATTTCTTATTATTCTTCTTGCCTGGAAAAAGTGGATACGATTCCTTCCTGGAGTAATTCCTGTCGCAGCAGCAGGTTCACTCATTGGCTATCTTTCAGAGACAGGAAGATTCTTTGGATATTCATATATCACTCTCGAGGATAAGTTTGGCGATCTCTCTATCACTCTTATCCAAATACCACTTCTTAGTGATATTACGTCATTTATTAAGGATAGCGGTAATCTTATCTGGTTTTTTCAAACGGCATTTATTATTGCCGTTATATCAGTACTCGAGACACTTATCACCGCGCGTATTGGTGACAAAATAACCAAAACAGAGCACAGCCCAAGAAAAGAGCTTAGAGGACTTGGCCTTGCCAACATTGCAAGCGGCATCATGGGAGGACTCCCTGCAACGGGCGTATTTATTCGTACCGGCTTAAATATAAAAAGTGGTGCAACCCACAAAACATCACAAGGATTAGCTGCAATATTCACCGCACTCCTCAGTATTATTGCATGGCCATATCTCCAGTATCTTCCCTTGCCGGTTGTTGCTGCAATTCTAAGCATGACCGCTATTGGACTCATTGAAGTAGAGCATTTTGTACGATTCTGGAAATACGAAAAAGCGAGCCTCCTTGTTGGTATGGTGGTAGCGGCAACAACCGTGTTAGATGACGCAGGTGTTGGAGTACTCTTTGGTACCATTCTTGCGCTGCTTATCCTTATCGATCAACTCACTCGTGGACGACACGAAGTACAATTTAATGTAAACAAACAAAGAATTAAGCTCTCTGGTAAGGGTATGCTTGCTATACCAGAGGGCGTAGCACCAGACGTGGTGGTATACAGCATTGGCGGATTTGTTAGTTATGCTGATGCAGTGTATCACCGTGACAATATTCGTGTCCTCGCAAATACACCTTCAATTGAAACCATTGTTATCCGCATGCGAAACCTCCATTACGCAGACCTCGATGGCATCGACACACTCGCTGAAGGCATAGAGGACGCAGAAAGAATGAAGAAAAAAATTCTTATCTCATCAGCGAGTGACTACATAGCTACCCTTGCTACTCGGGATAGTATTTTTGCTCACCTCAAGAATGACGGTAAATTTTTTACCTCTACCGAAAGCGCGCTTCGTACGCTTGGTTTTGATGACGAGCACCTCAAGCGAGATGCGCCACTCTATGTGAGCACCAGAGAAACTCAGACAATCTAGCAAGTAACTGCCCACAACGCTCATCAGTACATTATTTTTTCTCCCATCTGTCTTTGTCTCTTGTCTTTATCTTGTTCATTGTTGCGTCAAATCCACGCTGCATATCAAGATTAAGCGCGTTAGCAATACAAGCAAGAGTAAAAAGCACATCACCAAGCTCTTCTTCTACATCTCTACTATCCTCGGTTTCCTTCTTTTTCTTTAACCCATACCGATGTGATATTTCTCGAGAAAGCTCCCCCACTTCTTCCGTAAGTCTTGCAATTTGTTCAAATGGTGGAAAATATCCTAATTTATGAAGCGTAATCCACTCATGTACTTCTTGTTGGGTTTCTTTCATAGTCTTGTACTACAGTAAGTAATATGGATAGTGTATCACCATCTCCAATAATTTCCTTTCTCCTAATTTCAGCCTTTAATGGTAGTAAATAGACTCCTGATTTTGTATCAGGAAATATTGAGGTGTCCCACTCAGTTGCCCCTATACGCACAGTTACTCGTAGCGATCCCCATCCCCCAGCTATCGCTTTGTGCGTATTTTTTAGTGTAGTAGATAGCGCAATAGGAAGTGGCGCAAAATACCACGCACCTTTTTGTGCTTTTGTGTGTGCATTACCACCATAGACCATCACTGTGGTAGTAAATCTATGTGCTTTTTTTGACGTACGACTCTCTGCCATACAGTGTATGAGTATAGAATTACACCACCTGTGCCTGAGATTCTTTCTTCAAGACAGAGCGCATATACAGATAGGTAGCGATTGCGCCTGACCATACAATAAAGAACACCGACCACCACAATGCCTTGATACTACCCGGAAACAGTGTAGTCACAAAGAAAAATACTGGCAGTGGTATAACCACCTGTCTAAGTATACCAATGATAAGGGGGAAGAAGGCATGTTTAAGACCTCGCAGTGAAGATTCTGAAACAAAGATAATCCCGTATGCCCATGAAATAAGCGCTGCGATAGATAAGTACCCTACGCCATAGGCAATGATATTCTCGTCAGTGGTAAAGAGACTAACCAATTGCCTCCCCAAGAAGTATATACACAGCGACACCACCAGACTCATTATAAGTGAATACTTAATAGCAACTGCTACCACCTCTTTTACCCTATCAAACCTTTTTGCTCCATTGTTATGTCCAATAAGGGTAAGTACCGCGATAGTAAGACCGATGCCAGGTATTAAGAATATCTGCTCTATTCTGATACTAGTACCGTATCCCGCAACTGCATCAGGCCCAAACAGTGCGACAAAATACGTAATGACAAACGATCCTAGTGCGATAGTCATCATAGACAAACTTGCCGGAAATCCTTGCGAAAAGATTTTCATATACGGCTCTCTTTCAGGAAGAAAATGCTTCTGTATGTGGTGTGCAGTCATGATACCGGTGCGATACACCTTATACGCAAGGTATACAAACCCAACAAACGTAGAGAGGACCGTTGCAAGCGAGATGCCAAGTATACCAAGCGCAGGAAATCCAACATAACCAAACGCAAGCACCGGATCAGCAACAAGATTGATAAAGAATCCGGCAATAAGGACGTTGCGATATGATTTTGTATCACCCACTGAGTTGAGTATCGCGTTGAATACAAAACTCATGCTAAAAAATATCGAGCCAAGGAATAGTGGTTGCATATAAAGGAGTGCCTGTGTGAGCACCTCCCCTTTTGCGCTAAGCATGCTAAATAGGTACGGAGCAGAAAAGTAACCAATACACGTAAGCACAATAGAAATAAAGAATCCGAACGAAATCGCCTGCACTGCGTAGCGTTTTGCTTCATCTGTATTTCCCGCTCCAATAAAATTGGATAACAGTGAGGTAGTACCCGTACCCACACCTGAACCAAATGCAATGATCAGAAAGAATATAGGAAAGGTAAGCGAGAGTCCGGCAAGTGCCTCTGGCGAAACCTTACCTGCAACAAACGTATCCACAATGTTGTACATTGTGTTGAAAAAGAATCCAACCGCAGACGGAATACCAAGCGCGAGTATAAGCTTAGGGATAGGATCCTTAAGCAAGTGCTCTGAAGAAACAGAAAGTGACATACCGTACTACGCAAGCACCAAAACTGCCACTTTCTTCCCTCGACGAAGGAGTGTAATACCATTTACCATATCATCACTTTGTAGCACCTCATCAACAGCAGTCACCTCCCTACCATTTACCGATACTGCCTTTTGCAACAATAATCGTCTTGCTTCACCTTTTGATTCAGACAGTGCGCTCATGACAAGCACGTCAACAATAGCAATACCTTTTGCTACATCCTTTTTTTGAACTACAAATGATGGCGCTTCTTTGACAAGAAGTGCCTTATCTTTTGCAGAAATATTTGCAAGTGATTCACCATGATAGAGGATAGCCATTACACGCTCGACACTCTCTACCGCCTCTTTACCGTGAATAAATGCCGTTACTTCACTTGCGAGTGTGCGCTGCCCTAGTCTTTTGTGTGGTGCATCAGTATGCGTTGCTACTACACGTTCAATTTTTTTGAGTGGGAGAAACGTAAATATCTTTAAATATTCTTCAAGGTTTTCATCAGCAACATTGAACCAAAATTGATAGAACGCAAACGGCGAGGTCTTGGTTGCATCAAGCCATACAGCATTACCTTCTGACTTTCCAAATTTTTTACCAGTACTTTTATCTACAATAATAGGAGTGGTGAGCGCGTAGACAGTCTTCGAAAGACGCTTTCGTACCAAATCAACCCCCGAGAGAATGTTTGTCCACTGATCTGCCCCACCAATCTGTAAGTCAACATTATGGGTATCTGCTAATACCTCATAGTCATACGCCTGTAATAGCGAGTAAGAAAATTCTGTGTAAGAGATACTGTCTTGCTCATCGTCTAAGCGCCGTTTAATAAGGTCGCGCTTAATAAGCTGGTTCACGGTAAAGTGCTTGCCGATATCACGCAAAAAATCTATAGCACGCAGTTTTGTAAGCCACGTTGCATTGTTTATCATGACAAAAGACTTTTCACCAAATAGCCTAGAGAGCTGTTTTGTGAGTCCTTTTACATTTTTATTTACCTCTTGCGTGGTGATGAGTGGTCGCTCGCCAGTTGCTCGTGGGTCACCAATAAGACCAGTACCGCCCCCCACAATAAAGTAAGGCTTGTGTCCAGCCTGTGCTAAGTGGTGCATAAGGAGTATAGGCACCAAGTGCCCCACATGGAGAGAATCTGCTGTAGGATCCATTCCTAAATATACATTTCTCTTTTTAGATAACACCTCTGTAAGAGTGCCGCCGCCAACACCATCTATTAGTCCTCGAGTTGTTAGTTCATCTGTAAGTGAAGCCATAGTAGTGGTAAAAGTAACCTAGTACCGGTTAATAGTACCAGAAAAGTATTGTTATCAAAGCGGATGATTATCTAGCTAACGAAAGATAACCGTACCACCATCATCTTTCAATGTGAGGATTAACTCACCTCTAGAGGTAAATACAAAGCCCTCAGTGTTTGAAAGAAAATCAGAAAATACTCTTTCCTGTGAACCTTCACAATACATAAGTGTCGACATCATCTTATCAAAAGACAGACTGGTCTTTCCGGCAACATACTCTCCACCTATTCCATTACAATCAGTCGACGCAGAAAAAGTACCGTCATTATTAAATGAAAGCGTAAACGCATCAGACTTTTGTGGCATTACATCACCTTGTGGGGTGGTCGCTTTTATCCATTTCCATGTATTCATACCAAGAGTCATTTTTGATGGGTCTGCTTCACCTTCAAAATTTTGTGCAACTTCTCCAAAGGTAAGTGTAGTCGGATCAAGCATAAGCCACATACTCTTTCCAATAGATGGTTGGGTACTAAAGTCTTCGCCTACCGCTCTCTCTGCGTAATTAACCACAATAACGTTTCCATCCCCCATCGAGGTGCTTTGTGGAGCTATTCTGTCACCGATAAACACTCCTTTTGATCCAACGTAGCCACTTTCTTTATTAAGAGCTGCGACAAGATAATAAAACACTCCACTACCTCCAGTTTCTTGAGAAAGCAAAAACGCAGTGTCGAGACGACCATCACCATCAAGGTCATGACTTACTTCGTTACCAAAGTATCGAGTTACTACTTTTGACGCACTTCCGGGTACCACTTCTTGCTCTGCAACACCGTTATTCAATATCACCCGCTTACCATCAATCACATACGTGGCATCCTTTGGTGACATAATAGGTGCCTCAACTATACCTACCACATCGCCATTTTGTTGTGATGAATAAAAAAACCATACCGTACTCAAAATAACTGCTCCAAGAAATAGTGCTGAGAATGTTTTCATATATATAGTATAGCAAAAAAATGATTATTAGTTTTGTGATTCTATTGTAGCTTGTAACACACTGAACCATTCCTTATACCCAAGGGCTGAGGGATGCAGTCCATCTGGTGCAAAGTAATGATCTGGATCGAGAACAAACACATCTTTTTGAGGTACCGTATACAGATTTACGTATACACCACCTGCTTTTGCTATCGCTCCTTCAACCTTTTTGTGATATTCGAGCGTTCGTGCGTGATAGAGAGGGCGCACAAACCATGGAAAAAGTATACTTGCACCTATATCACCTGCGGTAAGTACGTAGACATCTTTTGATTGATCTTTTAGTACGCGTACTGTAGTAGCTATTCTTTCTATCGCCTCATCTATAGCAACAAACCGAATAATGTCATTGGCGCCAATCTGAATGAGTACCACATCATACTGTGTACGCATTGCCATAGCGCGCTGCCTTGCTAAATCACTGGTGAGCGCTCCAGATACTGCATAGTTTTCAACATGGGTGGCACCAAGATATTCTGCAAGATACCCTGGTACTGACTCTCCTCTAGTACTCCCTACCCCTACTGCTGTACTGTCTCCTAGCACAAGAATACTCACCCCCGTGTCAGTGTCGGCATGTTTTTCAAATCGAGTCGCCGTCTCACTTAACCCCTTTGCAATATGTATCTTGTAGGCAAATCGACACCCCTCATACAAGAGGTACAGACCAACCACCACCAGCACATACAGTAGAATTTTCATTTTTGAATAGGAGTATTTTTTATAAGCAACAATTTTTCTGGTTTTGATAACCTCTTTATATACGCCTCTCGCTTTGATGCGACTGATCTATTTTCACATGCTTCAGCATATACAAGCCGTACTACTCCTTTTGCTCTCGTGTACCTCCCCCCTACACCATCTTTATGTTCTTGAAGGCGACGAGCAGTATCGGTGGTAATTCCTGTATACAAAGACCCATCCTTACACAAAAGGATATACGCATAAAACATACTCATACGATAAGTATACCCTGTATTATTCCTCTTCACCGCCTACTGATTCTGTGGGTGTTTCTTCAAGTACCACCACTACTCTTGTACTTGTTGCGGTGTTTCCACTTGGATCACTAGCTACATATAGTATAGAGTGCGATCCAGCTACTGATGTATCAATAGCAACCGAGGATACTTCGCTGTTGTTGTAGTAGGTGCGGAGTATTGCGACGCCACTATCGTCTATCGCTACAGCGCCAAGGTCATTGTATGCTTCGCCAACAAAGAGTTCGGCAGGGTTGTTTCCAAAGACAGTAAGCTCTGGTGGGGTGGTGTCAGTATTGGTGGTGTCTTCATCTACCGTCGTGTCATCTGTATTCCCTTTTGCAACCTCTGCTTCAAGCAATTTGATACGCGCTTCAAGTGCTTCTATTTTATTATCTTGTACACTAAAGCGACTCATAACTGTTGTATACAACTCTTGTATAGCCTTTACTACCACCGCACCAAGCTGGTCATACTTGACTGTTAGTGGTTCTCCTTCGGTATCTAGTACGATAAGACGAGGATCAATGAGTTCAACTTCTTCAGCAATAAATCCAAGCTGTGCGCCTGGCACACCGATTGATTCATTATAAAGATAAGACACAGGGCGAAGCGCAAGAACAGTATCAAGGCTGGTAGCGAGTGTTTCTATATCATGCTTAAAGCGATTTGAAGAAACAGTACATGCTGCCCCGACGTTATAAAGTACTTCATTGCTAGCCGAGAGACACAATGCCCCGGCACCTGTAGAAAGACTTTTTAACGATACCGTACCCTCAACAGAAAGTTTTCGCCATGGAGTGGTGGTGCCGATGCCGACGTTGCCGGTATTTGTGATCCGCACTCGCTCTGAACCACTCGTGTACAAATTCAGGCCATAATACCCAGAAAGGTGCAGTCCTGGGTTGCCAAAGTCCCCATTTGCGATGGTCATCCCGTATGCGGCAAGGGTTGAGCCATTCGCACTAAACGTTTGAGAATTGGGAAGATAGCCGATCATGCTGCCATTTGCAACCGTAAGACCAATATTTCCAGTTACTTCCAACTTGCTCCCTGGATTTGTCGTTCCAATGCCGACGTTGCCCGCATTTATGTACGACGCTGTTCCTCCGTTCGTACTGAAAAGGATGTCCACGTTTCCTGACGTGTCGCGCATCCGATACCGGCTGTCCCCGCCGCCATCGAACCCGAAATCGTACTTCAGCGTCCCGCCGCTGTTGTTGATGTACACGGCGTCCGTCCCGCTTGGCGTGATCTCGAGACGAGCACCTGGATTGCTGTCGCCGATGCCGACGTTGCCGTTGAATATTCCAGTCCCCGCAGTTGTTGTCGCATATCCTGAATCATCAGCAAGTCTGAAATCTATTCCTGCTCCGTTACGCTTGATTGCAGGAAACGCAGATGTCGTTCCACCAAACTGGAGTCTACCAAAGTCAGTATTGGCATTGTTAAATAATGTCATTATTCCATCGGTAGCAGTGAAAACAATCTTCGTCCCTGTGGAGCTAGACCTAAGTCCCTGCCCGGTAATCACATTAATTCCTGTGGGTTGGAAAGAAATACCATTTGTGCCTTGGACTGAAACCAGAATGACTCCGCTACTGCTATTACTCCAAGAAAAACCAGTACTAGGTTGACCTGAAAAAGCCATCGATGGAGATGCGGTTGAACCATTCCCCACATAGAGAGTCGTGGAAGATGCAATACCCTGCACATCCAGTTTCGACTGGGGATTCGTCGTCCCTATGCCGACGTTGCCGTTGTCATTAACTACAAACCTTGTGACATTAGAGGAGTCTGAAATTGCGAGGGCTTTCCCTGTGCCAGTTCCTGTACCCTTCACAGAAAGTTTTGCCCATGGTGTCGTCGTCCCAATACCCACAGATCCAGAGTTTGTGATGTGCAAACGTGTTTGTTCAACACCGCTTGTAAGCGTCTTTAGTGATACAGTACCAAGATTATTACGTCCTGATACAAGACTCAAATCATATCCTACATAGCCATACTGAATATACGCAGGTGCATATCCTGCGCTTCCATGATTATCAAGTATTAATTTAGCTGGGGTTGAGCTAGTACGTTCAATAACAATATCGCCATCTCTAATAGCAAGCTTTGCATACGGTGAGGTAGTGCCAATACCGACATTCCCATTATCATTGATCACAAACCTTGTGACATTTGACGAGTCAGAAACTGCAAACGCTTTTCCGGTACCAGTACCACTCCCCTTTATTGAAAGCTTTGCCCATGGGGAGGTAGTGCCGATGCCAATGGAGCCAGTGCCAGTAATACGCATACGCTCAATACCGGTACCAGTGCCGCCTGTACCAAAAATGATAGGCGCAACCGCCTGTGTAACTATTGCAAGTCCCCCAGTATCTCCCGAGCCAGTTTGCAAGGTACCTGAAAGAGGAATGTCGAGAAGATTCGTATTTCCCGTTGTTGAGTTGTTATGACTAAGAGCAAAAAATTGAGTAGACGAATTTTCTCCCACCGCTACCAGACGAGAAAATCCGGAGGAGAGAGTCGATTCGGAACGGATAACAGAATTTGCTGTACTGGAGAAGGTGTGGAGGAGAGTACTTGGACTACTCGTCCCCACCCCCACATTCCCCGTCGCCCTATACACATTGCCTCCAGAAAGCGTCCAGTTCCCCACCGTGGCACCAGCAACAAGCGCACCATTCCAGTAGAGGGAGGAGGCATTGTTGTATAGGCGGTTGGTGGTAGCAAGAGGAGTGGATGAGGCAAGGAAGAGTGAACCAGTCACTGAGGCATCTCCAGAAACTGAGAGCGTGGTGAAGGGAGAGGTGGTTCCTAGTCCTAGTCTGTTGTTCGTCTCATCAAAGAAGAAACTCGCATTGTCTTGTGATACCTGTCCTAGGGAGTTAGCAAAGAGGACAGAGCCGGAGGTAAAGCCAGAGAGCGTGGTGGTACCCACTATAGTGAGGTTCGTGATGGTAGGAGAAGAGAGAGACACAGAAGCAAGAGAGCCACCGGTCACGGTGGGGTTTGAGATGGTTGGTGATGGGATAGTGACTCCAGTCGGAAGATTGTCTATCTTCTGGGTGAGTCCCCAGACGGGAGTCGAGGGTGGCTGGTATGAGGAGTAGGTGCCATAGCCGGTGAAGGTAGTGGCGGTTTGTGTGGGGAGAGTGTTTAGTTTTGTGGTGAGGAGAGCAAGAGATGATTCGAGAAAGGAGATGCGATTCAAGAGGTCGGTGTTGTTTGCTTCTATGGTGATGTACTTAGTCACCGGGTCAGTGACACGCTCTATGACTCTCTCCGTGATGATGGTAGAGGTGGCGGTATCAGTCTCCTCTTGTGGAGGGGTGGTGGGTGTTTCTTCTTGTGTGGGAGGTTGGTATACAACAGCAGTGTGTTGCCCTTCTTTGAGTGATGAGAGGGTGGTAGATAGGTTGTCGGGAGATGACGATATAAAGGCAAACACGCCGAGTGCCACAGATGCAATTGCCACGAGTAGTGGTGCCATAGATACCTTGAAGTATACCGCTTTTTTGGGTGTTTTTGGTGTGGGGTGTGGGGTGTGGGGGTGAAAAATAAGCAAAATTTATCCTCCAATTTCCTTACCGTCTGTTGTAGGTGCTTACCTCTTTTGTGGACTCATTGATGAGCTTAAGTACCTCGGGGGTAATTCTTTTTACGACAAAATACTCAGTGTTTGATTCATTATTTTTGCTCATGGTTATAGCAAGGTGCACTAATTGCTCTTCACCAAGCGCTACTGGTGCCTCTTCACTATCTTGCGTATAGACACGCCAGGTACCATGTTGAATCTCGCTACCCTCTCTATAATCGACAAATGTGCTCTGCATAAACTCTCGAACGAGCGTTGGCTCGTCAGCGGATTGCCATCGGTCAACCAGACTCTCTGCTGCAATCTTTACAATATCAACAGCATCACCTCCCCCTTCTGCCGCATCACCAAAATTAAATGGTGCCAAATTAGGATCAAATGGTTGTGCGCACAACGTAACGGTGTTTGTAGATTTGTTGGTAACGGTTACCCCCTCACCTGCAAATACATACGCATACTCAGCATCTTCAAATCTGTATCCATACCCCTCTACTTGTGGGAGTGTTCGTGTCAAAACACCATCGACAATAACTTCTAGCGATGTGCTTGAGGGAAACTCTGCAATAAAGTAACTGGTATCGTTACATATCATTGATATAGAAATGCGTTGTGTTTGTGAATCCTCAATCACATTCTCTTGCTCTATGCGGGTGCTATGGATATACGCAACATACCCAACTCCCACCATTACTACTACCAAAAGAGTAAAAATTGCCTTATTCATCTAAGTCAAAATACGTATTACTAATAGTAGCTTTATACAATCATGCCATACGTGCGTGTCAAACAAACCTACGCATTAGAGAAAGCGAATTGATTCTATAAGAGGAGAAAAATCACGGCGAATATCAGTCTGCTCATCAATAAATTGACCAGTTATAACGTATATCATGCCATTATGCGCAATCACTACATTTTCTGATACATACAGACCATCTGCCATATACCGTATCGCACTAGCACCAGCTACCGTGATATCACCACGCTCTCCCTGCAACTGATTGATAGTACTGTACTGGGGATTTTTTTCTGCCCATGCAAGAGGCGAAAGATTTTCGCTATTAGTGTAGAGTGCAACAGATATGACTGGCGAGGCTTCTCCTCCTAGTGGCGGAGCCTCGGTAGCATCCTCTGATGGGATAAGTACAATAGTTTTTATTGGCTCTTCATCTGTAGCAACTGGTACCCTCTCTTCTGTTACATACCCCTCAATGCCTGTTTTATAGTCAAAGACTATTCCTCCACGAGAGTCCTGATACGTTGCAATCATCGCCTCATTGAGACTTGCAGCATCTTTTTTGTCTTCACTTTTATCAGCAAAAATTACGTAGTACCCAAGCAGTACCACGATACTACTAGTCACAATTGCAAATAATACTTTCATATACGTAGTATATCTTATTTGTGTGTGCCACCACTTGCGAGCGTGGCGATAACTTTTTTTATTTGATCACTATATGCCGCTTTGGCTTTTGTTGATGTGAGTGACCCTACCACATCTCTTCGAGCGTCTGGTGATAAGTTTTTCCACGCTGTCTTTGCTTTTTGATTTTTGTTTAACGCGGTATACAAATCGATAGGCACCACCGCATAGCAACATGGTCGGCGTTTTCCTGAAAGAAGCTTGTCGCCCATTTGTTCTATCCGGCGGTTACGAGTCTCTTGTTGCTTTGCTGACTCTATCCACTGTATAAAGTCATACTGCGCTATTGGTGTTAATGTCTTCCATATCTGAGACACCGCCTTATTGCTATCCAATGATCGCTGTATATCTATAGCTATCTTTTTCATATTGTTGATATCACTTTTTGCCTCCTAATC
This sequence comes from uncultured Candidatus Saccharibacteria bacterium, assembly GCA_964562615.1. GTDB lineage: Bacteria > Patescibacteriota > Minisyncoccia > Phycocordibacterales > UBA12088 > CAYPBQ01. The sequence continues at coordinate 227,483 of CAZLUD010000001.1, forward strand.
GTTGTATGTAGGTAAAGTGTTTTTTTGTAACGGGCATTACAGAGAGTCGAAGGCCGGGTTCACGTAGTTGTATCCCCTCAAGAGCTGGGTCAGATTTTATTATGGCAAGAGACACTGGCTTGTTGCAGTGCTCTACATAGGCAATGTCAGGACAATACCATAGTGGTTTTTCTTTTGTTGCCTTTGGGTCAAAGTAGTGATTGTTGTTATCAAACTGTGACGGATCAGGATATGCTGCTTTTTGTACTTGTCCTATTCCATACACTCCTTTATGCGCGGTACTTGAATGGTAGATAAGCACACCATCCCCCACCTCCATCGCGCGCAAAAAATTGCGCGCTTGGTAGTTACGCACCCCTTCCCATGGAGTCTTTTTATCGCGCGCAAGATCATCTATCGAATATGCTTCCGGCTCTGTTTTTACAATCCAGTAGTTCATGAGGTTGTTCCTAAATGTATGGATACTTGTACAAGGCTACTTATGCAGTACCTTTTCGTGCCGCCTCAATGGTGGCGATATCAATTTTTTTCATTGTCATCATTGCATCAAAGACTCGTTTTGTTTCATCCCCACCAGCGGATAGCCCCGAGAGTAGCGCGCGCGGCGCTATCTGCCACGATACTCCCCACGCATCTTTGCACCATCCACACTCACTCTCTTTTCCTCCATTACCTACTATCGCATTCCAATATCTATCAGTTTCTTCTTGATCATCGGTAGCAATTTGAAAAGAGAATGCTTCGCTTTGTGGAAACATAGGACCACCATTAAGCCCCATGCATGGGATACCGAGTACAGAAAACTCAACCGTGAGTGCTTCACCTTTTACTCCACCCGGAAAATCTGAAGGTGCATAAAACACCTCGCCCACCGCACTATCAGGAAATGTTGCTGCATAAAATGTTGCCGCCTCAAGCGCCCCCTTCTCAAACCATAGGCACACGGTATTTTTTGATTGCATATGTTGTTGTAATTTTTAATACGATATATCCCAATCTCTGTATGTATAAACTACTCACTCACGAGTGTACCATGTACACAGAGCCCCGACACGTACGTGTCGGGGCTCTTCTCTTCACTTGCGCGTCATCTTAGCATAACAACGCTCTCTTGCTTTTCATACTTTCTACAATGTGGGTAGGCGCCCATGGTCTGCGCAACTGCAGTGCACCAAAGCTCACTGCATGAGCTCCCATCTTAAAAAGCGTACCAACATCTGCCTCACTCATAGCACTTGGTGCTATGACCGGAAGGGATCCTTGCGCTACAAGCTCCCCCACTGCCATCCAATTTCTATGCTGTGCTGGTGCACCCGATACTCCACCACCCCCACCACCAACACGCATCTCTAGTGCAGCAAGCGGTGTACGACTATGTGGAAATACCATATTCCACGGTACGCTGTTAAGTGATATCGCCCCAACAACACCACGCAACGCTGCAGCAATACTTATACACCCCTGGTCAACTGAAACTTTAATGATAATTGGGTGTTGTGATGCCACCTTCACCGCTCTCACCGAAGAAAGAATGTTTTGTATAGATTCTCTCGCCTCCCCACATTTGGACAAGAAAGATTGACCTCAATGCCAACAAGAGGAATCCTGTTCAGCATTCTAGCCATCTCAACCAATTCCTCTTCTTTTCCATGTATTGAGACAACGATATTGTTGTCTCTGAAATTGATTGTTGGTGCAATCTTATTTAGCCAATAGATAATACCGGGATTGGTTAGCCCAATCTTATTCACCATACCGCCATCAATAAAGCGGACACTCCCTAAAGGATTCCACCAGGTAAAGTTTCCTTTCAAGGGTTTAAGTGTCAACGTCTTTGTGACAATGGTGAATAGGTTTGGCTTTATGGCCCCACACCAAACAAGCGGCCGCTGGAAAAACCATCCATCTCCATACCCAAACGAGCTACTAGAAAGGACATGCTCAAAAGAGTGCCCGTTTGAAAGTGTAATCATGACACACTCCTCTTCTGGGTTACCACATCTGCATCCGAAACAAGCCTACCTGCGCCACGCCATTCGTCAATATCTATTTATGTTTACTTCTTTTTCCACCGTGGGGCGAAGCCAGCTATAAACGCAAAAAAGTGCGCTTTGATTCTGCTTTCTCCCCTCGCAACAATAGCCTTAACCATTTCCTTTTTAAACTCATTTAGATCAGTCCCTTCGTAGCAGAGCTTTCCATTGTTAAAACAATAACTACAATACTGCACTGACTCGCGCTTGTCACCGAGTGGATCTTTGTTAAACGGCATCAAACAACTTTCACACATTGCATTATCTGTTTTCATGTTTTTATATCCTCATTATACACAAAACTCGTAGCGGGTAGATGATGCCCTTTTCAACTAACACACTTAAGCAAGATTATTTTTTATCCTTCATAATAGCAACGCTCTTCTTAACCAATTTTTTTATTAGACCTAATGGAAGCTTGTCTTTTTCAGAAAAACTGATGATTGATTTTGTTGTTTTGTACTTTGATACTTCTTTCGCATAATCTTCTAATGCCGGTGGTCTCACATGCAATCTTACGAATGGCTTTTTATAGCTAAACCAGGCAAACATGCCATCATAATCGTATCCACCATTGTATGAGTATCCGGGCATATCAAAATAATCTGTCCTTTCTTGTGCGGATGGTGCAGCTTTTTTAATTTCAGTCCGTATGGCATTCAGATGTAATTGCGCTTCTTTTGGGCACAATGCAATATACTCCTCAACTGTTTTTTCCTTTTTGTTTGGTTTAATACGTAACATATCTTTATGTTACTAGGAGCCGAGCATACATCAAACTGGCTGCCAGACTTGGATTCTAACTATCTCGGTCTAGAACCAGAATATGCCTTAAAATATAGGTTCGCGTCTAGAGAAGTCCATATCTCTTCTGGTTTTTCCTCATCAATAAAAATTCTCATCCACAACTCTAGACTCAAAAGAATCCATATAATTTCTGAATTATCCTTTTCTTGTCTTAGATGCTCACATATACACTCACGTATATTGGAATAATTTAAGTAATCTCTTTCTATTCTTGGATGCATGAAAAACTGAAGATACCTCCCTAGTCCCTGATCGTCCCTTAACCATTCAGAAATGGGTAAACCAAACCCGCATTTTTTACGAAAAACAACATTGGCTGGTAAATATTTACTTGCGAGATTTTTTAAAATAATCTTACTTTCTATATCGCTGACCTTTTGTGAATCTAACAATCTAAGAGCAAAATTGAGCAAACGAGGATCTAAAAATGGAAAACGATTTTCGACCGTAGACGCCATACCCATCTTGTCTTGTCTTAAGAGTAGAGAAGGGAGGAATGTCTGTAGATCATAATTCCCTAATTTCTGCATACTACTTTTTCCTTTCACACCATCAACGATTAATTCTCTATGCTCAATTTTGGTCTTATCTATCTTAAAGAATCGTTGCACATCTACTTCAGTAGAAAAACTATTAGAATAAAATATTGATTTTCTGTCATTTTTTGGCAAAATCTTTCTATATCTATTGTAACCTCCAAATAACTCATCCGCTCCCTCACCACTCAACAAGACTTTCACGTAACCTGAAGCAGTGTTACTTAACAGCATTAACGGCACTGTGTTAGGGTATGCAATTGGTTCATCCAGATGATAGGTGGCAATAGGGTAATTTTTACAAAAATAATTTTGATCAAAGACAATCTCGTGGTGTGTAGTGCCTAACAATTTTGAAACTTCTCTTGAGTATTCAAACTCATTCCATTTTGAATCATTGAGTCCAATGGAAAAAGAATGAATATCTTTTTGATTTAAAACTTTTTTTGCCAGTGAACTGATTAGACTTGAATCTACTCCACCACTAAGCTGAAATCCAACTGGAACATCTGATAAAACATGCTCTGAAACACTCTTTGTTAACAATTCTTCAATGTCGGACTCAGCAACATCGACATACTCAGAGTACCTACTCTGAACCAGAGAATCGCTCTCAAGGTCATATTCAACTATTGCCGATGGCGCTAATTTATATACACTTTTTATCATAGTTTCTGAGCCTGAGATGACTCTAAATACACAGTACTCAAATAGATGTTCTTCATTTAACAAAAAATCGAATCCTGGTAAATGTCTGAAGGTTTTTAACTCTGATGACCAGGCGAACCAGTCTTCAGTATTTAAATAATAGAGTGGCTTAATACCAAACCTGTCAACGGAAAGAGTTACCTTATTAAATGTCGGTTCATAGAAACTAACTGCAAACATTCCTCTAATTAATTCAAAAACTTTTTTATCATGCTTTTTATAGGCCAATAGCAGAGTTTCTGTATCGGAATCAGTCTTATACATAAGTGGATTCTCCCTCATCTCAAGATGATTATATACTTCTCCATTATAAGAAATTACCAAGTTACCATCTTCGGTCGCCAGTGGCTGATTGGCTTTTTCTGACAAATCAAGTATTGCCAATCGATTGTGCCCAATAACAACTCCATTGTTTTCATATATTCCAGATGCATCTCGTCCTCTATATTTTATTTCGTCCAACATCCTATTTGCGAGAGTTTTTCTCTCATCCACCGATAATTGCTTTTTCTTATCGACTAATCCTATTATTCCGCACATATTTTTTGTTGATATAATTAGAAACCGTTACAGCAATTTCCCTTTCCAGATCCGGTGATTCTTGAACTTTTTCCCATTCGCCGTTTAAAGATTGCTTATAGTAAAATTTTGATTTTTCAATCGTGTATTGCCCCAAACAAAGGCATTGAAACTCAAACAAGAAGAACTCGCCATCCTTATGTCCGATATCAAGAGACACAAATGGAGTATTAAGTTTCTTGTAAACAACCTCTGCATAATCAAGAAGCCCAATCGGAAGCTCTGCGTTAAAGTCTAAATTACCACTACCACTTGCGGTAAAGTTATTCTTTCTATTCTTACGAAATACTACATAGTACTTTTCTCCGTAAGCCAGTATTCTAAAGTCACCATCCAAGGCGCTGATAAAGTTCTGGACAATAAACTTCTTTCTATTATTAGACATTGGAGTAAATGGTTTCCCTGTCTTTATTTTTGAGAGAAACAGCTTTAAATTATCGAAGGTAAATGATCTTGATATCTTGTACGGCACAATCTTTTTATCCTGGTATATCTTAAGAAGACCGACATCTCGGCTTCTAGTGCCCGAACCAGGCTTTATAACAAAAATATCATTATCATTTGAATAACCAGACTGCACATATTCCTCATATGTACCAAATGATTTTGAATGAATGTTCTGTATCTCTCGTATTCCTAATACATCTCTCAACATCTCCATAAAAACCTTGTTGTGGTGAGCTCTAAAATATTCAAAATCTGGAATCAAGCGTGCTCCTTGTGTTTTCAATCCAAGTAAAATGTCTTCAATATAATCTTTGTAGGAAAGTCCCGGATCTTCTGACGATTGGTAGAGAACCCATTTGTTCTTGTAATCCTCTGCCCTCAAATCTATTTCGTAAAAGTGTTTTACAATCAGATTAAAACCATGGTCACAGAAATAATTTTTTAATTTATCGACATCAACAGAAGCACCTCTATATCTGGTAGAGAAGTAGAACTGATTTCTATAATCCAGAAGAATTATGATGTCACTATTCATGTATTAGACCGCTCGTAATGGCGTTTTCAAGAAATTTCAAATCCCTTAGGATATTGAATCCCGTGTTATAAAAAGTGACTTTCCCATCCTTCAAATCTACCTCCTGCTTTCTGAAAATATCCAAGGCGGTTTTTACATCTACCCATTTCGTATACATACCGATATTAGACTCATCATCAGTATATGACACCACCCCCTTCTCTCCTACAACAGCTGCAACATAACAAAAGTTGATGCAGTGTTTTTTATCTCTTGGCCTATAGTCATCAACAATCCCAACCTCGGACTTCAGCTCAACATTGCACCCCGTTTCCTCAAGACACTCTCTAATTACCCCTTGACCAATATCTTCGCCATCATCTATACCTCCGCCAGGCAACTGGAGAAAATCATTTTGTTTATTACCAACTAATCCAATTTTCCTCTCACTGTCTACAATGATTGCTTTTCCAGTATTTCGATCTTCATACTCGATACTTGTATCTTCTGCCATCTCTGGAAAAACATCTTTTTGATATATGGTTGTAATTTTATTCATAAGTTTATAAATTCTGTTGAATTTCAACATAATAGCGTATATATTTACAAAAATCAAAAAGTGATGTATTCTCTTTTCTGACCAAAAACGAAGGAAGCTCTAATGAATCCGCAAAAGATCATTGTAATGCGGCACGCAGAGTCACAGGAGGACGTCGACAAGACAGTATATGCCCACACAGCAGACTTGGACGTCGCCCTGAGTCAGAGAGGAGAAAAACAATCCATCGACGTTAGCCACACACTATCCAATATTCTTGGAAAAGGGAGTGTCCATTTCTACATATCTCCGGGACTGAGATTGCGTCAGACCTATAATCTGATGACGTCTCGCTTTCCTGAATACTTGCACCACAGCTTTTCTGTGGAGACACTTATCCTCAAACAATACTGGGGTGATGTGACTGTCGAGAATCGCCGCGAAATTGAAATCGCCCGATACAAGGAAGGTGTCCTGGTCTACCGTTTTCCAAACGGTGAAAGCGGTCCACAGCTCGTGGAACGTTTCAGACTCTTTGCAAGCAACCTTCGTGGTGAATTTGCAAAGAAGGACTTTCCGGAAAATATCGTGGTCCTCACACACGGGTTTGAAATGAGAGTCTTTCTCATGGTTTGGTTTGGCTGGAGTGTAGAATACTTCGAAAGTTTGGCCAACCCGAGAAACTGTGAGATGATCACGCTTCATCTCAAACCTGATGGATCCTACTCAACGGATCGAGAAATGAGGATTTACGATCCATCGGGCAATCCAGCTCACGTGGCCAGAAAATAAGATCAACCGGATGGGAGGTAGTTTGCCTCCCATCCGGTTAATTTTTATAATAACAAAATGAATAACATGAAAAATACAAAACATTTTATTTTAATATTTTTCCTTTACTCGACCCAACCTGGATCTCGAACTAAAGCCGTGGCTTAAAATATAGAAACTAAATTTAACCAGTCAAGGATGCTTTTTCGAATTTTCCAAATGATACTTATTCTTCCTCACGTGTCGCGATCGCTAGGTACTAAAAACTAAGCTGCTGCCGGACTTGGACTCGAACCAAGATACACGCCTCCAGAGGGCGTAGTCCTACCATTAGACGATCCGGCAAGGATACAATGCAAGCAGTTTTAGCTAGCACTATGCGCTATTTGCGCACATGGACTATAGCATATTGCTCATGTGGTCGCATCCCTTATTAAGGGGCGTGCACGCCCTAAAAAAGGAAGTGGTATACAAATGACACAATGGCGTCTGCCTCGGGTCCACGAGTTATTGCAGCGCCGAGCGCGCCAGTTATCACAAGGGATATAAGCCCAATAGCAGCTACCACAGGAGCAAACCACCCATCCGTCATGTGGAGCGCGAGGGCATACTTGATATCGTATATCTTTTTGAACAATAGCCACTTGCTTATCACAAACAACTTGAATGCCGTACCATGCGAAAGTCGTAGCGCGTAGGCAGTAGCAAGGAGTGCAAATATAAGAAAGGTAATGATAGCAAACGCCTCATGTGTTTCTGTTACCTCGTGGATGATTTCTTCGCCCCCAAGCATTGACTCGGCATACATACCAAAGAGAATAGTGGGAAGTGCAGTGATTGCACCAAGAATGACCAGTACCCCTTTTATGAGGACAAGCTTTTCGTTTCTTCTAAAAAAGATATAGCTAGCGCACTCTATGAGTGCATACAGCGAGAGAAGTGCTATAGGAAAGTGAACAAACAGTGGGTGCAAATTCATACAAATATTATATATCCTTTCTTGCTTTTGCTGCTTTGATAAAGGCAGTAAAGAGGGGGTGCGGAGAAAGGGGGCGAGCTAAAAATTCGGGATGAAATTGTGTGCCAAGCATGAAGGGGTGCTCGTCTTTTGATAGCTCGGTTATTTCCATAAGGCGATTGTCGGGTGAGGTGCCTGAGAAAATAAGTCCTGCTTGTTCTAGTCGTTCTATATATTCTGGGTTTACCTCGTACCTATGGCGATGTCGCTCTATCACAACATCCGCTCCGTAGGCAGCGCGAGCAATGGTGCCCTTCTTCAATACCGCCTTATACTCACCAAGACGCATTGAGCCACCGTACTGCTTGTTTTCAATTTTCTCTTTTTGGTCTGGCATGACATCAATTACCAAATCTCCTGCATTTGGTTTTATCTCTTTTGTGTGTGCGCCGGGGATACCCGCCATGTGTCGTGCGTACTCGATAACCATAAGCTGCATGCCGTAGCAAAGCCCGAAGTATGGGATTTTGTTTTTTCGCACATACTCGATAACGTTAATTTTTCCTTCTATACCAGTTTCGCCAAACCCCCCTGGGACGAGTACCCCATCATAATTATCAAGGACAAACAATCCTTTGCCATCTTCAAAGTCTTGTGCAGAGATGTAGTCAATTTTTGGATAGACTCCTTGGTAGTATGAGGAGTACTTAATTGCCTCAAGTACAGATATATACACATCAGAAAGTATAAAATCACCAGAACCAAAGTACTTCCCTACAACCGCTATCTTTATCTCTCGAGTTGCGTTTTTCTTTTTGGTGGCAAATGATCGCCACTTGGTAAGGTCTGCCTTATGTGAGCAATCAAGCGAGAGTAATTCGCAAAGATGATGGGTAAGCTGATCCTTTTCAAAGTTGAGTGGTACATCATATACACTTGCTACATCTGGCGCTGAAATAACATGCTCTTCGCGCACATTGCAAAAGGTGGCAATTTTTTCCTTTCTTTTTTTGTCGATGGCTACAGGCGCGCGAGCGATAATGATATCCGCAAACACCCCAGCGCTATTGAGCTCGCGCGCGGCGTGTTGGGTTGGCTTTGTCTTCATCTCACCTATTGAGCCTGGTACCGGTAGGTACGATACAAGCACCGTGCCAACGTTACGCGGTTCACGAATTTTTAACAGACGTATTGCTTCCAAAAAAAGAATATTTTCGTACTCACCTACGGTGCCGCCAATCTCTATAATCACCACATCAGCATGAGCTGCTTCCCCTGCCTTTTTTATTCGTGCGATTACCTCGTTGGGTATATCTGGTACCACCTGCACGTTTTTTCCTTTGTATTCAAGATTTCGCTCCTTTTCAATTACGGCTTGATACACACTGCCAGTAGTCATGTAGTTAAGACTAGGGATTGAGGTGTTGAGAAAACGCTCATAGTTGCCCATGTCTTGATCGGTTTCAAGTCCGTCATTGAGTACAAACACTTCACCATGCTCGGTTGGGTTCATGGTACCTGCGTCTACATTGATGTACGGGTCTATCTTCATCGCGGTCACTCGTAGTCCACGTGACTGCAATAGCATCGCAATAGATGAGGAGGTGATACCTTTACCCACCCCACTCATTACCCCACCGACTACAAAGAGGTACTTTGTGGGAGTTTTTTTAGAGGACGATCGTGAAGTTCGGGCAGACGGCGCTTTCATAACGATCAGACATTGAGGTAACGCTTCACTGCCAAGTAGCTAGAGACGGCACCAAGCATAATGCCTGCACCCACTAGGATGAGGAACAAGACACCAAAATTGTGCGTGTAGTACTGGAAGAGGTCGATGCTCGAGTCAAAATATTCGCGAGTCTTTGGACCAAGCGCGAGCGCGATTGGATAAAAGAGAATGAGGGTAAGGAGTCCGGCAAAACCGCCATACATAATACCCTGAAAGACAAACGGCCCACGGATATATTGATTGGATGCACCTACAAGGCGCATCACGGTAATTTCATCTCGTGCGGTGTATATCGCCAAGCGAATGGTGGTAAAGGTAATAAGGATAGAAGCAATAACCAACACCACCGTTACGGCAAGTCCTAGTGCCTCAGCGCTCTTGATGATGTCAGAGAGACGATCAATAGCGACTTTGTTTTTGAAATAATTTACTTCATCAATAATCGGCGTACCATCTTTTGATAGCGCGTTAGTATCATCAGAAAGAAATTCGGCAATACCCTCATATTGAGATGGTTCTTTTGCCTTTATAGAAAGAGCAGCCCCAAGTGGGTTGTCACCAAGCTCTTCAAGGGCTTGGAGCATGAGTTGATCGTTTGCGTGACGCTCCTTAAAGCGCGCGAGCGCATCCTCGCTTGAGATGTACTCTACCCGTTCTACTTGTGGCAAGCCCTCTATCTGGCGCTGAATGGTTTGTATTTCTTCTGTTGATGCGTTAACCGTAAAGTATACGTTTATATCTACCTTATCTCTGAATATCTGGAGCGCCGTGCTGAGCATGGCGTTAACAAAAATAAGTGAGCCAATCACAAACAACGTAACGGTCATCACCAAAATTGCTGCAAGAGACACAAAGCTGTTACGCCAAAAGCCCACAAAGCCTGCCTGTATTATTCTTTTAGTGTTTATCCAAAGCATGTTTGTTATAGAGAATACTTTCCTTCTTTATCATCACGTACCACTCTACCATTATCCATAGTGATGACTCTGCGACGTATCGAGTCTACCACGCCTTTGTTGTGGGTGGTAAGAAACACGGTGGTGCCAAGGTCATTTATCTTTTTGAGAATCTGCACTACTTCGTAGGTATTGATGGGGTCAAGGTTACCGGTTGGTTCATCGGCAATAATCATCTCTGGTTGGTTTACTATCGCACGAGCAATGGCAACCCGCTGCTTCTCTCCCCCTGAAAGCTCGTGAGGAAAATTCCACATCTTGTCACCAAGATCAACAAGATCAAGCACGTGTGGCACATCCGCGGCAATCTCTTCGTCTTCTCTCCCTGCTGCCTCCATCGCAAATGCGATATTTTCAAACGCGGTCTTATTAGGAAGCAATCTAAAATCTTGAAATACAGTTCCTACCTTTCTGCGATATTCGTTAAGAGATTTTCGTGGAATCTGATGAATATCAACTGAATGAAAAAACACCCTTCCGTCCGTTGGTGCGTCTTCTGCCAACAACATCTTAAGTAGTGTGGTTTTGCCCGCACCAGAGTGACCGACTACTGATACAAATTCGCCCGGCTCAATGGAGAGTGAGACGTTATCAAGTGCCACAGAATTATCATTGTATATTTTTGAAACTCGGTCGAAATATATCATGGGTAAATTGGCAATTGGTGTACATCCCCTTAGTAGAGTATGCAACAATTTTACCCCACATGTGACATGCCGTCTATAAACAACTGTATATCACCTTCTTCAAGGACACTGTCAACATTGCCGGTTTCTATAGAAGTACGATGATCTTTTACCAATTGATATGGATGCAGTACGTAGGATCGTATCTGACTACCCCACTCTATCTTGCCCACGTCTGTAGAAAGCTCGGCAATAGTCTCTTTTCTTTCTCGCTCCATAAGCGTAAATAGTTTTGCCGCAATCATGGCGAGCGCCTTTTCTTTATTGGCATTTTGATATCGCTCACCGTCCACATGAGCAGATACGCCGGTTGGAATATGCACTACTCTTACTGCAGTCTCGCGCTTGTTTACATTTTGCCCTCCGGGGCCAGAAGATTTGGTATAAGAAATATCTAAATCAGACTCTGGTATATCCATCGCGCCGGTTTTTTCTATTACCGGCAATACCTCTACCAGCACAAAAGATGTTTGACGCTTTCCGCCGGCATTAAACGGCGATATGCGCACAAGGCGGTGTACACCGTATTCATGCTTAAGCTCTCCATAGGCACCCTTTCCAGATACCTCAATAGAAAGATTTCGATACCCGCCATGATCATTTTCATGCAGATGAAGCACGTGCACATTCCAGTTTTTCTTCATGCAAAATTTTTGATACATGCGAAGCAGCATGCCAGCAAAATCCTCTGCATCATCTCCTCCCGCACCAGCATACAAAGAAAGTATCGCTCCGCCTTTATCATATTTACCCACTCCCTCGCGCGCATCTTTAAGCTCTTCGTATTCTTTCATGAGTGCCTGCGCGCGCTTTGGATCATTCCAAAAATCACTCGCATACATTGCGGACTCGATTTCTTTAATACGAATCTCTATCGCTTCTTTATTCATGAGTATATACACAGTACCACATCAGCATAGTGGCAAATGAGCCACCTCCCAGAATCGAACTGGGGACCTACGCGTTACGAATGCGTTGCTCTACCGACTGAGCTAAGGTGGCGCCCTGCAATGCTACGCCATATCACGTAATTTTTCAATTTCACCAAGTAAGTGGTTCCTCAATCTTGAGTTGAGAAAATATACAGTAAGAACGCCATTCTGTGATTTATTTCTATACGTTCCCTTTTTATTTGATTTAGAAACTATTGTCTTATAAAACTGAGTCTTGGAAACATTAAGTTTATTTCTCCAAAATGCTTCTACTTGTGAGACTACCACATCATTATGAACTTGAAGTGAAAATCGTAAGTCCCTTCGATTAATTACATATCTTTTTTCCAGAAAGTGGATGAAGCAATTTAAAAGATCTGGGTCACTATTACCAAGCCTAATTTCACTTTTGTTCTTTTTATTTCCTTCCCCCCAGTACAAGCCTAACCCCAACCCAAGTAATAATATTTCTTTTTTATTTAATGGTGTAGTAACTGAAAATGGATTACCGTTAGGATTTTTCTTGGAATAAACTGCTTCTGAAATACTCCTTTTTGTTATTCCGTTCTTTTTCAACCAATAATTTACCTTAGATATTGAACAGCCAAGTATTGTAGCAATCTCTGAGGCTGATTTCTTTTCAAAAGAATATTGTTTGATCAACACAAATTTTGCGATCATACACTAAGTATAAATCGCCGTTGTTATTTGTTTAATGGCAAATGTCACCACTACATTGAGCCGATGTCCGGGATTGAACCGGAGACCTCCCCCTTCGTGTACACCTCATTTTCTTCCCTTTGCTTTATATGAGGACTAGACTGTATCTTTCGCATATTTTACTACATGAGCAAAACGTAGCGACCCTTGTCAGTCGTTCGGGCCTTTAAAAATAGGCCACGGTCTGGACCAGTGCTGGCCTTTAACCGTAATTCAGGTTCAACTAGTAGTTTCCTACGTAGCGGGCAATCACACGGATTACCATGGGGGTGCTCTACCAACTGAGCTACATCGGCACGTACCGTATATTTAGTACGGCCTAGAGCGCATGGTATCTAAAAAAAGAGAAGAATGCAAAGTCTAATACTCTATAGTAGAGTAACCAGATATGGAACCATTAGCATATGCCATTATTGGCGCAGCAGTTGTAGTGGCGGTTTCTGGGGTTGGTATTTTAGTAGCATTATCACTCAACCACTCACTCCTCCACCGGGCACTGCACTATCTCCCCAGCTTTGCCGCCGGTGTGTTTGTCGTTATTATTTTGGGACTAGCTGAGGAAGCTCAGCACTCCCTCACCTTTATACAAGCCTCACTCCTTGGTCTCGGTGGCTTTTTACTCCTTGCAGGGGTGTCGTTTTTTATCCCCGACGCAGCACAAGGACACAGTGAGGAGTGTGAACATACTCACGGTAACGGGCGTGCCAAAGCAAGACGGTTATTTATCGCAGACGGTATTCACAACATGGGTGACGGTATCATTTTGGTGCCTGCCTTTGCAGCAAGCACCGAGCTTGGTCTTGCGGTATTATTTGGCATTATTGTGCATGAAGCAGTCCAAGAGCTGTCAGAGTTTTTTGTGTACAAAGAAGCTGGTATCCCTACCAAGGAAGCACTTTTCAAAAATGCGATAAGTGCATCAAGTATTTTTGTTGGCGTGGGCATTGGCGCGCTTATACCTAACCACGAGACAATAGAAGCATCCATTATTGCAATCGCTGCAGGATCATTTCTTTTTGTGGTGATCCGCGACCTTCTTCCCCACTCTATCGCAAGAGGTAGAAAGGACTTTTTTATTCATATAGCAGTAGGAGCGCTAGGCGTGTTGCTTATGCTGCTAGTATCACACCTTGCACCACACATCCACGAAGAAGAGGACGATCATGACACCGAGCTACACAAGGTGATGGCTTAGGCTCTTTTGAGAGAAAGGTACGAGAGTGCAAGAAGTGCAGAAAACGTAGTGACCGCCACCATAGGAAAGGTGAGGTATCCAAACACCACCCAAGAAACCTCTGCGCATGAGGCTTCCAAAATTGTAGCCCCACAGGGTATTGATGCTTCGGTACCAGTAATAAGGGTGTAGTACTGAAGAATTGAGTGATATATAGCAATCACCATTCCTATCACTCCTAACACTATCGCGTATGGAGCAATGAGTGTCTCTTGCCGCTTCCATAAGGACACACCAAATAGTACCGCTAGTGGGTACATAAAAATGCGCTGATACCAACACAGTGGACACACCGTGAGTAAATATGCGTATTGAAATACCAAGCTAGCAACAATAGCAACCACCGTGAGCATAAATGCCATCCACACATACTCGCGTGTGGTATAGGATGCGATAAATGCACGTACGGTGGGTATAAAAAACCACCCAATAACACCAAGCACAATTGCTACTTGCATCACAAACATTCCTATCCCTACAAATACTGAAAAATTCTCAAGTGTCATATGGGGTAATTATATACTATGTAGTAGCTGCAGCCATGCAATAAGTATATACGAAATACGTTGCGCGAGTGATGGGACTGACCCGCTTTTTCTAAGCCCTATGGGGCTAAGAACGCTGGTCGCGCCTCGCCGACAAGCACTCGCCTTGCTCGTCTTGTATACCGGCTCCGGCGTTCAAGTCCCATCTCATTCGTCGCAAATGCAACAACAGCAAAGCATTCGCTTTGCTGTTGGCATATTGCGCGAGTGATGGGACTGACCCGCTTTTTCTAAGCCCTATGGGGCTAAGAACGCTGGTCGCGCCTCGCCGACAAGCACTCGCCTTGCTCGTCTTGTATACCGGCTCCGGCGTTCAAGTCCCATCTCATTCGTCGCAAATGCAACAACAGCAAAGCATTCGCTTTGCTGTTGGCATATTGCGCGAGTGATGGGACTTGAACCCACGACCTCTCCCGTGACAGGGGAGCGCTCTAACCAGCTGAGCTACACCCGCAACTACCGCATACGTAATGCGTGTAGCGAGAGTATATATATATTTTGGCTATTTCGCAAACGTCAAAATGAGTCTATGGATAAGAATAGAAATCCATGAAATCCCAAAAACAAGCCCAATGATAAGACAAGTTGGAATAAATTCGACAGGAAAGAGCATGTTGTCCCCTGTCCAAATTGTCACAATCCCTAGCGTTGCGGTAATAATAGTAAAACTCAGAAACCCATTACGTAAATATAGTACTGTATTCATGCAGTATATAACTGTGGGTAATAGTTTGGGTTACAAAAATGCTCTATTCCCCCACAAACAGTGCGAAAGCACTGTTCTCCACCAACACGGCGTTCACTTTGTTCACTTGTGTCGGCGGGAGGGATCGAATCTTACAGATTCAGTACACCTTTTGGATATTTTTTTCGCAAGCTCAAAAATACCTCAAAAGGTCTTCGATCCCGCGTTACGCTCTTTCTTTGAAAGAGCTACGCCCCGCCTCCTTCAACTCACTCTGTTCGTTGTGTCGGCGGGAGGGATCGAACCTCCGACCTCAGCTTTATGAGTGCTGTGCTCTAACCATCTGAGCTACGCCGACATGTCATATGACCATACCAAAATTCTGGATTTTTTCAATTGCCTGAGTAAGTTTAGACCTCCCACGCTGCTGCGTGGGAGGTCTCATACTTAATGCTGCCTCCTTTCATAAAGCGGAGTCCAGTACACTCCTTCCTCTGTGAGTGATCTTTCATTCATCCACTTAATCATTTCAAGAATACTTGGTGCTGCGTCATTATTTACCGCTTCCGTATGCATTGAAATTTCTTTCATTTGTCTAATCAGATCTATAATCTTTTCTTTGATATCAACAACATTTTCAAGGTTAAATAACTCCCCAAAAATAGGTGCCCATCTTGGAGTACCAACGTCACCGAGGTGTAAACCACTTTCAAATTTATGAACAAATTCTCTAAAGATTCTTAATTCTTTTGTTGTTCTAAATTTTTTACCTTCAATTGCATGGTACAGCTGCATACTTGCACGTAGCCTCAAGGCAGGAAACGGAACAACAAATTCACCGAGGTTGTTCGTAGACATAAAGAAACCCTCCACTGCTCATTTGTGATTAAATGAGCTACTAGACAGGAGCCTACTATAAAAATGTATAAAGTAAAAGCGTCCATATTTGGACGCTTTTACACCGTGTTGCGGGGACCGGATTTGCACCGATGGCTCGAGGTTATGAGCCTCGCGAGATACTTCTTCTCCACCCCGCAATTGCGCCTTATTCAACACACCCTACAAAAGGCTTGTGAAGCGAACTATACACTTTTTTATAGCAAAAGGCAACGTGATATTTTTGCTACTCTACAAAATAAAACTCTGAGAATACCTGCTCATACAGGTTCATTGCGCGTAGCGCCTCACGGCGAGTGAGAATAAAGTCACTTCCTCGGTGAGCAATTTCGTTCCTTACCTTGTGCGCATCCCATGCTTCTTGTATTTTTGGAAAATCACCACGCTCAACGTTTTTAAGTTTTTCACCCAGTGAGTTGCCCTGATACCCCGCGCTCGTAATTAGTTGGTCAAGCATGATATCTGCTTCAATAATGGCTTGCCGCCAATCGCTTGGATTGTGTGAATCAATCATGAGGCGTATTCTCTGCCATTTATCAGTAGCAAGCATCTGTGGCTCACGCTTTTTAATAGAAGAAAAGAGTACCGCTTCTTCATACTCTTCTAAATCCTTGATGCGGTAGTAGTAATATATAATTCCAAAAAGGAGTAGCAGTGAAATAAATCCAGAAATAAGACTGAAAATAAACCACGCCTCAGCAAATATCGAGCTACCTCCACCATCTATACCACCGCTTCCAGAACCACCTCCACCATCCCCACCAGAAAAAGCAAAGAAAATTTGCCCCGTGATAACGAGATACAAAAGACGGAACAAATACTCGATATTGAGAAAATTGATACCGTAGTCCATTGTGTCTATTCTACTACAAAGTAGGTAGTACCCTAAGCGCCAATATCTTTTGCAACAGCGAAGAGGTGTGATTCGTTAGTATGTGCAGCTAAAAATTGAATCCCGAGAGGAAGTGCTACTCCCTCTACCATGACTTCACCAGAAGGGACAGAAATACCCGGGATACCTGCAATATTTGCTGGTACGGTAAATATATCTTCAAGATACATCGAGAGAGGATCATTCGTTTTTTCTCCAAAGACAAACGCAGGTCCAGGAGTGGTTGGCGTTGCAATAACATCTACCTTCGCAAATGCATCAGCAAATTCCTTTTTTATTTGATTCCTTACCGCAACCGCCTTTGCGTAGTACGCATCATAATATCCTGAAGAAAGCACATAGGCGCCAAGTAAAATACGCCTACGAACCTCGTTACCAAATCCTTTTGTGCGAGTTTGTATAAAGTCATCAATACCGTCCTTTCCTTCAATATGAAGACCGTACCGTATACCATCAAATCGTGACAAATTAGTAGATACCTCAGCAGGCATAATGATGTAGTACACTGCAAGGCTTTTTGGTACAGCGGGGAGCTCAATATCAACAATAGTATGTCCCTTGGCTTTAAGCGCATTGAGTGCGTCTTCAAATACTTTTGACGCGTCGTGCGATAAACCCTTTTCTACAAACGCTCTTGGTACCCCGATAGTAAGTGGTCTATTCTCAGTTGCTACCGCTGGCGATACATAATCAGGTATGCTCGTGTGATCCATCGCATCCCTCCCCCGTACCGCATCAAAAAGAATTTTTGTATCCTCAACGCTCTTGCCAAATGGTCCAATAACATCAAGCGATGACCCCATCGCAATAAGCCCATAGCGAGAAACAGATCCATACGTAGGTTTGAGTCCCACCACTCCACAAAAACTTGCCGGTTGTCTAATAGACCCTCCAGTATCAGAACCATATGATCCAAGTACCATACCCGCAGCAACCGCAGCAGCACTGCCGCCTGATGATCCACCTGGTACTCGTTTGCTATCGCGCGGATTAGTTGTCTTTTTGTATGCAGAATTCTCTGTAGAAGAACCCATGGCAAATTCATCACAGTTAGTGCGGCCCACAAGCACTGCCCCTTGCTTGGTAAGCGTATCTACTACTGTCGCGCTATAACTTGCGACATATCCCTCTAGGATTTTTGAACTTGCGGTTGCGCGTGATCCTTTTCTGAGAATATTGTCTTTGAGTGCAATCGGAATACCCGTAAGCGGATGAATGTCCCCCGCTGCAATCATTGCGTCGGCGTGTGCCGCTTGTTCGAGGACATCACTATACACCTCAAGAAACGCGCCAACGATTGCATCACGCTCGGCTATTACCGCTAAAGCTGCCTCAGCCAGTGCCACAGCTGAATACTTCTTCTCATCAAGGTCCTTTCTTGCTTGTGTTATTGAAAGAGTGCGAAGGTCTATCATGGAATTACATTATCTTTTTTACCACCACATGATCACCCTCGCGACCATGCGCAAGTGATAGCAATGTTTCAGTATGCTCGCCTGGGGCGTGAGGCTCGTTATCCTCTCTAAACACATTATGTACTCCAGTCACCTCATTGGTAGTTGGTTCCGCTTCTCCTAATTCACTTACATAATTTAGAATCGAAGAAAACTCCCCAATGAGGCGCTCTTTTTCTTCTTCTGAAAGCTCAATTCGAGAAAGTGCTGCCAGCATTTCTACGTCTTTCTTCGGTATCATATGGCGTATCCTAGCATGAAGCGCTTTATGAGACGAGCGCAAGAAATTCTTCCTCGGTAATAATAGTAGTCCCCAGTCGACGTGCCTCATCATACTTAGAACCAGGCTTTTCTCCCACCACTAGGTAGTCTGTTTCTTTTGAAACTGATGATCCTACCGATCCTCCTTGCTTTTTTATCATTTGCTTTGCTTCATCTCTTCCTAGGGTCGGCAGTGTTCCTGTTATTACAAATTTTTTACCGACAAGAGTTCCTGTGCGTGGTCGCGTTAATCCTTCTACTATCGTAACCGTAGAGGCTACCCTATCAACAAACGCACGGTTGGTTGCGTCACTAAAATACTCAACTACTGCACTAGCAATCTCCTTTCCGATTCCATGAACAGACGATAACGCTTCGATGGACGCAGTGCGCACGCGTTCCAATGTACCAAATGATGATGCAATTAATTCTGCAACCTCTTCACCCACACCCGCTATTGATAACGCCATAAGAAAGCGCGAAAGTGGAATCGCTTCTTTTGCTTTTTTTATTGCGGTAATTAAATTTTTTATCGATAATTCTTTGAATCCTTCTACTCCCTCGATATCGCCTTCCTCAAGAGAAAAAATATCATCAAGATCAGAAATAATACCTGCGTCGATAAGTTTATCGACTATCTTTGGGCCCATGCCGTCTACATTAAGTACCTGCTTTGATACTGCATAATGCATACGCCTGCGCCGTGATGCATCTGATGGAATGACGCACCGATACGCAACCTCCCCCTCAATTTTTTCAATGCTACCGTCACCACCGCATAGCGAAGATTGCTTTGGCATACGAAATTGCTTTTCTTTTCCCGTACGCAAATTTTTCATTACGCTCACAATCTCGGGTATAACATCACCCGCTTTTTGCAGCACTACGGTATCTCCAATACGCACATCTAATCTGGCAATTTGATCCATATTATGAAGCGACGCTCTTCCTACCGTTGATCCGGCCACCTTTACCGGCGTTAGATGCGCCACGGGGGTCAGCACTCCCGTGCGTCCCACCTGAAGCACGATATCTTCAACCACGGTGGTTACTTGCTCTGCCGGAAATTTATACGCAATGGCAAATCGTGGCGCTTTTGCGGTATAGCCAAGCGCTTGTTGATATGGAATCTCATTTACCTTTATAACCAACCCATCAACATCAAAGGGTAGTGTGTGGCGAATGGAAAGCGCGTGATTATATATCTTTTGTATCTCTTCACAGTTTTTTGCTATCACATACTCTTGGTTAACCTTAAAGCCAAGCGTGGTAAGTAGTTGTAGCTCTTCTGCCTGAGTGGTTGGTACAACAAGTGATGCATTCTGAGGTATATCGAGTGACTCTATGTCATAGATATAACAATCAAGTTTTCTTGATGCAGTAACTCGTGGATCAAGTTGCCGTAGCGATCCAGCTGCTGCATTGCGAGGATTAGCAAACAGTGGTTCGCCCTCTTTTTGCCTCTGTGTATTGATACGCTCAAGCTCTTTCTTTGATAACCACGCCTCTCCTCCTACCACTATCGACACTGGGTGTCTAAGGACAAGCGGAACGCTTTGTATCGTCTTTAATGTTGCGGTGATGTCCTCACCCACCACACCGTCACCTCGTGTTGCGCCTTGGAGTAGTTTTCCATCAACGTAGGTAAGTACTATTTTTAGTCCGTCGATTTTATATTCACTAACATAGCTATAGGTGGTTGGGATGAGGTTACTCTCTTTTACTAGATATCGTTGTATTCTTTCTTCCCATGACAATAACTCTTCTTGATCAAAGACATTGTCAAACGACCACTGACTTGAGGTGTGAGTTACTTTTTCAAATGAGGCAAGGGGGGTGTCTCCTACGCGTTGTGTAGGGCTATGAACGTCGATAAGTTCTGGATGTGCAGCTTCTAGTCTTTCAAGCTCTCGCATGAGCGAATCGTACGCGCTATCAGTAATCACCGGACTATCAAGCACGTGATATAGGTGCCTGTGGTGATCTATCTCTTTTCGGAGTTTTATGATTCGGTCTTTGTCTGATGTAAGTGACATATGCGCTACGTGGTGTACACGAGCAATATAGCATCAAATGGGCTATTTGTAGCGCTCCACGATGCCTCGTTCTACTCTAAATCCAGTAGTAACCGAGCAGGTGGTGTTGTAGCCACGAGAGCGTATTTCACCAGTGGTGCTATTAACCGATACTACCGCGCAACCTCTTCCTGGTATATCAAGGGTGAAATTACCGTTACTAGGCCCGACGGTAAATGACTGGCTAAGACACGTGATGGTCTTTCCTTCATCAAAGGCTCCTTGTATCGCCCAATAAAGTGCGCAGTCAGAACCCGATTTTGCTGCATAAAGTGCTATTTGTGATACTTCACCAAAATTAGCAAGGCGAAGTTCTTTGGTCATTATTTGCATAACTGATGCACTCACCGAAAGCACAAGCGTAATGATAAGCATCGCATACAGAAGCGTAAAACCTTTATTCATAGTGTTGGGGTGCTTGGTATGCATGCTTATGATTCTAGTTCTGCTTCACGTTTTGCTTTTGCTGCATTAAAGTCATACATAATTCTTGAAACGGTCATTGTCTTAGCACCAGAAGGTACATCCCACGTCAAAATAACCTCAATAAGATTTTCATCCAAGTTACCATTTGGTTGCGTGACGCGAATTGTTCGCGTGTATTCAGATACCCCCCAACTACTGTTATATCCATAAAACGATCCGGTAGAATCCTTTCTCATTGGCGGGCATGCCGAGGTGCATCTTGATATTGCATTAGCAGGCGTTGCCGCAGGTGCGACGGTGGTGTCCATGATACATCCATAGGTGCCTCCGCAGTTGGTACGGGCGTACGCAAAGCCGGCTGTTCCGTTTTTGGTGTCGTTGTCTCGTATATTAGTGAGGAGCTCCATGGCATCCTGCCCTAAAAAGAATGCAGTGATTTGCTCACGCGTATACGCAGCAGAATTAAGTGATCGTTGTACGAGCGCCATCGGACCAACCAAAGAAACAATAAGTACCGCAACCGCCACCAATGTTTCAATAAGGGTGAACCCAGCTTGCGTATCACCGTTTACACGATTATGTGGGTGTTGCTTCATCATGCTAGAACTCGGTCTCATTAGTGACAGAACCAGATGTATTTCTCACTTCAGTAGTAGGAGCTAAACAACTATTTGAACAAGCGCCGCCAGTTGAGCATAGCCTGCAATCAAGTCCTGTAGTGCTCATGCCTGGGTCAACACATCCAGTAACTGCGCATGGCTGACCAGGTATACATATCGCACAGTTGATAACCGTTGTAGTGGTACCGCCACCGTTATTTACGACATCAAGGCATAGTGGAGAACACGTACCACCAGTAGTACAAGGTCTACAGTCTAGGTTATAGACAATATATGTATCCCTTTTATACACACTTACGCGCTTTATACTTCCACTGTTTGGTGTACCAAATCCTCCAACCCAATATGAATTGTTACCATAATTCATGGTAGTAGAGACAGTTGGCTCTGCCTGACTAGCATTGGTGAGATTGCTTGGAAGTGGATGAAATGCCTTTAGCTGGCACGTGATACCGTTTTGTGTCGTCGCTGGAAGAGATCCATTAGTATAAGGGGCATTTCCTGCGTATGCGCGTATCGACATTAAATCTTCACACTTATTGCCCGAGTAATCTTCAGCAACAACCTTCAAATCGTATGAGAAAGTCAAATTGGTGTTTCTGAAATCAAGCAATACATAACGGCCACTTGTTTTACAATACCCTTTTCCGCTCACGCTTCCACTAAAGTCACAGTCCCACAACGGACTAGCGCTCCATGCACCAACGACTTGAGTTGAGAATGTAGCACACGCAGGGTCATATGTACTTGGACTGTTTGCGTCAGGACCTTCGCCCTTTTCGCATCTACCATTAGTAGTGGTAACTGAGGGAGTTGTAGTGGTGGTGGTGCAATCTGGTGAATTGCTGTTTTCATTGTAAAAACATCTACCATCCCCCGGTGTTGGATTGTTGGGTACGGTGGTAGAAGGACAATCAAGTGGATGTGTTTGGTATGACTCACCATAGTTACATTGCCCGTTGCCAGCTAATTCACCAGGATTGTAGGTATAGGTATACGCAACTGTGGTATCAACAGGTAGCGCCTCAGAAACCGTTGTTTGGATATTAAATGCAGTCTTTGTGCCATTACGCTCGCCTGCCTCACCCCGCACTACAATAAAGGCACGCCGCTGATTATCCCCTAATCCAGTCACAAAGAATCTACCGTACGAAAGATTTACATTAGGCGCGGTCATTGCTACATACGGTCCCGATGCGCCATTTTTAGACAAGAGCAATTGTCCTGATGAAGAAAAAGCATATACCCATTGATCAGCAGTAGTGCTTGTGTTTCCACCACGAGGCTCAAATGCGATGTACGTACCGCCTCCCTGACAATCCTGCTCGGTTGCAATAGAAGAATTATTTACGCTATTTGCACAGTGATACGTGCTACCGTCTCGAATGGTTCGAGACATAGAATCAAGTGCTGCGTTAAGATTATTAAATACCAACTTTTGTGATCGGGCTTTTTCATTACCGGTCATAAGCGATACAAACGAACCAACCGTAACAAGTGCAACCACACTAAATAGTGCAAGTGCAACCAGCGTCTCCACTAATGTGTACCCTCGTATGTATCTTGTAGATGTAGTATTCATGTTGACTATAGTGTAACAGATTATCGTGGTACTGAAATCTGTCCTGTTGTGTATATTTCAACTAACTGCTCATACCCTTGTGAGCTCTTAAGATAAAACTGCCCGCGAGGGTATTCAGCAGTAGTTCCCGCTACTCGTATAACCGCCTCTGGATTGGGTCGTTGAAAGGTTACAACAAGCGCCGAGGAGGTACTGCAACTTGCTGAACCGGCATTATTAAGTACGCATACCCTATCAAGCCCAATGCCCGGTGGAAAGGCAAGTGTCTCAATGACCGTGTCTACTCCACTTGAATACTGCTTGTCTTGGTCGATGTCACTAAAAAATGTGATTGTGCCACCATTAAGGCCCGTTGCATGGACTCCGTATCCAACATCAAAATCGCTTCCCTCGCCTCTTACCGCAACTCCATATGATTGTGCTTGTCGTAGCATTACCGCAAGCTCGTATCCAACGTTAGTAAGCTGTAAGTTACCCCTTCCTGAGGCGCCACCGGCAAGTACCATTATTGAGACCATGATAAAAATAGATGTAACTACCAATACCTCAACAAGGGTAAATGCCTTGGTGTTAGTAGAAGAGACTTGTTGGGAGAGTGAATGCATTGATAGAAAAAAATAACACGAGTAGAAATCCAATCGCAAGAAATGGAGCGAACGGTACTTCACTATGTATTGTAAGTGAGTTCTGCATAAACGGAAAGCCGTAGCGCTTGATAAGTAATAGTACAACACTAACCACTGCCCCTATCCAAAACGCAAGCATAAATGACGAGAGGGCTCCGACTATACCAAGAAACCACCCAATACCAAGCGCAAGCTTTGCATCCGCAAAACCTATCCACGCTCCTTTTGATATAACCCATAACGCTGCAAATGGAAATGCAGCGAGTGCGCCACTAAGGAGTAGTAGTGGGTCAGGATGCATCACCAGACTTCCCTCATCTATGTATACAGAAAGTAGTGCAAGGACATTAAAGCTATACACAAACACATCTGGAATAATTTTGTGTCGTAGGTCATACACCACAATAGCAACAAGGGTTGCTATTGCCGCGAGTAAGATACCCGCATCAATAACATTAGTTGTTATAAACGGAACAGATGCAAATAGCACTCCCGTTGCTATCTCTACCAATAAATACTGTAGCGAGAGGGGCTTTTTGCATGTGCGGCATCTTCCTCGTAAAAAGATATATGAAAATAGCGGCACTAATTCATACGCACGGAGGGTACGCATGCAGTGTGGACAGTGTGACCTGCCGGTTATTGTTTCTCCCTTTTCAATACGTAGCACCACAACATTAACAAAACTGCCAATACTCACGCCGAGGAGAAATAAAAATCCAATGATTATTTCTAGTTCCATGTATAGCAATAATAACACAAACGCCCCTTGTGGGGCGTTTGTTTACCATGCTTTTTTGTTACACTACGGTTTTACACAAAAAACGGCATCGGTTGGACCAGCCACTCCACAATTGATAGTTCCTAGTTGTGTACCATCAAGATCGTTTGCAAGCGCTGGGCTACCGGTGTTTTCAAGAGTCGCACCAATTACGTAAGTAGTATTACCTGTCCCAGTTGTATATGCATATGCAGCTCTTGTGCTTGGATCAGTAGGAATGGTGCTTATGAAAGTACCGAGAGTGACACCTGAGCAACCATTTGCAACATTAGGCGTTAAAGGACCTGCTGGATACTGTCC
Organism: uncultured Candidatus Saccharibacteria bacterium; assembly: GCA_964562615.1. Classification (GTDB taxonomy): domain Bacteria; phylum Patescibacteriota; class Minisyncoccia; order Phycocordibacterales; family UBA12088; genus CAYPBQ01. The sequence continues at coordinate 252,778 of CAZLUD010000001.1, forward strand.
ACAAGAGTCGAAGTATAGCTCAAACGCAAGCTGAAGTTGCTTAATATCAGTTACGCGAGTTGCATCTCGTCCCTTTGATCTTGCGCTGTTAAGAGACGCAAGCACGACGCTAGAGAGAATACCGATAATTGCGATAACCACCAAGAGCTCGATGAGGGTAAAACCTTTTTGCTTCATAAAATAATTACTAAATTAATACTAATAATACTAATCGCAGTCGGTCGAGATACTGCCAGAAGGACCTTCTAGGCTATGCATACCGGAGGAAAGTCCACCGGATCCGACTTCGAGATAGAAACACACCTGATAGTCTTCTGAGGTTGCCCCCGCGTCACCATCTGTCGTACTGATAGAATACTGACACTGCGCTGTACCTCCGCTTTCACAAGCGGTGGTACCAACAGGATCAGTATATCGTGCAAGTTCGACAAAATTACCAGGGCCAGTACATGCAGTAAGCATATCATCCGCATCAGTACATCCCTCAATTTCAACCGCGGCATCATCTGAGGTTATAGACATGACCTTAGCGATTTCGCGCATATCTGCCATACGAGTGGCATCACGTGCCTTTGCTCTTGCGCTGTTAAGAGACGCAAGAACAACGCTAGAGAGAATACCGATAATTGCTATTACTACCAAAAGCTCAATAAGGGTGAAGCCTTTGTTGGCTTTCTTAGAAAATTCCACTGAAGCGCTTCGCCCTGTGGTTGTATTCATAATGTATAATACTCTACAAATTTATACTCTATTAGTAAAAACTCTTTACTTCATTAGTATACTAGGAATATTTTTTTTACTTAGCGTACTATGTGGATAACTTTCTATACACCAGTAGATACGTTGTAAATAGGTATAAGTACTGACGCAAGAAGTACACCCACTCCAAGTCCCAAAAGTACGATCATGGCAGGTTCAATAAGGTCAACCAGCGCATCGACGGCGTTTTTTACCTCTCGCTGATAGAAACTCGCGAGTGTCTTAAGAATTTTTCCAAGCTCTCCTGATTCTTCACCTACGCGCACCATACCCACCACAATACTAGGTATTTCATCATACTGCCCTATCGCCTTTGATAGTGCGTTACCATTTTTGACCATAGTCATTGATTCTTTGAGAATGTGTTCGTAGATGACATTATCTATAGTCTCTGCGGTAATTTCTATCGCACGAACCATAGGAATACCGCTTGAGAGCATGGTAGAGAGGTTGTCTGAAAAGCGCGCAAGGTAGAGCTTTCTGTACAAACTACCAAAGTACGGTGTACCAAGCTTTATTGAATCAACTGCATGTCGCCCTGAGTCTGTTTTTGCATAGCGCCAGAAGAAGAATCCACCCACCGCAAGCGCGATAAAAATAAACACTCCGTAACTAACAAAGAATCCTGATAGTGCAAGTACTACTTTGGTATACAGAGGTATTTCTTGTCCTGAATCAACCAAAATCTGACCAATACGTGGAATAACATACGTAAGCATCAGCACCATCACCGCAATAAAGGTAGCGATAACGAATGCTGGGTATATAAGGGCGCTTTTCGCCTTTGAGGTAAGCTCGTAGGTTCTATCAAGATAATCCGCAAGATACATAAAGGTCTCGTCGAGTTTTCCCGTCTCCTCTCCTGCCTTTACCATGTTTACATAAAAAAGACTGAATGCATTTGGATGCTTTGAAAGCGCCTTTGATATTGATGATCCAGACTGAAGATCATCGGCAACTTCCATGAGTACTTTTTGTAGAGATTCGTTTGTGCTTTCGATAGCAAGGAGCCTAAATACGCGAAGCGCTGAAACCTGCGCCTCAAAGAGGGTTGCAATCTGCCTTGAAATGATAACGATATCTTTATTGGATACCCCACTGAAAAAATCAACTTTAAACTCAAATACGCTTTTTGCTTCTGCAGACTCTATGGATGAGATGACAAGATCACGTCGCTGTAGCGACGCAATAGCCACATCCTCATTGATGGCATCAATGGTTCCTTCTCGCTCCTTCCCCTCTTTGTCTACTGCTTGATATGAAAATAACATACGGTGGTTATAACATTCCTTCTAGGAGCTTTGGATTAATAGAGTGTCGATACGCATTCTCTACCGTTATCTCGCCCTTTCGTACCAAATCCGCAAGTGACCTATTCATGGTAATCATGCCTTGATCTGACGACGTTTCTATCACGGTATTAAGCTCGTGGGTTCTTCTTTCTCTGATAAGATTCGCAATGGCGCTATTATTGATAAGTAGTTCACACGCAGGAATAAGCCCGCCCGCGATGCGTGGGACAAGACGTTGCGAGAAGATGCCAAGCAAGCTTGCCGCAAGCTGTGTCCTGATTTGGTCTTGCTGCCCACCTGGGAACGAGTCGATGATACGGTCTATGGTTTGTGCGGCGTTATTGGTGTGCAAGGTTGAAAGCACAAGGTGTCCGGTTTCTGCAGCAGTAACGGCGGTAGCTATAGTCTCTGCGTCGCGCATCTCACCTACCAAAATAACATTCACGTCCTGTCTAAAACTTGATACGAGCGCTGTTTTAAAGTCGCGAGTATCAATACCAACTTCTCGTTGATCAATAATAGATTGCTTTTGTTGATAGACGTACTCGATGGGGTCTTCAATGGTGACAATGTGCTCAGAGCGCGTTGCATTGATAAGATCAACCATTGCCGCAAGAGTAGTGGATTTACCTTGTCCAACTGGTCCTACCACCAAAAAGAATCCCTGTTCTTTATTTGCAAATGTCTCAAGTATTGGGGGTAGCCCTAATTCACTTATGGACTTTATTTCAGACGGGATAAGTCGCAGCGCAATAGAGACTGCCCCCTGCTGCACAGACGCATTACCTCTAAACCGCGTGGCAGTTTTATAGGTGTACGAAAAATCAATTTCTTGATCTGAAACAAATGTTTCGAATTGTTTCGGTAATACCAGCTCTTTAAGAAATCCGAGTGTATCCTCTGGAGTAAGCACATCCATCTTTACAAGTGGGATAAGTGATCCAGAAACACGTATTGATGGTTGATACCCTACTGAAAGGTGTAGGTCAGAAGCACCTTCAACCATAGTGGTTTCAATAAGAGATACCAGCGTACGCTTGTAGTCTTTTTTCTTCAAACCAACTAATTCGAGTGCTCCTTTAGGTTCCATATGATAACTATACCATTAGCTATGCTTTTTCTTATACACTTCAAGCACCTTTGCAAGCACTTCTGATGGTACTGAGTTTGCTTTTATGATGTAGCCATCTGCGCCAAGTTTTTGCGCCTTCTCAATATCAGACTCTTGTCCTTGATTGGACAACATGATAACCACGGGATTACCACCTAGCTTTTCAGCTTTGACGGTCTCAAGAATTTTTAATCCATCAACCTCGGGCATCACCACATCAAGAATAAGCGCATCGGCGACAAATCCATCTCGAAGTTTTTCGAGTGCCTGAATACTATCAAGAAACCCTTCAACCTCTATCCCTGCCTCCTTAAATTTGATGCTATACATCTCTAGCAAAAATTGATCATCATCAACCACAAGAATCTTTTTTGGCTTTTTTTCAGTGTCGGTCATAGGTATTATTGTGTTTCTACTACGTCTGGTAGTGCGGGCGCCTCTACGGGTAACGCTTCAACCTCTGGGGTGTCATCTGACAATACTCCGCCAAGGGTGTTAATTTCTTCAAATGGAATAATTTTTTCGAATGCTTTTAATATAGCATCCTCTTTCATGGTGAGCATGCCAGAACCTCGAGCAATTTTCCAAATCTCTTGTTCATTAGCACTTGCTAGTATTGCCTGCTCAATATCATGACTCATAGGCAATAATTCATACACACCAACACGTCCTCTTGTACCACTAGGACAATCGCCCGATGGGTCTATTCCCCACATGGATTTTCCTACCGGAATACTTGAACGGTACTTTTCAGGTAAATCTTCAAATTGCTTATCAATCATCATCTTGATACTTCCTTCAACTGGCATCTCTTTACCGCTACCAGGGCAGAGCCTGCGTACCAATCGCTGACCGATTACCAACTGAAGCGTTGGCGCAATGAGGTACGGATCAACCCCCATATCAATAAGACGTGGGATTACACCAATCGCACTGTTGGTGTGAATAGTAGAAAATACAAGGTGACCGGTAAGTGACGCTTGTACGGCAAGTTGTGCAGTTTCTTTATCGCGGATTTCTCCCACCATGATAATGTCTGGGTCCTGACGAAGAATAGAACGAAGACCAGAAGCAAAAGTATAGCCAATTTCTGGACGTACTTGTGACTGGCTCACCCCTTCAATGTTGTACTCAACTGGGTCCTCAAGTGAAAGTACGTTTTGTGTTTCTCTGTCGGTATTCCACAACATGGCTTGTAGCGAAGTAGACTTTCCTGATCCGGTTGGACCAGTAATAAGGATGAGCCCGTATGGTTGATCTATCGCCTCTCTAATAGTAGTGAGCTGCGCTTGATTAAAGCCCAGTGATTCAATTGGCTTTGCTCCTGTCTCTCTATCAAGAATACGCATCACGACTTTTTCTCCATATACCGCAGGAAATGTAGAGACACGGAAATCGATTTTTCTATTACTTATCGTAGCGGAGAATCTTCCGTCTTGTGGCTTTCGCTTTTCGTCGAGCTTCATCGAGGCAAGGATTTTTATACGCGCAACCACAGCTCGGTGCACTTTAGGAGGTAGCACAATAGAAGTGTAGAGCACGCCATCAAGCCTAAAACGTACTCGCACTTTCTCACCGGTGTGTTCTATGTGAATGTCTGATGCCTTTCCTTCAACTGCATTTCGTAGCAAAGTTGCTACAATCTTAGTTACCGGGGCATCTTCTTTAATAGCATCCAGCTTTTCACCTTTTTCTATGGTTGGTGCTTGGTCTAGATTATGCTCTTCTTGATCACCCTTAAGCTCTGTTTCAAGATCATCAAGTGCCTTCCCTACCGTACCGGAAAGACCTTTGTACATATCCATCACCTTTTGGTAATCAGCTTGCCCGATCAAAAATATTTTATACGGCATGTTTACCTTTGCCGATATAAAGTTAAGCGCATCAAGCGCTTCGATATTTTCAGGATCAAGCATGCCAATTTCAAGCACACCCTCTGCTACCCCCAAAGGGACAAATTGGTAGTGCGCAGCCGACTCCTCGGGGATGTACTGCAATACCTCGTACGGAATGAGTGTATCTTGTCGTATCTCTCTTTGAGGAAGTTCGTAGTGTGAGCCTTTTGCATTCAAAATATCAGCGGCGGATATTCCTCGCTTTATCAACAGATCCTCTATTGCTTCACCGGTGGAGCGTGACTCTTCATCAATGGACGTAACATCAGCCTCATCGATAATGCCTTTTTCTTTTAAGAGCTCAAGTACATTCATACTAGTGTTACTCATTAGTATACTACGAGCACACAAAAGAGTTATGCAATATTATCTTGTCCTACCTGGACTAAAGACATTGTTGGAACTACTTTGCGCTTGCACCTGCCCACTTATCGGAGCAAATGGGTTTGGTCGTCCTATTTTTTGTGGTTCAATCTTTTGTGTCATATCAACAAGTACTCGAAGTGCTGGATCTTCAAAAATAGTTGCATCGAGTCTGATTCTTTGAAGTTGCAGGAGCTCATTTAATAGCTCTTGCTCAAGCACTGCAGCAGTCCCCCCACCGGCAACAAGCGCGGGATTAGCAACCGCCGCACTTGATGAAAAGAATGTCGAATACACATAGTAGCCACCTGCTAGCACCAGTACGAGTATGAATATTCCTTTATACGCAAGAAGTTTTTGTAACATAATTATGGAAGCCAATAGGTATTGATACCGATGTCATATGTATACGTCGTGGAGCCAGAATCTGATGATGGGTCGATGCTAAGACTGGTGATATCTACAATGCGCAAACTTCTTTCAAGATCATTCATGAAAGAAATAAACTCTTCGTAAGTTGCCTCAACCGTAAATGTCATACCAACCGAGCGATACATTGGCGCTGGCCCACCAGGCGCTGCTGAGGTAACCATACCATCACTAAATCCTGCCCCACCTACACCTGATGCCTCTGGTGCAAAACCGGCAGGTGCACCAACTTGTTGCGTAGGTGCTGGGGTTCCTGCTTGGGTAGTAGCGCCAGTGGTGCCCTCTGACTCGCTGCTGTCTCCACTAAATCCAAAATCATCCAGTGTGAGTCCATGTTGCTTAGCAATACTTTCGATATCAAGAATAAGGCGCACATTATCTATTTGGTCTGGAAGCATTTTTTGTAGACGCTCCAAATCAGTATCATTAAATGTGTTGTAGCGTGAGAGGAGACCGTCTCTTGCGGATTGTAGCTCTTTTGCCTTGGTAAGTGCTTGGTCATACCGATCATTCTCTGCGATGAGCGCTTGCACACTTTTGTAGGTAGGATCAACGTACGTAAAAAACAATCCACCAGCAACCAGTATGAAAAATATGGGCATGAATACTCCGGACATACTAGTGTTGAGATGCTATTAGGTTGTTGGTAAAGGTATACATGATATTAAAATCCAAAATCATCAATATTAAGATCATCCACATTGACGTCATCTGTATTCAAAAGCGCGTCATCAGGATTAAATGTGGCATCGGCAGCAGATGCAGGCAATGATGACTCTACTCCTGCGAGGGCTTCAAATAGTGCTAGGTTCTTTATAAATGAAACTGTCTGTGGCTCAACAGACGCTTTGAATGCAAAGGTAATAGTACCCTCATCTGAATCAAGATCACTTACGACCGGCTCAATAAGGAAATTATTTTCTCCGTATGCATCTGATTGGAGTGCCACCGCCTCAAAATCTGTAGCGACACCCGCCATGCTTATAGTAGGAAATCCGTTGTCATTAGAATAATCAAATGAGTCGTATCGCACAGACTCAAGTGTTACCTGCTCAAGAATCCCAAATATCGCTGATGGTGCGACATGTAGCTCGAGAATTTCTTTTGCTGCCTGAATGCGTGTATCAAGACGAGTAAGCTCTCTGATGAGCGCGGGTTGAAACGCGTCGCGTGCTCGCTCGAGCGTGTCCTTTTTAGTTGCGATACTCTCGGTGAGATATCGCTCATAAAGAAACAATCCAGCGGACAAACCTACCGCCGCAAGAAATACAATAAGACTGATGAAGGAACCAAGACCGAGCCCTACCCTCTTGCGAGGCGCACGCTGTGGTGCGACCGATGACTCGAGAGATTGCTTCGGTATAAATGATGTCTTAAATTTTGGCTCCACAGTATATGTAGTATACGCTAGGTAGTGCAATTAACTATACGCAACCTGTTGAAAACTTACGCACTACTCTTCTTCTTGAAGTTTGCGAAGTGCCAATCCCACTGCAACAGCAAAATCTGGACCAGCACCTTTTAACACTTCTTCAAGAAATGCAGGTGACTGCACCTTTTGAAATGGATCCGCAAGCACCACCTCCATATCAAAGCGCTCCGCAGCAAAACCCTTTAATCCCTGAATTGATGCCCCGGCACCAGTAAATACTATTTTGTTTACATTTTTGTTATAGCGCTTTTGGTAGCTAAGGATAGAGCGCTTCGCCTCCGAAAATATAAATTCCATGGTGAGTTGCGCAGTTTGTGACACGCTCTTTCCGTCTGCTCCTGTCCCTGCGCCGAGTAGCCCAAGTTCGCGCTTCATTTTTTCGGCTTTATCTATTGGTATCCCCAATGATCGCGAGAGCGATAGAGTGATGTCTTGTGATCCTTTACTTATGATATGTGACACACGGACAATACCGTACTCAACCACATAGAGTTTGGTTGAAGATGCGCCGATATCTATAACGACAAATGGCGCCGTTCCCCTATCCATCACCGCTCTGATAGAGCTGAAAATTTCTATTTCAAAAAATGCTGGTTTTAATCCTGATAGGGTGAGTACCTCGGCATACTTGCGAAGCATTTCATTATGAATGGCAACAAGCAACACAGTGGTTGTGCTTGTTGGAACCTTTGGTGCTTGCTGTTGAGGAGTGGCGGCAGCAGGTCCAGAAATCTGCTCTGCCTTTTGCTCTGGTGAATCTTTTGAAAAAAATCTTGCGTCATCATTAGGAATAACAAACCAATCAAGCTGCACCTCGGTTATAGGAACGGGGATATATTTGCGTGCTTCTATTGGGATCATTTTTGCCAGCTGCGTTTGATCAAGCGCTGGCATTTCGATAAGCGTGATAAGACTTGAGGCAAATGGAACAGACACCCCGCAATCCATAGTGGTAACATTTGCTTCTTGCATCAAATCTTTGAGCGCCTCAGATAATTTGTCTGCGGGCAAATTAGTAGAGCGACCTGTCTCAAGTGAAGCATACGGACCAAGCGCTATTTCGCCATACGTTTCAAGTAGTGCTACCCCCTTCTCTTTTCGTAGCTGTACTACTTTTATAGATGAATTTCCGATATCAACGCCAAGCACACTCTTTCCAGCTGAACTGAAAAGTCCTGACCCGAGCGAACCAATTAATTTGGAAAACATTCCCGCCATTGTCTTATATATGCCTTTTTAGTATAGCACCCTAACGCTATTATAAGAGTATCGATTGTTTATATGTATATTATAGAACGATTGCTTAGTATTCTATTCCCCTACTCAGATGAGGTGGCAAACGTGACCACCATGCCGCTTGAAGTGCTCTTTAATAAGATCACCCCCCACGTAATCGAAGATAGCGCTTGTATTTCCCTTTATTCATATCATGATCCATTGGTACGTGCGCTGGTATATGCGGCAAAGTTTGAAGGCTCAAAAGAAGCAGCATACCGTATCGCCCTACTTATGAATGAAGCACTGAAAGAAGTACTGTTTGAAAAACTACTCTTTGAGGGCATTGATACACCATTACTCATACCAGTCCCCCTTGGTAAAGTTCGTATGAAAACACGTGGCTTTAACCAAGCAGAACGTATTGCTCACCGCCTTGCCTTGTTGCTTCCCCAGCTTGGCACCGTGACTACCGGTGTGCTTATTCGTTCTCGTGACACAAAAAAGCAATCGCATATACGCAGTGACGGTGCGCGAGCAGAGAATGTTCGTAAAGCATTTTCAATACCACACCCAGAGCTATTATATGGTAAACATGTCATACTCATTGATGACGTGGTCTCAACCGGAAGCACTCTCTATGAATGCAGCAAGGTAATAGAGGGCGCTGGAGGTCGACCAGTAGTAGCTATAGCCTTTGCTCGGTAAGCAAAAACTAACCATATCTATCCAAGACAAGTACATGCTACAGACATTACACACCACACTCTCAACCAAAACAAAAATGCTGGTAGGATTACCACTTGTTGGACTTATCCTTATTGGATTATCTATCCATACCTATTATTCGTGGCACGATAAGCAATACTTTGGTGAGATAGTACAAGTTACTGATACCTCCATCACCATCTCGGATAAACGAATAGGAACAAGAACCCTAGAAATACATCAAGATACTGTCGTTAAAAAAGGGAGAATATCTGAAGTCGCCCTTATGGAGGGCATGAGCGTTATCATTACCACAAGCAGAACCAATAATCAGCACGCAAGTTTTATTCGCGTGGTGGAGCATCCGCCTCGAAAAAGTTCTCCCTTTGATGTCCTTCGCTAACCCCATGAAGCCTACACCTACGACACTTGCGACATACAAGCCGTTTCTATTTATCATCCCATTCGTGGGCTTTTCTATATTGTTTTACACACTATCCCCAGAGACTATCATCGAATACATAGGGGTAGAAAACGCATATCTATTTATAGGCGTATTAGCATTTTTAGGAGGAGTTACTACCTTTAGCGGTATTCCCTACCATATTGTTCTTGTATCACTCGCGCTTGGTGGGCTTAATCCATTTATACTTGGAGGCGTCACTGCATTTGCCGTGATGGCAGGAGATGCCACCTCATATTATTTAGGAACGCAAACCCGATCACTGTTATCACAGAGGATGAATGAGTGGCTTGAAAAGCTTAGACTGTTGTATACAAACCACCCCCACCTCCTTCCTGCAGTATTTTTTGGGTATGGATGTCTCATGCCTTTTTCAAATGATGTCATCACCATCCCCATGGGTATGCTTGGCTACCCCTTTTGGAAGGTAATCATCCCCCTTGGTCTTGGTAACCTTATTTTCAACACCACCCTCGCCCTACTTGCGGTATACGCCTACGACTATCTTGAGTATTTCTTTTAGTAACGCGTCATCATACTTGCTGATAATTTCTAAACACTTCATTCTCTGGTAACCGCAAATCCTTGTAGACAAAACTGACACCATATGCCCTCAGCGCAGAAACGGGATCATCAACTCGCTCAACTCTCTTTGGGGTAAGTATATCTTTAGTAATCACCTCCAAATTACCTAGTCCATCTTTGTGAAAAAATGCATCTTTTTCAAAAGTATATAGATACCCTCCATCCCCATATAATGCAATGAGGCTTTCTTCCAATGAATCAAATCCGAAAATCTCCACTTCCTTCTTGTATTCATACAAATCAACTCCCTTGTTGTAATGTGCTATCCTTCAATCAATTACGTATGGTTTAGGGGTACAGGTATACACAAGAGCTATCCATTTATGTGTGGTGGTGTGGAAAGAAACTTCATCAAAAATAGTGCATATCACCCCGTCATTGTCAGCGCTATTTCGAATATGTCGCTTGGGAATAGCACAATCAAACGAGTCACTTGATCCATGGTATACGTATGCATCATCTAGCTCTGACTGATGCATATGTATTTAATAGTCCTTTATCAATTGCCCAGCAACTGGCTTTTGTAAATAATCTTCAACCAGAACACAAAGCTGCCGAAGTTGTAATGTTGAGGCGCTGAAATATTTACCACCTCTTATATCAAGAACAAATTGGCTCATTCCACTATCGACGTAGGTCGGATACAAAATCAAATTATACAATGTGTTATTCCAAAATATTCCACCCAGTAACGTTGGGAGTTCACTTATTATGTACCCCGCAAGCTTATCCCTATCTTCATTTGATACCGTTACATCTCTAAGTTCAATGTATTTGTTAACAAAATAGAGTACCCGCTCTCGAAATGCGGTATTCGATGTATATTCTTCAGCAAGAATTTCTCTCAAATGATCATAGCCGCTATTTTTTATGTCACTCCAGAATATTATATGCGTGTTTGCTATATAGGTGGGATCATTCTCTTTTCGTGCAAGATTACGAATTGCTTTATCAAACATTCCTTTTATTCCATAACCCTTTTGCTGCACTTTCTCTTCAGCCTCCTCTTTGCTTAATCCCCTAAAGACCATCCAGTTAATGACATCAATATCATCAGCGATAAGTATGAGAGCGTTATCCTTTGAATGGTGATGTGCCCATTGCACATACCGCTCCGCGAGCTCGGGTGTAAGGAGCTTATTTCCTAAACTGATACCCACAAAAATATTGAATAGTTTTTTGTTTATTTCCTCCTCCGTAACATGAAAATATTGCATATTGTTATATTAAAACATATTTACGCGTATGAATATGTGTTCGGTTCTCTACCAAAACCTGCTAGCGCAGTAAAAATCAATCTATATACTGCATGGTATACCATGACAGAATTTTGGGAATCTAGCTTTCAAAGCAAGCACATGATGTGGGGTGAAAGGCCTGCAGACTGCGTACATGAGGTAGTTGCTTTATTCAAGGAGCAAGGAGTGAAGAATGTTCTTATACCCGGCTATGGCTACGGCAGAAACGCCAAGCCATTTATTGATAGCGGATTTGATGTAACAGGGATTGAAATATCACAAACAGCAATTGATTTAGCAAAAAAACACTCAAGTAATGACATCCTGATTCATCACGGCTCTGTCAGTGCGATGCCATTTGATGACGTGCAGTATGGTGGGATCTTTTGTTATGGGCTAATCCATTTATTAGCTAAAGAAGAGAGGGCAAAACTCATCAAGGATTGCTACCGTCAATTACTGCCAGGTGGGTATATGGTATTTGTGGCACTTTCTAAAAATGATGCTTCATATGGACAAGGAAAAGAGCTTAGCAGCAACACATTCCTTATGCCGTATGGGGTTACCCTTTTTTACTATGACGCTGATTCCATAAAAAATGAATTTGAAGACCACACCATACTTGAGGCAAAAGAAATAAATGAGTCCTCAAGAAAATTTTGGCAGGTGACGTGTAAGAGAAATTGAGAGTTATACCGTATGCATATCATGGGTAATGCATAACGACATGATAAAAAGAATTTCAATAGCATCTCTTCAAATAGCAGTTGTACTTATAGGCATAGTGGCATTCGCCATTATGATCAGATTCCCTTTAACTGAAGGGCGGGCAATCAATTTGGATATATTTAGCATATACACTGATCCCCTCTTGATATATGAATACTTTGCATCAATGGCATTTTTTTATGCCTTGTATCAGACATACAAATTACTCGGATACATGCAACAGGATATGCTCTTTTCAAAACACTCTATTGATGCTCTCACAAAAATAAAATATAGCTCAATACTATTAAGTTTATTGATCATAGGAGCAGGCATATATGTACGGATATTTCACGCGCAAGACGATGATCCTGCAGGCTTCCTTGCGCTTTGTATAGTAGCTATATTTGTGCTCAGCATCGTTGCTACTGTAGCGACAATGTTACAGAGAAGATTACGTCACTAGGACGGCGCCTCGTATTGCTTACGCAATATACTCCGGCGTACCAGTGTCGCCTTCGCAAAGTCTTGCTTCGGCGTACCGAGGGCGGAGAGTGAGGGATTCGACCCGCTTTTGCTAAGCCCTGCAGGCTAAGCACGCTGGTCGCGCCTCGCCGACAATTTTACTTCGCGTTGCTGCGTAAAATCGTAGACCGGCTCCGGCGTTCGAATCCCTCACTTCTCACCCAAAACATAGTCGCCCAATGCTTCGCATCGTTCTCCTTGTTTTGCGGTGGCGATGTCCCGAAGTTTGAACCGAAAAAGTGGCTCAAATTCAAGGATATTGATAAAAGTATACGTGAATTAAGGGCTATGTACAAGATTCATCCTGAATGGTTTGAAACGCCTCACCCAGAGTCCAATAGAGGTAAAAATGAGGTGGATTATTCGATCATTGAGCAACCCTACATGGAAACGAAAACGAGGCGTTAGCCTCGTCCCCGCTTTTCTTAGCGATCCGTAATAAGATCGTTCAGAGATTTGATATTATGTTCCTCAAGGTAGGTCCCGAGTTGCATATCAGACCTAACACCAAGGTCAATGCCGTATTGTTTCTCGATTGTGCCAATATGAGTATCATCACGCTTATCGCGCAGGAGCCCATTTTGGTTTCGAGAACGGCACCCCTTCATGCCAGGTGCGTCGTTCTTGCAATTTGAATTTGCCATAGTACGTCTCGAAATTAAGTTAATAATGTCGAGAAAGGTTCGACTACCTCCTTCCTCGCGTCTGACGCGATATGAAGATAGTCATTTTGGCTTTTACAAGAACAGGACGGACTTTAACGTCTCGTTTTCAGTAATATTATAAATTATTTTAACTAATTCCGCAACCTCCTTTTCCTGCTATTTCATAACTCAATAACCTTATACCCTCCAGTAGACACAATAATATGATTAATAAGAATAATCCCCAGAAGATCTCCTGCATCAGCTACTCGCTTTGTAATTGTGGCGTCTTCGTCTGAAGGTTCAAGGCTACCTGATGGGTGATTGTGGGCCAAGACAACCCCTGCCGCTGATAGTTGCAGAGCGGGCTCGAAGACCTCCCTTGGATGTAAAAGTGAAGTATCGAGCGTACCGACAGAAATAATACGTCTTTCAATTAATTTTTGTTGTGTGTCAAGGTAAAACGCCACTATATGCTCTTTTTTTGATGAACGAAAATCTGCGCATAAATTCCATATATCCTTCACTGATAGCAATTCAATACTGCTCTCACTCCTAAAACGATCAGCAAGAGAAATGACGGCAAGTATTTGAATTGCTTTTGCTTTTCCTAATCCGCGAATCTTTCGCAAATCTTCCAGTGTTACGTTATTTGCTGATTTTTGAGTTATGAATTTTTCTATTTTTCGAGCAAGCTCAAGTACGTTGCAACCTTTGATTCCTGAACCAAGGATGATTGCTATCAATTCAAAATTTCTTAGACGTTTTGCGCCATACTTCTCCATTTTCTCTCGAGGAAGTTCTGTCTTCTTTAGTTCAGCAAGTTTCATGGCGTAGTTTTAGTATATAATAATCATAGTCGTTACATAAGCGAGTCGGCAATCTTCTTGACGCACGTGGATTGATCTTTTTTGAGTTGATGTTCCCAGAGACGCAACACAACCCAACCTTCAGTATGGAGTTTTTGAGTCACTCTTCTATCGCGTATTCTGTTGCGTTCAATTTTCTCTCGCCAGAAATCATTTTTGAGTAAATGCTTCCAACGTGGATATTGCCAGCCATGCCAAAAGTTACTGTCGAAGAACACGCAGACTCTATGTTTTTTAAAAACAATATCGGGTTTACCCAAAACACTCACATCGTTAATAGTAAAAATTTTGCGAGTTTGTTTTTTTAATACAGCAATCAAATTTTGCTCAAACTTGGTTGATTTTGAGCGTATAAGCGACATTCGTCGTGATCGTTCTTTAACAGTTAGCTTGTCCGGACTCCTTTTTTTAGAAAAATCACGATTAAGACTATTATGAGTTTGTTTCTTCATAACCAGACTGAAAAACTTCTGAGGGAAGTTCATTGCCAAGGCCACCGACGGCGTCCTTATCTATAAGATCTTTCCACTGCCTAATTCTATCTGCTTCAACAGACTGGACTTGCCAATAAAATTTCAACAATTCTTCATCTATTTCATTGATTCTACTGGCGATTCTTGACGCATAATCATGAAGTTGGGAAAGTATCTGTGATACACTTTTTTTCTCCCGCGCGACCAAAACTTCTTGCTGACCACCTGCGCTAAAAGCATCACGCAAGCTTGTGGAGACCGCTCCAAATTCGGTGATCATGTACGTGGCCGCTCGTTCATAATTAGCACGATTTTTAAAGAGTTCGGGTAGAAGGATCATACAATCGATCTTAAATCTTTCTTTATTCTCCGGTTCCAAGGTTCGAAATTGTTTAATAACTGGGGAAGATGATTCTGATTCTTCATCAATCCACCACAAACCTTCGCCGTCTTTGAGTTGTTTTCTGTAATATGATTTTATTTGCTGTATAGTGTCTCCACTTGTTCGCAGCTCATCATAAGAAACACCCATTTTATCAAATATGGATTTTCCTTTTGGTAAGTCCATATTGATTCTATATCTTGGTGAATGAGTAACGCTTATCTCCGGCAAACACTCTTGGTATAACCGATAACGGACGTCGGGTTCTCCACCCAATTTCCCGAACATGATAAAAATTCGCTCAACATCTTCCATTCGTGAAGTTTCTAAGACGCTATTACCAGTTGAAGTCCAATGATCTTTAGAGGTTATCTTTACTTCAACTCCAAAATATCCGTTAGCGACGATATCAGGAAAAGCATATACCCCTGTCCGCTTAATCGTTCCTTCAAATTCTGTGCCTATGGAAACCTCTTGCATCTTGTCGCAAACGAGACCTTCAAAATCAAGAGCTGAAATACTCTTATCTCCCCTCAAATGCGCCACTAAAAGTTTTTTCGACTTTTCCAAAAGCTCAACAAACCTTTCTTCGTGGGCGTTTTTCTTTTCTGAATAAATCATATTATTTCAAGTTCTTGTCGAGAAACGACCGAATCGACTTCGCAATATGCCATGCTAAAACTGGGGGTACGGCATTACCGATCTGTTTATAAGCCTGGGACGTTGATGGTAAAAATTCCATGTCGTCAGGAAACGATTGAATCCTTGCGGCTTCACGAGCCGAAAGTCGTCGCTTACCATTCCAATGGTATTCAATATTGCCATGATGCTCTGTTCTCATTGTTGGTCCTGGTTTATCGGAATCTATTATTCCGTTTCCCTGTCCTTTATTTTTCTTTGCTTTAGACCAATAGTGGTTTGATAAGCCGCCTTCTTTGACATTTTCCAAATCACCAAACGCCTCTTTTACTGATACGTGTTTGCCTTTGTGAGTTGGCCTTGGATAATCATCGTCCTTAAATAAAGGCAAAACATCTTTACGGGTTCCAACAATAACTACTCGCTCACGCATTTGTGGCACGCCATAATCAGCAGCAAGAAGTAGTTTATGATTTACATGGTATCCCAATTTTGCAAAATCATTTTTGATAATACCTATGGCTGTTCCGTTGTCTATCGTAAGAAGACCCCTAACGTTCTCAGCAACAAACATCATCGGTTTCGTCCGACGGATAACCTCGGCCATACTACGATAAAGGAGACCTTTTTCGCTATTAAATCCTCTTCGCTTCCCAGCATGACTAAACTCCTGACACGGAAAACCACCGAGTACGATATCAACTTTTTTTGGTAGTGGCGTATCAAGCTTAGAATTATGTTTACCACTCAAAATATCAACAATGCTTCCGCAAACAATATCATGTTTGAAATAATTTTTAAAAGTTTTACATGCTGGTTCGTCTATGTCGTTGGCCCAATCTATAATAAACGGATGTTTCTGGTATTTTTTTCCATTTGATTCAAAACCACCGACAAAACCGAGATCTAGACCACCACATCCAGTAAAAAGCGACGCAACCGTAAATT
Source organism: uncultured Candidatus Saccharibacteria bacterium (assembly GCA_964562615.1). Classification (GTDB taxonomy): domain Bacteria; phylum Patescibacteriota; class Minisyncoccia; order Phycocordibacterales; family UBA12088; genus CAYPBQ01. The sequence goes on from CAZLUD010000001.1 coordinate 269,456, forward strand.
TATTTTTAGTATTGTTGGTCATAAAATTATTTTAGATTGCAATCAATATAGTTATGGTTGTTTAGAATTATTTCTAGTTCACCGTACAACTGTATTTTACCAGAAATTCATTAATTTGATGAGTGTATTTAGAAAAACCGGCATCTTATTCTAATGCCGGCTTTTCAATCGTATAAATCCCTTATTTTGCTTGGGTTCAAACTTGGTAATCTGGCGGAGAGTGAGGGATTCGAACCCTCGAGGGGTTTTACCCCCTACCTCGTTAGCAGTGAGGCGCTTTCGGCCACTCAGCCAACTCTCCAATTTGTGGAGATACCATACCATGAATAGGTACCACATTGAAAGCACGACGATAGTGAGGCGCTTGTGTTATGAAGCGAGACCTAAAAGCTCCTCAGCCTTGTGGACTATTTCTTCAAGAAAAACCGATGACTTTACCAAATACTCATTAGCTCCTGCCTTGAGTGCTTCCTCCTTCTCTGCATCCTGCGCGTTGTTAGAAACAATAACCACCGGCACTTCTTTATGAATACCAGCGCGTATCTCTTTGAGTAGCTCTATGCCATTTTCTCCCGGTAGTCCTATATCAAGACATACTAGATCAACCCGCTCTGCTTCTAGGTACTTTTTTGCATCGATGGCATTTGCCGCATGAAGCACCTTGAATACCGTACTCAGCTTTCTTCCTAAAATATCAGAAATAAAAATATCATCCTCTACCACCAATACCGTTCGTTTAATTGTTTCAGTCATTTGAGTACTTCTATTATTTTATAAGTGAGTCATTCTGTCTAGTGTGTATTGCAGGCGCTGCCATACTTGTATGGGTGGCTCTTTCTTCTTGCATCAGCTACAATGACAGGCGCATTAGACATTGAAATAACATCATGAAATCATTACTTGTCATACCAATCATTTCTGCACTCGCCATTGTTGGTTACTTGTATAGCAAAAAAGAAACAAACGACCCGATTACACAAGAAGGGTCAATGAATACTCTCACACAAAGTGATATGACTGCCACGAGCCTCCTTTCTACCCCATCAGTACAAACATTTAATGTAACGGGAAAGGACTACGAATTTTCTTTGAAAGAGATGCGGGTTAAAAAGGGTGATACCGTGCGAATAAACTTTGAAAGTGTTGATGGTACCCACAATTGGACACTTGATGAATTTGAGGTTGCTACCGAGCAGGTAGCGCCGGGCACGCTAACATCAGTAGAATTTATTGCGGATACTGTTGGCGCATTTGAATACTATTCTTCAATAGAGAGCGACGAGGCAAATGGCATGGTGGGGCAACTGTTTGTAGAGGAATAGTTACGTATAGCAAACGCCGCCGCCTACAGGCGGCGGCGTTTGCTATACTTTACCTATCTCATGTTGCACCATCCGCTACAACACCATCTACGTCTCGACAGCACGCATATAAAAGCTCTTGAAAAGCTTGGTATAAAAACAGTGCATGATCTTCTTACCTTTCTTCCTACTCGATACGAAGATATCTCGCTTATAAAGAAAGTGGTCTCCCTAAGAAAAGGAGATGAAGCGGTAGTGTATGGCAAGGTAACTGGGTTGGTCACAAAAAAATCATTTACCCGTGGGCTTCCTATTTCTGAAGGGGTTATTGATGACGGTACGGCAAAAATGAAGATACGCTGGTTCCACCAACCATACATAGCAAAGATGATTCCAGAAGGATCCCTTGTAAAACTTAGTGGCGTGGTAACTGGTGATGAAGGAAAGTTATACCTTGCTAATCCAGAGATAGAACGCACCGACGACCTCCCTATCGACTCACACGATTCGTTATTTGATAACACTGATGGAACACTCTATGCTGTGTATCGAGAAACAAAAGGTATTACCTCAAAGTGGTTTCGTCATGCGATAAAAAGACTTCTCACCAACGAGCTACTGCAATCTCTCGTGGACCCAATTCCAGATGACATACTCGCACGCTACCATCTCCCCTCGTTTGCAACCGCTCTTGTCTGGGCGCACATGCCTAAAACTGAAAAGGACACCATTTCTGCTAGAAAGCGATTTTCTTTTGAAGAAATTTTATCTATACAACTCGCGCGAGCAAAAGACAGACACGATCTATCAATAACCCCCTCATTTGGGATACAGACCACCGCGCGTGATGTCGACCAATTTATGAATGAGCGATTTAGCTTTGCACCCACCAACGCGCAACGACAGGCAGTGCGTACTATACTTACAGATCTTTCAGGTACGCACCCAATGGCTCGACTATTAGAAGGAGATGTGGGGAGCGGAAAGACCGCAGTTGCGGCAGCAACCATGTACGCAGTTATAGCTACCGCACCAAAAGATAATCGCTACGGCACGCTCCAGTGTGCCTACATGGCACCCACCGAGCTCCTCGCCCGACAACAGTTTGATGCCTTTACAGAGCTCTTTAACCACCTCCCCATCACTATAGGCCTTATCACCTCTCATGACTGTAAAAAGTTTCCGTCAAAAGTACACGGCGCAAGGTCGGCAAAAGTTTCAAAAAATCAGTTGAAAACCTGGGTGAAGAAAGGTGATGTTGCCATAGTAGTAGGGACACACTCACTTATTCAAAAGAGTATCGAGTTTAAACATCTTGCGTATGTCATTATTGATGAGCAACACCGTTTTGGTACTGCGCAACGACAAAAGCTCATCCGCAAAGACCACACCGCGCCACACCTTCTTTCTATGAGTGCAACCCCTATCCCCCGCACCCTTGCTCTCACTATGTATGGTGACCTTGATATCAGTGTACTTGATGAAATGCCAAAAGGAAGAAAGCCTGTGATAACACAAGTGGTTGCTCCAAAAGACAGAAATGACGTGTATAAGAAAGTCATTGCAGAACTCACTCGAGGCAAACAAGCGTATGTGATATGCCCACGTATAGATGAGCCTGATCCAACCAAAGAATCAGCCCTCCTTGCTAAATCGGTGGTGGCAGAAGCAGAACAACTCCAAAAAACAGTGTTCAAAAACTTTACCGTCGCCTGGGTACACAGCAAGCTAACTCCTAAAGAAAAAGAGGATGTTATGGAACGGTTTGCTACACACAAAATAGATGTACTGGTTGCTACCAGCGTGGTAGAGGTAGGGGTAAATGTACCTAATGCAACGAGTATTATCATTGAGGGCGCAGAGCGATATGGTCTTGCCCAGCTTCACCAATTACGCGGTCGTGTCATTAGATCTAGCGAGCAGGCGTATTGCTATCTCTTTTCTGAGTCATCAAGCAAAAAATCTAAGGACCGATTGCGTGCCCTTTCGGAAGCTAAAAATGGTTTTGCACTTGCAGAGGCTGACCTTGCGCTCCGCGGCGCAGGAGAGCTAATCGGTATTAAACAATCCGGCCTCACTGATAGAGGAATGGACGCGCTCAAGAATCTAAAAATGGTAGAGGCGGCACGAGATGAAGCCCGAAGACTTGTAGAAGAAGACCCTACACTAAAAAGTATTCCTCTTTTAAAGGAAAGAAGTGACGAGCTCATTCGCAAGCTCCATTTTGAATAGTTGACATATAGCAATATATTGTGGTATAATGTTTTTAGCTGTACCCTGCTACCCAAGTATGTACCAAAGGAGCTCGACATGAAAAAGCTGTACTCTTTTCTCATCTCTGCAGTGATTCTAATAGGAGTACTTGGACTAAATTGGAAAACAACAATAATAGAAGGGGTTGCGTACGAGATATTTTCTCAAAGTAATTCTCTTCGTGAAAATTTTGACCAATTCATACGATGTACTCAGGAGATAAGAGCAAGCAATACTGGATGCTCGAGAAATTTTCAAAGAATATTTACTGGGAGAGATTCCGCAATTGCTGAATCTTGGCCGGATATATTTGACGCACTTGAAGCAAAGCCTCACTGGGCATGGGTCAAGAGGAATGATTTCCGCGCATTTCATGATGCAATACAGTCATATGGGCGAAACAAATTGAGAAATGAATGTGTACCTATAATTACCTATATGTACACTGAGGGACGAACTACGTTCAATTTCGATCACCGCTACCGGTGTAGCGGTGATCCTAGGCCACCTTCGGGTGGCCTTTCCTTTTTACTCCCAACCACAAACTGTGCGCCCGCTTGGACTTGAACCAAGGACCCCAAAGGTATAAGCTTTGTGCTCTAACCAACTGAGCTACGGGCGCGTATGTTTCTCGAAGCACCTCGAGATATCCCATAACATACCTTTAAATAGCACTATTGCCAACTGCAACATAATCCTTAAAGTGCTTATATCTACCCCCACAGATGGTATTTTGTACTACTTTTTACCACACCAATACAAACCATCCGTTGCTCTCCCTATGTATTGACATAAAGCCATTTTTTGTGCTATAATATACATCGAGTACAACCGCACCACCGCAAGTGGTGCCACCGGAGGTCTTTGACATGAGTATCGTAATTCGCCTTTTCTCAGCTTTGTTTGTCATGCTTGTGGGAGGGTGTGCTGCCAACAATCAGTATGACCCCTACAGCTCCAGGCCATCCACTCTTTCGGAAGCGGGCAAAGCCCGCGTCCTGAAAGCGGCAACAGAAATTGGCGGGGCGGAGGCACTCTACTACATTGACGTACCTCCCAGCAATTTTTCAGCAGGACTCAAACGCCACCAGGCGTTTCAGGTATGTTCAAGCTCTGAATATTCAGAGGAAGCCTGCACAAAAGCGTGGAGGGAGGCGGTAAAGTATGCCGCCTCTAAGGAAGAAAAAAGAATCAAGGGGATTCAAGCAAATACTGACAGAATCAACGCAAAAGATGAATTGATTCTGTTGAATCGAATGGATCCATTGATGGGAAAGTTGGTGAGGAGAGGGCTTCTCACTGATGGTACCGCTACAGGCGAGTATCAATCACCGGCAGGAAGATTCACCTTAGAGGGGGAAGATCTCCCCGAGAGGTTGCTTCCGGATCAAATGCCGCCAGAGCATGAAGCTGCATCCATCACGGGGCTCAAAAAGTTGATCGGGCAGATGCGAGAAACGAGCCTCGCCAATATAACACCAGAGGAAGCGGTGGAGCTCTATGCCGCAAAGCGCCTAGGAGGGGAGGCATCCCCACCCCGACAGGTTGCTGGAGGTTCGAGAAGCAATCCCTTATCGGAGCCTCTCTACCTCGAGATTGATCCAAGTAGGATCAAGCGAGGCGGAACCGACTTTGACCTCGATGGTGGTTCATACACCATCGAGTCTGGGGAGACACGTATATGTCTCCCCGTCCGTCGCCAAGTAGGTGACGGTGCGTGTTTCGTTGCGGTTCGCAGGGATCGCAATGTACAGCTATGTGATCCGGAAAGGATCAACTGCACGCAGCAGCTTAGCTTGCCCGTAGGGAACGTGAGGAGGGTAACTCCCCTCTCTCGTAACCTTCGGGTTCCTACATCACTCGGGAACACGGAACCGGTATCTGTAACACTCGCAGGGGATGAACTCCCTGGGAGCTTCCGCTACAATCTGCCTGGCGGTTTCCAAGGTGGTGGCGGGGGCAGCCGCCCAGCTCCCGTCATCACCGACCGAAGGCTTGGTCGGTGCACCTACAACTCAACTGAATCGAGAAGCGGTCTCCCCGTCTACTTATGCAAAGACGGAAAGCCCTACCTTTACGACGGCTCGAGGTTCGAGCCGTTGCGGCAGGGAGGACGTCGAAACTAAGGGCGAATGCCCAAGGGGCGCAGGACAAAATGTCCTGCGCCCCTATTTTTTTGCTTGATATTGTCTTTTGCTTCTTCCCCACCTCCTACTAATTAGCTATTGTCACCACTTCATCAATAATAGTTTCCTTTTTCTTTGGGGTAATGCCGTTTTCTTTTAGGAGCATTTCAAACTCTTCTCTCTCTAGTGTTTCTACTTCAATAAGTCTTTTTGCAATCGCATCGAGTACTGGTCGGTGCTTGTGTATCACTTCCTTAGCTCGCTCCATTGCTCCGTTTACCAAGCTTGATACTTCTTCATCAATAAGCGCACTTACCTTTTCTGAGTACTCCTTTTCGTACATGGTCTTTCCGTATAGTGGTTGACCGTTTTCACTCTCAAGCGCAACAGGGCCAAGCGAGTCACTCATACCCCAACGAGTAACCATGTTACGAGCCAGGCTTGAGACGTGCTGTATATCCGCTGAAGGGCCTGTCGTAAGGTCACCAAACACTTCTCGCTCGGTAACATAGCCGCCTAGTGCCATTGCCATATCATCAAGGAATTCTTTCTTTGAGTGCATCTTTTTATCCTCAAACGGAAGCTTGAGTACATACCCCGCCGCGCGCCCACGCGAGATAATAGAAATTTTATGTACTGGATCAGCGTGTGGAAGCACACTCGCAACAAGCGCGTGTCCTGCCTCATGATAAGCGGTGATCTCTTTTTCTTTCTTTGAAAGAATGTGGCTCTTTCGCTCAGGGCCAAGCATCACCTTTTCGATAGAGCGGATAAGGTCGTACTGGGTTACTTCTTTTCTATTTTCTCTCGCAGTGAGAATTGCCGCCTCATTCATAAGTGAGTACAGCTCTGCCCCAGAAAATCCTGGTGTTCGTTCAGCGATAACCTTTAGATTAGCATCAGCGTGAAGTGGCTTTTTCTTTGCGTGCACAAGCAGTATCTGCTCTCTGTCCTTTCTATCTGGAAGGTCAATAGTAACTCGTCTATCAAATCTTCCAGGACGCAAAAGTGCAGGGTCAAGTACATCAGGGCGGTTAGTTGCAGCCATGACTATCACCTTTTCATTTGGCTCAAAGCCATCCATCTCGACGAGTATTTGGTTAAGGGTCTGCTCTCGTTCATCATTACCTCCCCCCACACCAGTACCTCGCACGCGACCTACTGCATCAATCTCATCAACAAAGATAATCGCTGGCGCGCTCTTTTTAGCCATATCAAAAAGATCTCGCACACGACTCGCGCCCACGCCAACAAACATCTCAACAAACTCCGATCCTGATATAGAGAAGAACGGCACACCCGCCTCACCTGCTACTGCACGAGCAAGAAGTGTCTTTCCGGTACCTGGGGCACCCATAAGGATGATGCCTTTAGGAATACGCGCCCCGATTTCAAGAAACTTTTTAGGATTTTTGAGAAAGTCTACAATCTCCATAAGCTCTTCCTTTGCCTCTTTTGCTCCGGCTACATCTGCAAAGGTAACTCGTTGATTGCTATCATTAGGATCAATCATGCGCGCCTTGCTCTGCCCAAAGGAGAACGCCTGCATCCCTGCCCCACGTACCTGCCGTGCAAAAAACCACACCAAAAACAGAATCACTGCAACCAAAAAGAGTGATGGTGCAAGGGTGAGAAACCAAAACTTAAAGCCAGACTCGCTTTTTATATCAACAGAAATTTTTGCGAGCGCTTCGGTAGTCACGCCGTAATTTTTTAGCGTGTCAGTGAGCGCGGTATTTACTTCTTTCTTAGAAGTGAGTGATTTTTCTGCAGTGTCAGTAATGACTAGTTCGTCACCGCGCACTTCAATGGTAGCTATCTCTCCCGCGGCAATTTTTGTCGCAAGCTCGGACAGAGAGATTTCTTCAGACTTCACGCCTTGTTCGCTAAGATACGTAAAAATACTCACCGTGAGAAATAGTGCCAAAATCACTGATACCACATTAAGCCAAAACTGATTCCCCGACCCCATTCCAGAGAGTGGAGAATTATCCTTTTTTTGTGTTGGGAGTTTTTTGCCTCCGCGTTGTTTTTCGCTCATATAGGGCTTACTCTATCACAAACTCTCGTAGTTGCGAGCAATATATACTCGTTGAAAAGGGAGTGTATCTGTGGTATGGTACCCGATGTAGCTATTTCTAATCGTATACGTTTTGAAACAAGAAGATCGAGTTCGCATTAATGAAAACATCCGAGCCAGTGAGCTTAGAGTAATTGCCGCCGATGGCGGTAATATTGGTGTTATCTCCCTTAGTGAGGCGCTTGCTAAGGCTAAAGAAGCTGGGCTTGATCTTATCGAGATATCTCCCCTTGCCGTACCACCTGTAGCCAGAATCATGGACTATGGAAAGTTTCAATATGAACAAAAGAAGAAAGCAAAAGAGATAAAGCAGCGATCAGTGGTTACTGAAACAAAGAACATGCAGGTAAAAATTGGTACCGGCGACCATGACAAAGAGCTTAAAGCGAGCAGAGTAGATGAATGGCTCAAAGAGGGTCACCGTATCAAAATCGACCTCTTCTTGTTTGGTAGATATAAGTACATGGATGAAAAATTCCTTAAAGAGCGCTTGAATCAATTTATGACGGTAATAAAAGAACCGTACAAAATTGCCGAAGAAATGAAAAAGAGCCCAAAAGGCTATAGTCTCACCATAGAAAGAGACAAAGGAGGCAAGCGAAAGGTTGTTGAAGGGCAAGAAACCCCTGAAAATAACCCCTCAAAAGAGCCTACTCCTAACGGTGGACAAATATAAAAAATCGGGTATAGTGGGTAAGCTATATTTTGCTTATCTGTAGCGTTGATATAAAGCAATACAACAGGCAGTAGCAGTGCCAAAAACACTATGAAGTCAAACAAATCATTCAGCAAAAGAATAAAGGTAACCCGAACTGGAAAGCTAATCACTAGAAAGATTGGCCAGGGTCACAATAACTCAAAAGAATCTACAAGAGAGAAGCTAGCAAAAGGCAGAACTCAGCAGATTCAGATGACTGCTAAATCAAGAGCTCGATTCCTTCCGGGTCTTCCAGGTAAATCTAGTAAATAATCACTATGTCACGAGTAAAAAGAGGAACAACCAAATTAAAGAGTCGTCGCTATACCCTAGCAAAGATGAAAGGCGGCAGGTTTGGTATTGGATCAAAAGAGCGAGCTACACAAGAGGCAATCTTTCATGCGGCAGAACATTCATTTAGCCACCGCAAGGATAAAAAGGGTGATTTCAGACGCCTTTGGACAGTACGCCTTAATGCCGCGCTCCGTCCCCTCAATTTTTCATATAGCGTCTTTATCAAGAAGCTAAAGACAAAAGAGATCGGCCTAAACCGAAAGGTACTCTCAGAGATCGCGCAAGAATCTCCTGAAAGCTTCAAGCGAATCGTCTCTTCTCTCTAAGAAATATCACTTCTCTCAACAAAAACACGCACCACTAGGTGCGTGTTTTTGTAAGTAGCCAAGCAATACCCCCACCAAAGAGCCCTACGCAAAGATCGAGTGTGGTATCAATAAAAAAGCCTGGCTCAATAGCATTTGCTATACCGCCATACAGCTCAAATATCTCCCAAAGCCCTGCAACCACGGCAACCACGCCGAAGGTTAGCATCCATTCTCGAGACTGAGTGACAAAGGTACCCTGAACCACATATCTACATAGCCACATGGTAGAGAGGCCAATAAAAAACCCTCCGAGAAAGTGCACCACAATATCAAACCACCAATATAGCCAATACCAGTAGTATACAAACGCACTATGGTGAAGTATCGCAATCACTAACGCCACCGCGAAAAGAGTCATGAGATGAACCGTTCTGGTCATAGGTGCATAGTAACACACGCAAAAGCCACTCAAAAGAGTGGCATCTACGTATCGCCAAACATATGTTGCCTTGGAAAAACAAGGTGGGCGATCGCAAACAAGAAGCAAACTTCTTGAAGATATAGACCAGCCCTAGGATATAACCAAGAAGGACAATATGTCTGGCGACAAGGCTAGTATACCATGATGCATACTAGGTCAATCTTCTAAAAAACTATTCAAGGATACCGTCAAGATTTACGTCGTACAGTATCTTTTCCCACACTGTTTTGTAATTCATGATGTCATTCTCTGAGAACCATACCTGAATTTCTCGCTCTGCCTCCTCTGGACTCTCAGAGCAGTGAATGAGATTTCGTACCGCCGAGCTTCGGTAGGTAGCGTGCGAGTAAGAGTCAACCGTAAGATCTCCTCGTATGGTGCCTATATCTGCTGTTTTTGGCTCAGTAGTACCAACATGCTTAACCACTACACCTACTGCTTGATTTCCTTCTACTACTGCTGCAAGCACAGGGCCCGCAGTCATAAACTTCACATTACCCTCCATGATGTCTCTTCCGTACTCAATTGCTGGTTTATCAACCACCACACCACGGGCGGTAAGTTGCTCAACTACCCCCTGCCCTTTGCGCTCACACCATGCGTCATCTTTATTGTAGTGCGCTAATACCTGTTCGCGAGTAGGAACAAAAAACTTAAATGCGGTAAATTTTAGTCCAGTTCGCTCAATACGTGAGAGTACCTCTCCGACTAGTCCGCGCTGGATAGTGTCAGGCTTAAGAATAATAAGTGTTCGCTCTTTTTCAAATTGTCTATTCATGTATGTACTTACTAATTAATTGACCGCACTATAGCTAAAATTCTTATATATGTACAGACAGCTAGGCGGTTACCACCACTGGCTTGCCGTTTGTAATGACTATGGTGTGTTCAAATTGCGCGCTTCGTGAACCATCTTTTGTACGAACCGTATACCCATCTCTATCGACAACAAAACGATTTTTACCCTCAATGACGATAGGTTCAATGGCGAGCACCATATTTGGGACAAGACGAGCTCCCTTGCCAAATCCTGTGACATTTGGCACGTGCGGGTCTTCGTGGACTTTATACCCTACCCCATGCCCTCCGTACTCCTCTGCCAAAGAAAACCCAGTGCCAATAACTGATTCTTCAATCGCATTACTGATATCACTTACATAATTATTTGGCAGCGCGGCCGCTATTGCCCTCTCGAGTGCTCGCTTGGTTACGGCAATAAGCGATGCGGCCCGCTCATCAATGTGACCTACCCCCACCGTTATGGTTGCGTCCACCACTAAACCTTTTCGTACCAATCCCATATCCAACGAGACAATATCCCCCTCCTTAAGTATTTGTGGATTCTCATTTGGGATGCCGTGTACCACCACGTTGTTTATCGAGATACAGGCACTTGCAGGAAACGGCCTTGGAGCCCCTTGTGGTTTATAGTGTAAAAAGGCTGGTATATCTCCCTCTTTGCGAATAAGTGATTCCGCAAGATCATTTAACTCGTTAGTACTTACCCCAGCAACTGCAGCCTTGCCCACTTCATTGATTACTATCGCGAGGCGTTTGCCCGCGCTTTTGAGTATCTCTATCTCCTCAGGCTTTTTAAGAGAAATTGCCATTTGCGAATTTTATCTTTGAGATTATTTCTTGATGAACCTCTTCCACAGAATTATTACCATGTATCTTTATAAGACGGTAATCATCGCGCCAATCATAGTAATCAATAATGGGGAGCACTCTTCCTCTGTACCATGCCAAACGCTCTTTGATACCCTCAGGGGAGTCATCGTGGCGTCCTCGAGCGAGTAATCGCTCAAATGCAGTCTCATCATCTATATCAAGAAAGATAACAATGGCAGGTAGCCTATTATAAAACTTAAGGGCGGTGTGGAGTATTTGCGCTTCAAACAACGAACGAGGAAACCCATCAATAAGAATATGTTCAGAGCCACCAAAATTATGGATGAAGCCTTGCGACCAGAGAGACACAGAAAGAAACTCTGGCTGAAGCTTTCCCTCTTCCATACTTTCCTTTACTAGCTTCGCGGTATAACTATCTCCCTCCATCATCTCTCTGAAACCAGCGCCCGTTTCAAATCGAAATACCGCCCCATCGGTGCTTTTTTCTTTGAGATACGCTTCTAGTAAATTGGCCTGTGTCCCCTTACCTGCGCCCTGCATTCCTATGAATATTATTGTTTGAGCAACCATATGCCTACAATAGCAAAAAAGACGGCTTAATGAAACAGCAAAAATATGGTTTGATACTATAGTATGAAGAAACACATAATCACCATCGCCGGTAAGCCAGGAAGCGGAAAATCAACCACTGCTAATTTACTCGCTCAAACGCTAGGCTACGAACGATATTCTTCAGGTGATTTTATGCGTACTATTGCGATGAATCACCACATGACCCTTGCCGAGCTTGGTGAGTATGCAAAAACCCATCCAGAAATAGATCTTGAGATTGATGCAGAAAATGTAAAAGCAGGTACAAAGGACAATATAGTTATCGACGCGCGTCTTGCCTTTCACTTTATTCCAGAGTCCTACAAAGTGTACCTTGATCTTGATTTAGTCCAATCTGCGAGTCGTATTTATCACAACCAAACAGAAGCACGTGTACAAAGCGGCGAATCACCAAGCAGTGAAAAGGAGCTTGAAACTATGCTTCGTGAACGACTAGAAAGTGAGCGTGAACGATATACCACACTCTATGGCATAAATCACCTCGACCTATCTAACTATGACTTGGTTATAAATACCGAAAAACTATCCACTGAGGAGATAGTTGATCAGATTATTCACGGCTACAACTCCTTTATAGAAAAAGAGTAGGTTCTTAGTACTCTCTGATTGAAAGCTGAGCCTCAACCTTTCTAATGAGGTCAAGCACCACAGAAACCGCGATGAGTAGTGAGGTTCCTCCTATTGCAAAGGCGGTAATACCGGTTGCTGCCTGCATCGCAAGAGGGAGTACCGCGATAAGTCCAAGGAAGAGTGCGCTCACTAGTGTAAGGCGAGTAAGAATATCACCAATGTACTCTGATGTGCTTACACCAGGACGCACCCCAGGAACAAACGCTCCTGACTTCTGGAGATTTTTTGCAATCTGGTCTGGGTCAAAGGTAACTGCGGTGTAGAAATAGGTAAAGATGAAGACAAGCACAAAGTAAATACCTGCATATACCCACTGATTTGCCAAAAATTCGGTTACTTTTGTACCTACGTTATTTATCCATGCAATACCGACTCCTTGCGCAAAGTTAAAGAGCATCTGAGGAAGAAGCAACATAGAGAGTGCAAAGATGATTGGGATCACTCCCGCTTGATTGAGGCGGATAGGAAGATAGGTAGATACTCCACCTGAAATCTGACCTGAGCGTGCCTGCTTTGCGTAGGTAATAGGAATTGGTCGTTCTGCCTCTGTGATAACCACCACCGCATACGTGATAATTATTGCCGCAAGGGTAAAGCCGAGGTACAGCGGAAGTTGTGACACATCAAACGAGAAGAGGAGTTGGTTAACGGTAGTAGGAAGGCTTGCCACAATACCCGCAAAGATAAGGAGCGATACACCGTTACCAATACCAAACTCAGTAATAAGCTCACCGAGCCACATAAGAAGAAGTGATCCTGCTGATATCACGAGTACGTTTACGACAAAGGTAAGAATGTCGGTATTGGCAACAATGCCCTGTCTTGTAAGGAGTACAAGGAAACCAAATCCCTGAGTAAGCGCAAGTGGTACAGCAAGCCATCGTGAGTACATGGCAAACTTTTTTCTTCCGATCTCTCCTTCCTCGCTATAGAGCGCCTTGAGCTTTGGTGACATCACCGTAAGAAGCTGCATGATGATAGACGCGGTAATGTATGGAGAAAGTCCAAGCATCACGATAGAAAGGTTCGCGAGTCCACCTCCTGAAAAGATATTAAGCAATCCGAGGAATTGGTTGTTATTGAAAAACTCTTCTAGTGCTACAACGTCAATACCTGGTATTGGGATAACGGCAAGCGCTCGAAATACGAGCAACATACCAAGCACAAACAACAATCTATTCCGTATGGATGGATCTTGTACTGCGAGTTTTAGCTTGTGTAGAAACGTTTTTATCATAGAAGCCATTCTTATGAGAGAATGGAGCCCCCTGCCTTGGTAATTGCCTCCTTTGCCGTTGCTGAAACTGCGCAGTTAGCAATCTGTAGCTTCTTAGTGAGTGTACCACGTCCAAGAATCTTTATAAGTGGGAGCTTCCCTTTTGTCCTTGGCACCATACCCTTTTTAAGGAGTGAAAGTGGAGATACAGAATCACCGGTAGCAAAATTCTTTTCTAGTGTATCGAGATTAACTGCAATAGCACGCTTTACCTCATTGTTTACTCCCTTCGCGCGATTAATACCGTGACCGCGAAGCTTTGGAAGCTTTTTGATCATATCTCGGATCTCAGGGCGAATTCGTGATCCAGCGCGTGCGGTCTGACCCTTGCCTCCCTTACCAGAAGTTTTTCCACGCTTTCCACCACGTCCTACTCGGCGTGCCTTCTTGTTTTCATTTACCCTTGAAAGATTGTGTAGCTGCATACTTATTTGGTTTTAAGTGCTTGAAGTGCCTCTATTGCAGCAACCGCATTGTTGAGCTTGTTCTTGCTGCGTGAAAGAATTTTTGAGGTGACATCGGTAACTCCAGCAAACTCAAGTACGGTACGTACTGAGCTACCTGCCACTAGTCCGCGTCCTGGTGCTGGGCGAAGCTCAATAACAGATGAAGCGTACTTTGATCCAACTGGATGAGGAATTGATTTTGTCTCTGTCATTGCAACAGTAATCATGTTCCTTTTGCACTCTCGTAGCGCCTTCTCGATAGCAAGTGCGGTGTCGCTTGCCTTTCCAGTACCTACACCGACTCTTCCGTTTCTGTCTCCTGCTACCATTGCAACAGAGAAGCTAAATCGTCTTCCTCCACCCATCACACGAGTAACGCGTCGTATGCTGATGAGCTTCTGATCAAATTCAGGACGAACCCGCTCTCTAGTACCACGTCGTGGTCGCTTTGGCATACGTCTGTTTCTAGGACGATCACCGTATGGAGCATCCTTAGGAGTACTCGCACTCTGAAGTGGCGGCGTCTGCGCTACGCCTTCGTTAGTACTAGTGATTGTTTTCGTTTCTTCTGTCATACGGATGTGTAATTAAAAATTGAGTCCTCCCTTACGAGCACCTTCAGCAAGCGCCTTTACTGCTCCGGTGTATATGTACCCACCTCTATCAAATACCACCGCAGTAACTCCAGCGGCCTTTGCATGCTTTGCCACCTCTTCTCCTACCACCTGTGCGCTCGCGAGCTTTGGTGTGGTCATTTTAAGTGATGATGCAGCAGCAAGAGTTATGCCCTTAGTATCATCTATTATTTGTGCGTAGATGTATCCGTTTGATTTATAGACAGAAAGTCGAGGACGTTCAGCTGAGCCAACAACCTTAGACCTAATTCGTCCTTGGCGTCTCTTTCTTGTTGCTGCTTTGTGAATGGTTTTTTTCATATACTATACGTTCTTCTTACCCTCCTTCATACGAACATACTCGCCCGAGTAACGAATACCCTTTCCCTTGTATGGTTCTGGCTTCTTTGTTGCGCGAATGTTTGCTGCAAATTGTCCAAGCGCATCTTTGTCTGCTCCAGAGATAGTGATTACGTTCTTTTCAATGGTTACGGTAAGACCTTTTGGAATATCAAAAATAACTGGGTGAGAAAATCCAAGCGCACACTTGATGGTGTTACCGACAAGCTCTGCCTTGTACCCCACACCTTGTACTTCAAGCTTCTTTTCAAATCCCTTGGTGACTCCTTCGATAAGGTTGGCGATGTGCGCCATGGTAGTACCCCACATAGCTCGTGCAAAAAGAGTATCCACTGTTGGCTTTGCGGTTACCACGTTATTCTCCACACTCACTGCTATCTCGCTTCTCATTGGCTTTGTGAGTTCTCCTTTTGGACCTGCAACAACTATAGCCCCCTCCTTGAGGGTTATGGTGACACCTTGTGGTATCTGCAATTCTTGTTTACCGACTCTGCTCATATTTGTATTACCAGACTGTAAAGAGAGCTTCCCCTCCGACATTGCGCTTGCGCGCTTCTCTGTCTGAGAGTATCCCCTCTGGGGTTGATAGTATCATCGCACCGTACCCTTCTCTAACCTTATTGATCTCGTCTACCCCTTTGTACTCTCTGCGTCCCGGCTTTGAGTATCGCTTCATATCTGTCACCTTACTCTTACCATATTTATCATACGCAAGGGTGATTGATAGTGCTGGCTTTCCTGCCTTCTCCGCCTTCTCCACTTTGCCTACGTAGCCAAGTGATGAAAGCGTATCAGCGATAGCATGCTTGAGTTTAGAATACGGTATTGTCACCATATCATGCTTCACCGCTGAAGCATTTTTTATTGTTACTAGCATTGCTGAAATTGGATCGGTCATCATATTACCAGCTTGATTTCTTAATTCCAGGAATTTGACCTAGGTTAGCTAGCTCTCTAAAGCAGATTCGGCACATACCGAAGTCTCGCATATAGGCTCGTTTTCTTCCGCAACGAAAACACCGTCGCACTTCTCTAGTGCTAAACTTTGGTGTTTTTTCTGATCGGGCAATTACTGACTTTTTGGCCATACGAAAATAAAACGCCTACAAAAACGGCGTAGAGGCATACTATCAAGCAAGTGCCCTAGTGTCAACGATTTATATCTAAAAAACACAAATACAAAACCGCCAAGAGTGTTCTTGGCGGTTTTAGTATGCAGTGTAAGGATATTTTTACGCCTTGAGTGGAAGACCGAGGTAACGAAGAAATGCTTCTGCCTCTTTCTTTGTCTTTGCGGTAGTAGTGAGGGTAATCGCAAGACCAAATACATCTCGTAGGTCTTCATCAGCAGTCTCAGGAAATACCGTATGCTCTTTGATACCAATGGTGTAGTTGCCCATGTCATCAACAGCCGTCTTTGGAAGCCCTCTGAAGTCACGAGTACGTGGAAGCGCGATGTGTATAACCTTATCAACAAATTCCTTCATTCTGTCACCTCTAAGGGTTACCTTAAAGCCGATAATCTGACCCTTTCTTGATTTAAATGAAGCAATCGCCTGCTTTGCCTGTGTTGGTGCTGGCTTTTGACCAGTGATGCGAGTAAGTCTATCAATGATAGTGGCAATCTTTGCCTTATCGGTTATTTTACCTACCCCAGAAGAGATAGTAACTTTAACCAAGCGTGGCGCTTGCATCTTGTTGGTATAGCCGTGCGCATCCTTAAGCGCAGCATAGGCAGTGTCCAATTTTTCTTTTGTTTTTACGAATGCCATATAATTTACTTTGCTTTCTTATCAGTAGCTTTGACATTTGAGACGTGTATAGGAAACGCCTTCTCTATTACCTGTCCGGTGCTACTTCCCGATCGCGCCTTTCGGTGCTTCTTTTTCATATTAATACCATCGATGAGCACCATGTCATCTTTAATGAACACACGTGATATTACTCCAGACTTTCCTTTGTCTGCCCCTGCAATCACGGCTACTTTGTCTCCTTTTTTTACATGCATATTAGAGGACTTCAGCGGCAAGGTTGATAATCTTTGAAAATCCTTTTTCAGAAAGCTCTCGAGGTATTGGACCGAACACACGGTTTGCGCGTGGCTCATTCTTTGCGTCAATCACCACAATCGCATTATCATCAAATCGAATGTATGATCCATCCTTTCTTCGAAACGCTTTTGTTTGGCGAACTACCACACCGCGTACTACCTCCTTTTTCTTGAGCATTTTGCGTGGCTCTGCGGTTTGAATTGAAGCAACCACAATATCTCCTATTTGTGCGTAGCGACGCTTTGATCCTCCGAGCACCTTGAAAATACGAGCAACTTTTGCTCCTGAGTTATCGGTGACCATTACTATTGAAAGTGGTTGCAACATAAATGTATTATACGACCTTAAAATGCTTGGTCTTACTGATTGGACGAGTCTCTTCTATTAAGACCTTTTCTCCCTCTGCCTTTGTGTTACCAGCATCATGCGCGTGAAATTTCTTCACTTGCTTAATGAACTTTTGGTACCGAGGGTGCTTTACATATCGGGTTACTGCAACAGTCACAGTATCCTTCATTTTTGCACTAGTCACCACACCGCTAAGTCGGCGTGATTTCTTTGTTTCCTGTTGTGTTGTTTTGTCGGTCATAATTATTGAAGCTCTCTTCGTCGAAGCTCGGTAAGGATTCGTGCAATGCCCTTTCGTGCTACTGACGCCTCCTTTACGTTTTTGGTACCAGCACCTGCAATGCCGAATCGGAATGTACGCACTACCTCCCTTTTCTCTGCAAGCTCCTTTTTTAGGTCTTCTATTTTTTTGTCGATTGTATTGATCTTGGCCATACTACACAAATTATGCTCTTACGACAAATCGTGCCTTGAGAGGAAGTTTTGCAGCTCCCTTTCTAAGAGCTTCCTGAGCTACCGCTTCGGTAACACCATCAAGCTCAAAGAGCACGCGTCCTGGCCATACCTGGAACTCAAATCCCTGCGCATCACCTTTTCCCTTACCCATACCTACCTCTGCCGCCTTTTGAGTCCATGGTCTGTCTGGGAAGATGCGGATCCACACCCTACCATTTTTACCCATAGCGCGCGAGATGGTTCGGCGAGCGGCTTCGATGTGATTAGAACGAATGCGTGCAGAGGTGGTAGCCTTCATGCCGTACTGACCAAAAGCTATGGTAGTACCACGTGACTCTTTCACGTTTTTAGCAGGATTTACTCGATCTCGCTGCCACTTTCTGTGTTTTATCTTTTTAGGAAATAACATACAAATGAATTTATGCGCGATTTTGTCCTTCTTCCATCTCAAACACTTCACCTCGGTATATCCATACCTTTACTCCGGTAAGTCCAGTGTAAGGAAGGTACGCCTCATCATGCGCGTAGTCTACGTCAGCACGGAGAGTGGTAAGTGGAATTCGTCCCTTCTTAATAGACTCCTTTCGTGCCATCTCTGAACCACCAACGCGTCCCTTTACCATGATGCGCACACCCTCAACCTCACGGTTAGCCATTACCTTTTCAGTAACTTGCTTGAGTACACGTCTAAATGGCATCTTTTTCTCAAGCTGCTCTGCTACCATGTAGGCGACAATCGCTGCGTTGCTCTCAGGATTTTTTACTTCCTCAACATCGAGTTTTATTTCAGGAACATTTGCAATGTTAGCCTTTTTGATTACTTTAGCAATCTCCTTTTTAAGAAGGGTAGCTCCTTCGCCGCTTCTTCCAATTACTAGTCCTGGGCGTGATGTCTTTATCAAAATTCGGTATGCCGCTTGTGTGCGCTCAGTCTCGATACCTGCGATATACATACCGCGCAATCGCTTCTTAAGAAACTCACGAATAAGCGTGTCCATCTTAAGCTGAGCAACATACTCCTTTTTTGAAGGAGAAAACCACCTCGCCTTCCAATCGCGGATGATACCAAGTCTATGTGAATATGGATGGACTACGTGGGTCATATAGTGATTATGCTTCGTTAACGACGGGCTTTTTAGCTTTCTTAGTGGTTGCCTTTTTTACTGCAGGCGCTTCCTTTCTTTCACCAAGCTCGAGTCTGATGTGGCTTGATTCCTTGTGAATTCGTGAAGCTCGTCCTCTAGCGCGAGGCATCATACGCTGCAAGGTAATACCCTTATCTACTGAGATAGTTTTTATGAAAAGATCCTCAGTTTTGATTCCCTCATCAATAACCTTCGCGTTTGCTACCGCAGACTCAATAAGCTTCTGCATAGGGAGTGCCGCGCGCTTAGATACAAATGAAAGCTCCTTAACGGCAACCGCTACGTTTTTACCTCGCACCATATCAGCAAGAAGACGTACTTTTCTTGGTGCCTGACGATAATTTTTAAGGAAAGCCTTCATAGGAATTATTTAGATGCCGTTACTGCCCCCTTGGCTGCCTTTGCTGCCTGAATTTCTGACTCTTTCTTCTTTGTGTCTAGTTCTTTCTGGATCTTTCCTCCGTGTCGTACGAACTTCTTTGTTGGAGAAAATTCACCTAGTCTGTGTCCCACCATTTCTTCTGTAACCAAGACTGGTAGGTGTGCCTTTCCGTTGTGGACACCAAAAGTAAAGCCAACCATCTCTGGTGAGATCATTGAATCACGTGCCCACGTCTTAACAACCCCCGCGTCTCGTGGGCTTTTGCCGGCAATCTTTTTCAAGAGCCGATCATATACGTATGGACCTTTTTTAAGCGAACGTGTCATGTAAGTAAAGAAAAGCGCTCATCCGAGCGTCCGGTAGATACTATGCGAATACTCATTAATTGTCAAACTAAACTAACACCAAACCACACAAAAACCCTACATTCTCACATCACATTACCGCTTCTTGCCAACCTTTCGGCGAGATACGATAAGTTTGTTTGAATACTTTTTAGGCGTTCTTGATTTCTGACCCTTTCCTGTAGGCTTGCCCCACAGAGAACGAGCTCGGCGATGACCTCTTCCGCCCTTTCCTTCGCCTCCACCGTGTGGGTGGTCGACTGGGTTCATGGCTGAACCACGAACCGTAGGACGAATACCAAGCCATCGTGATCTACCCGCCTTACCAAGATTCTGAAGGCGGTACTCTGGGTTAGAAACCTCACCAACAGATGCCCATGCCTCAGAAAGGACTTTTCGGACTTCAGTTGATGGCATTTTTAGGAATGTATATCCAGCATCTTGACCAATTACCTCAATAAAGTTGCCAGCGCTTCGAGCAAGACGCGCCCCCGCTCCTGGTTGAATCTCTACATTGTAGATAAATGTTCCTACTGGAATATTTTTTAGAGGAAGACGATTGCCCACTTTAACCTTTGCCTTCTCTGAAGCAATTATTTCGTCACCTACTGCTAGGTGTGATGGAGCAAGTATGTATGCTCGAGCACCGTCAGCATAGCAAACAAGCGCAATAAAGCCTGATCGGTACGGATCGTACTCAATAGTCTCTATTTTTGCTGGAATATCTCTCTTTGCATAGGTAAAATCTATTGCTCTGTGTAGCTTTTTGTGACCTCCGCCCTTGTGTCGGGTAGAAATTCTTCCTCCCGCTCTTCCTACACCTTGTGAGCCTCCCTTGGTGAGCTTCTTGTGTGGTTCAGTAGCAGTAATAACTCCCTTATAGCGAACCACGCTCATATGCCGACGAGAAGGTGTTACTGGTTTATACTTTTTTACCGATGATCTATCAGCCATAATGATTATATAAGTTCAATTTTATCCCCCTTCTTGAGGTATACGTACGCTTTCTTAAACGCCTTTGACTTTCCACTTACTCCACGAAGCATCTTGGTGATGTTTTGCTGCTTCATACGTACAGTATGAATCTTGACTGGAGTTACCTTAAAGAGGTGTGTTATTGCCTTTCCTATATCTATCTTAGATGCGTCTATCGCAACCTCAAATACGTACACTCCCTTCTCTGCGCTGTAGGTAGCCTTTTCAGTAATGCGAGGTCTGCGGATAACCTGCGAGAGGTCGATACCCTTTTTAGTAAGGCTTGCGCGTGTAGTGCTCTTTACCACCTCCTTCTTAGGAGTGTCTACCGCTTTTTCTTTTTTTGTTCCGAATATGGCCATACTAATTATTTATCCTTGGTGACCGACAATTTTGCTTCAAGTGTTGAAATAGCGTTTTCTGCACCTACCACTACGACAAACTTATGGGTAAGTACATCAAGCACGTTAAGATTGCGGACTTCCTCTACTTCTACATTGCCAAAGTTACCAAAGCTTTTCTTTATGAAATCATTTTTTTCAGCAATAGCAACAAGGGCGGCATTTTTCTTTTTAGTTGCAAGATGCTCAAACCCCTTTACTGAAGCAAGAGCGAGTAGTAGATCCTTTGCTTCCTTAGTCTTTGGAGCGTTAAGTGAAAATTCGTCAACAAAGATAAGTTCACCGTCTTGATACTTTTGAGAAAGTGCAGTAAAGAGAGCCTTTACACGCATTTTCTTGTTTACTTTCTGTGAATAGTCCTTTTCGTTTCGAGGACCGTGTGCGATACCTCCCCCCTTCCATATTGGAGATCTAATAGAACCATGGCGCGCTTGACCAGTACCCTTTTGCTTCCAAGGCTTTCTTCCTCCTCCGCGAACCTCGCTTCTGTCTTTGGTGTGAGCGGTAGAATTGCGAGCGTTAGCCTGTACTGCAAGCACTACCTGGTGCACAAGGTCGGCATTCCATGGCAAGCCGAACACGCTCTCGGGAAGTGTTACCTTTCCTGCTTCTTTCGCTTGCTTGTTGTATACGAGAGCTTCCATAGTAATTATGAGGTTTTTCTTATCTCTACAAGTGTGCCTGGTCTTCCTGGTACTGCGCCCTTAAGGTACAGCTTTCCTGCATCACTATCAATAGCAACCACAGTTAGGTTCTTTACTGTAACCCTATCAGAACCCATTCTTCCTGGCATTTTTCTACCTTTAAACACCTTTGCAGGGCCCTTTGCACCAATTGAACCAGGAGTACGAAAATCGTGCGCTCGGCCGTGAGAGCTTGGGTGACCTGAAAATCCATGACGCTTTACCACACCCTGAAAACCCTTTCCTTTTGTGGTTGCAGACACGGTAACCACATCACCTTCTTTGAGCATATCTGCGAGGGTAAGTACATCGCCAACGTTCACATCAGCAGGTGCGTCATTTTTCATTCTGAACTCTACAAGATGTTCAAATGGGCCCTTTCCCTTAAGATGTCCCATTTCTGCCTTATTTACCTTTCTCTCTGCTTTAGTACCAAAACCAACCTGAATGGCGCTGTAGCCATCCTTTTCTGTGGTGCGGACTGCGGTAACGGTAACTGATGGTGCATACAGCACCGTAGAAGGGTGTACTTCACCCCCTTTACCGAATATCTGAGTCATTTTTTCTTTTTTTCCGAGTAGGAATTGCATGTGAAATATATTGGCACAAAAAAACCCGTGCTGGACGGATGATTGCCTTACAAAAGGCATTCCTGTCCAGTGGTCCCTCTCAATACCTCTATTGGGGACATGGGACTTCTATATGAGAAGTGGTCACACTATATACGAATATTCAAAAAACACAAATAGTAAGCATGTTGACACACGACTATGTATGTGTTGATATAACATCAGCACATACCCGCACCTCGGGGATCAGGGGTTTGGAGTTTAACATGATCACACACGGCTTTTGTCCTATTTGCAATCAATTGGTTGAAGTAGTTGATTCGCATTTTGCACCCGATATTATCGAATCGATTGAGGGGTGCTATTCAGTAACTGAACACAAACATGATGGATTGAGTTGCATCGGTACTGGATTATCGCCAAAATCTATCGAGGAAGATGATGATTGGCCGGAGGATCCACCTCCAGAGCCAAAAAACAATGACCTCGGTCCGGGGGTCGATCCCCTCGGAGAGGAGGAACCTCCTCACAGAAAGAGGATCCTCCCCTAGAGTGGTGGCCGGTGCGAAACGCGCCGGCCACATCTTTTTATACCACTGACAAATTTTCACTTTTTAAAACAACAACACCGCCCTCGAGCGCCCTTCCCTCCGCTCCGCAACCCGAGCGAAGATCAAGAAGCTCATACGTGACAATTCAACTCGATCGATGCGTTCAAATTACTTGTGAGCTTCGTACGCCTTACGAGGTGGTGCGACAGGTGTCGCGGTAGTCAATTTGAGTGCCTTAGTTAAAATACATCGCGGGCGATTATTATCATTGTTGAAACCAAGCCAAATAAGAAGAACAGGTATGAAATCGGCAGTAGCGCAAGACTATTCTCACAAATTACATTTGCATGTGATGCCAACCATCCCTGAAAATTTCTCTTGAAGACAATTTTTTCATCCATTTTTTCAAAAGTTGAACGAAAAAATTCAATATGTCCTTTTTCTTTTTTTACAAAACCTCTTACTATCTCCCGATACAAATCCATAAACCCATCAATCACACAAAACAAACCGACCGAAAGAAAGCCAAGCACAAAAAAACATATTGGTGCCACTAATTCAAATCGTATGCTCATTTCGTTGATAAACAACTGGGCATACATGGTAACCGCAATAATCAACGCAGAACCATTTGCTTTGAAGGAATATTTAATAACAAGATCATTCAATGGGTCGCGTTTTTCCATGTATTCATTTTTAACCGCATTGTTGTTCATAAAAAGGTGCACCACGACTTGGGTGAGAAGCTCGCCAGCACCTATGTGTCCGGCAGGGACTTGGTAGTTCCCATTCTGATACTTGCTATGTGAATGGATTCTCGATTTCAAATGTAAAAGCCTTGAGAGTTTCCTTGTCGAGCTCGTCGAGAGTCTTGCCGTATTTCTGTTTGTAAATGCCGTTCACTGTGTCGAAGATGGCATCCTGATAATCGAATCCGAGCTTTTGTGCAGCAGTTTTTACCACTTCCTCAGAAGAGCCTTCCAGTTCAACGTATGTATCAAGGAATGGCCATGTATCAATCGCAACCTCGACATCTCCAAGTAACCAAAGTTCGCGTCTGGATTCTTGGTAGGATTTACGCTCACACCCGATCGACTCAAGAAGTGCAACCGTGTCTCCTAAGTCGTTTACTTCAACGAGGATTTCTTTCTGTCCAGTAATCGTCTTTCCATCGACAGACTTGAGAGTAAGCGTCACTTTGTTCCCCTCGTCACGAACACGAAGCCATGTATTCGGATCCTGTTTCTCCTTCGGAAGTTCCAGAGTGACACGTCGTTGCATGTATTCTGGACGCACAAGAATAGCGCCAAGAGCTTTGAGTGTCTGAGTCAAATCCTCCTTCTGTATATCAAGAAATGTCGCCTCGTATTCTGTCTTCATGATGCGATTATATTACAATTCGAACAGTTAAGGATGTCATTAGGCTATTGATCGATCGGTCTAGTTGTTCGATCAACAACATTCACTCTGAGGAGTGATATTTATTTTACCCTACCGTAGTGCTACCAGCGAAACGCGCCGGCCACATCTTTTTATACCACTGAAAAATTTTCACTTTTTAAAACAACAACACCGCCCTTTCGGGCGGTGTTGTTGTTTGTCCTCACTTTGTTGTTTGCTACACCATCTTCACCTCAATGCTTACCCCAGAAGGCAAGGAGAGGTTGGTAAGTGCTTCAACAATTTTTTGTGAAGGATTCACAATCTCAATAAGTCGTTTATGAACTCGCATTTCGAACTGTTCTCGCGCGTCCTTATGAACGAATGCGGCTCTATTAACGGTATATTTCTTAATCTCAGTCGGTAGCGGTACTGGACCTACCATCTTTGCATCAAAGCGAAGGGCGGTGTCCATTATTTGGCGTACCGATGCGTCAAGCACCTTATTTTCATACGCGCGCACACGAATGCGAAGACGTGGTTCACTTGCGTGCGTGCTTTTTTCTTTTTTTGCTTTTTTAGCGGTTGTCATGGTGCAAAGCGCGTGAGCGCACTATGTTACTAGGCGACGATCTTGGTGACCACTCCAGCGCCGACGGTCTTACCACCCTCACGGATAGCAAAACGCTGTTGTTCTTCAAGGGCAATTGCGGCAACAAGCTTTACCTTAAAGGTAACGGTATCGCCCGGCATAACCATTTCTACACCCTCCTTGAGTGTTACCTCGCCGGTAACGTCAGTGGTTCGAACATAGAACTGTGGCTTGTATCCAGTGAAGAATGGTGTGTGACGACCTCCTTCCTCTTTTTTAAGGATGTATACCTCTGATTCAAACTCTGTGTGTGGAGTAACAGAACCAGACTTTGCAAGCACCTGACCTCGGTGTACATCTTCTTTTTTAGTACCTCGAAGAAGAATACCTGCGTTGTCTCCTGCCTGACCTTCTTGTAGTTGCTTGTTGAACATTTCAACTCCAGTAACCGTAGTCTTAGCGGTAGGAGCCATACCAACAATTTCTACTTCTTCACCTACCTTAACTACACCTCGCTCAATACGGCCGGTAACTACTGTTCCGCGACCTTCAATTGAGAAGATGTCTTCGATTGGCATAAGGAATGGCTTTTCGATTTCTCGAACTGGCATTGGGAAGTATTCATCCATTGCCGTTACAAGCTCAACAACCTTTTCGCTCCATGGACCCTTTGGATCCTCAAGCGCCTTAAGACCTGAACCCTTGATAACAGGAGTGTTTTTACCATCAAATCCGTTTGCATCAAGAAGCTCTCGGATTTCTTCTTCTACAAGCATTACCATTTCTTCATCATCTACCATGTCTACCTTGTTGATGAATACGATAATCTTTGGCACACCTACTTGGCGTGCAAGGAGTACGTGCTCACGAGTTTGTGGCATCATACCGTCGGTTGCTGCTACCACGAGCACTGCGCCGTCCATCTGAGCGGCACCAGTAATCATGTTTTTGATGTAGTCGGCGTGACCTGGGGCATCAATGTGTGCGTAGTGACGACTCTTTGTCCAATACTCACTGTGCGAAAGCGAAATAGTAATACCACGCGCCTTTTCTTCTGGCGCCTTATCAATATCATCTACTCCCTTTACGGTAGCTCCGTAGTCGCCTCCTCGGGCGTTAAGGGTGTTGAGAATCGCAGCCGTAAGCGTAGTCTTGCCGTGGTCAACGTGACCAATGGTTCCTACGTTTATGTGCGGTCTCGAGCGATCAAACTCTGCTGCTGCCATATAATTGTAGCTTAACGCTGATAATAAAGGCTGTTTTCAGATGAAGGCGCGAGAACACCTCCTCGTCTAAAAACGGCACACTGCTTGCGCAACGAGACAACCTTGAGCATTAAGCACACAATTATTGTTAAGGTGCACAGAAAACTAAGGCGCAACGTGCGGTACATCGGAGTATAGAGGGAGAAAGCCAATAGGTCAAGCGGGGTTTGTTTATTACAACAACCAAACCATGGCTTACTTGACTAATATTTATAATCGTGTTATATTTTATAAAGCAAAGAGGGAGGGGTCCCTACACACTAACCTAGGAGATCCCTATGGATTCGTATGCTTTTGCTTTTTTTCCTGCTTCATTGCTTGCGTGCCTATTTTTAGGCATTAAGTGGTGGCAGGCGAAACGTGAGATAGCCCGCCTTGTGGGCGAACTCACGGAAGACACCTTCACACCTCCCCTTCTGAACAAGAGAGGATTTTTTTTGAAAGGGCAAAGGGTGTACGAGCGCGAAGTGCGCCTGAGACATGAAGGTCGAGTAGGTATCGCCTGCTTTGATCTTGTAGGTTTCAAGAGGGTTAACGATGAGAAGGGGCACAAAGTTGGCGACAACGTGCTCAAGCTTTTCGCTCGACTCCTTGACGCGCATTTTCGAGTATCCGACATCCTCGCCCACCTAAGTGGGGACGAGTTCGCGGGAATCTTCCCGCGAATGGAGGAAGAGGTTCTCCACCGCAAATGCTCAGCGCTTGTCGCTGAATTTGAGCGCCGAACTCTTGAGGAGTTTGGTATCAAAGTCAGCGCGAGGTTTTGCGCATTGAGTTTTTGTGGCAGTAACATCGACACATCCCTTGAAGGGCTACTTGTTTTAGCCGATGAAGGGATGATCGCAAAGAGACAAGGAGAAAGGAGGTAACACGAAGGCGGGCGCGCAAGCGCCCGCCTTTCTCATTGGCACCCCGCCACCACCTTTCCACTACCATCAACCACTTCCCCTACACGCAAATACACGCCTTGATGGCGTGTATTGCTATGCTATACCCTCTCTTTATTATCCCAGAAGGAGATAAAACTGCGCGAACATCACCGTCGTGCTTGCAAAAAGTCCAGTCGTAAAGACCGCAAACATTTTTTGATCAAGCTCGTAAAGCTCACCTAGTGCCTGTTTCATATTGCTGATACAAAGCTACTAATAAGCAACAAAAAATGCGCCTCCTTAGCGCTGGTGTGTACCGCACAATCCCTTGTGCTTATAGAGTATACACCTACCCCATAGATATGCACGTAAAGTTATACACACAAAAGCCCGCAACTTGTTGCGGGCTTTTGTGTGTCGTTAGTATTGCTTACGCCTTTACTCCACCTCTCTTTTTGATGATATCCATAGCCACATTTGGTGGTACTGGTTGGTATGAGCTGAACTCCATCGTCCAGTTACCACGTCCTTCTGTAAGGGAGCGTAGGGTGGTGGTGTACCCAAACATTTCTGAAAGAGGTACCTTTGCATGAATAGCTTGATTCATACCACGCGCTTCCATACCTTCAATTTGTCCACGCTTTGATGATAGGTGTCCGTTAATATCACCCATGAATTGCTCTGGGATAACTACCTCAACATTCATGATCGGCTCAAGAATAATTGGTGTAGCTTTTCTTGTTGCCTCTTGGAATGCTTGTGACGCGGCAATTTTGAAAGCGATTTCTGATGAGTCAACATCGTGATATGAACCATCGTACAAGTCTACCGATACGTCCACCACTTTGTACCCAGCCTGAATACCTCTATCCATTGCTTCTCTAAAGCCTTTTTCACACGCAGGGATATACTCTTGTGGAATCACTCCTCCCTTGATGCTGTTGATGAACTCAAAGTGTGCCTCACGCTTTACCGCCTTTGGAAGATCTTTGATTTCTTCTTCAGATAGCACAGTCATCGGCTTTACCTTTATCTTTACGTGACCATACTGACCACGACCACCTGTTTGTTTGATGTATTTAACTTCAGCATCTGCAGGATTCTGAATAGTTTCTCGGTAGGTAACCTGAGGTGCTCCAACATTAGCCTCAACGTTAAACTCGCGCTTCATTCTGTCTACCAAAATATCTAGGTGAAGCTCACCCATACCTGAGATGATAGTCTCGCCAGTTTCTTCATCACTTGAAACTCTAAAGGTTGGGTCTTCATCTGAAAGACGCCTAAGCGCAACTGAGAGTTTTTCTTGATCTTGCTTTGTTTTAGGTTCAATACGAAGCGATACCACTGGTTCAGGGAACTTAATTTCTTCAAGGATAATTGGGCGGTTTTCATCACAGAGGGTGTCTGAGGTCTTTGTGTCTTTAAGACCCACTGTTGCCGCAATATCACCAGCGCGAACTTCTTGTACATCTTCTCGCTTGTCTGCCATAAGACGAACCATACGAGAAAGGCGCTCTCGCTGACCAGTACGTGAGTTAAGCACGTATGATCCTGCTTGCATGGTTCCTGAGTACACTCGGAAGAATGTGAGCGCGCCTACATACGGATCAGTCTGGATTTTAAATGCAAGTGCTGCAAACGGTTCATCGTCTGATGATGGCCGTGGCTCAATTTCGCCTGTTTTTGGACTTATACCAATCATTGCAGGAACTTCAAGTGGTGATGGGAGATAGTCAACAACACCGTCAAGAACTAGCTGTACGCCCTTATTCTTTAGCGCAGATCCGGTAAATACAGGGAAAATCTTATTTGCGATAACTGCCTTTCGGAGAGTCTTCTTTATATCTTCATTGGTAGGCTCTACCCCATCGAGGTACGCAGTCATAAGTGCATCATCATGCTCTACCACCTTTTCAATAAGCTCCGCTCTGTAGGCTGTTGCCATTTCTTTAAGCTCTTCAGGTATCTCGTGCTCAGTTACCTCCATACCCATATTGCCTTCAAAGGTGTACGCCTTCATCTTGATAAGGTCTACAACACCAACATGATGCTCTTCTTCGCCCCATGGAATTTGTACTCGTACCGCATTTGGTGAAAGACGCTTTAGGATGCTATCAAATGATCGCTCAAAGCTTGCGCCTGTTCTGTCCAGCTTGTTAATGAAACAGATTCTTGGTACGTGTGCATCTTCTGCGTAACGCCAGTTTGTTTCTGATTGTGGCTCTACTCCTGCTACACCATCAAATACCACAATCGCGCCATCGAGTACGCGCATAGAGCGCTGTACCTCAGCGGTAAAGTCAATGTGACCTGGGGTATCAATAATGTTAAACGCGGTTCTTGATGCCTTGTCTTCCTTATTTGGAACATCGGTTTTAACCCACGAGCATGAGATAGCTGCAGCGGTAATAGTAATACCGCGCTCTCGCTCTTGTTCCATCCAGTCGGTTACGGTAGCACCTTCGTGCACTTCTCCGATTTTGTGGCTTTCACCAGTATAAAAAAGTATGCGCTCTGAGGTGGTTGTTTTTCCTGCGTCAATATGGGCAATAATGCCAAAATTACGTAGTTTATCTAATGGATACTGCCTTGCCATATATTGACTATGCTAAACAATAAAACTACCAATAATACCCCTGCCCTTAGAGACTATATTACCACGCAAAGTGAGCAAATGCGCGGTTAGCCTCTGCCATCTTATGTACATCCTCCTTCTTCTTTACTGCAGCGCCTTCATTGTTTGCTGCGGCAACAAGCTCCTTAGCGAGGGCCTTGTAGCTTTCACCAGCTCCACGACTTGCTCGAGCTGAGTCCTTTAGCCAACGCATTGCGAGCGCAAGACGTCTTTCAGGACGAACTTCACGTGGCACTTGGTAGTTTGCACCTCCCACTCGTCGAGAGCGAACCTCAACCATAGGACCCACGTTTTTAAGCGCGGTCTCAAATACTTCAAGAGGATTTTTGCCGTCCTTTTCAATATGATCAAACGCCTGGTAGAGAAGCTTTCTTGCTGTCTCTTTTTTACCATCAAGCATGAGGTAATTGATGAAACGACCAACCTTTTCGTTGTTGAAACGAAAATCAGGTCGTGGAGTGATTCTGTTTTTTACTGGTCGTCGCATGATTGTCTATACAATTAATTGTTCGTACTATGTTATGCCTTTGGCTTCTTTGCGCCGTACATTGAGCGGCCCTTTCGGCGCTTATCTACACCTGCAGCGTCGAGCTTACCGCGCACAATGGTATAACGGATTCCTACGTCTTTTACACGACCACCACGCACAAGCACCACAGAGTGTTCTTGTAGGTTGTGACCTTCGCCAGGAATGTATGCGGTAATTTCATACCCATTAGAGAGGCGTACGCGGGCAATCTTTCTGATAGCAGAGTTAGGCTTTCTTGGTGTCTTTGTAGTCACCTTAGTACATACCCCGCGCTTGAATGGAGATGGGTATGATGAAGGCTTGTTTTTAAGCGTGTTAAAACCACGCCCAAGAGCCACGGTCTTAGCCTTCTGTATTCTGTCTTTTCTTCCCTTGCGGACTAATTGATTGATTGTTGGCATGAAATGCTCGATCTCTCTATACGAGTGAACGTGGCGATACTGTACTATCTTAAGTCAAAAAAGGCAAGTGGGTAGTCAGTGATATGTATAGCAAAGGCCGGAACTATTCGTTC
The DNA here is from genome assembly GCA_964562615.1 of uncultured Candidatus Saccharibacteria bacterium. Taxonomy (GTDB): domain Bacteria; phylum Patescibacteriota; class Minisyncoccia; order Phycocordibacterales; family UBA12088; genus CAYPBQ01. The sequence continues at coordinate 300,255 of CAZLUD010000001.1, forward strand.
CGGCCGGTCCCTTACTGGGGCTTTATCCTTTTCTCCTATGAATAGATTGTGGTTCTTCCTCATTTTTGACAGGAGTCCTATGCAAACCAAATTTTCTTTTTGATGTTCCTGATCTTCTCTGTATCTCCTGCGATGCGATTTTATCTAAATACCTTGATTTTTCAAGGATGGAAAATTCGGGAGGCGTCTCAATCGCCGGTGACGACCCTCTACTTGAGAGGGTTTTTTTCTTTTTCACTGCGTTTCCTCTTTTTTTGGCTACACCGACAATACTATAGAGAACGCATTTGGCAAATCTACATTGATGTACCTGTAAGTAGCGTGAACACCATTCCAAGAAATGCGCTGAAAAATGGCCACAGAAGTGTGATGAAGATAAACAAAAATAGTATAGCGCCGAGTATGCCGTAGCGGTACATAAACTCCTCAAACGCTCTAAACTTGATCATGAGCCGAATAGGTAGTAGTGACTTTAAAATTTTAGATCCATCAAGTGGTGGCACCGGTACCATATTAAATAGCGCCAAGAGAAGATTGAGATACACTACAAAGGCAATAAGCGGAAGCGATGCTTCAGGGAGCGCGAGTGTATCACTAAATCGAATCATCATCGCAAACACCACGGCTATGACCACATTTACAAATGGCCCTGCACCTGCAACAAGTGCCTCACCCCATCGCTTGTTTCGTAAATTATGAGGATTGTAAGGGACAGGTTTTGCCCACCCAAACAATAGATTAGCGCCAGAGAGGAGTAGGATACCTGGAATGATAACTGATCCCATTGGGTCAATATGAGCAAATGGATTTATGGTAAGTCTCCCCTCTAACCGTGCAGTAGGGTCGCCTAGCCAGTTAGCGGCAAATCCGTGTGCTGCCTCATGAACGACAATAGAGAGGACAAGAACGATGATAAAAAATATGCTTTCAATGCCCATAGTATCAGTTATAGAATCGTAATGATGACAATGAAGTGATAGTAGCACATACCCATATATATTGTCGCATTATCACCACTCTCCACACCCCCACTTGCATGATTTGTATTGTGTTGTAGTATAGCCACACCATGACTAGGGAATGTCCAATCACTGGAAAATCAACAAAAATGGCTAATCGCCTATCAAATCGCATTCGCGCGACTAAGTTTAATCCTTGTGGAAAGGTGCGAAGGAAGGCGAATATGCAAAAGCGACGCATTTTTGTACCTGAATTAAATACCACCCTTACCGTTGACCTATCAACAAAGGGTCTCAAAACATTGAACAAAAACGGTGCGTACAAAACACTAAAGAAGGCGGGGGTTATTGCGTAAACATTGCACTAGTTGGTGGCAAATACTGTTGTGCCATCACTCTGAAAGGAAACCATACCCGAAAGGGTATCTTTCTTTTGTATGCCAAATGCTGCAATTTTTTCTAGCACTTCCTCATGAGGGTGTCCGTAGCTATTGTCTTTCCCTGCAGAGATAACTGCGTAGTCAGGACTCACAAAACCTAAAAACAATTCACTTGTTGAAGTACGCGAACCGTGGTGCCCTAGTTTAAGCACATCGCTTTCCAACCTCTTTCCATCGAGCGTTACTAAATATTCTTCGATTTCATCAGGTGAGTCCCCGGTAAACATAAACGCGGTTTTTCCATATCGAAGTTGTAGCACAAGTGACGCGGTATTTGTTTCAATATGATCAAGTTCTCTGTCAGGAAATAGTATCGTGGCGTGTACACCGGCTCCCAGATCAAGATCAGAGCCACGTAGTGGTGCCTTTATAAACACCCCTTTCTCTTTAGCAATACTGATAAGTCGTTCGTCAACATCAGTATCATTTGCTGGAAATGATACCAGCAACATACCAACCTCATATCGCTTCATGACCTCTATAAGTCCTCCAATATGGTCAAAGTCAGGGTGCGTGGCGACAACCACATCAATACTTCTGTCATAAAACGGCATTACCTGTGACAACTCACGCAACAGTGCACCATTTGACCCACCATCAATAAGCATTTGCGTACCCGTTGGTGATTCTATAAATGCAGCGTCACCTTGTCCTACAGACAAAAAATGTACATGCAACCGCTGATTACCCTCTTTGTGTATGACATACACCCAAATAGATATAGTCCCCACCATGAGGACTATAAGGAGTAACGGGATATATACGTGTCTCTTCATGGATTAAATGCATCCACGCGCACTCATGCGGATTCTGTCTAGATACGAGAGGGCGTATTCACCATCTTGAGTGATGTATGGCTTGAGGAGTGTTGCGCAATACTCTTGTTTTGCACCAGCACACTCTACGCATGGTTCGCGGTTAAGGTACATAAATGCACCAACTATTACTAGCCCTATGGTGATAATGAGAATTATGAATTGCATATATGCTATGGTAAGTCGCATTACCCACGGTGTCTAGCTACTATTCCCCAACTTAAGAACAGTTCATACTGAGTATTGACAAGCGCATGCAATTAGCGCATTATAAATATGCCTCCCTTACAACGATTTGGCACCCTACGGGGTGCAGCCGACATTCTCTCCGCGCGAGAATGTCGGCATTTTTTTTGATACTTTTTTATACTTTTGCGATACACTATAGTCATGCAACCATATACACCAATCGAATATACCTTGCCTGAAGTATCAGGCATTTCTCAAAAGCAATTATCTGAACATCTCACCCTCTACAAGGGGTACGTTACTCATGTAAACAAATTACACGAGGAGATAGGAGCACTCACTACCACGGGCGGTCATGAGCATGAAATTTCTGAGCTTAGGCGCAGGCTCGGCTTTGAGTTTTGTGGTATGCGCCTCCACGAATACTACTTTGGTGACTTAGTAGGAGGAAGCAAACCACTTCCACAAGACTCACCACTACATGAAGCGCTCATCAAGCAATATGGATCATTTGAAGCGTGTATTACAGAAATAAAAAGCACCCTCGCAAGAGGTACCGGATGGATAATTCTTAATTATGATCCTGTCTATGGACGTTTTCACACCAACTGGGTAGACGAGCATCACATAGGACACCTCGCGACATTACCGGTGATTGTTGCAATAGATATGTGGGAACACGCCTACATGGTTGACTATCTCCCTGGTGAGAAAAAAACATACCTAGAAAACTATCTTCACGCGATAAACTTTGAAACAGTGGCATCGCGCTTTTCTTTGCGTGCGTAGTAGTAGACACCATATAGTCCTCCGTACATGAGCAAGGCAACCCAATAAGAAAATTGGGGTATGTGCAGGGTTATAAATGGCAGCTCAGAGAGCCAAGTAGTAACCGTAAGTTGATACGAAAGCACCATGCTGGTTACCGCACCCGGCACCACGGCAACCAAACTTAGTGGGGATGGCAACAATCCAATAACACCTGTTATAAACCCAAGCGCCATAGCAAGTGGTACCACCAAGAGTACTGCTATGTTTGATAGCGGAGCAATAAGTGACATGGCGCCCGAAAACCACAAAAGATGTGGGAGTACAAATAGTTGAGTGGCGCAGGTGGTTGCCAATATTTCACGAATACTAAACGATCGCGTCACTCGTCCAAACATCCTTTGCATAATAGGGGTAAAATAAATAATTCCTATTGTTGCTAAAAACGACAATTGAAATGAGGGGTCGAAGGCAAGAATTAGTGGATGAAAAAACACCATGATCCCTCCTGCGATAATAAGTGCTCGGGTAATGTTGTAGTTTCTCCCCACCACCCTTGAGAGGAGAACAATAAGCGCCATAATTGAAGCGCGAACAATAGTTGCAGAGCCACCGGTAAGTATTGCAAAAAGAATAATACTGATACCTCCAACAAACGCTCCTATACCTGTAGGGAGAAACCCGAGTGCGCGAAGTAACCAGTCGGCAATAATACTGACGTTATATCCAGAGAGAACCACAATATGGATAAGCCCCGTGTCACGAAAACGACGCAACAACTCCTCACCCATAGACTCTTTTGCACCAAGAAGTAGGCCTCCGAGTAATGACATTTGTGGTTCTGGGATAACACGTTGTAGTGACCCTAAAAAGCGTTCTTTGTGTGAAAACAAAAATTCTTTTATTCGATTACCTTCATGTTTCCCAATTATTGATACCTTTGGATAGGCCATGATGGCAGTAATGCCATCTTTAAGAAGCCACGCTTCGTATGCAAATTCTCTCCCTTCATCTGTTGTAAATGTGGTGGGGCGCTCAATTACTCCATCAAGAGATACCTTGTCGCCATATGAAAGATCGTGACTTAGTGGCAATGTGACGCGAATACGTGTCGTATCCGTTGCTACCACCACATGCTGATTTTTGTCTCGTGTATCAGGTTCATCGACTATTACTCCTTCAATAACGGCATGTCCATACATGGGACGAGTGGCTTCTATGGCATCGATATGAAGATCGGTACGCAACACCCCAATACTTACTGATAGTAAAAAAATTGCCATCACAGTCCCCTTGGTACGTAGGGTGAGTACAGAAACGAATGAAAGCAACCAAAGAAACACCACCCCTGAGACGCCAAAATCAAAAAAAGATCGCCACAGGACACCGAGTCCTGTGGCGATCACCATGAGTTCAATAAAATATTTTCTCATGCTTTTAGTTTTCTCATTACGTCAATGATGAGTGTTACAAACAACAATAAACTCAACAACAGAAACGGTATACCTAGCAGTTGTGATCCGGTTAGCAGTTTTGATAGTCCAAACGGAAATAAAATAGTCACCCCGTAAAACTGACACCCGTTTATAAATTTAGATTGCTCGGTGGTGATACCTTTTTCGGCAATCACTTCTTTTGCTGATAACCGAGGATATAAGTACAGAGGAATATATTTGAAGATGGTTAATGGGATTATGCCCACCAACATCTTCCAAGAACCAAACACAAATAAGTGCGTTATTCCAATAAATTGCAAAAGTACTCCAAAAAAAACGAGTCGCATTGCCATCTCTATCTCCCTCCAATAGACGACCTGACAAAAAAGATACTCTTTATAGAAAAATTGGCAAGACTACACTGCGCCATCCATAGCGATGTTTGCAAGCTCGTCAGCTTTTGCGTTTTGTTCTCTTCTTATATGCACAAATGACACATGAGCAAATCGCACAAGAAGCGCTCGCACTCGTTCGTGTTGCTTTTTTAATCCAGGATCTTTTACTTTATACTCGCCTCTCATTTGCTTAATGATAAGCTCACTATCCATATGCACGAGCACATTCTTGCTTTCTTGCTTGTGAGCAATGAGTAACTGGAGTCCCTCTATAAGACCTTCGTATTCAGCGTAATTATTTGTTTGGTGCCCAATATACTTTGCGTGTTCAAAAACGATTTCACCTGCCGAATCTTTTGCCCACACACCAATCCCGGATATGCCAGGATTACCCCTTGCTCCTCCATCCGTATATAATTCTATAATTTCTTTCATAGGCATGCGTGCACTATCGCGATATATCGCGATAGTGCCTGTGGGGTTATCTTTTATTACGTGGGCGCAGACTCTGCCACCTCCCGTTACCTACTACTGGTGGCAATCCTACTCTAAGCGCATACTCAATATTTTTCCATAGTGACTCACTGCGTTTGGCATTACTAAACAATCGTTGCAACGATTCAAATCCTCCAGTGGTAATCATTGCTGCATACGTTCGTACCGTAGAATCACTCACGCTCAGTATTTTTGCGATTCTATAGGTAGAATATCCTCTTACCACCATACCTATAATCGCCAAACGCTTGGCAAGCATAACCCGTTCTGTTGGAGTAAACAAACTAAGTATTACTTGAGATTTTTGTTGCGAAAGTAATTCAGCAAATTCTTCAGTGATTTTTTTGTCTGCGTACTCTTGAATATGTTTTTTTGAGACATGTGCCACCCCTCCAATATAGCGATATATCGCTATATTGTCGTGAAAGTTTTCCACCATACCTAGCCAATCACACTATCGCGATATATCGCGATAGTGTGTTACACAGAGAGTGATGAATCATCCATTACAATATCTAATATTCTAATACGCACAGAGGTACGTCCCATAAACGTACCGCTCTCTATGTTTCCCATCACCGTCACTCTCTTACCCGCCTCAGGAAACACCGCAAAGTCTGTTGGTTTTTTAAAAAATGCTATCGCTTCTCGCTTTGTTCTTTTATCATCAACGCAGACCATGCGCACATGCTCACCGCTTTTACCAAATGATGCTACCTCTTTAATCTGCACTGGTGTGATTTTTAAATACGGTTTTTTGTTACCTTCCCCAAACGGGCGTAGCGTTTCTAAGCTCTCTAGGAACGAATCTGATATTTCTGTAAGTGAAACCGTAATGACGTGCGGTGTATCAGCGCTATTTGTTACTTTGGGTATAGTGCGCATCACCGTTACCAGTGCCTCTTCCAAAAAATGAATTTGTTCGTGAGAAACAGAAAATCCTCCCGAACAATCATGTCCTCCCTTATCTAAAAAATGTTCATGTGCTCGCTCCATAATCTCCATTACATTGTAGCCAACAGGAGACCTACATGACCCCTTTATTACAGAACCATCTTCTCGTCCCCACAAAAATACCGGTACTCCGTATTCACCCATGAGCGTATTGGCAACAAGTCCAAGTAAGGAAGGTTTCCATGATGGGTCACCAAGAACAATGACTCCGTTTATTTCTCTGTGCGCGAGACGCTTTCTCACCTCTTTAACGAGCGACGCCACCACCCCCTTTCGTTTGTTATTAAGCAAATCAAGTTCGCGCGCGAGCGTCTCTGCCTCCTGCGCACTCTCGGTCGCAAGTAATCTAAATGCTCGTTCAGGTACTCCCATTCTACTTGCTGCATTAATACGTGGGCTAATACCAAACCCAATATCATCCTCAGTGAGTGTTTTTTGATCAATACGCAAACGCTTTAGGAGCGCTCGAATACCTGGTCGAAATGTTTTTCGCATAACCTGAAGACCGTACCGTGCAAAAGCACGATTCTCTCCGACGAGCGGTACCATATCTGATAATGTTGCTATAGCAACCATATCAAGAAGCCATTTCTCCCACCCAACAGGGGCACCTTCGATAGGTCTAAGTGCAATTAGTGCTCTCACTAATTGAAACGCCACACCAGCGCCGCAGATATCTTTATTTGGATATATATCATCCTTTTGTTTTGGATTAACGAGCGCGATTGCTGCTGGTGGACTCTCTGGCACAACGTGATGATCGGTTATTATCACATCAACACCAAGCGCTCGAGCACGGTCCACCTCTTTAGTATCTGTCGATCCACAATCGACGGTAATGATGAGTGTTGCTCCGCTGTCTGCTATCTCTTCTATTGCCGGCACATTGAGGCCAAACCCCTCAAGCACTCTATGCGGGGTATAAACTCGAACATGTTCATACTTCACTTTTTTAAAATAATCATGCAGGATGACACCACCAGGAATGCCGTCAGTATCATAATCGGTATAAATGACGATGTGCTCTTGATTATCCATAGCGGCAAGTATTCGTTTTCCCGCTGTTTCTATTTGAGAAAGTAAAAATGGATTATGAACATCTCTGTCATAATCAGGATACAAAAATACCTTGCGCGCCTCCTCATCAACGAGCCCTCGGGAAATAAGTAATCGTTCTATAAGCTCTGGCGTCATAGACGCATATTGTACCACGTGGCTACTCCATGATTTATGTACGGCGTGGTAGTCTATTGCTGTATGCAAGACTCAATATTTACAAAAATTTTGAAGGGTGAGGTGCCTGGAGTGATAGTGTGGCAAGATGAAAAAGCCTTTATTCTTATGGATAAATTTCCCTCAGTGGAAGGGCAAGCACTCGTCATTCCTAAAACTCAGATTGACTATATGTTCTCGCTTGATGAGGAGTTGTACCTGCATCTGTGGCATATTACCAACCACCTTGCGAGAGCTATGAATGCGTCATTTCCAAACACACGAGTCTGCGTCGTAGTAGAAGGATTTGATGTACCACACGTCCATATACGCGTATATCCTGTACCACACGGGAAACCACTTATTGCTCACAAAGGTGAGATGGCAGATGATGAGGTAATGGAAAAATTAGCACAAACAATACGATCTTCACTTACGCTATAGAAACAACATGCGGATTTACTACCGTGCGATAATCGGCTGAGGTTATCGCCATCGAAACTCCTCTGTCACCCGCATTAAAAATAATCTCGTTGTTGGTATATAGCGATATATCGCTATATACCGGAAGGTTCCATAGTATACCAAAGGGTGGCACCCCACCTGGCTTAACACCGTCGGTAATCTCTCCGACCTCTTCAGGAGTAGCAAACCGTATATCACTTGCACCGAGTACCTCTTTTAGCTTCTTTGAGTCAAATTTTTTATCTCCCGGAACCACCACCATAACAAAAAACTTTTCCCCCGAGCGCTTTACTCTCACAATGAGTGCTTTAGCCCCTTGAGACAATGAATACTCTGGACGCACCATTGCCGCCTCTTCGCTGGTGCGAACTGGTTCATGAACAAATTTTTTATATATTACGCCGCGTGATACCAGCAATGATTCAATAAGGGCTACTGTTTTATGCTCCATAGTTAGTTACTGTGCTTAAGCGCCTCAAGTCCCACAAGAGTACCTTCTGCGAGATAATCAAGCATTGCACCACCGCCTGTTGAGAGAAAGGTGAATTTGTCTTCAAGCGAAAGGCGTCCAATAGAGGCGATAGTATCTCCTCCGCCCACAATTGATGTAGCAGATGAAGCGGCGACTGCCTTTGCTAGTTGTTCTGTCTCTCTTGTGTAGCCCTTTTCATAATTTCCAAGTGGACCATTCCATAGAATGGTTTTTGCCTCAGCGACAAGCGAAGAAAGCATGTCAGTAGTTTTTGTACCGACATCCATAATCACATCGTGTGGGAGCACTTCAGTGGGAGCCACCACCAAAGAATCTTCTCCGCGAGAAACGGTTACATCAATAGGAAGCAGGATATTTTTATTGCTCATAAGTGACGCGATCGCCTGCGTATCAGAAGAAACAAGGGATTCCCCAACCTCATACCCCATTTCTTTAAAAAAGTCATTTGCGATTGCACCGCCAATAAATATAGTGTCGTAGTGTTGTAGTCTACGTATCAGTGGTATTTTTGTAGCAAACTTTGCTCCACCAAGAATAAGAAGTGATGGCGAAACAGGAGTAAGCGCAGTATCAAGATTAGTGACTTCATCCATACACTCTATGCCAGCATATGATGGAAGAAGAGTAGGCACGCCAACAATTGATGCGTGCGCTCTGTGTGATGCTGCAAATGCGTCATTAACATACGCCTCAGCTAACCCAGCGAGTCGCGCTGAAAATGCTTTGTCCGCCTCTACTTCACCGGGATTACTTCGTAGATTTTCAAGTAATAAAACTTCACCTTCTGCAAGAGATACTTGAAGACGCTCTGCTTCATCAAGTGTTTTTGCAAAATGAATAGGGACATGTTGCTGTAAGTAGTGATAAACAGGACCAAGGGTACCCTGCCCATCTTTACCAATATGTGAAATAAGCACTACTCTACCCCCACCACGAATAATTGCAGTAATTGTAGGGAGCGCTCTTCTAATACGAAAATCATTAGTAATAACACCATTATCTATTGGTACATTAAGATCAGCGCGCACCAAGACACACCGACCAGCAATATCCTCAGGAGAAAAAGTTCGAAGTTTATTTAGTTGCGTCATGCACAGCACTTACAATTTTTGTAAACAGTGATGCATCAAGTGATGCATGCCCTACCAACAGCCCATCTACCATTCCTTCTGTAATGATAGCCTGAGCATTCTCTGGAGAAACTGAGCCACCATACAGAATTGGCACCGCAAATGCCACGGACTTCTCTGTCATGTCAGTGAGCACTTTGCGTATAAACAATACTGTCTCGTGCACATCAGTGGGGCGCATTGCATCTTCTGGTGCTTTTCCTATTGCCCACACAGGCTCGTAGGCGACAAGCACTCGCTTGAGCAACGATGGCGAGACATCGTTAAGTGATTGTTCAATCTCATCTTTAAGAAAATCAAGATACGCGCCAGATTTATCGCGTACTTGTTCACCAATACAAACAATTGGGGTAAGTCCAGCAGCTAGCGCTGCGTGTACCTTTTTATTGATGAGTGCATTGTCTTCACCTCTGGCTCTTCTTTCTGAGTGTCCTAGTAATACATACTTAACTCCAAGCTGTTTAAGTTGAGTTGGAGATACATCGCCGGTGTGTGCGCCGGTTGCCGCCATACCTGCGTCTTGCGCGCCCAAAGAGAGAAGTTTTAATCCAGTAAATCCAGCAACAGCACTTATATGCACATGGCTAGGCGCGAGAACAATATGGACAGCAGTCGCCTTCTTCAGGCCTGTTTTGATAGCTTTTGCAAGCGACTTCACCTTGGTTGGTGACTCCGGATTCATTTTAAAATTGGCAACAACGTACCGTAGTGTTCTTTTTTTCATGCCACCTAAGTATAGCATGTGAGGAATACTCTATTTACGCTTTAACGAGACTCCAAAAGAAAGCACTACAAGGCCCCCGATTAGTGCTGCAATCTCTTTTGTAGGGAGAGGTTCCGTTGGGCTCACGTATGAGTCGTGCACCGCGAGTGCCGCGGCAATAGTGAGCACCCCACCTATGATGGTAATACTTCCTCGTACTACTGTAAGTGGGTCAATGCCCACGATTTTTTTTATCTCACGCGTGATTGCCTCTTTTTGCTTTTGCTCAGTAAGATGCTTGAGTGCTTCATTTTGATTGCGCTTTTCAAGATCGCTATATTCAATAGACATATAATGAGTATATATCGCTCACCCTATAGTGACTAGTTCATTTCTCGCCACTCTACAAACATAAAGTCGTCTGATGTGTACGGGGTAAGTGGGGGCGGACTGGTAGAAAGCTTTCTGTCATAGTTATTTTCTCTTTCAGCATATCCTGAGCAATACACACTTGAACACAACCACTGGGTTCCCTCTCTACCGTTTGAAACGATAGTTCCTTGGACGGTAAGCAAATCCTGCTTTACATATGAGTCCAGCGAAGTTGGCACCTCGTTAGTACCAGTAGTCGTGTAGTGATTTCTTCCAAAGTGACCCGTTTGCGCAATATAGATACCACTAAGTGTCATGATGTTGGGTGACTGAAGTGGGATGAGTACATCTTCCTCTGCTACCAACGTAAATCCATCGACCCCAGAATTATTTACATACGTAATGTTACCTGAGAGAATTGCTCGTGTTGAAATTGCCGGACTATTTTCATTTGCTGATACGACGGTCACCTTTCCACTTACCACACCATCGATCCACACATTGTCCTCGACAAAAATGATCGGACATTGTGCGGGTATGATTCGATTTTCTATAAAGCGTTGTCTGTTTATTATTTCATAATTCCTATGCCATCCAAGTTCGTTAGAATATGCCCACACGTAGCTTGTGCTTTGTACGTCATATATATCTACCGAACCATTATTTTTTAAGACAAGATGATACCCCGCGCCTCGTGGATTGAGATAAATGCCACCGTTATTTCTTGCTGCATTCTTCATCGCGGTGAGATTAAGAGTGATGCCAGCAAAATCAATTGATGGGGTCGGATACTTCCACAACTCATTTCCACTCCCTACGCCAAATATCCCGGGCTTTGTCTCACCCGCAGAGCTACACCCAAAACTCGACGTACAGAACCAATTGGTAAGGGCGCTGGTAACACTAGAATAATTTGTACCATCCATTCGGATACCACCGTTTGAGTGGTATCTACCAAAAATCTCTCTGTCATTTCCTGCCCACACATTACTGTTTAGTATGTATGCATACTCAGCAACCGACGGCCGTGCATACTTTGCATATATCTCTCTTGTTAGGGTTGGCTCTGCAGTGGTGTAGCCTGTTGACCGTATCTCTACTGCTGATAACTGCCCGCAGTAACTATTACCTTCTACCTCGAGAGAAAACTCTCCCACGGTCCCAGTCTCTGGATCGGTATACTCATGTACATATGGACCAGCTGCATTGGTGCCATCCTGCAAATCTTGCGGATAGTGTGCGAGGCGCCATTTGTAATACTCAAGCCCCGCCTCTGCAATATGTATCGCCTTCTCTCTGTTCTCTTTTGAAAATTGTAATTTTTTTTGTACCAACACAAACCCAACAAGCGATGAGGTAAGTGTCACAAATAGCGTACCAAACACTAGCGTGAGAATTATGAGAGAACCTTTTTCATTGTGATGATGACGATACATGTCTACGGGTGCTAATTGCTTCTTACATTTCTTAATGAGGCAGTTGATCGCAAGGTAAACTCTTCAGGAAGACGGGTAGGATTTATATTTACTATAACGGTAACTCCTACAATTGCCACGTCACTTACTCGAGTGTAATCAAGTATCTCTGTACCGGTCGCATCATAGTACTCAAGCATTGGTACATCATCCTCACCATTTCGTACATCTTCAGACACCACCGTTACCTCTCCCGTACCATCAACGTATGTAAGTGGTGTGCCGGTCGGATTTACCGTCTCACGTACAAGCACGGTACCGTTAAGATAATAATGTATGCGCTCTACTGCATTGTCTCTGTCGGTGTCGCTGTAAAAATACAACTCGGTATCACTCATTGAAATAATCGGATAGGAACCTTCTTCAGAATACGTTGCTTCACGCACATCACGAACCATATATTCAACACCCTTACGCGCACTTGATAGTGCGAGTGCCTGTTCTATCGCGTTTGCATTTGTTCGGTAAAAAAATAAGACAGACGAAGCAATCGCAAGCATCGCGAGCGTCGAAATGGAAATCACAATAATACTTTCTATGAGTGTGAACCCTTTCTTTTGCATTACTAGATGGATTATTTTCATAGAGCAGGAAGGGTAACCCGTAAACTATCCGCCCCAGAGATATTTACCCCAGTGAGGGTAACGGTTTCATATCCATCCCGCACCACGACAATTGTGTATGGGGTACTGTTACTTACTCCAGAAAAATGCGCCTGCCCACACGCACCCGTGTTCTTTTGTGTGTCATATCCTCCGCCATACACACGCACAGATGCATCAGTCATAGTGGCACCTGCGTCGTCTACCACTTCAACTCGTATCGAGTGTGGTGTGTGCGCAGTCATGTAGAGCGATAGTGTTTTTGTACTTGCCGGTGAAATAGTAACAGGTAACGCTGCACATGCTTGTGCAATATCAAAACCTCCACCAACACCATCAACCGTAAGCGTATACGTATCCCATTCGATTGCATCAAATGAGGTGACTCCTTCACTGTTTGTAGTCTGACTCTCTGTATATTTATATATTGGATTAATATCCTCGTCTGTACCGATGGTCTTAGTACTCGTAATCGTAATAGGAATACCGCCCCTCGGTACAGGACCGACAAGACTTGAAAGATTCCACTCATGAACATACGGCGTGACGGTGGTGGTATCAGTGTGTAACAGGGCGCGAATTCTAAGTTCGCTATACGTCGTAGTGGCAAGTCCATATAGCGGAACGGGCGAGGTACTAAAGCCAGTAGCATTACCAATCAAATCGCTTTCTGGTATAGGTACAAAGTCAGTGCCGTTATTGTAAAGCAGTTGGTATCGTAGTGATGTCGTCTCAGGCATGGTATGCGCAAACGTTACTTCTCCCCATGAAACCAAATACGGCGAGGCGATAGTAAGTGAGTCTGCGGTACCGTCTGCGTAGTATTCGCCATTAGTGGTAGCAAGAAGTATGTCTCCCCCCGCGCGTGCCGTGTTGGATAGCTGTGCGATACCTCCGCCGCTATCAAATGTGTCATGGGTAGTCGTGGTAGCAACAGGATCAAAGGTGTTCACAAACAAATTTGATAACACATCAATTGCGAAACTGCCGGTAGTCGTCTCTCCTTCAACTACAGAAAGGTTTGCTGGGAGAGGATTAGGATTTTGTGCCGTTGCATCGTACGTGCTATCGGTACTGTAACCTGCTTTGGTAACCGTAATATGATAATTACTTCCCTCTGGAGTACCTCCCGGAAAAATCGCGACCCCGGAGAGATTGGTAAATGTGGTCACATCAATAGGTGGTGAAACGGTGGTATTTCTTATCCGTACTTGCGCGCTTGTTACCGGTAATGCTGATGCATCAAACACGGCAATCTTTAATGTGCCGCCACCAGTGATGTTTTCTATACCAACCGGCACCACTGATGAGGTTATCGCATACGACTGCACTCTATCTTTTAACGTCCACTCGAGTTCGACTTTAACCTTTTTATAATCTGCGGTGATGCCGTTTTCATCTTCATCATCAAGTCCATCTTCAGGATCATCGACGTAGGTGATAAAGGTGCGTCTTGTGTAGGTAGTTTGATTGAGTTCTATTGTTTCTGTTTGTGGCAACAATCCCGCTGGTATACCCCCCACAGTACCAAGTGCGTCATAGGACATTGATCTAACAAATTCCATTTTTTCTGTTGCAAGAGACATCGCGCCTACTTTTGCTTTATTACTTCCTATGAGGACAATAGATAGACGAAACGTTCCGTACAATCCATAAAAGACGAGCATAATAAGAGCGATGCCGATGATCACATCGATGAGCGTCATTCCCTTTTCTTTTCTATTGATAACCATGTGGTGAAAAACTAAATACCTTCAGTGACAGAATATATTGGAGTGATCATTGATACCGCAAAGAATCCGACAACCGCACCGACGATAACCATCAAAAATGGTTCGATAATCGTGGACATGTCTTTTGTTTTTTGCTCAACTTCAAGTTCATAAAACTCTGCGACGCGTAAAAGAAGTTCAGGAAGCTTTCCTGTCTCTTCACCAACGGCAATTAACTCGCCAACGAGTGTTGGGTACAAATCTTCATGCACATGAAATACATCCGCAAGTGGGTTTCCTTTCTGGATTTTTTCTTTTGCTTCAACTAGCACTGCTCGATAATACGAATGCTGCACCACATCAGCAGTAATCTCGAGTGAATGCACCACATCAACTCCAGCAGACAATAACGACGAGAGCGTGCGCGCGGTACGTGCAGAGTTAGTCTCTTTGACAAGCTCTTTTATAATAGGCATCTTGAGTAATACGGTTTCAAATATTCTTCTACCGATGCTGGTTTTAAGTCCGTAATAAAATCCTGCAATAACTCCGATACATAGTATGATCGCGGCGACTGTTTGCTCTTGCATAAAATTACTTGCCCCGATAATCATTTTTGTTGAGGCAGGAAGCTCTACTCCAAGTTCGGTAAATGTCTGACTGAGGGTAGGTACTACAAAGACCAAAAGGAGTGCGCCGATAACAACAAGTGCCGCCATAATGATACCGGGGTAAATCAGCGCCCCTTTGATTTTCTTTTTTAGTCGATAGGTTTGATCCATCTGCTCGCCCACCACAAGGAGTGAGTTAGATAGCCCACCACTCTCTTCACCGGCACGCACCATAGAAATAACTAGTGATGAAAATACTTTTGGATGTTTTGCTAGCGCTTCATTAAAAGTGATTCCCTTTTCAATTGATGCCACCAGATCAAGGAGTACCGTCTTGAATCCTGGTTTCTTTGTTTGGCGCTCCATCACCTGAAGAGCGCGTGAGAGGGACAGCCCCGCAGAGAGCATGGCGGAAAGATTTTTAGCAAAGTTGATTTTGTCTGTCTCTTTTATTCTTCCAAAGAAACTACTGATAATAGGTATGTGGATATTTATAGAACTTCCACCCTTTGTTTCTTCAAATGAAACCACCGTCGCGTTTTCTTTGCGTATATGTTGGTACAACTCAAATCTATCTACCGCCTCAAGCGTACCTTCGTACTCCTCCCCTGTATCTCGTTTAGCTTTGTATACAAATGTTGGCATAGTGTGTACTTATGTCCGTGGCAACAAGCATCTATTTATACCGAACAGCAGTACTTCAATGATACCATCCAACTACCATTTATTTTGAAAGTTAATCAACAGTACGAACTATATATAAGGACCTTTCGATATATCGAAAGGTCCTTATATATGATGTTTGTATAAAAAAGAAAACGAAAAGGCCGCAAGCGCAAGCTTGCGGCCTTTGGTGAGAAATACTCACCCTAAAAATAATTACTAATTATTACTCACTAATCACCCTGAGTACTTCTTCAATAGAGGTAATACCTTGCGCTGATTTAAATATGCCGTCTTCAAGCATGGTGAGCATGCCTTCTGCCCTTGCCTGCTGTTCAATATGGTCTGCGTCCTTGCCCTCCATAATAAGGTCGCGAATTTTTGACGACATAGAAAGTATTTCGTGGATACCGATACGCCCTTTATATGCGTCTTCTTCTTTACCTTTTTTTGGTCTAAAAAATGGAACCTTATCAAGTGTGGTGATCTTTTTATCAACTATCCCCTCTTCATGAAGCGCTTTCATCACGCGCTCAATATTTGCATGCACGGCAAGATTATCTACTTCTGCCTTGGTGAGGTTGTACTCCTCCTTTTCTTTTGTAAACTTTCTTACCAAACGCTGGGCAATAACCACATCAAGAGTAGATACAAGAAGAAATGCTTCTGCACCCATTTCAATAAGACGAGGGATAGCGCCAGCAGCAGAGTTGGTGTGGAGGGTAGAGAGTACAAGGTGTCCCGTGAGTGCTGCATTAACCGCAAGACTTGCGGTTTCGCCGTCACGAATTTCTCCCACCATGATAATGTCGGGGTCTTGGCGAACAAGTGAGCGCAGACCTTCGGAGAAGGTAAAGCCAATTTGCGGTTTTACCTGTGTCTGATTTACCCTCTGCATTTGATATTCGATAGGGTCTTCTATGGTTGAGATATTTACTTCTGGGGTATTAACAATATCTAAAATAGTATAAAGCGTCGTCGTTTTACCTGATCCGGTAGGACCAGTAGTGAGAATCATACCCACGGTACGGCGAGTCGCCTCGTGAATCTTTTCTAACCCATTACCATGAAAGCCAAGTGATTCAAGGGTGTACCCCCCACCTCCCTCTCGCAACAATCGCATCACTGTTTTTTCACCATAGTAGACCGGCAACACTGATACACGGAATGATACTTTTTCGTCATCTATCTTCATTTTGAAACGACCATCTTGTGGGAGACGCTTTTCATCAAGCTTTAAATTGGAAAGTACTTTTATGCGCGCCGTAATAGAAGGGCCGGCACTTTTAGGAAGTGACATTGCGTCATGGAGTATACCGTCAATTCTATAACGAACGAGCACCGTCTCTTCCATTGGCTCTACGTGTATGTCAGATGCGTTTTGCAAAATTGCATGCTTTAAAAGCGCATTTACAATACGTACCACCGGAAGATCTTCAGCGAGCTTTTTTAAGTCGGTACCAGAAACTTCCTCGCCTGTATTTTCAGATACTACCGCGAGTGTTTCTGACTCTCGTTTTATGATATCGCCAAACTCATCCTTGAGTGTTTTTTGATACTGCAGTAGCGCATCCTTGATTGAATTTACATCGGTAAGACGAGGTAAAATCTTGAGTCCTGTCTTCTTTTTTATGAATTCAATGGAGCGTAGGTCGTCTGTATCTAGCATGGCAACCTCAAGCTCTTTGTCCTGCTTTTTAAATGCGACAATATTATTAGTGCGTGCAATAGGCTCTGGGATTAATGACAGAGTATCAAAGTCTATATGCTTCCCTTTTAATGAAATAAATGGGATACCAAGTATGTATGCCTGTACCCGACGCAAATCATCCTCAGAGAGATGTCCGTCACTTATTAAAATGTCACCTAGTTTTTTCTTTGTGGCTTTTGCTTTAATCAATGAATCCTCAACCACTTGCTTGGGTACAAGACCAGAATCAAGTACGAATTCTTTTAGTTGTATTTGATCTACTACCATTATGAGTAGTATACCGCATACACGCGGTTACTTTAGACACTTCTCAACATGTAACAAAATAAATAGTGTTTAGCGTTACAAAAGAAACAGCACGCAGAGTATTGCGTGCTGTTTGGAATCTTTAACGTTGCTTTCTTTTCCAATTTTTCATGAAATTTGCTTTATCAATTTCATGTTTGATTCTTTCTTTTTGCTTTTTCTCTCTTTCTTTTTGCTCTTTTTTTTCTTTGGGAGTCTTTTTCTTCACTTGATCCCCCCTTGTCTTCTTCCGCCACGCCGGCGGTTTTCCTCTGCCGCCCGTTCTCTGTTTAATCTCTGGCGCTCCTTCGCGCCAGAGATTCGTGCTTTCTCCGTCTTCCCTGGCGGCGGGTCACGGTTAGCCTCACCTGAAAAAACCTTACTAGGTTTTTCATTTTCCCTTTTCGCTTTAGCCACTATTCTTGGCTTTATGTCACTCTTCCAAACCTCCGCACATGCGCGTGATGAGAAAACAGTGAATAGTGGATTACTGTAAATCCAGGCCATGGGCCATTTAACCCTGCATTCTTTTCCCTTCTCATCTCTCCATGTAATATTATTCCGAGTAGGAAGAATATAACCTGAGGCTGCGAAAAATCGCTCCCCCCATTCTGATAGGAGTTGCTCCTCATCTCCCCGTAAGTAGGCCTGAGCAAGGCCTACTTGCATCGTCATACTTGGCAAGAACCAACCATGAGTCATTAGTCGTCGAATTTCTTCCATTTCCTCTTCCATGCTATTGAAAATGGTCTGGGAATTATTCCTGTCGACGACGGTCGTGCCATAGCTGTCAAACATTTAACTTCTCCTTGGTTTTCCCAACGTATTTTGGCGTGGGTGGGTTACAACAACTACATGTATTATACATGAAAATATTGATTAGTCAATAGCTTACTTGACAGTTTTTACTCAGATGCTAGTATTATCGCATCAGAAACGCCCCATGGGGGCGATTCTTTTTGCCCGAATAGTAGGTATATAGTACATATTCATACATACTATATATAATAGAAGGGTATGATGTGTATACGAGTATTTAGAAGACAATTGAATAACAACTACATATGGCGCTATTTGATCTAAAAGTAATTAATTCAGTCCTTGACCAGCTCGAAGAAGAGCGTGGTATTCCTCGTGCTAAAACCCTTGATGCAATCGAACAAGCACTTGCTACTGCCTATAAGAAGGAGTACGGAAAGCGCTCACAGATTGTACGAGCAAAATTTAACCCAGAAACTGGGGATGTTACCTTTTCCCAAGTAAAGATAGTAGTAGACCCATCGCAGGTACGCATGGAAAGCGACGAACCGGTTGATAAGGATGATGACCGTATTCGCTACAACCCTGAACAGCATATATTTATTGACGATGCTCGCAGAATGAAAAAGGATACAGAGCTAGACGAAGAAATTGTATTCCCACTTGAAGAGAAGGGTGACTACGGACGAATCGCCGCACAAACGGCAAAGCAAGTAATTATTCAAAAAATCCGAGAGGCAGAAAAAACATCGGTATTTGAAGAATACGGCCAAAAACAAGGAGAAATAGTATCTGGTACAGTACAAAGAATTGAACGAGGCAATATTTACATTGACTTAGGTAGAACTACCGGCATCCTCCCGTACGAAGAGCAAATACCTGGTGAGCGTTTTCGCCAAGGTGAGCGAGTCAGAGCATATCTGTATTCTGTTGATGAGGGGCACCGTGGTGTGTTTTTGCGTCTTTCTAGGTCACATCCTAAGTTTCTTGCAAAGCTTTTTGAGATGGAAACCCCAGAACTACAGCACAAAACTGTGGAGATTAAGGCAATTGCCCGTGAGCCAGGTAGCAGATCTAAAATTGCGGTTACCTCATACGATGATCATATCGATCCAGTAGGATCACTTGTAGGTCAACGTGGTGTACGCGTAACTACCGTGATGGGCGAATTGGGTGGCGAAAAGATTGATATTATTGCCTGGGATGCTAATCCAACAGAATTTATTGAGGAAGCACTTTCTCCAGCAAAAATACTCAATATAGAAATCAACGAAACTACAAGAACTGCCTTTGTTGAAGTGTCTGAAGACCAGCAATCACTAGCTATTGGAAAGGCGGGGCAAAACGTGCGTCTTGCGGCTAAACTAACTGGTTGGAAAATTGATATTCACTCTGTAGGCACTCCAGAGAGTGCGGAGTCTACAAATGAAGCTGAGGGTGAGGCACTTTCTGCGGAAACAGAAACAGAGTAAAGTAACACTGTTAGTAATAATCACCTACGTCTATGAATCTACTTCATGACATTGAACCAGGTACTCGAGATGAGATGAATGTCATCATCGAAATACCACGAGGATCTAAGAATAAGTACGAAATTGATAAGGCAACAGGGCTTATCGCCCTTGATAGAGCCATGCACACTTCACAGGACTATCCATTTGATTATGGCTTTGTCCCCCGCACATTGTGGGACGATGGTGACGCGCTTGATGTACTTGTCCTTACCACCTACCCCCTAGCTCCCGGCATACTGGTGCGAGTGCGGCCAGTTGCGGTTATGGATATGATTGATGGTGGAGAAAGTGACAACAAGGTAATCGCAGTGCCGACCGATGATCCTCGATGGAATGAAGTAAAAGACCTAGGTGACATCAATAAACACACCATAAAAGAGATTGAGCACTTTTTCTCTACCTACAAAAAAATCCAGAATAAAGAAGTAGCAGTAAACGGATTTAGAGGAGCAGAGGATGCAAAAAAGGACTACGATAAGGCAATTGCTCAATACCAAGCAAAAGCGGCATAGCCAACACCTATAGATATAACAGAACAATCCCCGCCTCGTGGCGGGGATTGTTCTGTTTACCGTATTCTATCCACACAGAAGAACTCTCCTATAGTACTTTTGTTGTGTATACTTACCATAAGTATACGGCTTGTGCTTGGTACTTGTTATTATCATTTATTTAATAAAAGAACATATGCGTAGTTATCTTTTAGTACTACTTCTCGCATTTGTGGTCACCCTTGGTGGTGTACCGGCACACGCGGAAGAATCAACCACAGCAGGAGCGTCTAGCACCACTACTAAAGATCGTTTTAATACGGTGCGAGAACAGAGCTCTGCAAAGATAGAAGAAGCGAGAGCTCAAGCAGAAGCAAAGAAAGCAGAGCTCCAAAAGACTCTTGAGGCAAAGAAAGCCGAGATGGTGAAGAAAGCAGAAGAGAAAAAGGCAGAGGTAAAGGCTATGATTGATACCAAAAAGGCATCAACCACCGAGCGTATGGAGCAACGAAAGGCTTCTACCACACAGCGCATGGAAGATAGAAAGGCTTCATCAAGCGCACGGGTTGATGAGATGAAGAAAAAGCAAGAAGAACGAAAGGCCGAGCTTGAAGCAAAAGCAAAAGAGCGCGTAACTGAATACTCAGAAAAGGTTACCGAGAGACTTCTTGCTGCAGTAACTCGACTAGATGATATTACCGCACGAGTAGAAACTCGAATCAACAAGCTACTAGAGCAACACGGCGCTGCAGGACTAAAGCTTGATGCAGCTACGGCAAAGCTTACTGAGGCTAAAACAGCTATTGCCTCTGCAGAGACAAGCGCAGGAGCGATAATGGCAAGTGTTGAAGCCGCGCTAGCAACTGAGGATCCAAAGAAGGCAATTGAGGAGGTAAAAAAGGAGATAAAGAATATTATTGAGGAAATAAAGAATGCGCACGAATTGTTACGTGATGCAGTAAAAGAAATCAACAAGGCGGTAACTGCGTTTAACAAGACACGAAAGACTTCTACCCCAACCAACACCGCAACAAGTACCACTAATTAATAGTAGTAATAGATTAACCACGTACTATGGACGAACAACAAAACAACATGGGTACCGTACCGCCGGTTGCTCCTATGCAAAATCAAGTGCCTGCACAAGCACCTGTAGCGCAGCACGGATCAATGGGCCCGGTTATTGGCGCAATTGTCGTTATTGCGATTCTTGCGGTAGGAGGTCTTTACTACTGGGGTGCAGAGCTTAGAAAGACTGAGATGAACATGTCTAATGAGCAGGAGTATGCACCTGTTGAAGCTGATGAGTCAGCACCAACTGCGCAAGAATTGCTTGATGTTAGCACTTCTGATGAGATTTCTGATATCCAGACCGATCTTGAAGCATCAAATTTTGACGCCTTGGACGCTGAGCTTGAGGGTGATCTAAGTCTATAACCTACACCTATAGCAATACGAAAACACGCCAGCACTAGATTGTGCGGGCGTGTTTTGTTATAGTCCATCAATATGACAGAAAAACAATACGAGCAAATAATAATAACGCCGAAGGAACACTCAGAGGTTGAGGTTACCGGAGTACTCACCACCTCTTCAATAGAGGCAAAAAAGCCTGACGTACTGAAGAAAATTGCGAGCAAGCTAAGTATTGATGGTTTCAGAGAAGGTCACGTGCCAGAGGCGGTAGCGCTAAAGCATGTGGGTGAAATGAAACTACTAGAAGAGGTGGCACTTGCGCTACTTGAGAGGGCATATCCTGAAATAGTACTGTCAAACAACCTTGAGGTAATAGGTAGGCCAGAAGTTGCCATAACCAAAATAGCTCCAGGAAATCCAATTGAGTTTAGAATTCGAACCGCGGTGATACCAACGGTCACACTCCCTGAATATGAAACCATCGCTGCATCTCTGCGAAAAGAGTGGGAAAAAAGCACCGTGACACTTTCTGATGAAGAGTTTGAGTCTGTACTCACTGATATTCGCAAGCGTCACGCACTACTCAAAAAGAAAGAGTTAGATAGTGAGAGCACGGCAACCATCGATGACATCAAGACAGAAGATTTAGTTACTCTTACCGATGATATGGTAGGGGAATTTGGTGAATTCTCATCTGTGGGAGACTTTCATGCAAAACTAAGGACTGATCTTGAGCGTGATAAGCAGTTCAAAGAAAAAGAGAAGCAACGCGCAGCTATGGCTGATGCAATTGCTGAAAAAACTACCGTTGATGTCCCTACAATATTTGTAGAAAGCGAGCTTGATAAAATGCTTACCGACATGAACGCACACCTCTCTCGTATGAATGTTTCTCTTGAAGACTATCTTTCGCACACCGGAAAGACAAAGGAAGCAATCAAAGAAGAGTGGCGTGGCGAAGCAACTAAGCGTGCAACACTACAGTTAGCTCTTTCGACTATCGCAAAAAAGGAAGGACTCGTCCCAGAAAGTGAACGTGTAAGCAAAGAAGTGGCACACCTCCTTATCCACTACCCTGATGCAAATCCTGATGCGCTAGAGAGCTATGTCAGCACCCTTATGATGAATGATATGGTATTCACCTATCTTGAGACTGGGGTCAAGCCAACAGAGCCAAGCCCAATCCATGATCACGACCACGAGGACCATCATGATCATGATGATGAACACCACGCATAGTCGCGTGGTAGCGATACCATCATTGCGTCACCGCACACATTTGTTAGTATTGGCATATAATTTATACCTATGAGTTACTTAGTACCAACCGTAATAGAAAAGAGCAGCCATGGTGAGCGTGCATACGATATCTATTCTCGCCTTCTCAAAGAACGCATTATATTTTTAGGCGGACCGATTGATGATACCGGGGCAAACCTTATCATCGCCCAACTTCTATTTCTTGAGAGCGAGGATCCAAAAAAAGATATTTCTTTGTATGTAAACTCACCAGGAGGACATGTTGATGCTGGACTTGCAATAATAGACACAATGAACCACGTAAAGCCAGACGTATCGACAGTATGCGTGGGTATGGCGGCGTCTATGGGGTCAATGATTCTAACAAGCGGCGCAAAGGGTAAGCGATTTATCCTTCCTAATGCAGAGGTAATGATTCACCAGCCGTGGGGAGGTATACAAGGTCAAGCGTCAGACATAGAAATAACCGCTCGACATATTCTTAAGCTAAGAGATCGTCTCAATAAAATGCTCGCAAAAACTACCGGGCAAAAGCTTGAACAAATTGAAAAGGATGTGGATAGAGACTTTTTCATGGATGCAGAAGAGGCAAGAAAGTACGGTATTGTTGATGAGGTGCTTAAAGTAAAAAAATAATAATCCCTACCTACTAGCGCAAAACAGCAAGGCTTGCCCTTGCTGTTTTGCGCTTCCTAAAACTTCTGGTACTGTGAACGTATACCTACATTACACGATAGGAACATTATTCACTTAGTACCAAAAGAACTTCTTCAAAAGCTACGTATGTATCTCTCAATGGAAACTGAAAATATCAAATCATTAAGCCGTTTTTCCTGTTTTTCAGACACTTCGGATACTTTCTAGGGATACCCACATCTTTTGCGGAAGCTCTTCTACCGCATTATGTCTACAACACTATTACTGCTCGTTATCGCCTTAGTTGGCGTAGCTGGGACAGTTTTCGGGTATTTTTTGCGTTGGATAATCTCTCTTGGAAAACGAGGTTCGATGGAACTCGAAATAAAAAAGATGATGCTTGAGGCGCGTGAAGAGAGCAAGCGCATCACCGAGGCAGCAGAAAAAAAGGCGCTGGAGATAACCGAGGAAAAAACACAAGAGTTTAAAGAAAAGGAACGTGAGTACAAAAAAACCGAAGAACGCCTTATCGCAAAAGAAGGTCTTTTGGATAAGCGCCAAATAGATATTGATAAAGAAGTGGAGGCAATAAAAGCCCAAGGAGTAGCAATAGCAACCACCAAAGAAAACCTTGCGTTAGAGCGCAAAAAGCAACTTGAGGAGCTTGAGCGTGTTGCCGGACTTTCAATGAAGGAGGCAAAAACTGAGCTTGAGAAGAAATTAGAGCAAGAATACGAAGAAGATCTCATGTTGCGTCTTAAGAAGCTTGAGATTTCTGGAAAAGAGAAGCTAGAAAAAAAGGCACAAGATATTCTTGTTACCTCTATTCACCGAATGGGCAATAGCGTGGCGCAAGACATCATGAGTACCGCCATACCAATACCTAATGACGAGATAAAGGGAAAAATAATTGGAAAAGAAGGAAGAAACATAAAAGCATTTGAACGTGCTTCTGGAGTAGAAGTTATTATTGATGATACTCCGGGCTCAATTGTGCTTTCTAGTTTTGACCCTGTACGTAGGCAGATTGCTCGTGTTGCACTTGAGAATCTCATTATTGATGGGCGTATTCAACCAGCAAAAATCGAAGAGATGGTTGAAAAAGCAAAAGAAGAAATAAACAAGATAATCAAAGAAAAAGGTGAGCAAGCAGCGTACGAGGCGGGGGTATTAAATCTTGATACTCGCACACTCGCAATTCTTGGAAGACTGCATTTTCGTACTAGTTATGGACAAAATGTACTGCAACACTCGGTAGAAATGGCACACATAGCTGGCATGCTTGCCGCTGAGCTTGGTGCTGATGTACAAATTGCCCGTGCTGGTGCTCTTGTTCATGATATTGGAAAGGCGTTAGACCACGAAGTGCAAGGGTCTCATGTTGAGATTGGAAGACGGATACTTCAAAAGTTTGGTGAGGATGAGCGCATAATCAAGGCGATGCAAGCGCACCATGAAGAATATCCATACGAAACCATTGAATCAATAATTGTGCAGGTCGCTGATGCAATATCTGGAGGTAGACCTGGCGCGAGGCGTGATACCGTAGAGAATTATCTAAAACGACTTGCCGAGCTTGAAGCAATTGCAAATTCGTTTGAAGGAGTAGATAGATCGTTTGCCCTCTCTGCAGGCCGTGAAATACGCATCTTTGTTCACCCTGAACAAGTATCAGATATACGCGCACACGAAATGGCACGAGATATCGCAAAGAAAATTGAATCAGACCTAAAATACCCCGGTGAAATAAAAGTGCACGTCATACGAGAGAACAGAGTCATCGAATACGCGCGGTAATAGCTTTCAAAACATCTGCTTAGTACACACCCCCTTTTATGTAGGGGGTGTGTACGTTTTGCTGTACTACCTATGTAAAAAACTTGACACCGCATACACAGAGGTATTTAATGACCGGCTACCTTGAGAAGTACTACTCCTCAAGGAGGCAACAAAAAATTCATACCCCTCCTTGCACCGGAACAAGGAGGCATAAACGCACACAACACGTGCGGGTGTATTGAGAGGTCGACAATAGACTTGTGTGTCCCTTAATTACGACACAGGTATGACAGTATTTAAAGCAATAGGGCTTATTGTGTTTCTCTACGCGCTCACCATCCTTATGCCAAGCGTATTTGAGGCGCTAGAGGAAAGCATTGTAGCAGTACTACATCTTGTTGAATCTCTTGCCAAGGACGCAGAGAATATAGAGATGACTAGCCTCGGAAGCACCGCTATGCAGATGGCACCCACGGTGATTATGACGCCAGGACTACAGTAACGGACGAGTAACCGCCACCACAAAGCTGGTGTAGTTAAATTTTAAATCTTGAATACTCTCTTCAAGAATATCAAGATTGTATAGCTCTGCCGCACGGCGTGGTGCTATTGCTGCCGTGGTATCTGGTAGTGCACCACTTGCTATATCCGCTGCAGCCTTTGCGGTGTCTGGATATTCTACCACCTCAACACCGTGCCATTTTCTCTTTAGGTACATTCGACACTGCTTTAACGCTTGATCATGCGAGGTAATAGTTTTTATATGATCTGCAGTGACACCTTTTTTTACTAAAAGATTGTGGTGTACATCGATTTCAAACATTTTTTCTATCGCAAATACATAGGCAGCCATGGCGTGTACTGCCTCAATGACAATACCGCCATTTGAATTTTCAATTGGAAAAATTCCCTTATCAACCGCTCCACTAGTAAGTGCTTTTAATACGTTATCTGCGCTCACTAAATAGTGAATGTGATAATCCGTTATGCCTTCACTCTTTACATATGTCATTGCTGCCTCTTCGGAAAAACTTCCTTGAGCTCCTGAAATGCCTATATTCATAGCCAAACTATCGCATATACCGCACAACATCGCAACACAATGTGCGCACTGATAGAGAGTACGGAATATCCTGAAAAATGTTTAGCAATGTGTACTATATATTGTCAATAGTTACGCTATCCTCAAGCGCTCTATTGCAGTATTTTTTAGCTACGATACAATGCTCGCAGGTACGGGTGTACGCACCCCACACACCACACCCTCTCACTCGGGAGGTATTACTCAATAATTATTTGTTCATGAACAAGCAAACACTAGCGGAGAAGGTTCACGAGACTATTGGCTGCACAAAGGCAGACGCTGAGCGTGCAGTAGAAGCGATTATCGATGGGATCGTAGAGGGGGTAAAGAAGGGAGGTGAAGTATCAGTTGCAGGTCTTGGTATTTTTAGCTCTAAGATGCGACCAGCACGTGCAGGACGAAATCCTCGCACTGGCGAGTCAATCAGCATCCCTGCTATGCGAGTACCTAAGTTCCGCGCAGCAAAGGCTTTCAAAGACTCTGTAAAATAGTTTCTGTTTAGAGACTAACACACAAAAACCGCCACATGTGGCGGTTTTTGTGTGTTAGTCCTAGACGATAGAATCCAGAATCGTATTTTGCGCCCTTCTCTGATATTTCTCAATACATAATGCCCTATCGGGCATATCTTTTGTGCGGGAATTTCCGACCTTGGAAACCTTCGGTTTTCCAACGTTCGCTTTGCTCACTGCCTTCCACCACGGGAGAGAATTCTCTCCCACCGATCTCATTCCGGTATCCCTCAGTACATAATGCCCTATCGGGCATATCTTTTGTGCGGGATACCGGAATCGAACCGGTACCTACTGCTTGGAAGGCAGTCATTCTACCACTAAACTAATCCCGCAATTGCAATGTAGATGATTCTACCAAATAACAACAAGTCCCGCCATAGAGCGGGACTTGTTGTTATTTGACCTTATTCTGACATGTCTGCATCTTTTTCTTCGACAGTTGCATCTTCTGTCATATCACCCTCTTCCTTCTCTTCTTCTTCCATAGGCACTTCTTGAGCGAACAAATGACTCAGATCAAGTAATTCTAGAGTTTGCATATACTTATTCAATTACTCAATATCTATTTGATATTGGGTCTGATAAACGGCTTCGCTAAAGAAGCGAATAAAAATAGTATACACAAAAAATGCCAACTTTCAATCGAAAGTTGAGTATTTGAGGTTCGCTAATAAGTGATATACTCGGCATATGACGTATTCAGCACATCGTGCCGCGCTCCTGTTGCTTAGCCTTTTCTTGTTGGTTGTTTTTGGCCTGCAATCACTATACGCACCAAAAAGGCAATTAACGATTACAACCCCAGCACAAAATGCAACCACCACGCAAGCGGTAGAAGAAACCCCAATGGATAAAGTTACCGCACTCATCAAAGAAGAAATAGCTGCGACAACCACCACACCACTTTCACTACTACCAACAAAAAAAGAAACAGTACCGATAAAAACAAAGAGTGTAGCCACCACCAACGAACAAAAAGAGCCGACAAAAGAAGAGGCTCCCATCACTCCAGCAACACTAAGTAAAACAGTAACCGAAACACTCACCCCTCCCCTTCCGGTGGATATATTTCCTGTGTCGTTTTCAAGTATCAACGAAGACGTTCGCGCGTCACTCGTCAATATTCTTTGCGTAACTAAATCTGGTGGGCCGCTTATGCCCATCTCAGGATCAGGCATTATTATCGATTCTCGTGGAGTCATACTCACTAATGCACACATTGCTCAGTACTTACTGCTCAAAGATTACATTGTAAAAGACTATGTCGAATGCATTATCCGTACCGGATCACCTGCGTATCCGCTCTACACCACAGAGCTACTGTATGTATCAGAAGCATGGGTACGCGAAAATGCAGTACAAATTGATAGCGAAAATCCCGTAGGTACGGGAGAACATGACTATGCGCTATTGCGAATTACTGGCACGGTTGATGGTGATCCTGTTGGGGCTATTTCACACACTCCGGTAGATACAAAAGAGGTAGCGGTTGATGTTGGTTCTGAGGTGCTTGTCGCTGGATATCCAGCAGGCTTTGTGGGTGGTATTACCATACAAAAGTCTCTGTATCCTGCATCAAGTGTTACGAGCGTACGTGAGGTGTTTACCTTTGCCACCTCTACCGTTGATCTTATCTCTGTTGGTGGAAGTATTGTCGCACAAAAAGGCTCTTCTGGTGGCGCGGTAGTGGGAAGAGACGGCAGATTAAAAGGTCTTGTGGTTACCTCAACACAAGCAGCATCAACCAATGACCGTGATTTGCGGGCTATTACCCTCTCGCATGTAAACAGAGACATCAAACTATCTACCGGCTACTCTCTTGGTGAATTTCTTTCAAAAAATCTACCTGCTGAGTCACATCGATTTATAACCACCGTCGCCCCTACCCTCACTCGTCTACTTGAAAATGCGCTCAGGGACTAGCGCGCATCCTCGCTACGTATAGCAACCTTTTTGATAAAGGCGTGTAGTACCTCACGGTATCTCTCTAGATCGTTAATATCTACCCACTCATCATCACTATGAGCGCCACCACCGCGTGGATACACAAGGAGTGAAGGGATGCCATATCGTGCAAAATGACGTGCGTCTGATGCCCCATGAGAGCGAGTCCACCCCATAGTAATACCGTAAAGGGTGCGGGCAATGCCAGCAAACAACAGCGCTTCTTTGTTGTGTGGTGAAATGCCACATGCCGGCTCATCCATCACAATGTGGTATGAAACTCTTGGGTCTTTAGCTACTATTGTTTTTATACCCTCTAAGATAGCCTCTCTATCCGCCTCATCAATCACTCGTATATCAGCAGACACCGATGCTCTGTCTGGTACCTGATTTACCGCCTCGCCTCCCTCTATGCGAGAAAAGGTTATCGTTGAGTGCCAATGATGTTCATCATCAGTTATAAATGTCGAACCAAATGCACTGATAGCGTTAATGGTATTGAGTAGTGTTGTTATTGCATTATCTCCTAACCATGGCCGTGATGCGTGTGCTGAAGCGCCAACCACCTCTATACGGATGCGAATCATACCTTTTGCAAATTCTTCAAAACACCACTCGCCACCCCCATCTGGAATAATTGCGAGGTCGCCTCTATACCCTTCTTTTTCGAGTAACGCACGAACACCATCCATACCCCCCACCTCTTCATCTGCGGTAATCATGAGACCGAGGTCATAGTTTGATGCTTCATCTCCAAGGGAGCGCAAAATATCCACATATATAGCGATAGCAAATTTCATATCAAATACTCCTCGCCCACGTAACACACCCCTCTCTTGTTGCGGATGAAACAGCGATCTTCCCCCTGGTACCACATCGATATGAGCACTGAGCCAAAGCTTTGGTGACCTAGTAGCTGAGCTAGTTGCCAGCAATGACTCATGCCCGCCAAAGGCATACCGATGCAGATGTAGTGGTATACCACGCAGTTGTTCTTCAATATAATCATACGCCCTTGCTATCTCGTCATGATTGCCGGTAACCGTATGAAAGGTGATTAGTTTTTTGAGGGTTTCAACTAGGTACATATAAGGACTGTAAACTATTTATTACGGTTTGAAAACAAAACCACACCCTGTGAGGGGTGTGGTTTACGAACATCAGCAAGTGTTTTTATTTTTGGGACTCATGGATGTCAATCTATCGAGTAAAATTCTCATAGCATTTTCTCTATCTGAATGAATTGCTGCTTCAGCAACCGCAGCTGCAGTTGCTGGATTACGAATAACAAACTGAACAAATGGGACAGCATCTGATCCTCCACCCAAAAGCCTTGAGAACATGTCAAATATAGCAAATTGTGCATGGTCAAGATCTTGTACTTGCATTGTTGACCCCCTTTCAAAGAACTTCGCGTTTTTGCGACCAAGCCAATTGCGACTTGGAGCGTGTGTCTATGTGCCATGGGCACACACTCCAAAGAACAATTTGCACAAGAGCCCCTTTTGGAGGGGCTCTTGTTGATGTTTCTTAAGATTTATTTCAACTAAAAGCACCCTCCGTGTTGGAGTGTAATCAGTACGAGGGTAATCAGCGCTATTTGCTTCATAAAAATATAGTACCGAAGCAAAAAATACTGTCAAGAATAAAGAGAAACGGCGCCCGAAGGCGCCGTTGAAGTGGGGCATTATGCCCCGTGATAATACCAAGCACTATTGTCTATCTGGCGGGAGCACAACCGTATGAGCTTCTCTAAAAAGCACCACATCGTCCCTTCCGTCGAGATCGGCGCCAGATACCCTAGTTCCTGCACGTATATCAATCGTTGGAAAAACTGGTAGCCTTGTACTGGGTGACATCACCTGCCCACCTTCTGTTGGTGGTATTGATCTGGTGGAGTGACCTCCTCCACCACTACCCCAACCGATTCGGGGATTTATCCTTGCAGATCCGCCAGGGATTAGCTTCCCCGGGACTGGGGAATCAACGAAACTGAAACCATTTTTATCAGCCACGAAAGCCTCCTTGCGTCGCCAGGGTCGACGCGCTGTTTCCACTATTACCCCCTGGAGTGTGATCACTACGCAATAACCACACTTCAGGGGGTAATACCTTAATAACCTCTTATTTTCCTCAAAGAACAATCCATCTATACGACAACCAGCCCCTGTGTGGGGCCGGTTGAATGTTTTTGATGAAGCAATCTATTACACATCAAACCGGCCCGAATGATTTCCGGCAAACCAGAGCGATGTATATGCAAAAAACTGTTGCATATACACATGCTATCTCTAGCTATGTTATATGTCAACAAAAAGCGAGCCATGTGGCTCGCATCATCTATGCGCTTTTATATGGCGCCTTGTGAGGTGTCTATTCGTATAGTACTCACGTTTGGTAATCCTTTGAGCACCTCTCTTAAAGAAGTAATATCCACCTGCTTGTTGCCAGTATAGGCAAAAAAGGGCATTTTTGCTCCTTCAGCAAAAAGACAAAAGTGACGGCAATCACGAACATTGTTCAGTATTGTTGTGGTGGTGTCTTGAGAATTGTCTTCAATAACCACAAGGAAGCTTTGCATCATTTTTACTCCTGCTGCCGACAGCATAATACGACAAAAAATACGCTATGCCTACTACCATAAATGAAAGAGCGGCCCCAAAGTTGGGGCCGCTCGGAGGGGGTAAAACCCCCTCCTCGACGTGTGACCTTCGTTGGTCAGGCGCTGCCGGTCGAGTGCCTGGCCGACGGGTTGGTGCCGGTGGTGTCGACCCTGCGCGCCGACGGGTCGGTGCCGAGATTCGCCATGCTGATGACAGAAAACGGAGGATGCTTCGTTCGAGTCATTGCCATTCTCCATGAGCTAGGGTGGGGCTCTATGCCCCAATCCCATGCCTCAAGTAATATACACCAAACTAAAAATAAGTCAATAGACTGTAAACGAATTTTGCATGAGTTAAAAACCCCTCCAAAAAACCATTATGTGTAGCTATTTTTTGGAGCCACTCCTACATTTGTTCAAAAAAATCTTTTATTTCGAATTTTTTTATACTTTGAAGGCTTTATAGCTCTGCTCCTATCGCAAAAGAGAATCGGTCTTTAGCACTCTCGCCTTGAACGACGATTTCAACAAATCTATGCCCGTGTATGCCAGAACTGCCTATGATAAGGGCGCTTTCGCCCTTTGGTACTGCAGCAAGATGCTCATAGCAGGTAAATGTCCCAAGCTTTGTTTGTACCTGCGCGCCTTCTGTGAAAGAAATTTCTTCTGGAAGAATGGTGGTCTTTGCATTGCCAAAGTTATCTATCCACCATACCGCCCTTGGCGCTGTAGGAATTTCTTGTATTGAAATATTCTCTGCAGGAACCGTATTACCTTTTAAGAGATAGTCGAGCACCCTCGGGGTAAAATCAAAACTTCTAAATTGTGAGCCGATTATTCTGTTTCTCTCCTCTTCAGTTAAAGCACCTACACCCACCATTGCCTCCGTCACGGTAGGAATATCCATGAGCGCTACAGAATCCGCAAGCCCAAGCTTTTTGATAAGCGAGAGGGTAAGGCCATCAAATGATGATACAACAAGGGTGTTGTGTACCAAAAAGTGGCAAAACGGCGTGCCGTTTTGCCACTTTTTGCTTCCCTTATGGCGAGGTGCCACATTTACCAATACCGCGCTTGTGTGTGGGGTATCACGATACGCATCAAGCACATCAATAAGGTTGCCAGCAGCTGAAAGATCACCGTAATCCCCCACCCCCACCAAAGAAACAGAAGCTCCAGAAAGCGCCGCGGCGCGAGCTAGCTGTCTTCCTCCTGCATTGTCATCGTGACAATCATTGATAACGGTAATATGCATGGTATGACGATAAATATGTAAACGTCATTTGAGCATACCCCAGAGCACTAGGCTCGTCTACCCTATACCGTAGGAGTATTATGGCGCTTTATAGCGAGAGTATCCCCGGCGTGCTTGTAGCAGTATCGTCTTCACTCACTTCCTTATCTATTGATACCTCTTCTACCACTTCAAATACAAGCGCATTGTCGTCTTTTAGAATAGATACAAGCGCTGCGTCCTTAGCAGCAGATATAGAAACACTGAAGATATTCGTTGTATCTTTATCCTCACAATCACCCTCTACTACAGAATCAGTAAGTTGTATGAATATCTCTTCATTATCATTAGTAGTATGGGTGGTTGCTTCTGCAGCAAGGTCGCACGCACCAACTTCTAGTGATCCAGTATAGTGGTGTATCCCTTCTTCGTATCGATGGGTAACTACCAGCGGCATAGTGTGCGCTACCACCGCCGTTACCGATTGTGGTATACCTGCGATACGCGATTGTACGGTATCAATGACAGGAGTAAGCGCGGTGGTAGGTACCGCATACATTGCAATTTCTGTACCAACATGAGCAGCAACCTTTGCTGATACTTCTGATGAGCCCTCTATAGAAAGCGGTTGAGTATCTACC
Organism: uncultured Candidatus Saccharibacteria bacterium; assembly: GCA_964562615.1. Lineage (GTDB taxonomy): Bacteria > Patescibacteriota > Minisyncoccia > Phycocordibacterales > UBA12088 > CAYPBQ01. The sequence goes on from CAZLUD010000001.1 coordinate 334,015, forward strand.
GCCTTGTTGAGGGCAAGTACCGCACCTTCTTCTATGATACTGCTCTCGATTGCCATAAGCTCCTCAGAACCTTTAACCAATGCTTGAGCAAATAACGTACTGATGCTGTCAGCTGCTTCAGGGCTTTCTATCCTTAGCTTTGCTATTTTTTCTGATGCGCGTGATGCAAAAGTATCAATATCAACCGCAAGTGAAGCAAATACCGCCTCAGGAATGTTTTTTGAATTGCGAGCGAGTGTAATAGCTTCCTCAAGACGGCGCTCGGCACGACGTATTTCCCACTTTGCTGACGCTTCGTCGCTAAAGGCAAACAATAGACGGGCTTCTTCGTTTACATTTACTTTTATTGCATACAAAGAATCTCCTGGAAGCGCGTCTTCTGCCGCATACGAAACACCAGATAGCGCAACAATCGCAACCAAAGAAGCTGCCATGACGGGGCGTGTGTGATATGTAATCCAAGAAAATAGCGATGGAGTGGCTACAGCTTTGCTGTGCGTCACCTCAGTGCGTGGTGGTGTCATGGCAACATACTCACGCAACACATTTTTCATGTGCTCGCGCTCCTCTATTGAGAGGTTAAATTGTTGCGTAGTATTATCCTTCATATATAAATTGCTTTTCCGTTGCTACTCGTTTAAGCGCCTTGAGCGCGCGGTGTAGTCGTACTGAAATTACATTTTCACTCTCACCGGTGATGATTGCTATCTCCTTTGGTGATAGCTCGTCGATAAAGCGCATAGTCACCACCTGCGCGTATTGATCTGGGACATGGGTAAGCAAATCGTATACCTTCTCAGCATCAATACTCCTTACCGTGTCTTTATGAGAGAGATCAACAAGCTCAGGAAAGTCTCCTTCTTGTACATGATCACTCTCAAGAATTTCGTCTAGTGATGAGGTCTTTTTCTTTCTGTACTCATCTATGATGAGGTTATTGAGTACTCGATATAAAAATGAACGGTATTCATCAATAACTCCCCCCTCACTTATGAACTTCCACGTTTTCATGAACGTATCTTGCACCACATCCTTTGCTCGTTCTCTATCTGAGAGGCGAAATACGGCATGACGAAAAAGTACATCCGAATACTCATCAAATGACGAAATAAACCCTTCTTCTGTTACTTTTTTGTTCTCACCCATAATGAAGACGATTGAGGTATGCCTACTCTTTCATACACATCTTTTGGCTTACTATATCCCTAAAAACGCCTCTACACCCTTTAGTACCCGTGGTACAAGCAGAGAGCTTACCCCATAGTGACCCCCCTTTTTGTGCGTCACCATGCGTATTCCCATTTCTTTAGCAAACTCCTTTACTGGCGCACTTAGTACTACGGTATCATCATCAGCATGAAAGATACACACCTTTTCACTCACAATGAGATTGGTACTGTGTACTGGGTTGTAAAGGGTACCCTTTTTTAGTTTCTCTACTACATTCTTTGTCCATCTATACCCATTACCAAATGCGTGTACCGCATACGCGTGCATTGCCTCAAATGGTTTGCTATTTGAGGGATGTGACCAATCTACTACTGGTGATAGTGCTATTACCTTTTCAACTAATGGATGGTGCGATGCCATAAGCACGGCAGGCCCACCAAAACTTGCTCCCACAAGATGTATAGAGGCAATTGGGATACGTGTCATTTGCTTACTCCACGAATCCTCAAAACCTTGCTCGATACCAGCAATAACATCAAGCACGTCGTGGTGGTGCGACTTCGCAAGAAACACTCCTCCGCTTTCCCAGCATCCTCTGTATCGTGGCTGAAACGCCCAATATCCCTTGTTCGAAAAATATTCGAGCAGCTCTGGTGCGCCAGGAGTGCTTGGTGCGCCCTTCATTATGATGACCACCTTTCGTGGTGATTGCTTTGGTGGAGTCGCCTTTTTTCCTTGTGCAACTGCTTTCATATACGCATACACATCCTTTGGGGGTAGGTATTCTGAGACTATGTCGTGTGAGAAGCGGGTGCGAAACATATTATATCCACTTGTTCCTCGCAAAAAGAAATCCAATCACCCCTGCAGATATCATAATAATGGCGATTACCGCCCAAAATGCAAGCGGGTGATCTCGTAATGGCAATGGAACATTCATACCAAAAAGAGATGACACAATAGTTGGTATGGTAAGCAGGATGGTAAGCGCGGTTAGCGTGCGTACAGTTGTGTTTAATTTAGTAGACATGACTGTCATGTACGCGTTTTTAATATTTTGGATTGATTTAAGAAGCGCCTTACCGTTTTCAACTAACTGACTATTGGCAAGCAACATGTCTTCCATTATTTCTTCGTCTTCTTTAAATAAAGGAAGATGCTTCCCTGCCCTTAATCGTATAAGCGCAATATTGGTAGGAACAAGTGAGCTGATGTAATCGTTTACGGTGTTTTCGTACTTAACAAATTGTTCAAGATCCTTGTCGGTAATTTTATCAAGCGGCACCCTACTCTCTCGCACCTCTTTTCTGATGGTAATAAAGGATCGGGTATACTCTGCAGTTATCGCGTGCATCACGCTTATAAAAAACTTTGCTTTCTGCGTGGTATACAACTCTATCTTTCTTGTGCCAGCACTAAAGAATAGTTTAAAGAAGGGAGGCTTTCCAAATGAAGCAGTAAGGACAAAGTCCTCCCCTACCGCAAGAAGAATTGGCTTAGTTATAACTTCACCAGACTTTTCATCTACAGTTGGATATCGAGTGAAAAGATACGAGACGCTGCCGTGATGCTCGAATCGAGGTACTTCAAAAAAGTCATTGGCATCTTCAAGAAGACCTCTATCTAAGCCGTGCTTATCAACTAGTTCAGCTATCTCTTTCTCGGTGAGAGTTTCAACATAAATCCACATCCCCACCCGTGGGGTGCTGATTTCTTTTATTTCTTTATCTTTAAGAGTGCGAAAATAATATGCCAACATATCGCTGTATGAAGTATCCGTACACCACTATGGTATAAGTACGGCACGAGGGTTTATAAGGTGTACATGAAAATGATCAGGGATAGATTTAAATTTTTTTGTCGCTTCGATTACATACTGATAGGTATCAGCAATGTGTGTATGTTTAATCTCAATCAATTCCTCCTTCTCTTCTTGGGTTAGCCCTCGTTCGTCTATGTGACGAATTGGAATAAGCATGTGGTGTACTTCAGCAATCTTTCCGTACGGGAAGGCATTGATAACTATCCGCCAATGAATAAATGTGTGAATCGCTGGTTCATCACTACAAAGCGGACATCCAGCATCTACTAGTAGCGACTTACGACGAGCTCTATATGCTTCTTCTACCTCGGGTAGTCTCAGTGATACTGGTGTATACGACATAGTCTGAGTATACATCAATGTTGGTAGTAGATAAAAATAGTGGTCTTGTAACGCTTTTATATCAAACAACACTCGATTCGGGGCGCCCTTGGCCAAAATATTATCGTGCCACAAGGGTACTTCAAGAAATATAGTCGCGTTGCTCCTTATTTCTTTGGTCGCTCGAAGCGTTGCTTCTCTCTCTGTATTTTGTCGGGGCGCCGAGAAGGGGTCAGCTCACTAAGTACATTGAGTCGCAAACTCCTCAATGTACTAAGTGGCTCCTCCCCGGCCTCGCAGCCCCATTTCTCACGTTGTTCGAAATGGGGACCCGCTGCTCCGGCTTTCGATTCTCGGCGCCCTTGGCCAAAATAGTATCGCTCGAAGCGTTGCTTCTCTCTCTGTATTTTGTCGGGGCGCCGAGAATCGAACTCGGGCTACACGGTCCCAAACCGTGCGTACTACCTCTATACGACGCCCCGCGAGACAAAACAATATGACTCGTTAAGATAACGTACCACAAAATAAGAATAAAATGAAGCGTATAGCGCTCCTAGAAAGAGACATTCTCAAAGAATTCACACTTTGCTAGTTTTTTATCTTCATCTATATAGACCGTAACAAGATCAACCTGCCACTCCCCCACCTCACGCTCTTCCAGATACATTTCTATGGTGCTAAGTAATTTTGCCAGCTTGTGGCGAGTCATGTTTTCTTCAGGTCGTATACCCGGTACTGACTGGACATACAATCCATTAGACTCGGCAATAGTACATACAGCACTCTTTACTTCTATAAAATGAGTTACTCCCCCGCTCATGGTTACAACATCTATCTCTCCATGATTAGTACGAATATTTCTATCCACCACATCGTGACCTCTATCTAAAAGCCACTTCACGGCCAAATCCTCACCTAATTTTCCTGTCTTTTGAGCGGTAGTTGTACCATAGTTCCACATATTCATAGTATAAGCCATATTCTGGTATTTTGGTAGAAAAAGTCCCTTTATAAGAGACCAAAAAAGTCGTCCTTTATACACTAATCCCCAGAGTTATCCACAGTTTTGACCTATTCTGTGTATTTCTTTTAGGCTGTTTCGGCACGAATTATACCGAGGATAGGCGCAATAATAGGATGAAAGAATAAAGCAAAATATATCCCTAATGCTCCCGCTCTCTCCTCTTATTTAGTGTGCGACCTAATTTTGTTGAGCGACCAAAGAAATAAGGAGCAAAGCGACTATATTTCTTGAAGTACCCCTTGTGGCACGTAGCGATTACAAAATGGAAGTACTCTCTGTGGTGCGACCTAATTTTTACGACCGTAGGGAGATAAAAATGGAAGTACTCTTTGTGGTGCGACCTAATTTTGTTGAGCGACCAAAGAAATAAGGAGCAAAGCGACTATATTTCTTGAAGTACCCCTTGTGGCACGTAGCGATTACAAAATGGAAGTACTCTTTGTGGTGCGGGTAGGGAGAATCGACCCGCTTTTGCTAAGCTCGCAATGCTCGCTAAGCACGCTGGTCGCGCCTCGCCGACAATTTTACTTCGCTTTGCTACGTAAAATCGTAGACCGGCTCCGGCGTTCGATTCTCCCTACCCGCCTAAAATATATCGTCAAAGCTCCGCTTTCTCCTCTTATTTTAGTGTGCGGGTAGGGAGAATCGAACTCCCGTCTGCTCCATGGCAAGGAGCCGTCATACCACTAAACTATACCCGCAGTTGAGGTGACATACGCCCCTCAATTGCTCAAAACAATACCACTTATCCCCTCCCCTCTCAAGTTTTAATGAACGTCCTGCTTTAGCTCCTTTAACGAAAGATCATTAAAGTAAAGGTATGCAAGCGCAACAACTCCAGGAAGGATGTCTCCCAAAAATGAATTGCCAAAAAAGTAGTCAGCGCCGTGCCATATCGCTCTCCAAATAAGTGCCAAACACACTACCACAAGGACCGAGTTAATTACCCCATGACGCTTTATAAAGTCTTGAAACATGATACTGCGCAGTTAGCTATAGAATTAAATCCCCTATTATTCGCTTTCCACTCCTTTGTTTTGTGCGCCCGCCAGGACTCGAACCCAGAATAACTGATCCGAAGTCAGTTGTGATATCCATTTCACCACGGGCGCATATGCGGAATAATAGCCTAGTATAGAGAAAATACAAAGTCTGGAGTACACTATACCTACATGGAGATCACACTACCATACATACCAAATGAAGTGTTACGTGTTACAGAAACACTAGAAAAAGCTGGTTTTGAAGCATATTTAGTTGGTGGTTGCGTTCGTGATCTTCTCCTTGGAAGAGCCCCAAAGGATTGGGATATAACCACCAACGCGGTGCCGAGCGAAATCCAATCACTATTTGAAGAAACCTATTACAACAATGACTTTGGAACTGTCGGGGTTGTCACCACAAGTGAGCGTGCTTCCCTAAAGGTCATTGAGATAACTCCGTATAGGACAGAAGGTACATATACTGATGCGAGGCGCCCTGATAGCGTGTCCTTTAGCAAAAAACTATCTGACGACCTTGAAAGGCGTGATTTTAGTATCAATGCAATGGCGTTTCGTGTTTCATCCGAAACACTTGTTGATATGTTTAATGGTAAGGAAGACCTGAAAAAGGGCCTTATCAGAGCTGTTGGTGATGCAAATAAAAGGTTTTCTGAGGACGCCCTACGCATTTTACGTGCTGTTCGCCTTTCTGCTGAACTTGGATTTGTTATTGAAGCAGATACCCTATCCGCAATAGTTACATGTGTAACGCAGCTTGAGAAAATTTCTAAAGAAAGAATAAGGGATGAATTTTCAAGAATTATGCTTTCAGATAGACCAGCCGAGGCACTGTTTCTCATGAAACAAGTCAAAATGCTTCAGTTTGTGATCCCTGACATTATGAGATCAATTAATGTTGAGCAGAATAAATCGCACAAATACAACGTATTTGAACACTTGGTGCGCAGCGCACAGCACGCCGCGGACAAAAATCTTCCTCTTGATATGAGGTTGGCGGCTCTATTCCATGATATTTCAAAGCCTGAAAGCAGAAGGTTTTCACAGGAAACACATGACTATACGTTCTACGGACATGAAGTAATCGGTGCAAGAGTAACAAAAAGAGCTCTACAAAGCCTTAAATACCCAAACGAACTAGTTGAAAGGGTGTCACTACTGGTCAGGTGGCATATGTTTTTTTCTGACCCAGACGAAATTACCCTCTCTGCTGTAAGGAGAATGATCAGTAATGTGGGCAAAGATAATATATGGGACCTACTCGAGCTTAGAATATGCGACAGAATTGGTAGTGGTAGACCGAAAGAACAGCCGTTTAGGTTTAGAAAGTATAAGGCAATGGTAGAAGAAGCACTTCGCGACCCGGTGAGTGTTGGTATGTTAAAGGTTGACGGTGCAAAAATAATGGAAACATTTCATGAGAAACCAGGACCGAGAATTGGATGGACACTGCACGCACTACTTGAAGAAGTTATAGAGGATCCTACAAAAAACACAGAGATATTGCTTCTAAAGCGTGCAAAAGAGCTTCTTGAGCTACCAGACCAAGAACTTGAAGTACTAGGAAGAAAAGGGAAAGAAAAGCGTGATGAGGTTGACGATGCAGAGATAGCTCAGATACAAAAAAAGTACGGTGTACAATAGTGGCTTAACAAAGCCGTTATTCAAAATAATCGCAGTTTCATGGGAAACGAAAAATGCCCCGTTGGCATTGTGGAGAAAGCCGACGAGGCATTGACGATCCGCAAATCGCGGAAAGAACTAAAACTGCTTAAGAACAATTATCTATTCTGGGGTGATGTCACTTTATACAAAATTTTATTGTCTATGAGTGAGGACAAACACATTCCAGGGCAACGCCAAGATTATTATTCTCAAGAACCTTAAGAACAGAAAGAACTAAGCTACGATCTCAAGGAGAAGCGAGACCGTATTTGGCACACACCATATTTATTGATCTACTAGTAGTATCTGTCCTTTATGCAATCATGTAAAGGACAAGGGTGTGGATAACTTGTCCTTTATAAAACAGTGCCTAGAGTGAGGGTAATAGGGCAGTGGTCAGAACCTAGTATATCGCTTTGTATAGTCGCATTTTTAAGATGAGGAAGAAGCTCTGTTGATATAAAAAAGTAGTCAATACGCCACCCAACATTTCTATTTCTTGCAAATGTTTTCATATCCCAGTACGTATATGCATCTTTTTTGTTTGGGTTGAGATGCCGGTAGGTATCTATAAATCCGGCACCGATAAGCTCATCAACCCACGCTCGCTCTACCGGAAGAAATCCGACATGGGTTTCATTTTCTTTTGGTCTTGCTATGTCTATTTCTTCGTGAGCAACATTTACATCGCCCATGATTATCACCTGCATGCCTTTCTTTTTTAGTGATTGTACGTAGGAGAGAAATGCGTCATAAAATGCAAGCTTGTATACAAGACGCTCTGGCGCGCCACCACCGTTAGGGAAGTAGACGTTGCAAATTACGGTGGTGCCAAAAAACGCAATAATTACGCGCCCTTCTTGATCATTTGTCCCAAAATCATATAACACTGAGTCGGGCTCCTTTTTGGTATAAAGCGCGACACCGCTATATCCTTTTTTTGTTTTGGATGAATTAAAATACGCGTGGTATCCCTTCATTGCCCGAACATCTTCAGGTAATTGATCTACTTCGGCTTTTGTCTCCTGTATACCAATAACATCCGCGTCAAAACAACTAATTAAAAAGGTGTTCCAATGACCCTGCTTGTGTGTTGCTCGTATACCATTAGTGTTCCAAGAAACCAGTTTCATTTAGATATCGTAGCATGCAAATGATGTCTGTGTATCTAGCACAGAATTACGTTGTTATATGTACTGAACCGTAACAAAAGGAATGACAATGGGTACAGAACACAACAACACAGGGGATGCCACTCTTGTAACAACCAACAGAGTTACAAGAGCTAGGTCGTTTTATGAAGGCATGTGGTGGTTATATATTGGCGGTACTGAGAATGCCATCAAGGTAATACACGACATGAATTATTCCCAAAAGATACTATTCCTTAGCTGGATACGGGGGCAGGTAATCTTAGGGTGGCAGGTGTTTATCGAGCATCTCCAGTGCCACAGGGCGTTACCCTTTAACAATGCACCAAAAAAGAGGCCGTATTCACTCATTGGTGACGCATCAGGCAGAGCGCTGTTTGATTTTATGGTCACCCTAGAGAGGCAGCTTGTGCAAGTAAATGTAAGCGCAGCTGAGCTCCTTGAGCAAAAGTACAAAGATAGATATTGAGAGGTGTGTGCCTAGGTTACACCTGGCACACACTATCTTTTTGTGTGAAAACGTTTATGCACCTCACGGAGGTGTTTGTCTGTAACGTGTGTATACACTTGTGTAGTAGCAATATTTGCATGACCAAGCAGTGCTTGTACAGAACGCAAGTCTGCACCATTTGAAAGAAGGTCGGTGGCAAATGAGTGTCTAATGACGTGAGGGGTAACTTTTTTAGTAATACCTGCTTTTATGGCGTACTGCTTGACTATTCTTTCAACAGAGCGGGGATTGAGGCGAGTGGTGGTGGCGTTTTTTGAACGATTTGATGTCTGCACAAACAGCGCATCATCCATATCTTTTCTTTTGACTAGATAGGCGCGAATAGATTCACGCGCTGAATCAGACAAAAATACAACGCGCACCTTTTCACCTTTACCACGTACAGAAAACTCTTCCTTTGAAATATCTAAATCACGAGAAAGCGAACAAAGCTCTGACACGCGCAATCCAGTAGAAAAAAGCAGCTCGAGCATGGCTCTATCACGGAGTGATTTAACATCATCACCATTAGCTGCGGCCATTAAACGGGTGAGTTCTTCAAACGATATAAGATCGAGTGATCGTTCTCCAACTTTAGCTAGCTCTATTCGCTCAGGTGAAAGAGATTCAATGCCACGCTTTCTTAAATATTTTAGAAACGCACGTAAAGCAATAAGGTAGTAATTCTGTGTCTTTTTTTTGAGTGTTTCTTTTCTTCCACCTATTGCAGCGCCAGATTCTTGGCGATTTAGCCATAATCGGTATTCTCTAAGAAGAGTGTCATCAATGGTTGATGGATTTTCTACCTTTGCAAAGGCAAGAAAACGAGAGAGGTATCGCTCATAATTCTCTATAGTATTGAGAGAGCGTCCTTTTTCAATCTCAAGGTGTTCTAAAAACTCACGCTTTAGTGTTTCTATGTGCGTGGATGACATGTCACAAGTATGACATCTATGTCGCAAAACAAAAAGAGCGCCGCCTTGTGGGCGGCGCTATCTGCGCCATGTTCTTTTATTTTGAACACAGCGGTAGGGAAACCACTCTATGTCCGGCGAAGGACAGAGTGGATTTGGTAACTCAATTTTGTATGTAGGGGTTCTTCCGCCCCTTTCAAATCCGGCATCGCCGGAGAGGGCGCACCCTCCAAATAGGTGGAGTGCGCAAAGAGCCATTAGCAATCTCATATTTCTCTCCTTCCGTACCAGACTTCACCACCCCTTGCCAAAAAAGTCAATACGTGCTATAAATGTGCCATGCTGACAAAGCGACAAAAAGAGAATGCAATACGCGAAATAAAGCGCCACGATACTGACACTGGGTCACCGGAGGCTCAAATCGCGCTTCTCACTAAAGCAATAAACGAACTAACCGACCATCTAAAAAAGCATGGGAAGGATCTTCATTCTCGTCGCGGTCTTTTGGGAATGGTTGCTGATAGACGTTCACACCTTCGCTATCTCGAAAAAAAGGATAAAAAGCGTTACAACGCGGTAGTAAAGAAGCTTGATCTCAAAAAGTAGTTGGTGTTGTGTCGCTCGACACAACAATGGTGTGTCTTTTTGTATAAACGCGTTATAGTTAGGCGAGGGTATTTTTATATTTATATATAGTATTTTTTATGGCTGCAATTAAACATGGGGCGCAACGAGTAGGGATATTTATTGATACGCAAAACCTATATCACAGTGCAAAGCATTTGTATCAAGCAAAGGTTAATTTTGGATCAGTATTAAAAGATGCACTTGCGGGACGTACGCTTATACGAGCAATTGCGTATGTGATAACCACCGAGAGTGGGGAAGAGCAAGGCTTTTTTGAAGCACTTGAAAAAGTTGGTATTGAAACAAAAACCAAAGACCTTCAAGTATTCTATGGTGGAGCAAAAAAGGCAGACTGGGATGTTGGACTTGCTGTTGACGCAATCAAAATGGCATCAAAATTGGATACGGTCATTATCGCCTCTGGTGATGGTGATTTCGCCCCACTTGTTGAATACCTCAAAATGAATGAGGGATGCCAAGTTGAAGCCATCTCATTTGGTCGCTCTACCTCGGGACTACTCAGAGAGGCCGTAGACGTTTTTACCGACCTCGACGAAAATCCAAAGAATTTTCTCATTGGGTACCGCGGCGCAAAATTTATACCGCGAACAAAGAAATAGCTCTCGCTCATTTTCTCTGTTACACTCGAAGTGTTATAAGCTCGCTTTCCTTTAGAGAGCGAGGTTTGAAGCTGTATAGCACATGCTCAGTTTCAAGTCTTTACTCTGAAGGAGAGCGGTAATTGGATTATATGCTAAAGAAAACCTTTTCAGTGGAGCTAGGTGGAAAAACCCTGACGGCAGAATTTAGTGATCTCGCAGATCAAGCAAATGGTTCGGTTATTTTGCGATACGGTAAAACGGTGGTACTCGCAACCGCAACAATGGGACAAACAGAGCGACACGAGATTGATTATTTTCCCCTTACGGTTGATTACGAGGAGCGCTTTTATGCAGCTGGGCAAATACTAGGGTCACGCTTTATGCGACGCGAAGGGCGCCCAAGCGAAGAAGCAATACTCTCTGGAAGAATTGTAGACAGAACTATACGACCACTTTTCAATCACCACTTGAGAAATGAAGTGCAAGTTGTGCTAACTATTCTTTCAATTGACGAGGATGATCCTGATGTGCTCGGTGTCATTGCTGCATCATTAGCGCTTGGTGTAAGCGATATACCGTGGAATGGACCAGTCTCTGCGGTACGCATAGGCAAGAAAAAGGGAGGGGAAGTAATTATAAACCCTACCTATGTCGAGCGTGCGTTTGAGGATTATCATTATGATGTGCTTGCCTGTGGTAAGGATGGATCAATCAATATGATTGAGATTGCATCAGATGAAGCGAGTGAGCACGAGATTCTTGAGGCGCTTCGCGAAGCAACACGCATACACACCACACTAGGTGCGTGGCAACAAGAAATAATTGCAGAAATAGGCAAAGAGAAAAAAACAGTTACTCACCTTGCCTACGCTGATGAAATTATCGCTCACTTTAATGAACACGCAGCGGCACTCATGTCTGCTGCATTGATTACTGGCGAGCCAGGTAAGGCGGGGATTAAAAAACTCAAAGATGAGTGGCTCGCAAAAGTTGCCGTGGATATTCCTGATTTCTTGAAACGAGCAGGGCATTACTTTGAGGAGAAAGTAGACGAACAACTACACAGCGAAGCTACCGCAAACGGCAGACGTCCTGATGGTAGAGCGATGGATGAGGTACGACCACTGTTTGCCCTCGCGGGTGATATGTCACCTATGGCACACGGTACTGGCGTATTTTATCGTGGAGGAACACACGTATTTACCGCACTCACCTTAGGAGGACCCGGTGATTCACAAATTGTTGATTCAATTGAGCATCAGGACGAGAGCAAGCGATTCATGCACCACTACAACTTCCCACCATTTAGCTCAGGAGAAACGGGCAGACTTGGTGGTGTTAATAGAAGAGCGGTGGGACACGGCGCGCTTGCAGAAAAAGCACTCCTTCCAATGATTCCAAAAAAAGAAGACTTCCCGTACACCATTCGTTTGGTTTCAGAGTGTATGGCGTCAAACGGATCGACCTCAATGGCATCAACGTGTGCTTCAACACTTGCGCTTATGGATGGAGGTGTGCCAATCAAGCGACCCGTAGCGGGTATCGCTATGGGGCTAATGCTACACGGCTCTACCTATAAAGTACTTACTGACATTCAAGGCCCTGAAGATCATCACGGTGATATGGATTTTAAAGTTGCCGGCACCACAGAAGGTATTACCGCAGCACAGATGGATGTGAAAGTCGGAGGTATTCCACTCTCTATTCTTGAAGAAGCTCTAACAGGTGCTAAGAAGGCCCGTCTCCATATACTTGAAACAATGCGTGGCGCTATTAGCGCCCCTCGCGAAGACATCTCGCCACTTGCACCAAAAATAATTGCATTAAAGGTGCGCGTAGATCAGATCGGACTAGTTATTGGCCCAGGAGGAAAGACCATTAATGGTATTAAGGATAGAACGGGAGTTACCGACATCACCATCGAAGATGATGGGTCAGTATTTATCACCGGAAAGGACGGTACTGCAGAGCTAGCGCGTGATGAAATCGCAAGTCTTACTCATGTCTACACCGCGGGTGAGCGGCACGAGGGTGAGGTGGTGCGTCTTATGGACTTTGGAGCATTTGTAAAAATAGGGAAAAACGCTGAAGGATTGGTACACATTTCAGAAATTGCTCCATTTAGAATTCAAAAAGTTGAAGATGTGCTTTCTGTAGGAGAGGTTGTTCCGGTTATAATACGAGAGATAGATGAGAAAGAAAGAATTAATCTTTCTATCAAAATGGCAGACCCAGAGTTTGCACAGCGTAAAGGTATAAACCCCGACATAAAGGGAACAAGTACCAATGGATCCAACTAACGAAACAACAAAAGACGTACAACCATCCACCGCTCCACAACCTGATGTGGTGCTTGATGATCTTGATGTAAAACTTTCTGAAGCTGAACACTCACTCTCAGAGAGAGATATCTCTGCGCGCACAAGAGCCGAAGAGGAGCTTGCTGCTGAGCTTGCGAGCGGAGGAAACCAAGACATCTCACTCGATTTTCCTGATGCCTCTACTACACCATGGTCTGCTGCAGCGGTAAAACCCCCAACCAAAAAAGAAGAGGTGATTCACGTAACCCCTAACACCACGCAAGGGGAGGCAATACCACAGCAAAAGAGCGAGGTTACCGAGACGTCTACCGCTACACCATTTGCCTACAGAGGTTCTGTCACTCCACTTGAACAAAGAGGAGCAAAAGAGGTGAGTGCTCCAGCGGTAGTGGTGCCTACCCAGCCACAAAGCGCACTTGCATCTGCTAAATCTGCACTTCTTGGTGGTGGTAATGAGGTGCGGGACCTATCAAAAAGTGGTTCAATAAATCAAACACCTACACCTGTTGCTCCAATAGCGGCGTCACCTCTTACGAACCTACAGAGCGAGAATCCTACACCCGCTATTCCTACGACTCCCGTAGCACCACCCACACCGACTCCTGTTGCGCAGGTTGTTCAAAACACCGAGCGCGATACCGCCCCACAAACAACTACACCACGCCCACAAGCAAGTGAGCGTGATGATTCTGTACGACCAATACGTACCTTTAGAGACGACATTGCCCGTGTGCTGCAGAAGAAGAAAACAACCTTGGTAGATGCAGTCGTTGCTGAAGAAAATCGTTCAAATCGAGAAAAGGAGGTGGAACCACCAAAGGGAGCGCCGCGATCGTTTGTATCGTACCTTGTGGTATTTTTTAGTGGACTTCTTATAACCGGCGGAGTAAGTGCGTACGCAATCTATTATTTCTTTGGACCGACCGATATAACCCGAATAGATGTTGCTGAAGTGCCGTCCATTATATTCGTAGAAGAGCAAAAAGAATTTGAGATTTTTGATGACGAAAGCAAGCGAGATATCTTCAGAAGAATTGGTGTAGAGAAAGATTCTGCACTACTACGCCTAGGTAGCATAGAGCAACTCTATTTCACACGAAGCATCTATGATGAAAGCATTGCTTCTACTAAAAAAATGCTTGTATCTTCTGCAGAATTTATTGCTCGAAGCGAATTTCGTATAGACAGCTCATTCACCAGAAACCTTTTGCCTGAGATGACGTTTGGCTACCACTCATTTGATGGTACTCAACCATTTATCGTCTTTAAAACAGAGTTTTATGAAGACGCATTTGCCGCAATGCTTGATTGGGAGGCGCGCATGAATGAAGATTTGTCGCCACTTTTTGGAGATATAGTGATGGAAACGTATTTGGTAGGATCATCAACCAGAACAAGACCAGCGAGTCTTACCTTTGAAGATGTGTTGGTTAAAAACAAAGAAGTAAGGGTACTCTATGACAGCACCGGTAAAGAGTTGCTCCTGTATGGATTTCCCGACTCAGAAACAATAGTAATCACCACCAATCAATACACCTTTACAGAAATAGTCACACGGCTGCAATCAATCCGAATATAGAACCTATTGCATCGCATGTAGGGAGGCGTTATCATGGAAGCATGAATCACCCAGACATTACGCCATCACAACTGGAATCCTTTAAAAATAGACTCCTTACTGAGAAAGCAGAGGTAGAAGAATCACTTAAAGAAGTAGGTGTTCGTAATCCACAAAACCCAAGCGATTGGGTAGCAACCCCAGGTGATATGCCTGAGATAAATGCCGATGCAAATGAGCTTAGTGATAAGTTTGAAGAATACGGCCAAAATCAAGGGTTGGTAAATAATCTCGAAGTACGACTTGCAAACATCACTCGTGCCCTCGAAAAAATAGAAAACCAGGAGTACGGTATCTGCGAAATCTCAAGCACACCAATTGAACTAGACAGGCTTGAGGCTAATCCTGCTGCTCGCACCTGCAAGGCTCACATGGAGGAAGGTGACTCGCTTCAAGCATAGTGTATGGCGGTGGCTCGGGTAACAAGCGCCCAACCAAGCTACCCGCATGCGATTATTGTTGATGTTGAAACAGACCTCAGTAAAGGACTCAACGCTTTTTCTATTGTTGGACTTCCTGATAAAGCGGTTGATGAGGCGAAAGATAGAGTATCGTCCGGAATAAAAAATTCGGGCTATCCCTCACCAAAAAGCACCAATCTTAAAACAGTGGTGTCCCTTGCTCCTGCTGATTTTAAAAAAGAGGGTACACACTACGACCTACCAATAGCCATTTCGTACCTCATTGCAAGCGGGGCAATTCCCGCTATTTCACGATCAATACTTATTGTTGGAGAGCTTACCCTTGATGGGAGCGTGCGGGGAGTGCGCGGAGTATTGTCATGTGCTATCGCAGCAAAAAAAGAAGGATTCGAGGCTATTTTTGTACCTCGTGCCAACGCAGAAGAGGCGTCGCTTGTTGATGGCATTTCAATCTACCCCGTAACCTCTCTTACAGAGATATTGTTACACCTTCGAAATGAGGCGATGATATCAGCGTACACCTCTTCAGGTGTGAGTGCGGAATCGCCCACCGCGCGTATAGATTTTTTTGATATTAGAGGACAAGAGAGTGCAAAGCGCGCGCTTGAAGTAGCAGCTGCAGGGAGACACAACATCGTACTCTATGGCCCACCGGGCACTGGTAAATCAATGCTCGCGCAAGCATTCTGTGGTATTTTGCCGCCCCTTACCCACGAAGAAGCACTCGAAGCAACAATTATTCACTCACTTGCGGGAGTGTTACATACCACTCACATTGCTCAGCCTCCAATGAGAGCCCCGCACCATACAAGCTCACACATTGCTCTTGTTGGGGGCGGAAGCACTCCTCGCCCTGGAGAAATTACCCTAGCACATCGAGGTGTGCTGTTTTTAGATGAGTTTCCAGAGTTTGAACGAAGGACTATAGACGCACTACGTGAGCCACTTGAAGGAGGAGAAATAACCATCGCAAGAGCGAGAGGCGCGGTGAGGTATCCAGCAAACTTTATTCTTGTTGCGGCAATGAATCCAACAAGGGGTCATGATGGTATCGCAAATTTAAGCGAAAAGGAGCGTCTCCAAAAAAAGATATCGGGGCCAGTGGCTGACAGAATAGATATCTGGATAGAGGTGGGACACATTACTCACCACACCCTCTCTGATATGCCACATGGTGAACGTTCTGCTGTTATACAAAAAAGAGTAGAGGGAGCGAGGGAGGTGCAGTACAAACGATTTGCCTCAAGCGGTAAAACTAATTCAGAAATGTCGGTGCGCGACCTGGATTCTTTTATCCATATGAGCCAGCACGCAAAAGAGGTGCTCAATCAATCGGCCACACGCCTTCAGCTTTCACCCCGAGCATATCATCGAATTGTAAAGCTTTCTCGTACTATTGCCGATTTATCTAACAGCGATAGCGTAGAAGATACTCACGTACTTGAAGCTCTTCACTACAGACCTAAAAACTTATTTGATTAGAAAGGATTTTTAGCACCGCGAACCTCAAAGTGGAGGTGAGGACCAGTTGATCTACCGGTATTGCCCACGTATCCGATAACCTGCCCTTGTACTACTTGTTGCCCTGCATACACGATGTTTCCTGAGAGGTGAGCATAGAGTGTTTGTGTACCGTTTTGGTGTTCTACTACAATGTAGTTACCGTACCCACCATTCCATCCGCTTGTGCGTGAGACGAGTACCTTTCCACCTGCTGATGACCTAACCGAGGCGCCAACCCTCGCACCAAAGTCAATACCATTGTATCCATGAATACCCTGTGTCTTAATCGCTCCTGGGACTGGGTGTATGAAATATCCTGAATATGAGCTTGCTTTTGAGCCACTTGAAGCATATGCAGGCTTTGGTGCCTCTATTTCTCCACCTGGAATTGTGAGGGTTTCACCTACAGAAATAGCTTCTGCTGATGCAAGGTGGTTGTATGAAATGATTTCCTCCTCATTTCCTTTGAATTTTTTGGCAATAGAGGCGAGGGTGTCGCCCTTTTTGACGGTATATTGAACACCATTGATTGGTAGAATGAGCAATTCTTGTCCCGACACAATGGCACTACCCTTAGCAATATTGTTTGCCCACAAGATGGTATTAGGAGAAACACCAAACATTTGAGCAATCTGGGAGAGCGAATCTCCGTCCTTTACTACATAAAGAGAAATCTCTCCATTTCCTGATGTTTCTTCAATATTTGCCATTGAGCCAGCAGGTCCGGTCTCGGCGCGTAGCGCGCTGTCAGAAACCACAATAATATCGCCACCTCCCTTTGAAGGATTGGGGTCAACATTATACGCCCCCTTTAGTAGGGGTAGGGTTTGTGAGCTGTATGCCTCATAGGTATCGTCTCCTGTCTGTCTTTCAGAAGAGAAAAATGAGGTCATTCGGGAAAGCATACTGCCCTCTACAGCCATAGGCATACTTATTAGACCTAAGATGGCAATGTATGTCCCGAAATATGTCACCGAAGGGGAGTGCGATACGCTCGTAGCCTTTGGATCTTTGTAAGTTTTTTTGATAAGCCGTTTTTTAGCCCAATCAACCGGAAATTTCTGGAAATGGCTTTGTTAAGCCGTAGGTCAATCAGTCGTATGCGTCAGTACCTAAGCACTATAGCGGTCTATAAAATGCTGTCAACGCCTTTTATACACCAAAAAATAAAGAAATATTATTGGACAATTAGTCAAGTTTTGTTGTCTTATTTTATTGGCAGTATGCTATAGTCCATGCATGACATATTTAGATGAACTGAACACGCATCAATATGAGGCAGCAACCACCATCACGGGACCGCTCCTTGTCATTGCGGGAGCAGGCGCAGGCAAAACAAAGACCATCACCCACCGAATACTCCATATTATTAACTCTGGGGTAGCTCCTCGGAATATTCTTGCCGTTACCTTTACCAACAAAGCAGCTAGCGAGATGAGAGAGCGGGTGCTATCCCTCATGAACAAGGAGGGTATATCAAACGAAGAGGGGTTACCCACTGTTGCCACCTTTCACTCATTGTGTGCCACCATCCTAAGAAACGAGTCTGAGGCTATTGGCATAAAAAGGCATTTTGTCATACTCGACAGAACTGATTCTATGAAGGCAATAAAAGAGGCGATGGAAAAGTCAGGTGTGTCCGATAAGCAATTTGAGCCGCGGACAATACTGGGGCATATATCAAGACAAAAGGGGGAGGGTAATACTGCGCAGGTGTATGAACGAAACTACGGATCAGAGTATGTTCCTGGTGTAATAGCAAAGGTGTGGCGAAACTATGAAGTAATACTCGAGCGTGAGCAGGCACTTGATTTTGACGACCTACTCTTGAAAACCATGCTACTGTTCAGCACACGTAAAGATATACTCTCGCGATATTCATCAACGTGGCAATACATTCATATTGATGAGTACCAAGATACCAACAAGGTACAGTTCAGCATCGCTCGTCTTCTTGCGAGTGAACATGGCAACATGTGTGTTGTTGGTGATATTGATCAAAACATTTACTCATGGCGCGGCGCCTCTATCGATAATATTCTTGATTTTGAAAAAGAATTTCCGGGCGCCAAGGTAGTTACCCTTGAGCAAAATTATCGCTCAACAAAGACTATTGTGCATATTTCAAACAAGGTCATAGAGAAAAACCTTCGAAGAAAAAAGAAGGTGGTCTTTACTGAAAATGAAGATGGGGAGCCGATTTCTTTATTCTCTGCATTTGATGAACAAGATGAAGCGAGATTTATTGCCCACACCTCAAAAAAACTTATTGAGGGTGGTGTGTCTCCAAGCTCGATTGCGGTACTCTATAGAGCCAATTTTCAATCACGCGTACTTGAAGAGGCATATCTCTCTAGCGAAGTGTCATATCGTGTATTGGGAGTAAAGTTCTTTGATAGAAAAGAAGTCAAAGATGTCCTCTCGTACGTACGCGCATCACTCAATAGAGATTCTCATTTTGATATCTCACGTACCGCAAACGTACCGGTGCGGGGTATCGGCAAAGTAACGTTGATTAAAATGCTTGCGGGGCAAATAGACGACCTCCCACCAGCTACAAAGAAAAAGGTGGCGGATTATTACACACTTCTCGACTCGATTAAAACCCACGCCTCGAATGACAAACCATCAGAGACAATAAAATTTGTCCTCGATGCAAGTGGCTACCTACAAAGTCTTGAACACACTAAAAAGGAGGAGGACCTTGAACGGGCTGAAAACCTCAAAGAGCTCGTAACATTGGCGCAAAAATATGATGACCTAAGCCCACTTCAAGGCATTGAAGCCCTGCTTGAATACGCCGCTCTTGAAAGCGATCAAGATAAACTTGAACAAAAAGAGAAAGCGGTAACATTAATGACTGTGCACGCAGCAAAAGGTCTTGAGTTTGATTACGTATTTATTGCAGGACTTGAAGATGGGCTATTTCCACACGAAAGAATGGGGGATAGTGGTGTTGATAACGAGGAAGAGCGCCGACTCTTCTACGTAGCAGTGACGAGAGCAGCCAAAAAAATATATCTCACACACGCGGCAACGCGCACCATATATGGAACAAAACAAGTAAACCTCCCCTCAGAATTCTTAGCTGATATAGATGAGGAGTTTCTTGTTGCCGAAGAGAGGCCAGATGGATTTAGTAGGGTAATATACCTTGATTAATATGCGTGCCAAAAAAAGCCTTGGGCAGCACTTTTTAACCAGCGAATCAGCAATTACTGCTATTATTGCCGCTGCAAAGCTTAATAAAAGTGATTCGGTACTTGAAATTGGACCAGGTAAGGGTGTGCTCACCAAGGCACTGCTTAAACACGCGGGTAAGGTGGTTGCTATTGAAAAGGACCCCGACATGATTGCTTACCTTACCGAAGAATTTGCAAATGAGCTTAAAAATGGCTCACTTACGCTATATGAAGGATCGGCTGAGGATATTGCCTTTGATGCGGTATTGCCCGGCGAGTACAAAGTGGTAGCAAACATACCCTACTACATAACCGGGTTACTACTTCGGCATATGTTTTCACAAAAGACCTTACCCACTTGTGCGGTGGTACTAGTGCAAAAAGAGGTAGCGACACGCATTGCAAGAGAAAAAAAGGAAAGCATTCTCTCACTTTCTGTAAAAGTATATGGGACACCGGTATATATTCAAACCGTAAAAGCGGGGAGTTTTTCACCTGCGCCGAAGGTAGATTCGGCCATTTTAGCCGTATACGACATACAAAGAAGTGCTGTTGATTCCCCAAACAAAGAAAAAGTGTTTTTTACCTTACTAAAAGAAGGGTTTAGCAAAAAAAGAAAGCTCCTTGTGTCCAATCTTTCACACCTACTACCTCGAGAGGAGATTTTGAGCGCGTTTACTGATGCTGGTATATCACATAGTGCACGTGCAGAGGATGTACCGCTCTCACAATGGCTTGCTATTACCTCTACACTCGAGAGACTAATCCACAGCAACACCACAAAGTAGCTATTCTACAAAAAAACTCTGCTATACTTTGAAGAAGGGTATCTATGAATGAATCCATACTTCCAAGTAAGCAGTTTATTATTACCGTGATTGTCATTACGGTACTACTCGGTGGTGGCATCGCGGTATTTTTGAGTACACGAGAATCAGCAAGTAAATTTTTTGCCGAATCAAACGAAAAAGAGATGCGAGAAATCGCAGAAAAGCTGGTTGCCTCTGACGAAGATGAAGATGGGCTTCTTGATTGGGAAGAATCTCTTTGGAAAACTGATGTAAAAAACCCTGACACTGATAGCGACGGCACTTCAGATGGCGAAGAAATCCGCATCGGAAGGGATCCACTTAAACCAACTCCTGGTGATGAAATTACTGTTCAAAGTATTGAGGTATTTAGAGATACTGCGGTAACTGATGCGCAAATTAAAAACAGCAACCTAACCGCTGAATTTGCCAAAAACTTTTTTGTTGAATACGCAAAAACCAAAGAGGCAGGTTTACCAGTTGGGATCATGGGAGCAAGTATAGAAAAGGTAGAGAACTTGATTCCGCAAGACCAGTACGAGAATAGAGAGCCTCTTTTTACAGAAGAAGATATTTTGATAGCGCCATCTGAAGATAATTACTCCCTACGCGAGTATGGAAATGCTGTTGGGCGTGCATTTGAAAATCACCCGGTTGTAGGGGAGAACATGCTTGATGTTCTCTATCGAGCGTTGCGTAGCGGAAATAAAGCTGAGCTCGACAAACTACGAGATGCTGCTTCTTCAGTAAGCCTGCTCGCTGAAGAGATTATTTCGATTCGAGTCCCTGAACCTCTCGTAGAAAATCATCTTGATTTGCTTAATGCTCTAGCATTTTTTAATGAGATACTTGTCGCATTTGGCAATACATACGAAGATCCGCTTGGTGCAACTATTGCAATGACCTACTACCCTAAGACCGCTAAAGAATTAGCAATTATCGGGATATCAACTGCAAAGTACCTTGAGTCGAGAAATATTGTATACACACGAAATGACCCTGGACATGTATTCAATGAACTACTTGTAATTTATAAGAGATCGCCGAATCTATTTATATGAAATCAGTTGCTAGGGTAGTCACATCTCTTCTGACTCGCTACGTAGCGCCATCTACCATAATAATGGCGTTATTTGCTCCTTCAGTATTTGTTATTGCAACCCCACAAAAAACTGAGGCTATTTTTGGATTTGGTGACACTGTAGTTGAGGTGGGTGCAAACCTATATACAAATGTTGCCAATACCGTGGAAGCAGTTTGGGCAACCCTCAAGGAAGCATCGCTTGATGGTATTGCGTGGTACCTCGCTAAGTTAGTAATACAACGAATGACCGTTGAGATTATCAACTGGATCAATAGAGATTTTGAGGGCTATCCACAATTTGTTAATAATCTTGGCGTATTTCTTACTGATGTAGTAGACCAAGCCACCGGGGCATTTATACGCGAAAACAATCTTGAGTATTTATGTAACCCACTGAGTATTCGTATTGCGCTGTTAACGTATCAATACCAACCCATTCAACAGAGGTATTCGTGTACGCTTTCTCAAGTGGTAAACAACGTAGACTCATTCATACAAGGAAACTTTGCGGAGGGAGGTTGGACGGGATGGTTTTCACACGCCACCATCCCTACCAATAACTTGCCTGGGCAATATCTTGTCATACAAGGAGAGCTTGTTAAGTACGCCAACAAAAAAGAAGAGAATCAAAAAAACTACCTTTCCTTTGGGCAAGGCATGTTCTCAGACCTTTCGTTTGAGTGGTGCCAATCAGTAGAAAATACTGAAGGGGTTCCAGATGGATCAGGGGGCGTTCGTTATCAAACCGGTATGACAAGAGATGATTGTCAAATAAAAACACCAGGTAAATTGATAACAGATCAACTAAGTTGGGTCACGACAAGCCCACTCAGACAACAAGAGCTTGCTGATGAACTAAACGAAGCGATTTCAGCAATCCTCAGTACGCTCATGAGTAAATTGCTCTCTGATGGTCTTGCATACCTTACCTCAAGTGGTCTTGGAAGAGGTGCAGCTGGCTCTTCGTATGATGATCTTTTGCGAGAAGATATTGCACGCCAACAAGAGCGCGTAACAGAAGACATTATCCTTCAGATTGATCAACAAATTGAAGAGGAGCTTGCGCTTGGTAGAGAGCTTGGCTGTTATGGCGAAGATCCTGGAGACGGTGATGGAGGGGGCGGGGGTGATGGAGGGGGAGGTGATATTGGTGGAAATGAATTTCACGATGTGCCTATTGGTGACCGATCAATACTTCCTGATACCACCACATTCTCAAATATCAGATATACCCCAGCTGATTCATACGCAGCGTACCAAACATCAGGACTAGAACCTCTTACGCCAACAGAGTACTATCAAGAACTCACCCTTGCAGGACTCATCGACAGTCCAACCAGCACTACCTGGAGTGAGAATTATACCCTTAGAGAGGTTGGTATCGACGAGGGCGCAATCATTATTGAGAGAACCGGCGAAGATGCATATCGAGTACTATATGACGCTGACGGAGACGATGTGCGAGAAGTTATCGCAACATCAAGAGAAGTAGAGGGTCAGTCTGGTACATACACCTTTACCCGCGTCACCGGAGAAGACCTTGGATTTCAAACGCTTGGGGTAAGAAGTAGTGTTGCGGCAGGAGCAGTAAATGAGGCCTTGAGAGAGTACTACCTAATTAACGAAAACCCTCCTCAAACAAAACTGGAGCCAGTTGGAGGTACAGGCTCAAATGGCACAACAGGGAATCGTTAGAACAGCAATATGAATGCAACAAGATCAATCATAATTTCATCGCTTCTGATCATCAGTGCGTACGCATCTTCTGTTTGGATATATTCCCCAAAGCTCTCTGCTCAGACACCTCCTCAAGAACCAGTTACCTGTGAAGAAGTAGACACCACCATCGCACAGCTCACCGCCCTTCGAGCACGAGCAGAGGCAGCAGACACTCCAGAGGAGATGCAGGCAGTAGTGGATGAATTTAATAGACTAGAGACACATAATGGTAACGATTTGGTGGTAGCACAACAAGAAAATCAACTTGAAGATAGAAGAGCATATTTAATAAGTAGAATAGAGGACACAAAGGAGGTTGATGCAGCACAAGGTGGAAGAAATGCAGAAGAGCTTGATGAGCTACTTGCACGAGCAGAGGCTGCAGATGACTTTACCGAGCTTGGACGAGTAGAAGGAGAGCTTGGTGAGATACGAGGGAGATTGGGGCTTAGCGGTGGAGGAAGTGGTGGGGGTGGGGGAGGAGGGGGAGGTGGAGTAATTGGTGGAGGAGGCGATGGATCATGGGCTGGAGGAGTGCTTGATGGCAGTGGCAAAAACAACAGAGCGCCCGTTCCTGCATTTACAAGAACAGTTGTGCTTGGGCCAGGAGATGATATACAAGGGGCAATTAATAGTGCTACCCCAGGCACTGACATCCAACTCAAAAGTGGTACGTACAATTACTCCAACCTAAGCATAAGCGGAAAGGGTGGAAATCCGAACGCATGGATACGGCTTGGCAATGCTCCTGGAGAACATCCTATTCTTAGGCCGACAGGAGGATATGCAACCCTAAACGTGGCAGGCGGTTCGAGCTATATTCTAATTGAGGGACTGGAAATAAATGGGAGTAGGGTGGGAACAACACTTCCTGATGGGACATATATTGGATCATGGAATGATATGCTTGCCTACTCTAATAGGAGTTGCAGTAATATCGGATACCATTGCAATCAGGGTATAATGCTCGGTTGCGGAGGCTGTAATACCAATCAAGGGCACCACATTGTCGTTCGAGATAATGTTACCCACGACTTTGGAGGCTCTGGTATTAGCACCTTTGGTGTTGATTATGTGATTATTGAAGACAATGTTTCTTTCAATAATGGCAATTTCTCTCGTTATGGGGAGAGTGGTATATCTGCTGGATTTCCAGCACTGGTAGGGGGAGGAAGCATGAGTGACTACGGCTTTATTGTAAGGAGAAACACCACCTACGATAATAAGCAATACTTGGGGTCAATAGACTGTGGTTGTGGCCCAGGTATTACCGATGGTAACGGCATAATTCTTGACGGTATGGATCATAATGGTGCATACAGAAGAGTTCTTGTTGAGAGTAATCTTTCGTACAACAATGGTGTTGAGGTGCCTGGGCAGGGTGTGCATGGGTCAGGAATGCATTCAGTCGATTCTTCTAATGCAGAGTTCATAAATAACACCGCGTATGGTAATGCAGCTGCGCAGATATTTGCATGTTGCGCCTCAAACAACAATAAGTTTTACAACAACATAGCAATAGGCAATAGGCCGTTGTTTGCTGCCCACGGTGTCCCTTTTACTGGAGGATGTAACATATCGAGTGGTTCTGAAAATGTACCTACTACTGTTACTGACCCAATGTTTGTAAACCCTAGCGCTGGAGACTTTAGCTTGCGGGCGGGATCTCCGGCAATAAACGCCGCATGCGGACAAACCGCATCAAGCGACCTTAATGGAGCCCTCGCAAATGGGGCAAAAGATATCGGTGCTATAGAAATGTAGATTGTTGCTTCATGAAAAACGCAATCAGTATAAGTAGTTTTGTATCACTCGTAGTGATCGCGCTATCGTGCGTGAGCATCA
Source organism: uncultured Candidatus Saccharibacteria bacterium (assembly GCA_964562615.1). Classification (GTDB taxonomy): domain Bacteria; phylum Patescibacteriota; class Minisyncoccia; order Phycocordibacterales; family UBA12088; genus CAYPBQ01. The sequence goes on from CAZLUD010000001.1 coordinate 359,305, forward strand.
TTCCAACAAGAAGTAGTGCGCAAACACCACCGCAAGAACCGATTACTTGCCAAGAAGTTTCTTCCACCATCGCACAACTCACCGCCCTTCGAGCACGAGCAGAGGCAGCAGACACTCCAGAGGAGATGCAGGCAGTAGTGGATGAATTTAATAGACTAGAGACACATAATGGTAACGATTTGGTGGTAGCACAACAAGAAAATCAACTTGAAGATAGAAGAGCATATTTAATAAGTAGAATAGAGGACACAAAGGAGGTTGATGCAGCACAAGGTGGAAGAAATGCAGAAGAGCTTGATGAGCTACTTGCACGAGCAGAGGCTGCAGATGACTTTACCGAGCTTGGACGAGTAGAAGGAGAGCTTGGTGAGATACGAGGGAGATTAGGGCTTAGTGGTGGAGGAAGTGGTGGGGGTGGGGGAGGAGGGGGCACAGTAGGTGGAGGAGGCGGGGGCACCACCACACCAGGAACAGGGGTGGGCTCAGGTACCGCTGCGGGTACACCAACAGACACTGGCTTTGCTCCAGCAGGGTATACACTTGCGTGGAATGATGAATTCAATTCTCTTAGCTTAGGAAGTGGTTCAGCGTTTAGATGGACGCCATTTGATACGCTTGCTGCAAATGCTGGATATGATGCAAAAGGAAGAATACTTGCAAGTAACAGCTCTGATGCTATATGGGTTGCTGATTACGAAACAAATGCAGGTGGGACACGAACGTATGGTGACGCATTTAAGGCAGCCGGCACCTACGGTGAGGGGCCATTCTTCCATGAGGTAAGTGATGGCGCACTTGCTATGCGTGCGTATCCAGTACCAAGCTCAGTACGCAACGAATTTATTGCGTATGGATGGCCGCAGGGTGCTCCATACGCCGCAGGTGGAATATTTGGATCACTCTCACATACCCAAACATACGGCTACTATGAAGTGCGGCTGCGTGTAAATTCAATAACAAGAGGCCAACATTTTGCGCTTTGGCTACTCCAAGACGACCTTGCATGGCCTCCTGAGATAGACATGCTTGAGGTTATTGGTGAAAATCCTCAGTTTTATCACACTACCGTACACGGCGAAGGGCCAAATGGCTCTGACCCAACCACCTCATTTAAGCTGCTTCCAGCAGGAGGGAGCGGGACATGGCACACCTACGGATTTTTGTGGACACCTGAAAGTATGCGATTTTTTGTCGATGGAAAGGAGTATTTCTTAAGAGAAAATTATGGGGAAGGGGCAGAAATAGGAACATTACCTAACTTTGTAAACAAGCCAATGTACCTCCTTGCAACCTGGGAAATGGCAAGCTATTGGCCAGGAGATCCTGATGCAACTACCGTGTGGCCAGCAGAGGTTGAGCTTGATTACGTCCGCATCTACAAACCATAGCGGCGGTACCGACCACACAACAAGAAACTGTGGAGTAATCTATGCTTCACACGCTAACATGGTGGTATGATAGGTGTATCGCTGTGCATCTTGCACTGTTATATGGCTGCATCACCATTACATAATTTGTATACTCGCATAAAAAACTTGGTGGTATGTGGATTTGCTGAGCATAAACGCATACTCGCTATCTCGCTTGTGGTAGTGGTGACGCTACTTTTTAGTGCTACTCCATACGCAACACACGCTGCCAATTTGTGGGAAATTATAACCACACCACAGCTTATGTTTGCGTGGGTTGGCTCAGGAGTGTTGTGGCTCATGAGCGGTATCTTGGGTATTACGGCAATCCTCCTCAATATCACAATTTTGCAAACCGTAACCGGGATGGGAAATCACATCAACGACATAATAGGTATACAAATTGCCTGGGCACTACTACGTGATATGGCAAATATATTGTTTATCTTTGGCATTGTATACATAGGCTTGAATCTTATTCTTGGCAACAATAGACACGGGCATCAGCAAGCACTTGCACGACTTGTGATTATCGCGCTCGTCATTAACTTTAGTCTCTTTATAACAAAAACCGTAGTCGAGACATCGAATGTAATGGCGAACACGATATTTAGACTCATTATTCCTCCGGGCACAACTGGGAGTCAAGCGTGTGATGGAAGAAGCACGCTTCCAGAAAACGTAATACAATGCGTAAATTTTGGTATTACAGGAATTATTAATAACTCCCTTGGTCTTACTACGGTATTTAACGTTGGGGGTACTGCAAACTCAGCTGGATTTACCTCTCCAACACTTAACAGCGCTACAGCAATTGATGCGTCTAAAATCTTCTACATAACAGCACTCGGTTCAATATTTATTCTCATTACTGCGTTTGTCTTTGCGTCCGCTGCCGTGTTGTTGGTTATTAGATTTGTCATACTGATTATACTCATGGTGTTTTCACCGCTTGCGTTTGCGGCGTGGATACTGCCTTCAACGAGTGGTTACTTTTCTTATTGGTTAAAATCACTTCTCAATCAATCGTTTTTTGCGCCTGCCTACATGCTTATGATGTGGATCGCAATAAAAATAATCGAGGGGTATGGTGTCTCTACGGTTACTGGTGTTGCCACACGATCAAACAATTTTGGCGCAGCGCTCTTGGGCGCAAATGTTAGCTTTGCAAACGTATTCTTAAACTTTGCCATTATCACCGTATTTATGGTGGCAGCGCTTGTAGTTGCAAAGAAACTTGGCGCCATTGGCGCTGATAAGGCATACGGCATTGGTAAGGGATGGGTCAACACCGCACAGTCAACCGCGTATAAGTACAAGAGCACAATTGCGGCTGGAGCAGCGGGTGCAACTGTATTTCCTGCGCTTGTTGGAGGGGGGGCACTCCTTGGCGCAGCGGCTGGTGTTGCTGGGTGGAAGGGAACGAGAGTTGGCACGAAGGTAATTGCTGACGAGAGTGCAAGGTTTGCCGGCAGAAAGGTAAACGCGATAAATGAAAGATTGATGAAGGCCCCAGTAAAAGAAGGTGGTGTTAAAGACACAATAAGAAAAGCGACAATTGGACGATTAGACAATGCACTAGGCTACAGCCAAACAGTGGCAGCTGATGTGAAGTCAGCACAAGAGAAAGTAAAAGCCCTTTCTAGAGATGGAAATACAAAGGGATCATCTGATTTCCTTCTCGCACAACGTGAAGACGTAAGAAATACGCTATTTGCAGGACTATCACCATCTGAACAAATTACTGTGGGGGCAGAGATGGGTAAGAATGTAGTGACTCGAGACGGACTGGTTGATAAGAAAGCTACGGATAAAAATATCAAGAAAAAAGCCGTCGCACTCTCAAGCCTACGTGAAAGCGCAAGAGAAAAATACCTTGAAGCCATGACAAAGGATTTTGCAAACGACTCAAAAGAGTTGTACAAACAAATCTCAACGCTTAATGGTGATGATCTAACCTACGCATACTCAAAAATGACTCCACGCATCAGAGCGGCGTACGAAACAGAACTTAACAAGGCGACTGGAAATGATACTCGCACAAAATCTCTTAGAAAGACAATATCAATTGAGGATCAAGAAAAAACAGAGAAAGAAGCAGGTGAAGTAAAAGCTCGTACAGAGAAAAAATCAAGATCTGGAGACCTTATCACCTTGATACAGCAACATCAAACACTCTCTACAACACCAACAACCTCAAATCCATCTTCACCTACCGGCACAGAGATTGATAATAAAATCCGTAACATTATTAGAGTAATGGGCGACAAAGAAGTAACGGATCTAAAACCAGATGTGTTGAAGAGTAAAGAATTTGCAAAGCATGTAACAGTAGGAATGCTCTCTAAAATTGCTGCGGTAGACAATATCACGCAAGAGACCAAACAAACACTTAGAGATAATGTTATGAGTGTAAACAATACAAAAGGAATCAGTTGGCTACAAGACAAAGGTAAAGATTTATTCCAATAAATACTAATTGCCATGGATGAACTAGAACTAAAGTTTAAAGAGCACTTTGATCGACTACCAGAGGTTGTGCAAGAGTATGTGCTTCATGGTAATTACTCATCTGAAATAGCGTCCATAGGGCATCTATTCAAATTTCACATTGATACGATGGGGCAACTTTCCGATTTTGTCACCTATGTCTTGGTTGGTATTATACCCACCCACGAAGCAGAGAAGAAATTTACTGAGTTCTTACCTGAGTATTCAGCTCAAACAAAAGCAATCTTACAAGAAATTGAGCGCCGAATCTTGAGTAGTGTACGCACCATGACCACAATTAAATCTGATTCGACTGCTCCCATTGAACAGGTGACGGCACCGAGTGCTATTTCCAATCTCCCTACAACACCAGCACAACAAGCACAGACTGTGCCAATAAACACCGCACAAGTACCTGTTGCTGTTTCGCCACAAAAATTACCAATGGTTACACCAGCCACTCCACCAACAAGTCAAACAGCACCGAACCAAAATGCTTCTACACCAATGAAAACGGTAGGGAAGGAGATAGTTATTCCAGACACTGCACCGAAAAAATCAACGGATCCCTATCGAGAGCCAGTTGACTAAATAATGTTTTCATGGTATAAATAATATAGTGTGCTCTTTGACAGAGCGCTTTCTAAACACTTAACTGGAGGTCATCCGATGACGAACAGTGTACTGGATCTGGTCTCGATTATCCTATTTCCACACACGTTTGCGCTTTTTGTGGGTCTGTTTTCGGTGCTATACGCACCATTTACCATTAACTCAGCAAAAAATCCTGCGAGATTTCTCTCCATGTTCACACGTGTCTCTCCAAACCAACTCAAAATTATTGAGTGGGGTGGAACATTTGTGAGGGTTATTTGTGTCAACCCTGGGTACGCCTTCAGAGCGTGGGTTGATAGTGGTGGTAACATGTTGCCTTCAAAAAACAACTTACATGAATGGGAGGTGGTTGAAAGACCTCCAACCTGCCCTCCAATGCCAGAAGTTGTGCCTGGAAGTATATTTTCTGGGCGCTACACGAAATGGCTTTCTCCGCTCTTTGTGTTTAGACTGGTATCCTACAAGATAACAGGTCTTCACTTTTATGGCATCGCGCCATATGTGCAGGTCAGATCACAAGACTACAAGCGCGGAAAGGTGCCTGACTCTGGTGAAATATCACTAGAGACCGTAACACAGGTTGTAGATGAGACCGATCATTTTAGACTAAGTGCGTTTACAAACCTCACCGTATCGGGAAAGCTCCCAACACAGCAGGGGTGGGGGGTGTCTGTACTTGTTGCGCTTGAGCTGTCAATTACCGACGCTCCGAGCGCTGCCTATTCGGTGAATAGGTGGGACCAAAACATACAGCAACGCGTTGTTGCTGCCATTGCTGAAGCGATGCATGGAGCAAACATCGGTTCGGTATATGGAGGTGGTGATATCTCTCACAAGAACGCCATCGTGGATAAGTGTTGGTTCTTCTTGACGGGGCTTGATACTAACGCACGAGCCACCAATGCCAGATACTTCCGTACTGTTGCTGATTTGGGAAGCATCAACGTGCACAACATTCGAGTTGTGGATATGAATGCTGATCAGCATTCACAAGAAGCGGTGGAGCAAGCACTCTCTGCTGCCTTTGTTGGGACCCAGGAAGGAAACAAGATCAAGAACAAACTTACCCTTGAAGGAGAAGGTAGGCAGGCTTTCCTGAGTAACCAAATTAGCGGCGTAAGCGAGAGCCTAACCGACCAAGAAAAAATGAGGTTGGCCATACGCATCATTGAGGGGGAGGCACTTCGAAACGCAGTGATAGATGGAGGCGCGAAGGTAATAGCCACGTTTGGTAACCAGCAGCAAGAACCAGGCGCTCCGCTTTCGTTGCCTCAATTTATTGCGGCAACGAAAGAAGATTCTCAGCAGAACACGGAAGGAGACCGTCAATGACACAAGAGGGAGGTGGGTGGACGCTGGATATACTTCCCATAATACCAGCATCAATAGAGATAGCTGTAATACTAGCTATCCTTTTCACCCTTCTGGTGGTAATCATTTCTGTTTTCAAATCGGAATCCTCAGGAGCAGCGCCCTCAACCACTAAACGTATCTCGCTTAGTGGGAGTCTTATACCACTTGGGGGGGTAATCCTGATCGGTGTCACCATTCTTGTGGTAGCACTGTACTGGCCATCACAAACCCCATTCCTCGCATTGGTGTTGCCAATACTCTGGCACTACACCGCCTCAAGGACAAAAGCTGAGGCGCATTTTTGGGGGATCACGTGGAGGGATGGTGAACAATACCTTTCCTCGTACTTGATGCTCCAATTTATGTTCCAAATGCTGTTCCTTGTAGGGGTTATTTTACTCCTACTATTGTGGGGGCCTTGGTTCCTTGCTAAGGCACTCCAAGGATCCGCGCTCTATATAATTCTTGGTGTTGGTATAATTTTTACCACCTGGTTCTTTGAGAGCTGGGGCAAATTTACCAGGATGATGCTATATGCATTTGGTGGAGGCGTCACCCTATTATGGTTGTTTGGCAGAAAACTTGCTGCCCAAAATGATTTCGCCACCATAGAGTTGTGGCGAAATAACATACTCGAGCTAGATAAGCTATTTTATCTCTAGCTCGAAGAGGCTTGAAGCCGTGATGCAATATCATCACGGCTTCTTTTATTTGTGATACACAGTCAAAAGCAGAGTTGCCAACAATTATTTATATAAATGACTTAGCTATAGGTTGTATTCGAGGTACAATATACTCACATACCCCTATGCGTTATCACGTACCACAATTTATTGATATCGAAGATAAAGTGGTTGGACCACTTACCATAAAACAGTTTGTGTACATCGCGGGAGGTGTAGGGTTTGTTGCACTTCTTACCGCATTTATGCCGTGGCAGTGGGCTGCTATTGTGGGTAGTCCGCTTGTACTCCTTGGATTACTCCTTGCCTTCTATCAAGTAAACAATCAACCTTTTATCGCAATAATGGAAGCGGCATTTTATTACCTTGTGAGTAAAAAACTCTATCTTTGGAAAAAGAATACTGGGGTAAAAGATGAAGCAAAAGAAATGGTAGGGAAGGAAGCGCTCGTGCATACTCCCTATGTGCCAAAAGTCTCTAATAATAGACTTAAAGAGCTTGCGTGGTCACTAGACATAAAAGATAAAACTGGTGGTTCAACACTAAATCAATCGTAGTATGAAAGAAGTTAATAAAAAATCAGGCGCATCACAAGCATTTGTACCCATCGAGGAGGTGCGAGATGGAATTGTCATACTTAAAGACGGCTCATTGCGCGGAGTGTTTATGGCGTCATCGACCAACCTCGCCCTAAAGGGGCAAGACGAGCAACAAGCTATCCTCACCCAGTTTGGACAATTCCTTGATTCGCTTGATTTTTCAGTGCAATTTTTTGTGCAATCACGAAAACTTGATATTCGCCCCTATGTCGCCATGCTTGAAGCGCGCTATGTTGAACAAACAGAAGAGCTCATGAAAATACAGGTACGTGAGTATGTAGATTTCATAAAAACATTTACCGAGGGTGCCAATATCATGACAAAAAGCTTCTTTGTGGTAGTGCCATACGCACCAGCAATTATTGGTAGCGCATCATCAATAAATCCTTTTGCAAAAAAAGACGAAAGTGGTGAAGCGTCCAATGCCACCTTTGAAGAGAGCAGGTCACAACTTGAGCAGCGCATGGGCATCGTACAACAGGGGTTGCTACGATCTGGAGTACGGGTCGCACAACTCGGAACCGAAGAGGTGATAGAATTGTTTTACAAGATGTTTAACATGGGTGAACTAGAGCGCCCTATCCCTCTTGATAACAGAGCATAGTATATATGGGACTATTTGATATCTTTAACAAAAAAGGCGACAAAGAGTCGATGGAGGATTACCACATCCAGCCCGTACTTCCTGCAGAGATGTTTGAAGTTGGCTCTCTTGAGCTTAAAGATGTTATCGCACCATCTGCGCTAGAGATTACCCCCAAAGAAATGAACTTGGGTGACAAAGTAGTCCGAACATTTTTTGTTATTTCGTACCCGAGCTTTCTCTCTGATAACTGGTTTTCTCCAATTATCAATCTCGATAAAGTGTTTGATGTCTCAATCTTTGTTCATCCTATAGACACCGCCTCGGTACTTAAAAAGTTTCAAAAAAAGGTAGCAGAGGTACAAAGCCAGATTCAACTACGCGAAGAAAAAGGACTTGTCCGCGACCCAAAACTAGATAGTGCATATCAAAACCTCGAGGAACTCCGTGATAAATTGCAACAAGCACAGGAGCGTCTGTTTGATGTTGGTTTGTATATCTCTATATACGGAGACAGTAGGGAGGAGCTTGATAAAATTGAATCAGAGATAAAATCAATTCTAGAAGCGCAGTTGGTCTATTTAAAGCCCGCACTCTTTCAACAGGAGCAGGGGTGGAAGAGTGTCATACCTATTTCTACCGACTTACTTAGTGTGCATTCAAAACTAAACTCTCAACCACTTTCAAGCTTTTTTCCTTTTATTTCTTTTGATCTCTCTGCAGATACCGGTATCCTCTATGGTATCAACCGCCACAACTCATCTTTGGTGTTGTTTGACCGATTCTCAATGGAAAACTACAACTCTGTGGTATTTGCAAAATCTGGTTCTGGAAAGTCCTACACCATAAAGCTAGAGATTTTGCGTTCACTCATGTTTGATACAGACATCATTGTTATCGACCCAGAACGTGAGTATGAATATATCGCTGAAGCAACTGGCGGGCGTCACTTTAACATTTCACTTTCATCAGGTCACCATATCAATCCGTTTGATCTTCCTATACCCCGAGAGGACGAGTCTCCTTCAAACGTTCTTCGATCACACGTGGTATCGCTGGTGGGATTGTTTCGTATTATGCTCGGCGGGCTTTCTCCAGAAGAAGACTCAATTATAGACAGGGCAATAACCGAGACCTACGCACTAAAAGACATCACCGGTGAACATGACTTTTCAAGCATGAACCCACCGCTTCTCTCTGATTTTGAACTAGTACTTGCTGGTATGGATGGAAGTGAATCACTTGTACAACGACTCACCAAGTACACCAAGGGTACGTGGGCAGGATTTATTAACCGTCCTACCAATGTTGATATCAACAAACGATTCGTGGTGTTTTCAGTACGTGACATGGAAGACGAGCTGAAGACTGCCGCGATGTACATCATCACTAACTTTATTTGGGCAACCATACGCAAAGAGCTCAAAAAGAGGCTCTTGGTGGTAGATGAGGCGTGGTGGATGATGAAATCAGAAGACACCGCATCATTTCTCTATGGTATTGCAAAGCGAGGACGAAAATACTATCTAGGTTTGGCAACCATCACTCAAGACGTTGATGACTTTTTGAAAAGCCCATATGGCGTACCGATGATCACCAACTCATCTATACAATTACTCCTTAAACAATCTCCAACCTCAATAGGAACAATCCAGCAGGTATTTAACCTTACCGATGAAGAGAAATATCTTCTTCTTGAATCTAATGTGGGGGAGGGGATATTCTTTGCTGGCATGAAGCACGTAGCGATAAAGATAATTGCTTCGTACACCGAGGATCAGATTATTACCTCTGATCCGTCACAGCTCCTCTCTATAAAGAAAGCACGCGATGAAAAAAAGGCGTCTGTTGATACGGTATAATACGGGGTATGCACGTAGATAACGACAATTACAGAATTTCCTCCTTTACAGGAGGCATGATGGTGAGTGTTGCCATGATAACCGACGTGGTGCAAATGGCACTCACCGGGCTACACCTATTTATCCCCCTCTTTGGGAGTATGCTTTCTATACTTAGTATCTTTGGTATAACCACCCTCGGGGGGCTTATTTTCTTTCTTTGGTTTCATATTCTTGATGTGAGTCAAATAGATTCAGCGCTTGATAACCCTGGCGCAACATTTGCCTTTTCGATTGCAGAACTATCGCCGTTTGTTAACTTTCTCCCTTTTATGACTATAAAAGTAGCGTGGGAGGTATACTCATCGAGGCTTTCAGACAAAAAAGAGATGGAGAAAAGCAAGAAGAAAAAAGCACAACTACGACAACGTCAGTTACAACAGGCGATGAATGCTCGTATGTTGGCACAAAATGCAAATAATCAAGTAATTCAAGATGCGAGCTAGAGGAGGGGGGTAAAAAGGTGGTATACTTTTTTTATGATTCGTATAGGTATGATGATGGTGATATGGAGTGTGGGGATATTGGTATCTCTTAGTCCTTTACCGTTGCTTGCACAGTCATTTGGTATTGGCATACCATCGCCAACTATTGGCGGTTCGCCTCTTACCATGGAAATGTTTCCTCAATACGCACGCCCGGGTGAGTATGTGGAGTTTTCTTTAGTTAGCTCAACCATCGCACTTTCAACCGCTACTGTCACCTGGACAGTAAATGGTACTCGAGTATTTTCTGGTGCATCGGCAACAAAATACGTGTATAAAATCCCAGAGAGTACTGATCCATTTGTGGTGGTAGCAGATGTCTACACAAGAACAAATCAGTACTTTACGACACGTCTTACCGTACAACCATCATCTCTTACCCTCCTCTATGAAGGCGCCACCTACGCGCCGCCACTATATGCCGGAAGACCAACACTCTCACCAGAGGCAAGTCTTTCGGTACACGCGATTCCTGCTGTGATAGAAAACGGCATAGAGCTACAACCGGATGATCTCTATTTTAAGTGGACCGTGAATGGAAAGTTTGTTTCTGAATTATCTGGACTTGGCAAAAGCTCTGCGATTGTAGCAAACACTGGGTACCTCCGTCCTTTAGATATTATTGTGGAGGCATCATCAGATAACGGAACCATTGCAGGGGATAGAATAAAAGTGTCGGTAGAAAATCCGTGGGTTGTCTTCTATGAAAATGATCCGTTGCTTGGCATTCGCTACGACAAAGCACTTGGAACATACTCGCTAAAAAATGAGGAGGTGACAGTTATTGCAGAGCCCTACCATATGAGCGCATACAAAAGAAATGATGCTACCCTTGAGTATTCTTGGGGAATCAATCAGGAACGACAGGCAGAAACCACTGCACCGAGCATCACCCTTCGTCCACAGAGCGATACAGGTAGTGGAATCTCTACCATAGGTGTTTATATACAAAATACCGTCTTCGAACTGCAAAACGTAGCTAATGCATTTAGAATAAACCTCTCACAATAATATTGTATGAATGTTGTAACTATACTAAAAGGGCTGCTCATATTCATGGTCACGCTAGTTATCGCGGTACCATCATACGCCCTTGCTGCTGATCCAATCGAGCCGTTAATTTTCCTTCCACGGATTGTTGGTGATGCATCATCTCCGACAAGCGTAGAGGGGCTGCTTCAAGGATTGTTTCAACTTTCCATTTCAATCGGTGCGATTTTGGCAGTGATAATGATTGCTGTTGGTGGTATTGAGTATATGGGTAGTGACGCAATATCAAGCAAGCAAGCAGGGAGAGAGCGTATGTTTAATGCAGTACTTGGGCTAGTGCTTATACTTGGTACCTATGTGATTTTAAATACAATAAATCCCAATCTCCTTAGCTTTGCTATTTTCTCCGCCCCTGGTAATCAGGTTGAATCTAGAGCTGATTTTCCAACTGAGGCAGTAACAAATCCAGGCAGTGGGCCTACACAGGGGGTACCTGCTGGTACCAGTGGTTAAGCACTTTGCTTGACTTGCGCTTGGGTCTAATTAGTTGTATAAAATATACAGTGAAAACCTGAAGTAGGAGGTACTCGTGTTTAAGGCACTACTGAGGAGTGTGTTGCTCCTTGCTTTTCTTGGGAGCCCCATTTATGGGGCTGAATACAGCAAAAAACCAATTGTAGTGGACGCACTGGGGGGGAGGATGTTAGGGGTTAATGCCCTAACACAAAACGACAACTACATTTGGTATGGGAAAGACGAAGAAGTTCGGGATGTGACGATGAAAGTCATCTGCACTCTCGAACAGGCGAACACCGAATTTGTGGTTCTTGTCGATCCACAAACTAACAGTGCGGTTGAGGTGCGAGGGCATCACTTCATCTATCTCAAGTATTTTAGGGTGGACGGCATATCCACCCACAAGTGCGACAAACGAGTCGTCGCGATCGAGAAGGGTACCTTAAAGAGTATCCTTCAGATAAACGAAGAAAAGCTGCAAATCAGGCAGGTGGCAGTTGTAGCTACAAACTAAATGGGAGGTATCCTCAATGAGGATAACCGGAGGCAGAAGGAGCGCATCGAGATGAAATACGATGCGCTTTTTCAATTATGCCATTTGGCATACGTTGATAATTACAAACACCCGCACCCTCCACGCGTTAGTAAATCCATGAGATACTACAGCTACATGGAGGATCTAAAAAAGAAACTTGCCGAAAATTGGAAGCAACTAGTACTACTCATCATAGTAGTGCTTATACTCATTGCGGTTGCAATGTTTATGTTTTTACGAAGTGACACTAACTCCACCAACACAACAGAGACTGGGGTATTTCCACAAGCGGGGGATAGGGGGATTGGCTTTCCTAACACCAACGAGCAAGGCGGTATAAGCAATACACCCGCAACAACCACAAACGAGATTCCGCTATTAAGACAATTGTGGAGTAAGCCTGTTTCTGGGGCTGGGTATTTTCGAAGCAATGAAGAGACTCTTGCGGTGCGCTTTGTTGAAAGAGCTAGCGGCCATATATATGACATACCTACAGATAGCCTTACCGCTACCAAAATACTCAATATTACTATCCCTCGTATTCAACACGCATTCTTTTTTAATAACGGAGGAAATCTAATTCTTCAATATCTTAGCGATCTGCATACCAGCATCGAAACCTATAGCGCCACCCTTATACCCGTCTTGGATGATGGAGAAAACGCTTATTCGCTTGATGGGACATTCTTACCCGCTGACATTACGGCAATAACCCCATCACCGGATGGCAAATCGCTTTCATTTATTCAAAAGAACGAAACCGGTTCAACACTATATAAGTCGTCACTTGATGCGGGAAGCGCGGTTGAGTTGTTTAGAAGTCCTTTTAAGAGTTGGCGATTAGAGTGGGCAAGTCCAAGTAGGGTAGTGCTTACCTCTGCACCTCATCCAGGCGCAATTGGTTCCACTTTTGCTATTGCAACAGAAGATGGGGCACTCAAAAGTTTGGTCACCTCTAAGAATGGTTCATTTACCGCATCAAGTAATGACAACCTTACCTATACTGTTTTCTCTGAAGAGATTGATAAAGTGGTGAGATTGTATGCCTATGACTACGCAAAAAAGGAGCGCAAGAATCTTAATTTGAGTACATTTATGGATAAATGTGTGTGGAGTAATGTCTCCAACACCACCCTATACTGTTTTGTGCCTAATCAGCTTGTCATACCTGGAAACATCTTGGCGTGGAACCAAGGTGGAGGTAATTTTGCTGACAACATGTGGAAGATTGATGTCAGCACTGGAGAAGCCGTACTCCTATACCAAATTGATAAAGAGTTTAGCAAGTACCTCGATGTAATAAAGCCTGTACTTGCCGATGATGATTCAAGTATTACCTTTATAGACAAAAACGACCTCACACCGTGGCTCCTTTTATTTAGTACCTCAAAAGGAGAGTAGGGTACCGAGTACGTATACAAGTTATTACACCAGCTCCGCGTCTCCTGTAGGAATAAAGCCGGCGTTTCGTGGTGTGATAACAATATGTCGATCTCTTCCTTCTCCACGAGATTCGGTTTTTATATCCTTATCTTCAGAAAAGAGGGCGTGTATTATCATGCGTTCATATGAGCTCATTGGTTGAAGGGGTACTTCTGCTTTTAACGAACGTACTCGCTCTGCGAGCATTTTTACTGTACTGACAAGGGTATCAATCTTATTCTTTTGGAAGTTGTTCACATCAAGCATGAAATGCCTTCCTTCTTCGCCATATTTCTTCTCTGTTATCCTTTTTACAATATGCGTTAGCGCTTGCAGTGTCTCACCGCGCTCACCAACAAGTACTTGATTAGGAGAAGTGACCATCACAGAAGGGTGTATATCTGACGCCTCAACTACCACACTCTCATACTCTGCCCCCATGGCGGCAAGTACCTCTTCTACTATTGTTTTAAGTTCTTGGGGATTCATACTAGGCATCGTTCTTTATATGCTTCTTTACATACATCTCTTGGAAAATTTGGAACACATTACTTGTTATCCAGTACAACGCAACCGCAGCAGGAAGTGCGTATGAAATACCAGTAATAATAAGAGGGAAGACATACTTCATTTGAAGCTGAAAACTTCGTTGAAAATCATCACTAAATGAAGCGTTATCTTTTCGCTTTGTGATTTCAGGCATCACAATATGCATTTGTATGTATTGGGTGATACCGGTAAGGAGCGCAAGGAATATATTTCTCTCAGCAACATTAATAAGCCCCAAGAAATTCATATCGATTGTAGCTGGAGTTGGTATAAAGCTATACAGAATGTCAGTGTTAATACTTGGTAGTCCTCCGCTTGAGAAAACCCAAAAAAGCCCAAGAATGATAGGTATCTGAACAAGAAGAGGGATAAACAATGAAAATGGGCTTATGTTGTACTCTCGGTAGAGCTCCATTGTTTTAAGGGCAAGTGCTTGCTTATCTTCTTTGTATTGCTCTTTTAGCGCCTCCAGCTTTGGTTGCATGAGACGAATTATTTGTTGAGTTTTGGCCGCTTTAAGGGAGATAGGGAAGAGGAGAAACTTTACCGCTAGAGTAAGTACAATAACCGCAATACCAAGCTCTGCGTACGGCACCACAGAAACGATTCCCACAAGGGCGTTATATAAAGGGTTATATACTACCGCATTAAATATGTCTGCCATTATCCAGCTATTCTAGCTGAATAATGGTACTAAATCTACTTGCGCTAATGAGAAAAAGTGCCGTTATGCGTGATGTCTATTTATTGACTTACTAACCATACTATCAATCTCTGCTTTAATCTGCTTTTGCTTTGCCTTGAGTATTCCTTTGTTTGGAAAAACCACATATGATCCCTTGGGTATAGTGTGTAGAATATCCTTAAAAAGACTATATATTCTGCGCTTTATTACATGGCGCTCATGTGCCATAGACAATGTTTTTTTAGAAATAACCACAGACATCTTGGTGAGGGTGCCTTTATAGACGCGTATAGTAAGCAAATCACCTCTATGCGTAGTAGGTGACGATCCCTTCGGGAATTCTTCTCGAGATAGTCTCGAGACAGCTCTTAGCATGAAATGGTATTAAACCGCTAATCTAGCTCTGCCCTTCATTCTTCTTCGCTTGAGCACTCTGGTGCCTGTTTTGGTCCTGGATCTAACTAAAAATCCGTGAGTGGTCTTTCTTTTTTTGTTTTTTGGTTGGTAGGTTCTCTTTGGCATATAAACATCTTATACACATCTTATTAACATAATTACTCATAAATCGCAAGTTTTTATTGCATGAAGAGACAGCTATAATAGGGGACATGCACACTCAAAACAATAGAGAGCTCTGGCAAAATATCCTTACTGAAATAGAGCTGACTATTCCCGGACCACATTTTAAGACATGGTTTAAAGATACCTCAATAGTAAAAATAGAAGACGGCGTAGCAACCATTGGTGTTCCTACAGAAGTTGCAAGAGAGTGGCTTCAAAAGAAGCATAGTAAGTTACTTCTTAAATCACTACGAAGCCATCTTGATTCTGCTCGGTCTCTTGAGTTTATCGTACATAAATCAAACAAGCTCAAGCAACAAGCACCTACATCACGTAGTCCATTTTTTGCCCAAGAGTTGCCGCTCGGTGAGCATTACGTAAACAGAAGTGATAACCTCAATCCAAAATACGTATTTGAAACCTTTGTGGTTGGACCATTTAACGAAATCGCCTTTTCTGCAGCACAGGGTGTGGTAAAAGAGCCTGGAATTACCTACAACCCATTGTTTATATATGGAAATACTGGATACGGTAAAACACACCTCATCCAAGCTATTGGTAATCAAATAAAAAAGCAGAGCCCGAACAGAAAAGTATTCTATGTCACGAGTGAAAAATTCACTATGGATTTTGTAAACGCTCTTCAAAGCAACTCCGTTAATGCATTCAAAGAAAAGTATCGTCAATATGATGTACTTATCATGGATGATATTCAGTTTTTTGCTCAAAAAGAAAAAACACAGGAAGAGCTCTTTCACTTGTTTAACTCACTTTATCAAAACAATAAGCAGATAATCTTCTCTTGCGACAAGCACCCAAACTATATTCAGGATCTGGAAGATAGATTGAAGTCTCGATTTGCACAGGGAATGATTATTGATATATCAGAGCCAGATAGCGAGTCGCGTATCGCCATCCTTAAAACCAAGGCAGCACAACACAATTTTCACATAGAAGACTCCATGCTTACCTTTATTGCGTCACTTGTAGACGGCAACATACGAGACCTCGAGGGTATGCTTAATGCTGTTATTTGCCAAACACAACTACGTGGTAGAGCGCTTAATCCCGGAGAAATAAAACATCTTATCAAGGATAGTTCGAGACCAAAAAGAGCCATCTCTCCAAAGGAGATAGTAAAGCGAGTAGCGGAGTTTTATGATCTTGAAGAAAATGCTATTTATGAAAAGACAAGAAAGAAGGAAGTAGTTCGTCCTCGACAACTCATTATGTACATCCTGAGAGAGGATTATAACGTGTCATATCCACTTATCGGTGAAAAGTTAGGAGGGAGAGATCACACCACTGTTATTCACTCATGTGAAAAAATCAAAAAAGATATTCAACATAACAGCGTATTACAACAAGAATTGCAGCATATACGCATGATGTTGAAATAGTGTGGATATATATGTGGATAACAAATGAACAGTACTGTGGAAAAGAGATGAATGAGAAAGGTGATAACTCGAGGACAACACAACTAGTACATTTCAAAAATAGGTATACGAGCCGTATGAACACTTATACACAAACATCTATGCATAAATACCTACCTGTGTAGCTATGGTTAGAAGTTATCCACGTATCCACACCCCTAATAATAAAACTATCTTTATAAGCAAAAAAACTCACTATGAACTTCACTACACCTACTGCAACGCTACTCACCATAAGCTCAATAGTTGAAAAGGTAAGTGGGAGAAATCTAACACTCGCTAATCTCAATGGGGTGTATGTTGAAGCGAGTAAGGGGCAGGTCATTCTTAGAGCAACAAACCTGGACGTTGCGGTAGAGATAAAAGTACCTGCAAAGGTGGAAGAAGACGGTGTGGCTTCAATACCGGGGAGTATGCTCTCTCAGATACTCTCAAACAGCTATAAAGGCGATAGCGTGAGCGTAGTGCGCAAAGACGGTACATTGTCCATAAAAACAGGGGACGGCCTCTCTACCATCAAAATATTGCCTGATGAGGACTTTCCAACACTCCCAAGTGTTGTTGATGGTAATAAGATAACCTTAAAGGCTAAAGATTTTATTGATGGCATTGCTAATGTCTGGCACTGCGCATCTACGTCAACAATTAAACCGGAGCTAGCAAGTGTGTACGTATATCCTGACGGGAAGAATCTTATTTTTGTCGCAACAGACTCATTTAGATTGGCAGAAAAGAAGGTAGCAGCACAATTTACCGGAGAGTTTGACTACATGCTCATTCCCTCAAGAAACATTCCGGAGATTATTAAGGTACTTGAGATTGCTGAAGGAGAAGTCGAACTTACCTTTAATGATCATCAGCTTTCATTTACCTTTGACTCGGTACACCTTACTACGCGTCTTACTGACGGGGTATTCCCTGACTACAGACAAATTATTCCAAAGCAACGTGTTGCCGAAGTAACGGTACTTACTAAGGATTTGCAACAAGCATGCAAAAGAACCAGCATGTTCTCTGATAAGTTTAATCAAGTGCAGTTTTCGATACAACCATCAAAAAAGATATGTAGAGTTATTGCTAAAAACCCAGATGTTGGCGAGTCAGTAACTGATCTTGATGCAGTTATAGAAGGGGAGGAGCTTGATATCTCGTTTAATGTTAAGTACATCAGTGAAGTGTTTCAGGCACTACAAGCGGATAGTGTCTCGCTCTCATTTTCAGGAACCGCAAAACCTTTAGTTATTAAAGGGGTGAGTAATGCATCATTCCTTTACTTAGTGATGCCAATGAACAGATAATTACTCCACGGTATATGGCCTTTGAAGGTATCCGCAGCTATTTTGATAAATTCACCACGCTACGCCCCCCGCAGCGGTTTATCGGCGGTATGGTTATTGATGCGTGTTATGCAATCTGTGGTATCACGCTCAAAGAGCACGAGGTAGTGGTTCGCGATTCTGTAGTGTACATCACTACTAATCCAATGATAAAGAATGAAATTTTAGAGAGGCGATCAGAAATACTTTCTCGGGTATGTGAGAGAGCGCGAACGAGGGTGATTACTGAGATACGCTAAAGATAGTAGATATCTCGTTTTTATTTCGTACCACATCATACACTATCATCTTAAGTGTGTTTGATTCTGTAATGGTTGGTTGTGATGCAGGAGTAAACATAAATTGGAACGGTTCTTTTGTGGCAGTGCCAATGTGTACGTTGTTTACATAAAACTCTACTTCACTAATTGGAAATTTACCTTTAACTTGTGGGATAAGAAGCATACTCTCGTTCTTATTGAATGTTTGACCATACGCAGGGGAAATAATACTTATGGTAGGGATATTTTCTCTCGTATGTATGGTGTCTACTGCGGTAGGAGGTGTAAAGATGGTCTCATCAGTAAGTCCAAGTGCTGACTTGTAGCGCTGAACTCCCGCCTCCCAGAATGGGTACTGTGGGTCGTTTGCTGGATTTGAAGGGAATGGGCCAAGTGGATCACTCTTGTTTACCCAATGTAATATTGTATGGATATTAATTATCATATGCTCTTTTACAAGCTCTTGTGGTGTGTATTCTGTTGCTAAATTACCAGTAAGTGAATCAACAAGATATGATTCGCCACCTTGCCATTTGCCTCGTAATACTGGTTTTATTTCTGTAGAAATAGGTGGAGGAGTAGGGAATGTTTCTTGTGGATACTTTTGTAGCGCGTAGGTAAAAAATTCATTCCACATAGGTGCAATGATGAATCCTGCCACCTTCTTTTCCATGGGGGTATTGTCATTGTTTCCTGCCCATGCACCTGCTGCAAATGAAGGGGTGTATCCTATTATCCATGCATCACGGTACTCATTAGTGGTACCGGTTTTAACCGCCACCTGTCTGTTAGGGAAGTATAAAGCTGAGGTGGCGCCGAATGCGGGAGCTCTTGCGACATTATCAGAAAGCATATCAGAAATAGTATGTGTTACTGGAGCCTCCAATACCCTTGTTGCTTTCGGGGTGAATTCCTCTACCAGCGCGCCGGTAGAATCCTCTATTTTAATGATACCAGTGTACGGGTTTCTGATTCCATCGTTTGCAAAGACTCCATAGGCGCTAGTCATATCAAGTAGTGATACTTCTCCACCTCCAAGTACTAACGTAAGCCCGTATCGTGATATATCACCAAGTGACTCTACGCCCATACCTTGAGCAAGTTTTAGCGTGTCTTTAATACCAGCAAGGTACAATACTTTAATAGCGGGTATGTTCATTGATTGAGCAAGCGCCTCACGGAAGGTGACCGGGCCTCTGAATTTACCGTCATAGTTTGTTGGGGCATAGCAATCACCTCCATTTGTTAAATCATATGGACTACAAGAGGTAGAGAATTGCGTCGCAACGTCAAACACTACGGTGTTTGCGGTGTAGCCTTTTCTGAGTGCTTCTGCATACGCAAATGGTTTAAAGGCAGAACCAGGTTGTCGGTGGGCGAGTGCAACGTTAAAGTTGCCATCTATTTCTTCATCAAAATAATCACGTGACCCTACCATAGTAAGGATTTGTCCTGTCTTAGGATCAACAGCAACCAATGATGCGTTAGATGCATTAAAACTTTTTGCATTTTCTAACGCATATTTTTTTACAGTCTCCTCTGCTTTAGCCTGAAGGTCGTAGTCGAGTGAGGTGATAACCCTGAACCCTCTCTCTTCTAGCGCTCGCTGACCATACTTATTTTCTAAGTATTCTCGTATAAAGAATACAAAGTGAGGCGCGAGAATACCCTTATCTCTAGATGGTTTAAATTCAACAGTGGTAGATTTTGCGCCTTCATACTCTTCTTCTGTAATAAAGCCATTCTCAAGCATTTTGCTCAAAACTAGATTCTTTCTTGATTCTAGCTTTTCTCTATTGTTGCCATATGGAGAATAGTAGGTTGGTGCTTGGGGAAGTGCTGCAAGGTACGCAGACTCAACCAATGTTAGGTCGGTAGCTGATTTACCAAAAAATTGCTCACTTGCTTCTTCGATACCATATATATTTCCTCCATATGGTGATTCGTTTAGGTAGAATTCGAGAATCTTCTCTTTTGAATACTCACGCTCAAGTTTTATAGCAAGCACCCACTCTTTAAGCTTTCGAGAAATTGATTTTTCTTGGCTAAGAACACTATTTTTAATTACCTGCTGGGTAATAGTAGAGCCACCTTGTGAATACTCAAGGGTAGTAAGGTTAACCAAAATCGCCCGCAAAATAGCATCTGGTTTTATTCCACCGTGTTCATAAAACTCGGCATCTTCAATTGCAACAGTGGCGTTTTTGATGTGGTGGGCAATTGAGTCAAATGGTACTACCGTGCGTTGTACCTCGTTGTGGAGCTCGTAAAGAAGTATCTCACCAGTGCGGTCATAAATTTTTGTTGATTGCGCCACCTTTCGTGTATCAAATGATCCTAGATCAGGTGTCTTAAGTGATGCTACCCACAATACTGATATGCCAGAGATAAAGAATCCCCCAATAACACAGTATATAAATATTTTCCACGCTAATTCACGCATAATGAGTATAGTAATAGTAGCATGTACCCTCTGTAGTACTTAACAGAAGACCATGAACAGCAGCAGCATGAGCCAAAATAGAAATGCGATTCATATGAATCGCATTTCTATTTGATCATACTCACTAAAACGCCTCTTCATCATCAACCATTCCAAAAACATCATCCTCGTCCTCTTCTTCATCTGCGGCGTCCTCTACGTCCTCAATTCCATCTTCGATACCTTCTAGATCTACCGCATCGTCTTCTGGAAGCTCTATCTCTTTCTCGTCATCTACCTCTTCTTCCTCGGTGGAAAAAAACGACCACCAAGGTAAATCATATGCATCAGCAAACATGGTCTATACCGCGTACATTACTAGTAAAATATTTTCCTATGACTTCGTCACAGTTGTATCAAAACCTCACCTTTTTTCAATACCCCCCTATGGGGAAAAGTAAGACTCGCAGTACCTTAGCGTTTCTCTCTGTAATATGCAAGGGAAGTAATACCAATTGCAATGGCGTCATATTCGTCATCAAGCATATCGGTACGTGGTAGTGATACTAATTTAGGAAGTAGGCGCATCATACTACGCTTGTCTGAGCGACCTTCTCCCGTAATTGCGATTTTTACTTCTTGTGGTGAGTACTCTTCAATTATTAAATTATGACTTTTTGCAATATGAAGTAGCATGCCTCGAACCTCAGCAACTTTCATTGCTGTCTTTTGATTCTTTTGAAAGAAAAGTTTTTCCATAGCGCAATGGGTGGGAGTGTGCGTGTTGATGAATGATTCAACCGCACTCGCAAGTATGGCAAGACGAGTAGGAAAATCGTCTTCTTTATTTGTCCGTACTGTGGTGGAAAAAAGGACTACATCCTTTCCAGAGTTTTTTTCTAGCAAGGCAACACCAAGTCGTTCGTACCCAGGATCAAAGGCGATGACTCGCATATATTAGAGGGCATTAGCATACACTGCAGTAACATCATCAATTTCTTCAAGTACATCAACAAGAGAGGTAAGCTTCTCCATATCCTCAGGTGAAAGGGTAAGGGTGACACTTGGAACCCACTCACCATCGGTCTTAGTAAATGCCCAGCTCGCAGATCCACTTTCAGCAAGTACATGCCCATAGACAGACAGAGCACGCTTTACTTCTTGAACACTTCTGTTTCGGTTATCGGTCAATCCTTCGATAATAAGTGCAACGCCAGCAGGCCCGTATGCTTCATAGACCACCTTCTCAAGTGGGGCGCTTGTATCAAGTACACCCTTTTGTACTGCGCGCTCGATATTTTCTTTAGGCATGTTTATCGACTTTGCCTTATCAATAACCATCTTAAGCGATGGTGACGAGGTGTCGCCTTGTACAAGGCGAGATTCGGTACTAATAAGACGAGAGTATTTTGAAAACTCCTTACTCTTCTTCGCATCTGAAGAAGCCTTTTTGTGCTTTATTTTTGACCATTTATTATGACCAGACATAGGTATTATAGTGACAAGGTTGATTGGTTTTGTGGCGGCACTTCTTTAAGGTGAGTGTACGCGTGGGGGGTGGCCACTCTACCTCGTTGTGTTCTCTCTATAAGCCCACACTGAAGAAGAAACGGTTCATGGACATCAGCAATGGTGGACTCTTCATCCCCAAGCGCTGCAGCAAGAGTGCTTAATCCAACGGGACCACCAGAGAATTTTTTTATAAGTACTCGCAACAATTCTCTGTCTCCTTCAGTTAATCCCAAGTCATCTACTCCAAGGAGTGAGAGTGCTTCAATAGCCATTGCTTTAGTGAGTGGTTGGTTGTGTACTTGCGCGTAGTCACGGCATCGCTTTAGCAAATAATTTGCGATGCGTGGAGTTCGTCTACTTCTTTGTGCGATGGTTTGTATTGAATCACTATCAATCTCAGTGCCAAGAATTGTGGCAGATCTCTCTACAATGCGCTCAATTTCTTGTGGAGAGTAAAACTCAAGCCTGAATGATCCACCAGAAAAACGTGAGCGTAGTGGGGCAGAGACATTAGCTACCTGCGTGGTGGCAGCAATAAGGGTAAATGGTGGTAATTCAAGTTGAATTGTTCTTGCTGATGGACCTTTACCTAAAATTATGTCCAATACGCCAGATTCAAGTGCGGGGTATAGTACCTCCTCAATTGATTTATTAAGACGATGCACTTCATCGATAAATAAAATGTCTCCTTCGCCTAGGTTGGTGAGAATTGCCGCAAGATCACCCACTCGCTCTATTGCAGGACCCGAGGTTATTTTCATTTGTGCATTAAGTTCACGTGCGACAAGGTGAGCAAGAGTGGTCTTTCCTAACCCTGGTGGACCGTAGAGAAGGATATGTTCAGGGGAGTGACCTCTTGTGGCAGCGGCACCGAGTAAAATTCGCAAATTTCCTTTTATGGTTTCTTGCCCAATATACTCATCCCATGAGGATGGCCTGAGGGTTTTGTCTAGGTAGGTGTCCTTTTCTTGAGTTGTAGGGGGGGTTGACATAATATTTTTTTCGTGCTAAATTCTATGATAGTACGGGTGCGGTATGAAGTGACTTCATTTGAGTGGTAGCTGAAGTATAGCAAAAAACCAGCTCAAATAGATAAATCCGATTCAGCACCCTCTAAGCGACGCGCCGCGCATGGCAGTGGTTCTTCTTGCGAGGGTTTTCTGGTTCTACCTTCGGGTGTGTTACTGGAAAATTCCTTAGAGGAAAGAACCAACTTTCAATTTCGGTTGAAAGTTTCACTTAGAGGGTGGTGTACCGGATTTGATTCGGTCGTCTCTAATAATTCTTTCTTATGAAAGAATATGATCATTGAAGGTGTCTATATCCACCTCAATAACACGCGCTAATTCTTCAAGGGTGGTAACTCCATCAAGTACTTTTATAACCCCATCTTGAATCATGGTGAGGGTTCCTTGTTTTGCAGCTTCAAGTGCAATTTCGCGCTCGGTAGCAGTACTATTCATCATTTCTTCGATGGCTGGAGTTACTTCGATTGCTTCAAATACTGCAAGTCTACCCCTAAATCCAGTAATACAAGCGCCACCAGTTTTTGCTTTATATGCAACAGTAGTGTTTTGAGGAATGAGAGATGTGTCCTCAATAGTTGCAAGGACTCTATCGACAAATGCTTTTTCTGTACCCTCTAATGTATAAGGTTCACGACAATCTTCTCGTAATATACGCACTAGACGCTGTGCCATCACCACATTCACCGATGAACCAATAAGTGCCGGATTAACACCAAGTCCTATTAGTCGTGGAAACGCACCCGCAGCAGTGTTGGTGTGTAGTGTTGAAAATACAAGGTGTCCCGTAAGTGATGCTTGAATTGCAGTATCGGCAACTTCTGGGTCACGAATTTCTCCCACCATAATAATGTCAGGGTCTTGTCGGAGTGATGATCGAAGTCCAAGCTCAAACGTGTAGTCTTTTTTATTTACTTGTGTTTGTACTATGCCGGGTACGTGGTACTCGATAGGGTCTTCGATGGTGATTATTTTTATTTGAGGATTTTTTACTCGCTGAAGAAACGCGTAGAGGGTGGTGGTCTTTCCTGATCCAGTTGGTCCGGTGTTGAGGATCATCCCGTTTGGTTTATGGATTTCTCTTTCAAGAAGTGGAAACAACTTTTTATTCATACCGAGCTTTTCCATGGGAATAGTTAGGGTGGTTGGATCAAGCACACGAAGCACTACAGATTCTCCATAGTTTCCTGGGAGTACTGACGTACGAATCTCTATCTCTTTGTTATCAATACGTACACTAAATCGTCCGTCTTGCGCGGCGTTTTTAATATTGATTTTTAGGCCTGAAAGAAGCTTCATGCGAGAGAGGAGGAGATTGTGCGTCTCGTGATCAAACGAAAGAATATCAGTAAGTACACCATCGAGTCGGTATCGCAACTTCACTGATATTTCTTCTGGTTCGATATGTACGTCGGAGGCAAAGGTAGCAAGTGCTCCAGCAAGAATGGTCTCTAAGATACGAGAAATTTTGTATATCTTCTTCATCCCAAGTACGTTGGTAACTTGCTCAACCACGTCTTCAATAGAATGAATGGTAGCCATGAGGTGTTGCACCTCTTCACCTGAAATATCTAGTACCCCCGCCTTAGTTTCAATGGCAAAGGAAAGGTCTTTGTACCTACTCCATGCTCGCTCTAGTGAGAGATGTGATGCCATAAAGAGAGAGACCACAAACCCTCTTTTTGTAAGATCATCGACTATCTCTTTTACTTTTTGATTATTGGGAGAAATAACCGCAAGAGAAACTTTTTTATTGAGTTGATTAAATGGACACAACCCTGCGTCTCGCGCTCGCTCCTCATGTACTAGTCGCAAGGAGTCTGTGTCGATAGGTAGTTGTGTTAGGTCAACATACCCAATGCCGTATTTCTCAGAAAGCATTCTGGCAAGCTCTTCCTCTTCGTGTCTTCGAAGAGTTTCTAATTTCTTCTCTTGTTTTTCTTCATTAAATTCAGCCACAGTACTATGATACCTGCTTTGGGTATAAAAAACGAGAAAAAAACCAACAGCAAAAAGAAATGCTAGAATAGATGTATGAAAGAGGTATTCAGCATCGAAAGTGAAGATGACCTTAAAGAGGTCCTCGTAGGAATAAGTAAGCACCTAACACCGCAAGAAGAAGGGGCAACGGTGATAGGTCTTGTTGGAGAATTGGGAGCGGGAAAGACCACTTCTGCTCAACTACTAGGGAGGCATATTGGAGTGGTAAGCACCATGCAGAGCCCCACGTTTGTGATTGAGCGGGTATACCCAATTGCGTGGAATGGATTTACCACACTTGCACATCTTGATATGTATCGACTTTCTCCTGGAGATCTCCCCTCGGTAAAACTTCACGAACGATTAAGAGACGTGCAGACGCTACTAATTATTGAGTGGGCAGATATGATAAAAGATACCCTTCCAAAAAACACCCATTGGATAACCCTTGCTCGTACGAAAGACGATACGCGTGAGGTAGAGTACAACCATGAGTAAAAAACAGACAAAAAAAAGAATAGTCCTCCTTGATACGCATGCAATTTTGCATAGGGCGTATCATGCGCTGCCAGATTTTGTTGCGCCTGATGGATCACCTACTGGAGCGCTCTATGGACTAGTAACTATGCTACTTAAACTTGGAAGTGATCTTACCCCAGACTATATCGTTGCTTGCTATGACTTGCCGGGCCCAACGTATCGACATCACGCATTTGAAGGGTACAAGGCAACACGAGAAAAAATGGAGGATGCGCTTTCTTCTCAGATTGAAAAATCGCGCACGCTACTTGCTGCATTTGGTATTCCTGTATACGAGGCACCGGGATTTGAAGCGGATGATATTTTAGGAACTATTGCCGCCCAGACAAAAAAACAAAAAGATATTGAAATAGTCATTGCGTCAGGTGATATGGATACCATGCAATTAGTGACAGATGGTCACGTGCGTGTGTTTACCCTGAAAAAGGGTATCAAAGAGACAATCCTATACGACGAAGCAGCGGTGGTGGAGAGGTTTGGCTTTCGCCCCACACTACTTCCTGACTTTAAAGGGTTACGAGGAGACCCATCAGACAACATACCAGGTATTCATGGTATCGGAGAGAAAACGGCAACCATCCTTATTACCAACTTTGGTGGTATTACAGATATATACAAGACAATAAAAAAAGACCCAGAAGCTATACGAAATGCAGGTATAACGGAGAGAATGCTACAAAAGCTTATCGAAGGTGAGGAGGACGCACTTTTTTCAAAGGAGCTTGCAACTATTCGTACTGATGCACCCATCACCTTTTCACTACCCACAAAGCCGTGGCAAGAGGGAATTGATATTGATACCATCGTGTCATTGTTTGATGCGTATGCATTTCGCACGCTCACCCAACGAGTGCGGGCGCTTAAAGGGGTGCAAGAGAGTGCGGAGAGCATACAAGCAACTGAGCCTAAAGAAGATATAGACGAGGTGTTGCTCGCAAAAGCAAAAATAGCGTTATGGCTTTTAGATTCAGAACGAACAAATCCAGGGTATGAAGAAGTGCTTGATTATACACAAAAGAAAAACCTAAGAGAGGCGCATGAGCACCTACTCCTTTTATTAGAAAAAGACACTCTTCTACGAGTGTATACAGATATTGAGCTGCCTCTTATACCGGTGGTGATGCGAATGAAAGAGCGAGGGGTGCTCATAGACAGAACGTATCTACACGAGCTGTCTGTTACGTATCACAAAGAACTAGAAGCAATCGAACGTGATATTTATGAGCTTGCAGGAACTACCTTTAACATCAACTCACCAAAACAATTAGGTGACATTTTATTTGGAACATTAGAACTTGAGGTAAAGGGAGTTAAAAAAACAGCGACAGGGCAACGATCAACTCGTGAAAGTGAGTTGGCAAAAATCGCAGACCAACATCCAATAGTTGCAAAGATTCTTACCCATCGCGAACTTTCGAAGCTTTTAAGTACCTACATAGACACCATACCAAATCTACTTGGTGACGATTCACGGCTTCATGCTGATTTTATACAAACAGGTACCACCACAGGAAGAATGGCAAGTCAGAATCCAAACATGCAAAATCTTCCTATACGGACAGAGCATGGAAAAAACATACGCAAGGCAATTACCGCCCCTGAAGGATTTAGTATTTTAGCGCTCGATTATTCGCAAATAGAGCTGAGGATTGCCGCTATTCTTTCTGGGGATGAAAAGTTAACTCGGGTATTTCTTGAGGGGAGAGATATTCATCTTGCGGTAGCGGCAGAAGTATTTGGTGTTCCACCAGAAGAAGTTGATAAAGAAATGCGCCGCCGTGCAAAGGTAATTAACTTTGGCATTCTCTACGGGATGGGTGTTTCTGCGTTGATGCAAAACCTAGGAACTTCTCGGAAGGAAGCGCAAGATTTTTATAACCACTACTTTGAATCGTTCCCTGGAATTACCCACTACTTAAATAAAACAAAAGACGAGGTGCGGCGTCTGGGGTACACCGAGACGCTTTATGGAAGAAAGCGCCGGTTCCCAGGCATTCGCTCTCCGCTTCCATACGTGGTGGCGCAAGCTGAGCGCATGGCAATCAATGCACCAATCCAAGGTACGCAGTCAGATATTATAAAAATTGCGATGAGCCGTATTCATCAACAGATTGAAAAAAATAAATGGAATAATGATGCCTACATGATTATGCAGGTGCACGATGAACTGGTGTTTGAGGTACGGGATGAGATTGTTGACGATGCCATTCACGTGTTTTCAGAGATTATGGAGGGCGTGCTCCCAAAGAATGAATCAAGAGGTATAACCCTTAAGGTGGATGCAGAAACTGGAGTATCGTGGGGCGACATGAAAGAACTATGATATACGCGTATCTCATCGAGCATAATGAAGGATTAGCAAAAGTAAGATCATTAGAATCTACACTCAGAGCAAAACAGCCTGATGCGGGGTATTTTGTTGTTGATGAAGAAAATCTATCCTTGTCACTTATACATGAACTTACTGAATCACAGGGATTATTTGCAAAACGATATTTGGTACGGGTGGAGGGAAATTTTTCATCAGCAGAACACAAAGAAGTAATCAAAAAGGCAATACCGCTTATGGCGGAATCAGAGAATGTGTTTATTGTTCTTTCTGAGCAGGTAGATAGCGCAACAAAAAAACTTCTTGCAACACATGCAGAGAAAGTACTAGAGCCAAAAAAAGCGCTAGATGATGTGAAAGAGAAACAGAGCGGTAACCTTTTTAGACTAACTGATGCTTTTGGTGATAGAAACACAAACCGTATGTGGAGCTTGTATAGAGAAGCAAAAGAAAATGGTGCATCAGACGAAGAGATACATGGACTCCTGTGTTGGCAGTATCGGCAGATGCTATTTGCAACAAAAGAATCATCTGCTGAAAATGCCGGTATGAAGTCATTTATCTATACTAAGGTCACTCGTCAGGCGAGGAACTTCTCTGCAGCGGAGTTGGTACACATTGGCACTACGCTAACGGCGATGAATCATGATGATAGGCGAGGGCTGCGAGACTTAGCGACATCACTTGAATTGTTTACCCTTACCCTTCGGTAGGTGTAAGAATGGGTGATGGGTGGCGTCACCGCAATAGGAAGCACATCTATGCTTGGTACCCTGGAGCAAAATGCCGTCTAGTGATTTGGGCATTTTACGCAGAGCACCTAGCGTAAAAAATGAGGAGGACGCTGATGACTCTCAGCAGGATCGTCGAAATAACGAGCAACAAACACAGAAACAGAATACGGCGCACGCCTATTCTCATTCTCGTTGGTGCTTTTATTCTTTTGCTTTTTCTATCGAAGATTGCAAACGCAACTCAAAACGATATTGAGTGCTTGGCTAACAATGCTGCCTATGAAGCGGCAGGTCAGGGTGTGACTGCAATGGCAAATGTTATTGAAGTAACCATCAATAGAGCAAATGGAAAGAGTATATGCCAGGTAGTGTATGAAAAAACTACCAATGGTGTTTGCCAATTTTCTTGGGTGTGCATGCAAAAAAGGAGAGTGCTCACTCACAGGGAAAAGAAGCTTGCTATAGATATTGCACAATCAGCGTTATACGGAGGAGCTACCCTCAACTCCCCATTTACAGAGGATGCACAATATTTTTGTGTACCAAAGGCATGCAAAAAATGGCATGCAAAAAGCCCGCAACTAGAACGGGTAGGATATGATGGTGCCCACGTGTATTACAGAGTAGCATCGTAATATGTGTGGAAAGGGCTCGACAATGTCGAGCCCTTTCTGTGTATGGAAGTACATTTGTGGTGCGACCAAAAAATAATGAGCTCTGCGAATATATTTTTTGAAGTACTCTTGTGGTGCGCCCGGGAGCTCGGTCACTAGTTGCTAACCATTTTGTACGCTTCGCTTCAAAATGCTAAGCACTTGCGACCCCGACTCGGCGACAATTTTGCTCCATTTCATTTCGCAAAATCGTAAACCGCCTCCGTCTTTCGAACCCTACGCAAAGCACGAAGGTGCTTTGCTCCACGGGGC
This sequence comes from uncultured Candidatus Saccharibacteria bacterium, assembly GCA_964562615.1. Classification (GTDB taxonomy): domain Bacteria; phylum Patescibacteriota; class Minisyncoccia; order Phycocordibacterales; family UBA12088; genus CAYPBQ01. The sequence continues at coordinate 389,185 of CAZLUD010000001.1, forward strand.
ACCTAATCAAAATGGAACACCTACGTGTTCTATTTTTCATGGTGCGCCCGGGAGGGTTCGAACCTCCGACCAATGGCTTAAAAGGCCACTGCTCTACCAGCTGAGCTACAGGCGCGTACGAGACGCACTATACCACAAATAGCGTTCAAGTCGATATGTTAGAGCCGCGGAATATCAATAGCGAGTACTCCAGCGCCACTAAGTAACAAAGAAAGGCACACGACAAAGATAAGTATATAGGTTGCTCGTTCATTTTTTGCTACTGATGGGTAGGTTCGTTGTAGGTAGTAGAGCTTTCCTGCGATGAGCATACCGCCAATAGCTGCTGCTTGAGTAAGGAAGCCGGTAATAAGGAATGCTCCCACAATGATTTCAAAAAATGATAAATACCATATAAATAAGATACCAAGCGATCCCCACTCGACTCGCAAGCTTGTGGCACAGTCAGCATATCTATCTTTCTTTAGGAACTCTATTCCCCAGTATAAAAAGTAGGATCCAACCACCACGCGTAGGAGTAATGGAGCAAAAAGCACAAAGGTGATTAGTTCTGGAAATATGTTAAGCATAAGGGTATTGTAGCAGGACAGGGCAAAAAACACTTCCACACATGAAAATACTTATTCTTGAAAACATACGAAGCGCCGAAAATACAGGCTCAATTCTGCGTACGGCAGAAGCGCTGGGTGTTGAAGAGGTGTTGCTCGTAGGAACCACACCAACCCCAATTGATAGATTTGGCAGAGTAAGAAACGACATCAAAAAAGTTGCCCTAGGGGCAGAGAGTATGCCGTGGAAATTTTTTGAGACAATGCGTGAGGCGGTTGACTATGTGCGTACGCATAAGCTTTGCCTGCTTGTGCTTGAACAAGATGTTCGCTCGATATCGTATCAGTCGTGTCAGGTACACAACGACTTTGCGCTGGTTGTTGGTAACGAGGTGGAGGGGGTAAGTGCATACGCAAAAGATAGCGCCGATACCATTATAGAAATACCTCTTTTAGGTAAAAAGGAATCCCTCAATGTCTCGGTAGCGCTTGGGATAGCACTTGCGTCACTTGTTCACGGTAGGAGTTAATACCGTATTCTGTCTACCACCACACCTGATGGATCAATAAGATCTATAACGTCATGCTCGTTATTCCAAAGCTCTTTGGTGAGTCCAAAAAACAGACGCCACTCTGGTCTAAAAAATCCACGCACTTCACTAAATCTATCAACGCATCCAGCATAGGTAAGCTCGTTTTGTATAAAAGTGACACACTCAGAAGAGAAGGTTTTTGGTAGTTCTTCTAGCACCATCTCGCACCGAGGTATGCGTGATATGTATTCAGTGCAGGATTCACCAAGACCGTCAGAGAGCTTTTTCATATCAAAGGTTTCGCTTGGGAGTGGGCAGTAATGATAGAGGCGGGGGAAGTAGTCTTGAAATTGATCAAAGTACCCAGTACATCCGTTTACCCTAAAGGATGATCCGATAGGAGATTCACCAGTAGTTAGGTATACCCGTTCTCCAGGGGCAAGATATACCGGCGCTTCTTCGTTAATGCGTGAAGTGTACGCTATTCTTGCTGCCTCAGGAATAATAGCCTCAGCTCCACTGTTGTTGCTTCGTATTTTCCACCCACTTATATTAACGGACTCTGTCGCATCGGGAGCCACTTCAAGCACGAGGTACTCTTTTTTAGTCTCAGAATATTGTGTCCCGGTTGGGCCATCAACAAAGCGAACTTTGTTCCATAATGGAGAAGTACTTTTGAACGAGCTATCTCTTCCTATAGAAAAAGAAATACCAAGATTGTCGGTAAAGCCATCGCCATAATATTCTTGTCCTTCTGTCCTTCCTGTAAAGAGCTCGCCTATTGTATTTGGGTCAGTTTCTCCAGAAAAAGTACCAGTCTGATTAGGGGCGGTGATAAAGGGGCGCTTTGATTGTTCGCGCGAAGGTCCTCCCATAGATACCCATACAAAAAAGAGCACAATAAAAATGCCTATCACGAAAAAGAGATCTTTTTTTGCATCGCCATCCATACTGCTATCCTACGCTTTAGAGGATGTATTGTGAAGCACTTCAATTTCTTCTGCGGCAACAGCGCTATCACTCCAAGGAGTTTTTTTACCTCCCGCTTCCATTATATAAGGATCAGTACCTTTACCGGTAATAAGTACTACATCCTTTTCTTTTGCGAGGTGTAACGCTTCACGTATTGCATGTCGTCTATCAAGAATTATTTTTGGCGTGATGGTAGTAAAGCCAGGAAGCATGTCTTGTAGTATTTGCTTTGGGTCCTCGTCATAGGGATCCTCATTGGTGAGGATTGCAACATCACAATAGGTATCAGCAACCTTTGCCATGAGTGGGCGCTTCCACTTGTCACGGCCACCACCACAGCTCCCAAGCACGCATATTTTTCTTTTTGTTTTAAATGCAGCATAGAGCTTTTCAAGTGAGTCAGCGGTGTGCGCATAATCAACATAGACGCTAAACGTAAGAGGAGAGGGGACAAGCTCAACTCTCCCTTTGATACGAGTTGCATCTTCTAGGCTATGCACCACGGCTTTCATGGATAGACCAGCTTTTTCTGCGTAGGTTAGTGTGGCTAGAGCATTCATGATGTTAAAGTCCCCGATAAGTGGTGTGTGGATGGTGAGCCCTCTAAAGGTGATAAGGGATCCTCGCTCATTAGAATTAGATGGTTGGGCATCTTTCCATCCATAGGTAACACTCTCTATGGGTGCATCAAGAAATTCTTCAGCATAAGAATCATCTCTGTTAACCACGAGCAATTTGTCTTTTTTTGACGACAGCACAAGCTCATCTCGAATAGAGAGCTTTGCGTTTTTGTACGCATCAAAACTACCGTGTGACTCGATGTGTTCAGGAGAAAGATTGGTGAAAACAAGAGTGTTTAATGAAAGAAATTTGTGACGATACTGCGCTGCCGCTTCAGAAGAGAGTTCGAGTACTACATGAGTACATCCAGCGGTACACGCCTTTCTTAAAAAGCGTTGTAGAAAAAATCTTCCCGGGGTGGTCATTTTTAGCGTGTTCGGCTCTTCATCCTCACCGACAATAAAATGAATAGTGCTCACAAGCGCGGTCTTCTTTTGAGAGGCGGTAAGCGCGCGATAGAGAAGCTCCGCAGTACTACTTTTTCCTTTGGTGCCAGTGACGGCAATTACCGTGAGGTTGTTTGCAGGAAACCGATACAGCACTGCACCCAAAAAAGATAGACCATAATGATAGTACGGCAACATAGCCGTATAAAGGCTTTTTGGGATAAGGCGTTTTAGTATGAGCGTAAGTGATTTCATTGGTTTGTTACTTTGAACCCAAGAATCGCAACGCGAGGGTTACTCGTGTGCTAACGCTTGAGGTGGTAGATGCATCCTCCATAACGCCGGGTCTACTCATGGTGAGCGCGTCTTTAGCTTCGCGCTGAGAGTACCCTAATGCAAGCAAAGCTTCAAGCGCCTCTCCTTCTGTGGAAAGTAAGGGGTCAGTTGTATCGGTGGTTCCTGATATCTTGTCTTTTAATTCAAGTACAATTTTTTCTGCATTCTTTTTGCCGACCCCAGATACCTTAGTAAGATAAGATGCGTCTTGGGTGAGCACCGCCTTTTCAAGGGTGGCGACATCGGTAACCGAGAGAATGCTGATGGCGGACTTTGGGCCAATACCCGAGACGCCAATAAGTAGCATAAAAAGTTCTTTCTCTCGCTCGCTTATAAAGCCATATAGATCGAGACTATTTTCTCGCACGGCAAGGTAGGTAAAAAGGCACACCTCTCTGTTAGGGCTTTCGTGAAGTGAGGCAAGCGAAGATGTTGCCACATGAAGCACATAGCCGACGCCGCCCACCATAATAAGGATTTCTCGAGACCCCACGCTTTCTACCGTTCCGCATAATTTACCAATCATAGGGTAATAGTACCTCGCTTTCGTAAGGGTTGCCAAAGCTTTTTTTGTAGGGTACTATGCGCGAGTATATGGCAATAACAAAAAACGCAAAACGAGCTATACGAGGAGCCGAAAAAAAGCGCATCACTAACATGCGACGCCTTCGTACTATGCGCGCGGTAACCAAAGAAACAGAAAACCTCTCAAAAGAAGGCAAAAAAGATGAGGCAAAAGCGAAGCTTAGCGAAGCCTACAAGGCAATCGATAAGGCGGTAAAGAGGGGAGTAATAAAGAAAAACACTGCATCTCGCAGAAAGAGCCGCCTAGCAAAGAGAATTAAGTAACCGAGGTGCGGGGATAAAGGGGATAAATAAAGAAAGCCGCCGTCCTTTTAGGACGGCGGCTTTCTTTATAGCAAGTGAATCACGTGTGCTCCCGGCAGGAATCGAACCCACATTGCATCCTCCGCAAGGATGCGTCCTATCCATTGAACGACGGGAGCAGTGGCACCACTCTAGCATCTAATAAGATAAGTTTCTAGAAGCAGCCCTAAAAGCCAAACAGCTCAAGAATACGGTGTGCCATAGGAGGAGAAATCTCCTCTAACTCAAGGAGCTCACCGAGTATCTCAGATATATCCTCTGGAGAAATGTCTTCAGCAATAGGGATAATAATAAGAGGTGCAAAAAACGCCTTTTCTTTAATGAGTAGCATTGGTTCATTCTCGGGCGAATGCGGATCAATGTGTATCCAATAGGATGCCAAGGTTTGATAGGGGAATAGTTCATCATCAATAACCACCCCTCTTCGGGTAAGTGCATAGGTGATGGTTCTTGGCTTTTTGACTACATAGAGCGCAAGGAGAAATGACCCAAGCAAAATAAGGATACCAAAGAGCACATTGCGCAGGATAAATGCAGCTACAGCAGCAGAGAGCGCAAGGATACCAAGTGCCCAAAACCAATCTGCATTTTTTTTACCAACTTCACGTTCGCGCACTCTCCAGGTAAGGAGTGTGTCGTTGATTTGCTTTTTTTGTGATGGAGGCAGTGTGGTAGCCATCGTTGCTATTCTAGCATGACTCTACAATCAACAATTAAGTTGTCCTCAGCTTTTGTTATATATTTAACTCGTATGTCTTTACATAAGAATGAGTGGAATCATTAACATTTGACAAAATGCTATAAAGAAATCAAAGTGAGGCAGTTTTATTCTTAGCAGTATTATATGACACGTACACTCAGCGTAACTATTTTTGCGGTAGCGATTGCTATTATTGGGGCAATAGTGCCAGTAACCAACACCATTGCAGGGACTAACCTGCTTTCAAATGGCTCGTTTGAGCAAAGGGCATCAAACGGAACCCCGTCTTTTTGGTATAAATCTTCGTGGGGAGGAGCAAAAGCGACCCACAATTATCCAATTGCTGGATTTTCTGGTAATGCAGTAGAAGTAAAACTTTCAGCAAACACCAGCGGGGGAGCAAAGTGGGAACCAACCCAAGTCTCTGTTACGAGTGGAGCACAGTATGTATACACAAGTAAGTATCGTTCAGATACTGAAACCGTACTTGAGGCAACATACACAAAAAACAATAACACTAAGCAGTATGTCACCCTGCAAAAGGTGCCATCAAGTGGCGGGGCATGGAAGGATGTAACAGTAACCATCACCATTCCAAGTGATACCAAGCAACTCTCAATCACGCACATTATTAAAAACAAAGGATCACTTGCACTTGATACTGTCTCAATAGAGTCAAAGTCATCAACCACTCCAACACCTACACCTACACCTACACCAACTCCAACACCTACGCCCACACCAACCCCAACCCCAGGTAATCCATTTCAGGGCGGAGTAGTATCAGTATCGTTTGACGATGGAACACTTTCTCACTACAACAATGCAATGCCGCTTCTTGATGCTGCGGGTATCAAGGCAACCTTCTATGTGATTTCTGACAATGTAAAAAATGCTCAGTACGGCTACATGAACAAGGATCAGGTAATGGCATTACAGAACAGGGGACACGAGATTGGTGCTCACTCAATAAAACACGATGACATGGTCGCACTTCCTGCAGCAGAGGCACGTCGTAATTTTACTGAGTCAAAATCAACACTTCAAAATCTTGGTTTTAAAGTAACCACGTTTGCATACCCATATGGGTCTGATAACGCAACAGTTCAAGGATACGCAAAAGATGCAGGATATCGCGGAGCTCGTGATGCAAGGGACAGTGGAGATTTTGCAATGACCAAGGATTACAACCGATTCTCTCTTGCTGCATTTGGCGGAGATGTGTCTGTTGGATTTAATGCCTACAAAGCAAAAATCGACGAAGCAAGAGCTAAAAATAGCTGGGTAATTCTTACCCTCCACCGAATAGAGGATAATGGTGATACGTGGAGAATGAGCGCATCACAACTAAAACAAATCCTCGACTATCTAAAGTCTACAAATACTAAAACAGTGACGGTAGATGAGGGACTACGTCTCATGGGGTACTAATAGAGTACTAATCAATACTACCCACATAACGGAAACAAGCGCGGGAACATACGTTCCCGCGCTTGTTTTTATCCAACATTCGGAGGCTTTTCTTGTTGCGAACAAGTAATTTTTGTAACAACAACCTGACCAATCGAGTGCGGTATTCCCATACGTGAAAAAATATTGCTCACCACATCACCCAACACCACTTCGGTGGTGTGGTGTGGTGCATGCTGACACATACGCAACACTTTAGCTAGTGGGAAATACCCCGATACAGGCACCGGTCCCTCGGTACACGGAGTAACACAGTACCAGATGACTACTACCATCTGTAGCATGGCACATCTCCTTTTGCTGATCTCAGTATGAGACCTTTGTGTTTTTTCGCAATACTAGTGTAACAAACACCCATGCGTAGGCGCCTCACATAGATCACCTCGCTACAATTAGAGGATCTCTATCATTACTTCGTTGCGTGCCATCCATGGCGGAGTCCACGGTGCGTTATAACCTGCATAGGACGGGCTACCAACAGTGGTAACTGTATCTTTAGCGAGTGAGGTAAGAAGCTGATCCTCCATTTTTTGAATGCGTTCACTATTTCTAAACCAAGAAAATCTGAGCACTGCCATCTTTTTTTCTGGCACCTCAACCAACCTTACTCGGGGATCATTAGGTGTAGGAAGTGTGGCGAGTGAGTAGTTTTTTGGCATAACAAACGAAATAATTCGTGAGTCTCCCTGAGTGCTTGCGACTACCGGCGCCGTCATTGCTATTTTTTCAGAGGATTGTTTTTGTTCGCGTACTGGCGCCGTCATAGCAATGCTTTCCTTTTTTGTATTACCTCCAAAAATGTATTTAGCAATGATGCTAAAGCCTTCATTGAGCGCATTGTCATATGACCCCTCCACTGTGGTTTGTGCTTCGATATGCGCGGCATACTGACGAATTTCGTACTCATCAGTTTTTTTAATAACGGTATACTGTGCCTGCTCAACATTTGACGAGAGATATCCCCATACTGACCAAAGCATGATTATTACGATAACAATGAGAAGTATTTTCATTGCCTGCAGTATAGCACCTTATCACTTGAGATTGGGATGATGTGTGCTAGCGCCAACGCACGCTACATGTATAGCCACACATGTAGCTATACAAACGGCAACACCGCAGTAGTGAATTGTGCTTCACTACTGCGGTGTTATAAAGCGGTGTATGTGAGTTAAGTACCCACGCTCTTAAGTGTTATAAGGCTATTTTAGCACTTTTTCCGTAGGGATACTAAGGCAAGTGAGTCGGTATCCCAAATGCCAACAAATGCCAATTTTTGGTATAATACGAAGTATGACAGTCGGCGAATTAGTAGCACAAATAGCATCTCAGAACTCTTCTCCCATATCAAAGGATATGGCTTCTTCGATTGAGAAAGTCAGAGAAATCTATGAGAAGAATTTCGGACCCGAAGCTCCTTTTAGGAAGGCTTTAGAAAAGAATATGGAAATGGTAAATTCTGCCGTTGAATCTGTAAGACCTCAACTTGAGACAATGGAAAGGCTTCGATCTTCAATTCCGTCCATAACGCTTCCAAGAATGATAGAGGAAGATGATTATTTGCTTCCCGAAATGATTAACCCAATTCGTGAAGTGAGAGTAACTAATATCCACGAACTAAATGGTTACAAATCTAATAGGCAAAGCGATGTTGTGGTCGCTGAATACCTGCTCCCTAAAAATGCTACATGGGAAAGTTTGGATATTAAATTTTTAGATGGACATATAATTCAAGTTTCTTATCCAGGTATGAAATCAATGAAATTTGATTACAAAGATATGGGATTTTTGAATGTAAAAAGAAATATACCAAATTTGAAATGGGAACTACTTAAGGTGATGGCAAACAACGGAGGTTCGCTAATAAAAAACAATTGGGATAAAAGGTTTGGCAGAAATGTTAAATATGAACTTAATGAAGCTCTTAAAAAATTCTTTGGCATGAAGACTAACCCAATACCTCATTACACTAGAAAACACGGATATAATGCCCTGTTTTCTCTGAGGGGAGAACGATATTAATAATTGTCATTTGATTTGGAATGACGCTTAAAAGACTTTTTACTATGTAGGTAAAAAGTCTTTTATTTTGTGGATAATCTCGTACGCCAGCCATAGAAAGTAAAAAGAAATTGTCATTTTGTCATTCAATGACGAATGTTAGTAGAAGAGTTTAATAAGATCCTCTTCTCTAAAAATCCTATGGCAAAAGAAAAGATCATGTGGTCTACAGTTACTCGCAAACTGCAAGACTTGATCAAAAACGGATACAATCCGCGAAAGTTAAGCGAGAACGAACGCAGAGACTTGGAAAAGTCTATTAAGGAATTTGGAACAGTTGTTCCAGTGATCCTCAATACTGGCTCCAGAACCAATATCATTATTGGCGGCGAACAGCGAGTAAAGGTCTACGCCGATCTCGGCATAGCAGAGATTGAGTGCATGATACCGTCTCGAGAGCTAACGCTTGAGGAAGAGCGAGAACTCAATCTTCGTCTCAACAAAAACACAGGTTCATGGAATGAAGAACTTCTCAAAGAGTTTGATATGAACCTGCTTCTTGATGTTGGTTTTGGAGATGAAGAACTACAAAATCTATTTGATGATGCTGACCTTGTCGAGGATGACTTTAACCTTGAAAAAGCACTCAAGGAAACAATTAAGCCGAAAGTAAAATCAGGAGAAATCTGGGAGCTTGGAAAACATCGCCTACTTGTCGGTGATTCTACGGATCAGGAACTTGTGCAGAAACTCATGAACGGAGACTTGGCTGATATTGTCTATTGCGACCCGCCTTACAACATTGGCTTGGACTATTCCAAAGGAGTTGGCAACAAGGAAAAGTACCAGGGTTCATATTCAGGCAAGGATGACTCCAAGAAAGACAGCGACTACATGGACTTCTTGGACAAGAGCATGGAAGTGGCAAAAAGTATCAGCAAGAAAAATGCTCACTTCTTCTATTGGTGTGATTCTTCATATCTTTGGATGGTTCAAACCTTGTATGCAAAACACAAGGTAGATTCCAAGCGTGTCTGCATGTGGATCAAGAACAACCAGAACCCTACTCACAAGATTGCCTTTAACAAGGTGTACGAACCGTGTGTATACGGAACACTCGGCAAGCCGTATCTCAATACAGGAATGAACAACGCCAACGAGATCCTTAACCAAGAAGTAACTACTGGCAATCAAGTACACGATGAAATCCTAGACATGATAGACATTTGGATTGAGAAAAGGGATAACGCTCAATCGTATCAGCACCCTACGCAAAAGCCCGTCACCTTAAACGAGAAACCGTTTAAGCGTTGCAGTTCTCCACTGCATATCATCTACAGCGGATTTGCAGGAAGCGGTAGTGACCTGATCGCCGCCGAAGAATTGCATCGCGTATGGCGTGGAGTCGAAAAAGATCTCATCTTCGCAACGATCATCATCGACAGATGGGAGAAATTTACCAACCTTAAGGCAAAGAAAATCTATGAAAATAAATAAAGGAGAGACATTCAAGGTCGGCAATCACATCATTGCTTGCGGTGATTCGCTGGACAAAGCATTTGTTGGCAAGGTCATAGGAAGCAATAAGATACGAGCGGTTGTCACTGATCCTCCATACGGCGTTGCGTATGTCGAGAACAAGAAAGGCTTTCTGAAACTTAGCGCCGATCAAGATAAAGCTATAACCAACGATCACATCCAAACCGAGGAAGAGTATGAAGAGTTTACTCGCAAATACTTGGGAGCGGTTATTCCGTATCTCGAAGAATACAATGCGGTCTACATCTTCAACGCCGATCCGATGTTTCCAAGTCTACGCTCTGGCATGAAATCCGCTGGTTTCTACTACAGCCAAATGATTATTTGGCTCAAAAATCAGCCAGTTATGAGCCGAAAGGATTACTTGTCGATGTATGAACTCATTGCATACGGTTGGTTTGGTAAACACAGGATGGAACGATCTAAAGCGAGAAATGTTATCTACCACCCCCGACCAACTAAATCCAGATTACATCCCACACAGAAGCCGATTGGACTACTCAGAAAAATCATCCCTAACTCAACAAAGGTTGGCGACATTGTCTACGATCCATTCCTTGGGAGTGGTTCAACCGCTGTTGCCTGTGAACACTTAGGTCGAAAGTGTATCGGTATCGAGCTTGATGAAGCGTATGTAGAAATTACGCTCAAAAGACTTGAAAAGCTTACTGGCGAAACAGCGATAAAGCTCTAATGAAATGGTGGAAGAAGACTTTTCAAAAGATCCATACAAGAAGCAAGTCTACGAGACTTACGCTCTTTGGAAGTCTCTTCCTTCATTTCTCAAGGGACAGCCGAGAGTAGCGCTTGAGAAATTCGGTATTGAGGAGGAATCAGCGTTTGAACTACTTGCGATAAAGACTCAGGCTGACTTCTCGAAAACATACAAGGTCGATACCGGCACGCTCACGGATTGGAACAAGAGGCTTGAGAAAGACGGACTGGTCAAAGACATCAATTCTTGGGCAAGAAAGCTGACTCCGAATGTTATCTTTGCGCTCTACAAAAATATCATCAAAAGCGGCAAGGCTCATGAAGTGAGAGCTTGGTTTGAGATCATAGAAAACAACTAGTATGACAAAGATTAACTTAGAAGAAATAAATAGCATTCTCTCAGACACTATTCACAAAGTGTTGAACAAGGAAATGCCACTCAAACAGGCATCAGTCATTGCTCGTCTCACCGCCACACTTTCAAAAAACATTGCAAATACCGAACTTAAGGATCGAGTTGAATTCTTGGAAAGTGTATTAAGAAAAAATAAAGACTCATGAAAAACCTTAGCAACATTTTAAGAAGATCATCCATTACGCCTTTTGAACGAATAAAGACGCTCGTTCATAATGATATTCATAAGGAAAGGACTGGCGAGAGTATGCTGTCTGAATCTGAGATTTATGTACTGAGAGATAGCTGGAATCCAAGAGCTATTGAAGCGAAAGAATACAACAGATATGCAAAGATGGTTCAGATAGAAGACACCATGAAGATGGATGCCCAAATGTTCTTACATCGAGCAGAGATAGCATTACTGCGAAATCAAAGAGTACTCGATAGCTTTACTTTTCGCACAACCATACTCAAGGTCTTGTCTGAGCAAGAATTTCTTAAAGATATACCAAGAGAAGAAAGCATACAGTTTCTTACTCAAAATACTTACCTTGATTATAAAAGACTGCTCCATATTTTTACCTTCAACAGTCTTCCAAAAGAAATACAAGACGATCTCACTCTGCTAGACGAGTCAGTTGCTTATGGTAAGCGATACCTAGAAGAAGAGGTGTTTCTTTATGAGAGATTTAAAAATGGTACTGAGTTGAGTCAGCAGGATAAGAGCATCATCATTGATCGCATTTACTCGGGTATGTATTACGAGGGAGCAAAGAAAATAAAGAATAGCACATCAGAAAAAGATGGCTTTATTCTGCATAACTTTTTTGCCGAGTTACCCACAAAAGACATCTTCAAAAAGATAGCACACAATATTCATATTAAATACAAAGATGATGATTTTGAAAATACAGTTTTATTAGGATTAGAAGAATATGCAAAAAGCAAAAATATGAGCATGGAGTCCTTGGTTAAGGATGCATTATTCCGTTGGCTAGACGAAGGATTGTTCGTGAATGATTACTCACCAACTTTTATGAGTGAGCGTTTTGACACCTGGAATGGAACCACCAAAAAGAATCACAAAGAATTATTCATGGCTTGGTATACAGAACTGAAAAAATCTGAACAGTTTTTTCAGAGCCTGTTCGATACAAAAAAGTTAGAGAAAAGTTCTATCGAAATAGAGATGTTGGGGATGAAAAGAACTTTGGAAATCATAACTGGAGATAGTCTATTTAATTGCAAAGAAGATCTTCCTTTTGTTTCTAAATATAAGCAACAGGTTGAAATGCTTTTACCAGCCGCAAGTATGCATCTTTTTGTAAAGAAATACGCATACCCGGCTAAAAGCTATAGAACGCTTTGCGAATTCAAGAATCTAGCTGAAAAGTTTTCAATTCAGTTTGATATTGATGTAACAGAACAATATAGTCATTTTATCGATTCATACAAAGAGGAAATTGTCCTACTTAATCATAGTATGAGTAGGTTACTGGATACAGCTACAGAATATTTATACACAGAAAAATCATTAACTTACATTCTTAATATCAGTGATGAAAGTTTCTTGTTTAATCTTGAGGGAAGTGATGAACATGTTGATATTATAGGGAGATATACTGAAGAATTTAAGAAGTTAGGGTTATAGCTTTTTGCATTGACAAAATATAGCTTATATGCTAAAATATACAAGATAACGATACCCGACCTCTGTCTAAACAAACAGTGCTGGGTGTCGGGACCCAGTTCTTTCAAATCAAAAGGAAATAAGATGATGACTGAAAAGATCACATCGAATCAACGCAAACAAATCGTTCGATTCGTGGAGGATGGCATTGATGCCATGAACCTCCAAAAGGACGGGGCTCAACGCCTCATTGAAAACGGAGGAGAATTCCAATCTGAGCTGAAGAAGCTCGTGGAACGCTTTTCCATCACCAACCAGTATGCGGACGAAGAAGTTGATTCCAGCTACGGCTACCTGTCGGGCTACAAACCCAAAGGTATCACCGAGCAAACCAACCGACTCCGTGAACTGTTCCCTGGCATCGGCTACGCCAACGAAAAGCTTGCCGAAGGTGTGCTTCCTGAAAACGCCGAAGGATGGTTCGCCATTCCGCGGTGGGAAAAGGTTGCTTCGACCTACGGTGAAGCCGTGCAGAAGGTATTGGATCTCATTAAGCAGACCCGCAACGGTGCGTTCTACAACTACCGTGATGGTGAGCTTGGTCCGGACCAACTGCGTCAATCCGCCAAAGCGAAGTCCATGTTCCAGAAGCTCGGCGACGAGCAGAAGGATCAGGACATTCTGGTGGTGTCTGCACAATTCGGTATTCGTCATCGCGGTCGCTCGGTTCGCCGTGCCCGTGAAGTGATGAACACAAACGAATGCGGTCTGGGTGCATTTGCCATCGGCATCATGCTACTGACCCATCCTGAACGTCTTCAGCACTATGACGATCTCTGGATTGACTGTGCAGGTGACGAGTTCGCTCCGCATGCCGTTGGTGGCTTCTCGAGGTCTCCGTGCTTCGGGTTCGATGGCGGCGGGGTCAGGTTCGGCGCCGGCGGTGTCGGCGATGCCAACGACTACTATGGCTCGGCTTCGGTGTGTCTTCCGCAAGGTTGATACTTGAACTTTGGGGTCTTGAGTCTTTTGAATTCTTGATCCTTGAATCCTTGAGAGGGTTTGCGAAAGCAAACCCTCTTTTTTTATTGCCGTAGGCAATTTTTCATATTTTTTGATATAATAATATCCGAGTCTAGGTTAGTGTATAGTAGTTTACGGATTACTATCACCGAACTCTTTCTCCTATGAGAAATCGCAATCAGGATCACAACGACTACGGTTTTTGTGACAGTGTTGTTGCTCTAGAGATACTGCTTACTATTTTCTAAGACAAACAAGTAATTGTGTTGTTGGATTAAATACAGAATCGTGATTTATGTGCAATATCATACTTCGTGGTTTGTGGTGTGGATGGGAAATAGTAAAAGCTCCGAATGCCGATGGTGACTTCTCGAGGTCTCCGTACTTCAAGTTCAATGACGACAAGGTCAAGTTCGACACCAACGATGTCGACAATGCCAACGACAACTATGGCTCGGCTTCGGTGTGTCTTCCGAAGTATCAATTAAGCACAAAAGGTATCCGTAACGGATACCTTTTGCTTTGTTATAACCGTGGTTATTTATGTGACTTTATCCAACCACCAAGCATGCGACCGATTTCATCAATGGTTCCTTGGAGAAGTGTGTACTTCTTTAGATCGAGACTTTTACTTTCTTTCATAAGACGAATGAAGAATCTTATTATATTCAACTTCACACTCGTCTTTTCTAAGAGAATTATCTTTCTGTCTTTTGAAACATAACTTGCTTCAAGCACCAATTCAAGGATATCAATGATGATATTTTCTGTTCGTTCATACACGGAAAATCTGTCTTGTTTGGGTACCAGATTTCTGTATTCATGGAAAGTTTTATACAACTCATGAATCTTACGGAGTATTGGAACATCATTATCATTCATATGAGAATTTATACGAATTTATTTAATAAACTTATTACTCCAGAAAACCTATTTTTTGCATGGGAGGAATTTCGCCGTGACAAGAAAAAGAAAGAAGATGTGCTTATCTTCGAGAAAAATCTTGAACGAGAAATATTCTCACTTCACCGAGAACTTAAATATCACACTTATAAACACAGTGGCTATACAGGATTTTATATTTCAGATCCAAAACGTCGCCATATACATAAAGCACAAGTCAGAGACAGAGTGCTTCATCACGCAATTATGGGTATCTTGTATCCACTGTACGAAAAGACATTTATCCACAATTCCTTTTCTTGTCGTATTGGTAAAGGTACTCATAAAGGAGTAGAAGCTCTACGCGGAATGCTCTATAAGGCAAGTAAAAATAATACGAGGAATGTGTATATTTTGAAGTGCGATATAGAGAAGTTTTTTGATTCCATCAATCATGAGATACTACTTTCCATACTTAGTTCACGGATAAAAGATCAAGAACTTATGAGTCTCTTAGCAGAAGTAGTAGAAAGTTTTACCAGTGATAGATCAACACTTTTTGATAGGTGTGGTGTCCCAATTGGCAATCTTACTTCTCAACTTTTTGCGAATGTGTACATGGACATGTTTGACCAGTTCATGAAGCATGAACTCAAGGTGAAATATTATGCACGGTATACTGATGATTTTGTGATAGTAAGCGAGAATAAAGAATATCTTTTACATCTATTACCTCAAATACGTTTATTTCTGAAAGAGAAACTGAAGATACAGATACACCCAAAAAAAGTCACGATCACTAAATCTGGTCGTGGTATTGATTATCTTGGGTATGTATTATTTCCACATTTTACTTTAGTGCGTAAACGTACACAGAAACGTGCATTAAGGAAAATAAATGAGAAGATACTGCTTTACAAGAAAGAAGAAATTTCAGAAGACAAAGTTCATGCAACTTTAATGTCTTATCTGGGAGTTCTTTCCCACGCAGATACTTTTAGGTTTTCTGAGAAATTAAAGAATAGCTATTTCTTTAATATAAGTAATCCTGACTAAAAAATTCGACCGGATTTCATAGTCAGTATTACTTTTTCTTACCACCTTTAGAAACTGTTTGTCCCTGGCTTGGTGCTGGTCTAGGTGCAGGTGTCGTTGGTTTTGGTGTAGAACTTGGTTGAGATTGACCACTTTTTGTTGATTGAGGGTTTTTATTTGTCATAGATTTAAATAAAAAATATTAATAATACAAAGGCAAGAAGGAATAATTTTAGTGCTCGTTTATAATCTTTATTTTTGTTTTCAAGATTCTTTGAGTTTTTATCAAAAGCATCTTGATAGTCAGAAAGCAATTGTTCCAAGAGAGTATTGGGTTTCATTGAACGGTAATTCTTGGGATCATTGTAGAAATCAACAACACCAGTGTTATATGTTTTAACATTTAATACTCCCCAAAGAAGATAAATAGAAAAACCGAAAATTACGATAGGTATGAATGAAAGACCACAGAGATGATGAACACTTTGTATATAAAAAGTAACAATACCTACTTCAAGTGCGATCATTACACCTGCTTTTGCGTCAAGCCCATTATCGGCATTCAATTGGTAGTCAACCTTGTTTCTGGTTGCATTTACAAGTATTTCAAGTGATTTGATTTCATCTTCTTGTACACTCATATAACATCTTTTAAGTTATTCCACTTCTCAAACGACGGAGAGTAGGTGTATATCTTATTAGTATTCACTTTCCAACCATTAGGACCGTCTTGTACGACAATTCCTCCAGCAAATCCCTTTTTGTCTTTGAGCCATTCTTGTAATGCTTCTGCTTTGTATTTAGTATCAGTAATTTCAGCAGTAGATCCTTTCTTAGTATCAATAATCCAAGTTGTGTTTTTAGTTTGAATAATCCAGTCTGGGTAGAATAGTTTTTCTTTGTTCTCATCAGGGTTGTAATACGAGATTGAAAAAAATTCACTTCCCGTATCTCCATTCTTGTACCACCAAATCACACCCTTACTATCTTCCAAGAATTTAATAAACTCTTTTTCATTAGCCTCACCTTTGTAATCTGATTCTATGTAGAACGGTTGCATTGCCGACTTTTTAACTTTCATTTCTTCGTATTGGTCAGTAAAGAATAGAGAGTCACGAGGTATCTCAATAGTTTCTGTTCGCTTTGATCGTTCAGATTTCTTGTTTACCTCTTTCTCACGAAGCGGTCGGTATTTCTCAAGTGCCATACCGACAATCGGAGCAAGTACACTTGTCTGACTTAAAAAATCATTTACTACGGTCTTGTAAATAGTCTGGCGATTTTGTTCAGTTACTTTCAGAAGCCATACATTGAGTGCTGTTTTTAGCTTTCCCCAAGAACGCTCGGGTGCGAACTTTTTATTCTCATCCACTTGCCTTGAAATGTGCTTGAAGCACAGCAGGTTATATAATCGCTCAAGGTCATGCTGTGACATCTCTTGGTCGTGACTTCCTCCCTCGGCAATGAGTTCCTTAGTGAAGTTGTCATAGTCATCAATTTCAACACCCACAATAAGACCATTGGTTACGCTTGGATTTATTTCAAGGCTTTTGGCTTCCAGTTTCTTAATTGCTTGGGTAGACGTGTCTTTTTCTGAAATATTAAAATAACCATTAGCAACCTCACTGAATGTCTCTTGAAAAGTGTCTCCAAGGTCGTTGTAGTCCGTACGGCTCATGAATACCGATTCAATCATAATTGGCTCGATGACCTCCTTTCGATAACTTCCATAGATAGCAGGTCGATTATCGGTTTTAGATTTTCCGTACTCACTCAATACCTCATTTCGCTTGTAGTTGGTATAGAGGTAACCAAGATTCAACTCTGGTATTGGAAAATGTGATCCGAACGGCATACGTAAGATACGTCCAACAGTTTGTATTGCAAAAGTCGGATTCTTAATCTCACGGAACATTACCAATACGCTTGCTCGAGGGCAGTCCCAACCAGTAGCCGCCGCTTGTTTGAAGAGTAAAAACGATATAGGTGATTTATTATCCTCAATATATTCAAGATTTACTTTTTCCTGTGATAGCCAGATAGCGATCTCATCTTCAAGTATGCCTTTTTCTTTGAGATAGTTTTTAACTATCTCTTGCTTGTTAGTGGCAGTAGTATCTTTTCCTGCTTGATCGTCATTCGGAAGTTGGATCATTACAAGTGGATTCACTTCAACGCCGATATTCTTGTATTGCTTAATAAGATCCAATCGCTTTTGATAGGCAAGTTCAAGGAGTATTTCGTCCTGATCCATTCCTTTAAAATCTTTACGGTTGAGATCTTCTTCTGTTTGAAAAATAATTTTTTCTTTGATTAATCCTGCTTCAATAACGTCTTCTCGCTTTGCTTGTACGAATCCTCCTTTTTGCTCAGCCATGTCTTCTGCATTAGGAACATACTTTGGTGTAGCAGAAACACGAATCGTTATTTTAGGAGAAATGAGGTTAAAAATCTCATCAGCAAGTTTGGTATCTGCTCCGATGTGTTCCTCGTCAACGATAACAACTAACTTGCGACCGTCTTCTTTGGTCTTTTCAATAAAACTATCAAACGTCAGACCCCATTCGTTATCTTTACGAAGTTTTCTACTTTCCTTAGATGTTCCTTTAATTTTCTGCCAGTTAATGAAAAATACTGAATTCTTATTAAGTTTTCCTTTTGTAAGGTCATTAAGATCCAAAAGATCTAGTTCAGAAGCACCGCCATAATATGAAAAGAGTTTATTCTTGCTTTGCACATACGACTCTTCATTGAAAGTGAGCCAAATGAATGCGACATCGTTGCCATAGAATCGGGGATCGCCTACAAGGTCGCGCAAAAACTGTGCCATCATGATTGTTTTTCCTGATCCTGTTGGAGACTTGAAGACAAGTGGAATATTGTCGTGTTGAGACTTCCAAAGATTAAGGAACTGATCCTTAAGTTTCGCTATCGTATTTTCTTGAAATGGTTTAAGTGCAAACATACATTAAATTCTGTTAATTTCCTTGTAGACCTCGATGATAGGTTCTGGAATATCCTCGACTTTGATATTCTTTGTTGAATACTCATTTTTATATTCGTTCTTACCCCAACCGAAGATATATAAAACGGTTGGCTTATTTTCTTTTTCAAGGAGCTTCACTAATTCAGGAAGTTTTGCTTTATCTTCCTTGAAGTAAATAGCCGTTTTCTTTTCTTCGTTTTCAAAGATCTGCCACCAGTCATTCTTGTCTGATTCGTTTAATGTGTTCTCACGAATGGCAATCATTTCACCTGCTTGATAGGTGATCTTAATTTTTGATTCGTCTGAAATTCTTTGCAATTTTTCTATGTCTATGAGATCAGTTTTGTAGTACGACAAATTACCTCCGAGACCTTCGACTTTTTCTCCTTTCTTATTCTTGTATCCTTTGATTACTCGCCTTAATCTTTCGTATGTAACTTCTTCAGCGATTTTGTTTTCATTATTGGTACAGAGGATGAATTTACGATTACCACCATCTTGTTTATTGAGTTCAAGTACTGCATGACCTGTAGTCCCTGAGCCAGCGAAGAAGTCGAGGATAGTGGAATTTACGTTTGATGTTAACTTAAGAGTATCTATTAAAAGATAGAGTGATTTTGGAAAATCAAACTTTTTACCACCTAAAATATTTTCAACTACCTTTGTACCGTAGTGAATAGCATGATATTTAGGATCAATCCAGTGTGTTTTTATTACCTGACTTTCGCGATATTTTTCATAAACTTGTATCTTATTGTTTTGATCTCTTTCGGCAATGATTTGTCCGCTATTTAATCTTTCGAGAAAAGTTTCTTTTGTTGTTTTCCATGTTCGTTCTTGTCCCGTTGAAGTAATAGGTAAAATTTCCTCGTATCCTTTTTGCTTCTCTATTGTGATATTTTTCAGATCACTACTAACATATATTGGATAGAAAAAATGAGGTTTGTTTTTTCTTAAATTATGATCACCACCGCCAGAACGTAGATAGTTATTTAATCTAAATAAACCATCCTTATCTTCACGATCAAAAGTCGCTTGAATATCCTCGTTTAAAACTATTTTAGCAAAATTTGCTGACTGCTTATTCTTTGAATAAAAGAGCATGTATTCATGACTGGTACCAAAAAATTTTTCTTGATTTCTACCTTCAGATTTATGTACTACTGAAACAATTCCAATTCTGTTACTTTCTCCAAATATTTCATCCATTAATAATCCAAGAGTAAAAAGTTCATAATGGTCTATTGCACATACGATAAAACCATTATCCGTTAGAAGATTTTTTGCTAGCTCTAAACGATTCTTCATCATCGACACCCATTTACTGTGACGATATGAATCATTTTCGTCTATATAATTATTGTTGTATACCCAAGCACTACTACCTGTGTTGTACGGGGGATCAATATAAATAACATCGATTTTATTTCGATGCGTGTAGTTCAAAACAGAAAGTGAGTGATAATTATCACCCTCAATTAAAACATTATTGAGTGATGAATTATCAGAAACTAATTTTCTGTTTTTAACCTCCTTAATTATTGGAACTTGTTTTTCGCAACCTAAAACAATCTCCTCTGGTTTATCTTCCCAGACGAGTCCGAACTTTTTTCGATCTTTTAAAACCTTAATTTGTTTTTCAAGATCTTGTATACGAGCAAGAAGCTCTGATTGTGATTGTTGTTGAGACATAGGGGTACAGTTCTATGCCTCGGCTCTCCATATTTGGTTTGTATAGAAACGGCAAAGAGGGACAGCCGAGCCTGTACCCCATAGCGGTGCTACCCCGAAAGGTTCCTGTTATGGAACTCGGACTGCCCCTCCTTGCCTATAACAGGTATAGAGAAACAGTCCTTTCGGGGACAAAGCACCTAATATTAAAAAACACTATGGGGTACAAGGGCATTTTACCATAAATAACCCCACTAATAAAGGTCTTCGGTTACCAACACCTACCACTTGAGACGCCTAGACTTCCTTATCGCTTTGCGTCATCAATGTTGGTGTATGAAAACAACAGCACCAACTGGCTATGAAATGACCCAAGTAGCCCAAACGCCAATAAAAGCAAGATATTGCCTGTATGCTCGTAAATCGACTGAATCGGAAGAAAGACAAGTCCTTTCCATAGACTCACAGATCAAGGAGATGTTACAACTCGCAGAAAGAGAAGGGCTTGAGATTGTAGCGATGAAGAGAGAATCGCATTCCGCTAAAGAGACAGGACAGCGACCAGTCTTCAATGAAATAATCGAAGAGCTGAGACAAGAGAAATTCAATGCAATATTAACTTGGGCACCCGATCGAATCAGTAGAAATGCTGGAGACTTGGGAAAGATCGTGGACTTGATGGACTCAGGGAAATTACTGGAAATACGAACTTTTGGACAAAGGTTTTCAAATAATCCAAATGAGAAGTTCCTCTTGATGATCCTCGGCTCGCAGGCAAAGCTTGAAAACGACAATCGAGGAATCAATGTGAAGCGTGGTCTACGAACTAGAGTGGAAATGGGATTGTGGCCTGGAGTGGCACCATTGGGATACTTGAATCAAAAGGATATGGATAAAAAATGCCAAGTTGTGGTTGACCCACTACGAGCGCCGATTGTAAAGAAAATATTTGAGAAAGTGGCGTATGAAAAAATGAGCGGTCGCAAGATATACAATTGGCTTCGGTTTGAAGCCAATTTTTATACCAGAGGAAATAAACCACTCACGCTTGCAGGTGTGTATCGTATTCTAGAAAGCCATTTCTACTATGGAACTTTTGAATCACCAAAAGGAAGCGGTAACTGGTATCAAGGAAAACATGAACCACTAATTACCAGAGAGTTGTTTGAGAAAGCACAAGCGCAACTTAAACGAGATAATATACAACGAGAAAACAAAGAGTTCGCATTCACTAAACTATTTACCTGCGGCTATTGTGAAAGTGGCATATCGGCAGAAGAGAAATGGAAACAACTCAAAGACGGGACTCATGCGAAGTACATCTACTATTCATGTAGCAGATCACGAGATAGGAATTGCAAGAACCAATACATCCGAGAAGAAGATCTGATAACTGAACTGCTCAAGATCCTCGATCAAGTAAATATCAATGAACTTGGTATGAGACAAAAACTGGAAGATGAAATTGCACGATTCAACATCTTTCAAAAATCAGTACTAGGAACGACAGTGAAATCAAATAAGGATCATGTTACTGATATACGAAACTATGCTAAATACATTCTGAAAGAAGGAACGGTGACCGAGAAAAGAGAGTTATTAGCGAATTTGAGAAGCAGGATTGTGTATAAAGACAAAAAGTTAACGCTAATTCAATAATAAAAATACCCGTCTTTCCTGCGGGTATTTTTTATAGCTATTTATAGATGAACTACATCTGCCAAGGCCAAGGGAGAGATACTGGAGTTGGTATTACATTGGGAAATGCATCACCAACTGCTGGTCTTAGAACATTTGCGAGATATCGCTCTACACCATTTCGATACAGAGTATGTACAGGTGCCCATGTCACATATAGTGATGGATACTTTGTTATTTCTGGATCGTTGCGATGGTGGTAGAGGCGATCTCGGATGTTTCCTTGACCAACTCTCACAATAGGACCGTTGCCTTGCCAGATAATGTAAACACCTTCCATGTTGTTGAAATGAAAATGATTCAAATCAACCCCAAGAAGAGTGCCCCATACATTACCTACGCATTGCTGCCAACTAAGTTGCATAAGTTTGCAGAGCAAACCTAGAACTTATTTGCGCTTCTTACCGTCAGTATCACCGTACCCTGGTTTAGGTACACGTTCTACTGTAGTGGTATTTGGACGTCGCTCAGCTTCTTTCACTGGAATGAACTGTCCATTCCGTGAATCTCTGCCAAGTGGAAAAGTCTTTGATTTACTCACGACTTTGTTGTCTTGGTTGATAAATGGGCGCCGATTATGCTATATTTAGATTACTAGAGTCTTTATATATCATAAGCGATATCAAACAATCGACGCGGGATCTTGGGAAAGAAATCCCTATTTGTTTAAACGCCCAGAAAAGCTACCAAGGAATTGGTAGCTTTTCTTGATGCTCAAACCGTTCTATATCGGGCACCTTGAAAAGGAATACTAAGGTGTCCAAGGCGAATTTCAAGTGCTTGTCGTGATAAACCAAATCTTGCTTCAAAACTTGCAAAATGTTCATCTAAATTGAATGGCGACAAGATAAGATTTTTTACTATACCTAATTCCTCAAGAAGAGAACGAATATCCATTTCTGGTGCAAGAAGTGCACCTGCGTAAACATTCGCTTGCCATTCTCGTCGAAACTCCGCTTCCTTTAACTTCTTTTTATTCTTGGATTTTGGAATATCACTCCAACCAATAATCACGTCTCCATTTTTCTTGAAAAGCTGTCCATGTAATGATAAGTGACCAGCTTCGTGTCCAACAGTAAATGAAATTCGTTTCTGGTTTGTGCAATCTTCGTGAATCACGACCTGTCTTGATTCTGGTCTAAGAAATCCAAGGGTTTCCTTATCAATATCTTGAGGTATAGATTCCATACTGATTGAAAAACCCCAAAGTTCAGACACAAAATTATCTACATCAAGAGGTGTTGGCGCTGGTTTACTGTATCGCTCCTGGTATAACTTGCGATATTTTGATAGATCACTTAAAACCTGAGATTCAATCTCTTGCTTGGTAAGCTGGAAACTATCAGCTAGTGGATTTAGATTTTTAGTGATCCGTATTTTCATAGTTTTTTCTTCTTGGCTACTTTTCTAAAAAGAAGAGGTTGTGGTTCTAGTGCAACACCGCTTCGTTGTGTTTCTACGACTATCTCATTTTCAAATCGTTCTTGAAAGTAAGACTGAACTAAATCCTCATATTCCTGATTGGTTAAAGAATAAGCTTCTTTAACTTTTTTGATAAAATCTACTGATGGCAATGCGCCCGCTTCAATTTTGCTAATATAAGCAAAGAAATGTTTGCCAAAATGAGTTTCTAGTTCTTTGTCTAAACTCCGGATACTCCTCCCGGGGAAGTGGGATTCTCTAAGCGATCTTATTTTGTTTTTGAAATTTTCATTCATAGGTATATTGTAGCATATGAAGACTACAAATGCAACACCACCCCTGTGTAAAAACCATAAAACCACCCATTGGGTGGTTTTATGGTTGTGAGTCACACTACTTGCTCAGGCAAGTGAGTTGGCTCCGATACTAAATTGTGTTGGCGGAGGGGGTGAGATTCGAACTCACGGTCCGGTTTCCCAGACTCCTGTTTTCAAGACAGGTGCAATCGACCACTCTGCCACCCCTCCATTCCATCAGCTATCTTTCGACTAACTCTAGCACAAACTTTCTTCCTACTCCCGTTTTCAAAAACCGCTCTCTACTTCTCGCTTCTGTGTAGGTCGAATACTTCTCTGTGTAAATAAGTATCCATGGACGTCCAGACTTTGTAGACCTTGTTCTACCTAAGTTGTGGGCAACAAGTCTGTTTGCTGGGCTATCTTCGTGTGAAGATCCCACGTACCGTTTCCCATGTATGCTGCTTTGAAGTACATATATACACGCCATGTTTTTCCGCCAAAGGCGGATCCGCCTTTGGCGGACAAGACAGGTGCAATCGACCACTCTGCCACCCCTCCAATTGATGGTCTGCACATGGTAGCAGATAGGGCGAAAATTGCCAATGTGTTTGCGTCAAATAAAGGACAGTGTTAGTGTAAAGGACACATGGTTGAGATGTTTAAAGTCTTTTTGCTTGTAGGTACCGCATTTGCGATAGGTTTTGTTGCGCTAGGACTTCCACTTCTTTCAGCGTCTATCGGTTCGTAATGAAACTACTAGGTATTGATTATGGGACAAAAAAAGTTGGAGTCGCTATCTCAGATGAGATGGGAAATTTCGCATTTCCACACAGTGTCCTATTAAACAACAAGGAACTTATCCCTGCGCTTGGTGCCATCATTGAACGTGAGGGGATAGGAGAGGTAGTGATAGGTGAATCAAAAAATTATTCCATGGGAGATAATCCAGTCATGCAGGATGTGTTTACATTTAAAAACACCCTGATGGAAACTGCGGGTGTAGAAACACACCTTGAGCTTGAAATACTCACCACGCAGCAAGCAGAGCGTGAGCAGGGAGCAACAAACATGACCGATGCATCAGCCGCGGCACTTATCCTCGGGAGCTTTTTGCAGAAGCGTCATGGATACGAACTATAATCACCATATGATAAACATCGAACAATTTTCTCAGATAGAGATACGAGCAGGCAAAATACTCAGTGTTGAGTATATAGAAGGAGCAGACAAGCTACTTAAATTATCAGTAGACATGGGCGAAGAAACCCCTCGTCAAATACTCTCTGGTATACGATTGTATTTTGAAGATCCGATACAAGCACTTACCGGCATCACGTGCGGGTTTGTTGCCAATCTTGAACCACGGGTCATCCGAGGACTTGAAAGTCAAGGAATGATACTAGGGGTTAGTGATACTGACGGTAACTTTTCGCTACTCACTATTGATAGCAAGATACTTCCTGGTACTCGCGTAAAGTAGTACTTATACAGTACACACACTCCATCTTTTGTTGAGTCGGGATATAATAGAAATGTATCCTGCTATGTTTTCAACATTTGTATCATCACTCGAACATATCTTTCCTGTGCCGTCATATTTGCGTATGAATGCAATGGGATTTGATCTTTCACAACACTCAATAAAATTCATTGAGCTTATCAATGAAGACGGCAATATTGTGGTTGGCAAATTTGGAAAGAGAAAACTCAAAGAGGGAATCATAACTGCAGGAAGTATTGTGGATAGGGAGGGGTTTGTAGCAAATGTAAAAAAAATACAAAAACAGCATGGATGCAAATTTGTACGCCTCTCGCTACCTGAGGAACATTCGTATTTGTTTAGAACTCAAATCCCATCCGGAACTCCCGCAGGGCAAGTACGCGACATTATTGAATTTCAACTAAAAGACAACGTACCACTTGCGCCAAGCGAGGTGGTGTTTGACTACTCTCTTGTTGCTTCTACCGAAGCACATAGCCCGTTGTACGCAGATGTATCAGTCTATCCAATTGGCTTAGTAGAGCAATATATTGATGCCTTTGTAGAAGCAGACATGTGCCCAATTTCTCTTGAGGTAGAAGGGCAAGCCATTGCTAGGTCGCTTATCAAACGAGGAGACAAACAAGGGTACATGATTCTTGATCTTGGAGAATCAGAAGCGGGACTCTATGTGGTAGAAAACGAACAGTTGGTATTTAGCGCAACGCTTGATGTAGGAGGAAATCTTTTTACAGAAGCTATTGAAACCACGCTTCATATTACTCATGAAGAAGCAGAAAACTTAAAGAGCGCGGGGACTCGCATGAAGGGGTTATCAAACAAAGAAATACTCGAGGCACTCGAGAGCCCACTTAGTATTCTTGCCGAAGAAATAACCAAACACATTTTGTATTGGAATGGTGTCGATACCAAAGGAGAAAAAAAGCACAAAGACATCACGTCGGTGATTCTATCGGGGGGTAATGCGAGTATTCCGGGGATAGCTAACTTTCTTTCTCGACGACTATCTATGTCGGTGAGTAAGGGTAATCCATGGCAAAATATATCCGCCACCTCTACCTACATCCCTCCTATTGATGCACGTGAGGCAATCGAGTATGCAACCGCAATAGGACTATCGCTAAGATCATTTGACTAACGTATGTCACACATCAAC
The DNA here is from genome assembly GCA_964562615.1 of uncultured Candidatus Saccharibacteria bacterium. Taxonomy (GTDB): domain Bacteria; phylum Patescibacteriota; class Minisyncoccia; order Phycocordibacterales; family UBA12088; genus CAYPBQ01. Next base: position 415,593 of record CAZLUD010000001.1, read on the forward strand.
CTTCTTCCACCACACGAAAAGCAAATAATCAAAAACGAGTATCGCACTCGGCTCCTTGTAGTGGGAGTAATACTACTCTCGTTTGCGCTACTCGCGGGTGCGCTCATGATGATGCCTACCTATATGCATGTCCGTGCAGAGCGAGTGCTTGGAGAGGCACGCCTTGCTTCTCTTGGTAGCCCTGCATCTGTTGAAGAAGCGCATGTTGATGGAGAGATTAACAAAACCAACAAAGAGATGCTTGCACTCGCAACGCTACTTAGCGCAGAAAAATCTGCTGATGTTTTTGAAAAAATAATTGACGCTCGCCCTAGTGGGATAGTGATCACTGGGTTATACAAAGAAAAAAAGGAGACGCTTGATGATACTATAACCATAGCAGGAACAGCGCTAGATAGAGCCACGCTTCTTGAATTTGCGGATGCTCTTAAAGCCAACAGTCGTTTTTCAGAAGTAACGGTTCCTATTTCAAATTTTGCGAGTAGTAAAGATATACCGTTCACCCTTTCATTTGTGATACATCATGCACAAGAGTAATCAAAATACAAAAAAAATACTCGCACTCGCACTTGTACTTTTGGGTATGAGTGGGGGAGTGCTCGCGCTTGCATTTTACTCACTCAGTAAAGAGCGTGTGCAACTTGAAACAGTAACGCAAGAGGTAGAGGCAGAACTACAAAAAGGCGGACAGCGTGCTGCAGAAATTTCATTACTCAATGAAACTAAACGTGACAGAGAAAAAATAGCAACTTATTTTGTTGGTGAAGGTGAGGTGGTTGAGGTGTTGCAAAAAATCGAATCAATTGGAATGCTCTCAGGTGCAGCAGTGACGGTAAACTCAGTCACGGATGAGACGGTGGCAAAGAAAAAAGCAAAGAAGTCCGACTCAGATGAAGACAAAGAGAAAAAGGAGGAAACACCAGAATCACTTATACGATTAGGAATTTCTGCTGAGGGAGATTGGCTGTCGGTATATCGGTTTCTTTCATTACTTGAATTGTTGCCGTTGGCGCAAAGTGTAGAAAGGGTAAGTCTTGAAAAGACACACGAAACTGAAATAAAAAACGACGACACACTACCCGAGTGGAAGGGCTTATTTGAGATAAAGCTAAGAAAAGAAAAATTGCATGAATCTAAATAATCTCAAACAACTATCTTTTGGGGTGTTGTACAAAAAAGTGCGCACACTTTTTGCGCGTTCAACCACCACACAGCACCCGGTTGCATATGATTGGATTGGTATCATACTGCTCGCGCTTCTTGTAACGGCAGTACTTGCATCGATTGCGATATATTTTTATTTTTTCTACAGTGCTAGCGCCGTCACCACCTCTTCTTTAGAGACGCAGACCCTCACCATAAACAGAAGCGAGCTCTCCGACACCCTTGATCTTATAGAAACACACGAACATTTTTTTAGCACCGCATCAGAAGACCCAAGGGTGGTTGTTGATCCTAGTTATTGACCCACACAAAGAGGGAGGGTAGAGTCATCACACAGCTCCCGTAGTTCAATGGATAGAACTCCGGACTTCTAAGCCGGCTATCGAGGTTCGATTCCTCGCGGGAGCACTAGAGCGAAGCGACGGTGCTTCCGCAGAAATGCACAGTCGTGCATTTCGTGAGGAATTGAAGCCCGATTGAGCATTTTTTCGAGTCCCAAAGGGCGAAGAAAAAAACCAATCGGGGTACTGATCCTGTAAGGATCGACCTCGCGGGAGCATATAAAGCATTATGCGAGCACTACTTTTTATACTGTTGATAACGGCAATCACCGCAATATCGGGAGCTTTTTTGTGGATAAAGTACGGACAACCTGCAGATGTTTTTTATGCACCCATACACAAAGAAAGGCCCCATAAGGCAACTGAAGCATTACCCATACGCATACTCGCGGTGGGCGACACTATGTTGGGGCGGTCAGTAGGGATAGCGTATGCCTCTGGGATAGATCTATTTGCGCCATTTAGAAATGCAAAACAAGAGCTGCTTACCTCTTCGGATATAGTTATCGCAAACCTCGAAGGTCCAATAACCAACACAAAAGAGTGTCAGCAAAAGGAAATAGTTTTTTCTTTTGACCCATCAGTTGCACGCATGCTTGCCGAAAACAGCATCACCCATGTTTCGCTTGCTAATAATCATTCATTCGATTGCTTTGGGCATGGACTTAGTGATACAAAAAAATATCTTAGTGAAGCGGGGGTGGTGTATGTGGGTGGGGGAGCAGTAAGCGAAAGCGCCACCACCACCGTGGTACGTGGAAAAAAAATTGCCATCATGGGCATAGACAGAACAATTGACTCAACAAAAAGTGAGGTAGTCTTTGAACACGTTCAAAATCTTGCACAGACCCATGAGTATGTAATTGTAGAGGTTCACTGGGGAAATGAGTACGAGCTAATTGAATCAGAAGATCAAAAAATATTAGCTCATGGACTCATTGATGCTGGTGCAGATGTGGTTGTTGGCCACCACCCGCATGTGGTACAGCCAATCGAGTTTTATAACGGAAAACCAATTTTCTACTCACTAGGAAATTTTATCTTTGACCAGATAGGGAAGGAGAGAAATACAGGCATAGCGATCGAGCTCATACTTCAAGAAGAAAAAATACAAACCATTGTCCATCCGTACACTATCTCAAAAGACAGACAGCCGGTACCCATGCCCGAAGACGAGGCATATGCGTACTGTGCATCGCTTATAAGCTCGGTCCCCAGCCTTCCGGGGAAGGTGTGCGTATTTGAGGCGCTCTCACCATAAAGTGTTGCAGAAAAGATAATCTGCTTTATACTCCATAACATCTCGGGCGATTAGCTCAGTTGGTAGAGCAGCGCTTTTACACAGCGAAGGTCACAGGTTCAAGTCCTGTATCGCCCACAAAACAATAAGCCCAGTGCGACTGCACTGGGCGATTGTGTTTTGTGTGAGCGATACAGGACTTGAACGGCGGAGCAGAGGGTCCCCATTTTGAACAACGTGAAAAATGGGGCTGCGAGCCGCGACCAGCGTGCTTAGCGCCTGCGCTTAGCAAAAGCGGGTCAGTCCTGTATCGGTTACCACGAGAGTACTTCAAGAAATATAGTCGCTTTGCTCCTTATTTCTTTGGTCGCACCACAGAGAGTACTTCCATTTTTATCTCCCTACGGTCGTAAAAATTAGGTCGCACCACAGAGAGTACTTCAAGAAATATAGTCGCTTTGCTCCTTATTTCTTTGGTCGCACCAC
>CAZLUD010000002.1:0-237391 GCA_964562615.1 uncultured Candidatus Saccharibacteria bacterium
ACAAGTATCTTGAAGAAGGTGTCCCGCTCATTCGTGTCAAAGACATAAAAGGTGGTTTTCTTGATTACTCAACAATGGTCTTTCTTTCTGAAGAAGACCACGCAAAAGAAAAGAAAACCGAGCTCAATGTCGGCGACATAGTTTTCTCAAAAGTTGGGACCGTTGGCGAAGTTGCAATCATTGATAAAAAATCAAACTTCAGCCAAAACGTATTGGGAATAAAGATAAAGAAAAAGGAAATCAATCCTAAATACTTACTTTGTTTCTTACTTAGCCCTGCTGGAAACTATCAAATAAAACGAGCTGAAATGATTTCAGTTCAGCCAAAACTTGAACTTACCGATATAAGAGAGCTTCTTGTTCCCGTAGCATCGTCTGAGTTTCAGGATGCGGTAGCAAGTATAGTTGATGCTTCAAAAGAAAAGAAAGATAAATCTTCAGAAACTTATACAGAAGCCGAGCAGATGCTTCTCAAAGAAATAAACCTTGAAGAATACAAAGGAACTGAAGAAGCTATCTCGGTCCGAAACTTCAGTGAAGCGATAGCAGACAACCGTTTTGATGCCGAGTATTGGCAACCTGATTTTGATGTCATTCTTGAAACCGTTTCAAAGTACAAGAAAGGCATAAGTACGATTGGCGATGAGTTCAAACAACTCAAGGGAAACTTCAAAGCTGAGAAAGACAAAGAGTACAGCTATGTTGAGATTGGCGATGTAAACGTATCTACAGGCGAAGTGGATAGCAACGTAATCATCGGTGCTGAGTTGCCTGCAAACGCCAAAATCAAGTTTGGTAAGCGACAACTCATCACTTCAAAGGTCCGTCCAAACAGAGGCGCAACAGCTATTCTTGATAATCACGAGGGCTATATCGGAAGTGGTGCGTTTACCGTTTTGACCGAGCAAGACAGCATCAACCTCGAAACTCTTATGGTCTACCTCAAAGCAAAACCTATCAGAGAGTTGCTACTCAGATACAACACAGGAACTTCATATCCCGTCATCACAGATAGTGATGTTTTGAAGCTACCAATCCCATTGATTGATAAGTCAGTACAAAAGAAAATCAGTGAGCTTGTCAGTTTATCGGCAAAAGAGCGACAGGAAGCAAAAGTCCTGCTTGAAAAGGCGAAGCGAGCTGTAGAAATCTTTGTTGAAAAAGATGAAAAAGAAGCCGTTGCATTTATTGGCAAATAAATACAAAAACTATGACATCAAAACCAAACCACGAAATCAGAAAAGCTAAACTCTCGGACCTCAAGATAGGTCCTATCAGGCACGCCACGTTGCCTAATAGCTTCATCCAGCGTGTAAAAGATTTCAAACAAGCACTTGCAGAGGTAGATAAAACATCCCTTGAAAGTACGCTTGATAACTTTCAACGTGATGCAGACCCCGAAGTAGAACTGATGCTTTGGGAACATATTGCAAAGATGTATCAGTGGTCCGTTGTGGCACACGCAGGACTTACACTTCCACAAAAGAAGGAAGTTTTGAGTTTACTTCTCGGTCTTTCAATGGGTCAGAGGGATTTCAGCCACATCAAGCTACTAAGCAACGAAGAAGTTGATGAAATAACGGACCGCTATCAGTATGAATAGAACATTATGAGGACTAAGCTTGTAAAACTACTTAGAAAACTTGAGCAAGAGAGTGGCTTCAAAAATGAGTACTCTGAGTATTTTGAGGAGTACCAATGCGATTACTCAGTTGAAGAGTACCTTGATTTTCCGAGCTACAAGTTTGTAATAAAGAGGTTCAATAACGAATACTCAGTCGTTAGAGAGAACGGGCTCGTTTCGCTTACTCCAAGCAACAGTATTACTGCAGAGCTAAAGCGAATGGAAGCGGACGGACTTCTAATGATAGGGGCGCAGGAAGGTATCAAGTATGCTCATACCGCTTCTAATCAAGGACCTGATTTTGACGACGGCACAAAGTTTACTTGCGAGAGCATTGTCCTTACAACAAAAGGAAAAAGCGGTTGGCGTTATTTTGTCCACAAAGCTACAGAAAATCCTGTAACAACGACGCTTTCTTTGCTTGCGATTGTCATATCAGTAATAGCACTTTTCTTATGAAAGCCGTCGTATTAGCCAGAGTTTCAACTAAGGAACAGGAAGAAACAGGACACTCACTTCCTGCTCAGATTGAAAGTTTGCGTAAGTACGCTGACAAGAAGGGCTTTGAAATAACCAAAGAGTTTTGCTTCTCAGAAAGTGCAGGACCAAAAATCCGCAAGAAGTTTGAAGAGGTCATTGAGTATATCCGCAAAAACGACATCAAGGTGTTGCTTTGCGAAAACGTAGACCGTGCAACCCGAAACTTCAAGGATGCAGTGGACCTTGATGAGATGCGAAAGAACGAAGGGCTTGAAATCCATTTCGTCAAAGATGGCTTTTTCATCAACAAGGATGCAACAGGCAATCAGATGTTTATGTGGGAAGCGAAGGTTTTTCTTGCCAAGCAGTACCTCAACCGTCTTTCAGACGATGTGAAGCGGTCTATTTGGGCTAAGTTTGATAATCACGAATGGGCTGGGAAAGCTCCACGAGGATACCGAAACTTTACGACCCTTGAGAATAGACAAGAGATTGAACCTGATGAACACGATGCTCCACTTATCGTGAAGATGTTTGAAACCTACGCTACAGGCAACAGCTCACACAAGCAGATACGCAAGATGATTTTTGACTATGGGCTCAAGAGTTCAAACGGGAAAATGCTCTCAATCAGTATGGTCGCAAACATCCTGCAAAATCCTTTTTACTATGGCGTTATGGTCTACAAAGGAAAGACCAACACGCACAAATACAAACCACTCATCAGCAAGGACATTTTTGATAAGTGCCAAGACGTGCGAATGAGCTACAACAAGAAGCCGTTTCAATATGGAGCAAAACCCTTCATCTTCAGAGGGCTTGTCAAATGTGCAAAATGCGGTTGTGGTATAAGCCCTGAAATCAAGACCAAGAAAAGCGGACTTACTTTTATCTATTACAGTTGCACGAACTACCGCAAGGAATGTGAAAGGGTCTATGTGCCTGAGAGCGAGCTTCTGAAGCCCGTTTACGAGGTCCTACAGGGCTTAGAAATGCCTGATGAGCGTGTTCAAGAGATAACTGAGGGCTTGCGGTCTATGGGGCAAAGCGAAGCAGGTTTCCATAAGTTCCATATGAGCAACCTCAAGAAAGAATACGACCTCATAGAGGACCGCATCAGCAAAATGTACGATGACCGATTAGACGGTCGTATTACGGATGAAATGTATGACAAGAAACTCAAAGAGTACAAGGAAAGGCAGAGTGTCATTCTCACTGAAATGCACATCCACTCGGATGCTGATGAAGAGTTCTATTTGACCGCACATATGGTGCTAAAGCTCGCTCAAAGAGCACTTCAGATTTTCAAGAGTTCTGAAGTACCAGAAAAACGACAGTTTTTGAACTTTCTACTTCAGAACTGTCAGTTAGAAGGAAAAAGCCTAACGTTTTCAATGCGTTATCCCTTTGACAGGATACTCGCAACCTCTAACCGACCTATTGGGCTCCGCGGGTAGGATTCGAACCTACGACCAAGCGATTAACAGTCGCCCGCTCTACCACTGAGCTACCGCGGAATATGTGGATACATCGAATAATACCCAAAAAGGGCGGTGTATGCAATTGGTAGTGTTGCGGTGTAGTTTGACGGCCAAGGGAGCTTGTTGCGTATGATTTTTGCCAGAATAGTATTCGGCGTATAATACCAGTATGAGAAATGCATTTGCGTTACTTGGGGTAGGATTCATGGTTATTATTGTTGCTACCTACATTCTTTTTACAACACCGGCAGAGGCTCCAGAAGGAGACAATGCAACAGATACCACGATCCATGCCACAAGCTCAGCTCACCTCAATATAGAAGAAGCAGGTGAGTCTATTACTAATTAGTAACTATTACCATGCTGACATTGTATACAAGAACAGGATGCCCATTTTGCGCGATGGTACTAAAGAAGTTAGAAGAAGATGCTATTGCTTTTGAAGAAAAAAATATTGGCGATGATGCCGTTGCCGCTGAATTAATTGAAAAAGGCGGAAAGCGACAAGTGCCATACCTTATTGATGATGCACGTGGTGTTGCTATGTATGAATCAGCAGATATTGTTAATTATCTAGGCGAACACTACACCAACAAGACTGCAGCATAATGTACGGATGTGTATATAAAAGTAAAAGTAACAGCGGGAGCAAAAAAAGAATCGATAACACAAGAGCGTGACACGGTGCTATCAGTAACCGTGCAAGAAGAAGCAAAAGGGAATAGAGCAAATGCGCGGGTGCTAGAGTTAGTTGCCAAGTGGTATGAGGTGCCAGTGAGTAGGGTAAGAATAATCAATGGCCATCATCATCCACATAAGTTGATTAGTATTCAAGAAACACATGTATGATCGTACATAAAAAGCAGACTGGATATACCATAACTGATGCAGAAGCAAGGTATATAGAAGCAAGACTGCCACAAATTGAGAAACTACTCACTACTCCTGCTGCAGCAAAAGTTGATATCGAAATTGCAAAAGAGGAGCATGGTGCTACCCCTTTTTATGCTGAAATAACTATTGAGGATAATGGAAAGCTGTTTCGTGCCTCTTCAGAGGCGGTGTCAGCAGAGGTGGCATTTGAAGAAGCGAAGGAGGGAATCTTGAGAGAGCTTCGTGAGAAAAAACACAAAGATAATAAGGATAGAAAAAAGCTCGGTGCAAAGTTAAAGGATATGTTTAGGTTTGGGGGAGGTAAGTAGTAGATAAAAAAGTGCCGCCTCTTGCGAGACGGCGAATGCGGGAGGAATTGATACAATGAGGATCGTTGCACTCCTCGGGCTCATGTCGCGTGCCAACGCGCCTGTTTGCCCACAGGACCATGAGCAAGATTGACTTTATCATATTGCCAATTTCCAGCAAGTGGTATTTGGTGCTGTCCTTATAAAGAATACGGGCGTTCTTGTTTACCCTCGGGGATTATTTTAGTAGGGGAGAATGTGCCTTGTGCATAGGTAGCTTCTGTTATTTTGATCCGCTTTCTTTCTGCGTCAAAATAAAAAATGCCTGGCCATGGATAAAATGCATTGTACGCAAGCCAATTTTTATAGCCATCATCAGTTAGTCGTATTTCTCCCATTTCCTTAGTTATTTTTTTTGAGTAGGTGGCGTTTTCATGGTCTTGAGGTAAATATAGCGATGTATCGCTATATTCGTTTGAGGTAAGAACTTCAGCAAGAAGTTTGCCTCCCTCATACATAAGTAGTGATTCAAGAATATCCGCTCTCATTGGCCACTCTTCAAGCTCGACACGTCCTTGTGCAAGGATGGGGCCGTGATCCATTTTGTCATCAAGCTTCATTATTGATACACCAACAGCACTACTATCATCAGCAAGTAGTGCTGAGCGTACTGGTGAGGCACCTCGGTATTTAGGTAATAGTGAAGGGTGAATGTTAAGTACCCCGTGTCGAGGAATATCAAGCAATGCTTGAGGAAGAATCATGCCGTATGCCGCAACAATAAATACATCCCAATCGGTATTACTCAGTTCTTGTATAACATCTTCGGTTATTTTTACTGGTTGCAATACCTCAATGCCTTCACTCACAGCCCACTCCTTAACAGGAGGAGCGGTTAGGTGAAGTTTTCTTCCCGCGGGCTTGTCAGGTTGTGTGACCACAATAGTCGGGAGTATCCCAGATTCTTTGAGGGCGGTAAGTGCGGGGATTACGATATTTGGTGTACCAAAGAAAACAATTTTTTTCATAGAATATTTTAGTGGACGTGATCCTCAATATCTCTTGCCTTCTCTATAAATAAAATGCCATCAAGATGATCTATCTCGTGTTGAAAGGCTTGCGCAAGGAGTCCGCCAGCACCTCGTGAAAATTTCTCCCCTCGCTCATTGTACGCCTCTATGGTTACTCGTACGGCTCTCTCTACTTTGCCATATTTACCACGTACCGATAGACATCCTTCATCTAGTGGTATGCGTCGCCGTGATGCACGCATAATGACTGGATTAATACAGACTAAATCTTCCTCAGGATGCTCGGGATCCTTTCCTAGGATTTTTCCTGAGACGACAAAGATGCGTAGCGAGACGCCTATTTGCGGCGCGGCGATAGCCGCGCCGTCCTCTTCCTTATCTAGCGCTTCTTTCATATCAGCAATAACCTCCTGTATAGAGGTAGAGGGTATGTCAGCAATCGGTACTTCCTGTGCTACTTGCGCAAGTACCTTGTCGCCAATTTGGACAATCTTCTTCATGTACTACCAGCATACAAAAAATGCAGGGTATTTCAATGGTAAAAGGCATGCGGCGGTATATCAAGCGACATTTCGCTATAGCACACTATCTGGATCAACCGTCACGGTAACCTTGTGTGGAAGGTGAGAGAGTATCTCTGATAACTCATGTCGTGGCCAGGTGTCAGTGTCGCATTTGATAAATCCATGCATTTCGTAGCTGGCAGCTGCTTTTTTGATGAGGTGCGTTGTGCCAGAGAATCCGTACGGTACAAGCAATGTCTCAAGTTCTTTCATGTGCTGTTCTACCTCTATTGCAGTGCCGCTTACCGATACTTTAATGAGGGTAGAAAATGGGGGATAGCCAAATTTACTTCGTACCGCTAGTTCATCCTTACAAAAATCACCAATGTGTCCGCGCATCGCATGCTGTAGCAGGTCTTGCTCGGGGTGTCTGCTCTGAAGTACAAAAGCGTCGTGTGACAGTTGTCTAAGTTTTATAAGTAAACGGAAAATTCGTTCATATATATTCCACTGGGGGATAGACAAGAGTGAATCAATGGATGCAATGGCGGTAAGGGGGATGGTTTCTCGAAGGTAGGGTAACACCATGTCGGTTGCTACCAGTATTGTTTTTTTATTGCTATAGAATAGCTCACACGCAGCAAGTGCCTCTTTAAAGGTGCTAATGGTGTCAGCGGTAAATTCAATGACTGTATGCTCCGGAAAAAGCTCGGTAACGGTTTCTGCTACCAATCCGGTCGATACACCAAATGTTTGCAATCGCCACGATGAACAATGACGACACCGCTCAGCAGTGCTCCGTACTGCGCCACAGGCATGACACACAAAAAGATTTTCCTTTTTGCCCTTATGCACCACCACTGATGCTTCACACACATCACATCGAACTGTGTTTTTGCAATCGCCACAAATGGTAATGGGTGCAAGCCCTCTACGCGCGCTAATGATGAGGGTGCGTTCTGCCGTATCGATTTTTTCTTTAAGAAAATCGCTAATGATATAGCTAGATGTCCTACCCTCCTTTTTTTGTTCTAGTCGCATATCAACCAAGTATGCTTTTGCGGTATCGATAAGTCGTTTGTGTACGGGAGCAAGCTCATCAAGTATTCCTTGTGCACGCCGATGCATTGTTTCTATCCGAAGGGGGAGATCAGCAAGAATAAGGCGCGCATTCATTTCTTCTGCGTATCGCTCTATAAGAAACCTCATGTCGATGCGAGGAGAGTGCGTAAACGTGTAGTGGTTGCTTCCTTCAGAGTCGATAATAATGGTGTGGAGATCGTGTCGCGGTATCGCCACAAAGGCGCTGGTAGTAATGATAAGTACCGGATGATCGTTGTTGAGGGCCTTTTTCCATTCTTGTAGCAGGACCTTTTTAGAAAGCGCCCCATGAAGTATGACAATGTAGTCGGCTATACCACGGGAGAGGGCAGATTTTATTTTTTCTCCATCGATGCGTGTGGGCACCACCACAAGCACTGATTGTTTTTTTGCAAAACACGCTCTCACGATATTTCGGTACTCATCCATGCGCTCGGTATCAGGCATTTGTAGTACTAGCTTTTCAGGTGTGGCGCGTTCGGCGCTTATGGCTCCGGTGTGAGGTGGTACATCAGGGAGCTCGGTAATAAGCCCCATGGGTAATAGTCCAAAGAGCGCGCTTCCTACCGAGGTGCAGTACTGTGTTGCGGTTGTTTGTAGTGCACGTACAAATGCTTGTGTGATGGGAGTTTTGTAGTTGCGAGCAGAAACTTTTTTGATGGCATAGGAGGCGCTTCGTAGCAGGCTTTTTGCGTCACGAATGTTTTCTACGTGTACGATTAGTGCTGGTACTTGCTTTCCTCGAATTGGTACATGGACAATTGCACCAGTAGTAACGGGAAGGGTAGTGTAATAGCTTAGGGTAGCTAACCGCGTGTTTCTGAGTATGGGGTAGACATGAATAAGCTTCATGGCGTTAAGCATAACAAAATTTGTACGTATGCGTAGGCGACCACTACATAGGTAGTGTGGTATAGAAAAAAGCGGGACCTGCAAGCAGGTCCCGCCTCCCATCCCTTTCGGGACTTGTTATCCCTCGTTAGAGGGGGGGTTGGTCGCCCAGCAGTTATGCTGGGAAGAGAAGCAGTCGTTGTGGTAGTTGATTTTTGCCTCGCCACTTTTTAAGAATTGTAAGTATCAAAATAATACTTTCCAATTTCTTTATAAGTGATGCTGTAATTACCATCACAACTCTCCCCACAATGGGTGCATACAACATGCGCCCTTCACCTTGATGGTAGTGTATTAGGTTGACCTTGGCAATAGGCTACTCGTGAAGGAGTGAAATATCTGCGCCAAGTGATCTAAGACGAGTAACCAAGTCTTCATATCCGCGGTTGATGCTGTACACGTTTCGAAGAATTGAGTGACCTTTCGCTCCAAGCATCGCGATAAGTAAGATAGTTGCAGGACGAAGTGCGGGAGGACAAATAAGCTCTGCAGGCCTGAGGGTGCTTGGTCCTTGTATAAGCATGCGATGTGGATCCATAAGGGTGGTGTTTGCGCCAAGCTTGTCTAATTCGGTGTAGTAGATAGCACGTTTTTCGTACGTCCAATCATGAATAAGCGTGTGTCCATGTGCTTGTGTGGCAATAACCGCAAAGAAGGGAAGATTGTCCATATTAAGTCCAGGGTATGGACGAGAGTAGATTTTTTCATCCAGGGCAGTAAGTACAGACGTCTTGGTTACAATATCAACAAGGTCAATTTCTCCATTTCTTCCTTTGTACTGCTTTTTGATGGTATAAGAAAATCCCATCTTTTTTAGTTTGAGGAGTTCTAGTTCTAAAAATCGTATTGGCGCCCTAGTGATGGTAATTGAAGATTTGGTGACAATAGATGCCGCAAGAAAAAACATAGCATCAGTCGGGTCTTCGCTGATGGCATACGTAACATCTTTGTGCATGTCAGCAACTCCATGAATGGTAAGGGTGGTTGTACCCACGCCTTCAAATCGCACACCAAATAGCTCTAAGAATGAACACAAATCTTGCACCATATAATTTGCTGATGCATATCGTATGGTGGTAGTTGCTGGAATACGAGCCGCTGCCATGATTGCGTTTTCTGTTGCGGTGTCACCAGATTCGTACATAACAAAGTCCGCGCCATGTAACCCTGTATGGTGTACCTTATGCGCATCTTCTGTGGTTTCTATCGATACTCCTAAATTCTCTAATGCAAAAAAGTGTGGCTGCACCGTCCTACTTCCTAATTTGCACCCACCAGATTGCGGGATACTAAATGAAGAAAAGTGATGCAACAGTGGACCAATAAACATAAGTAAGCTTCGCGTCTTTTGCCCAGCTTCTTTATCAAGGGTGCGAAGTGATAGTTTTTTAGGTGGCGTGAGGGTAAGTGTTGAACCACTCCATGAGGTAGTCACACCGATTGATTCAAGCACTTCAAGTAGTCTGTACACCTCTTCAATTTTGGGTACGTGGGTAAGGGTGGTGGTTCCTTTATTAAGGAGTGATGCACAGAGCATTACCACCGCGCCGTTCTTAGAAGAATTTGTTTCTATGGTACCAGTCAATTTTTTACCTCCATGTACGGAAAAGTGCTTCGCTTCTGCCTTTTTTAGTGGAATTGTTTTTTTCATATTTTTTGGTGACTAGCGGATTATAGCATGACAAAAAAAGAATGCAGTTTGCATTATTCTCGTAAAATCACTAGTATTGATGGGATGCAATTTTTCTCTCCAAAATTAGGGATAGACCTCGGAACCACTACCACCCTCGTGTATGTTCCTGGTAGGGGTATTGTTCTTAACGAGCCATCAGTGGTGGCTATATCACAGCTTGATAAAAAGGTGCTTGCCGTCGGTGATGAAGCAAAAGAGATGCTCGGCAGAACTCCAGAAGAGATAGTTGCGTATCGTCCCATGAAAGACGGAGTAATCGCAGACTACCGTGTGACAGAAATAATGCTTCGCTACTACATGAGAAAGGCGCTTGGAAAGTTTAATATATTTAAACCAGAGGTGATGGTGTCAGTACCCGCAGGAGTTACCTCCACAGAGCGCCGCGCGGTGGTAGAGGCGGCGCTACGCGCTGGTGCTCGCAGTGCGTATGTTATTAAAGAGCCAATACTTGCTGCAATCGGCGCGGGCATACCCATTCATGAACCAAAGGGCTACATGATTGTTGATGTTGGTGGCGGTACTATCGATGTTGCAGTGATTGCGCTTGGTGGCATTGTCGCGGCAAAGTCAGTAAAGTGCGCAGGTAACAAGCTTGACCACGCCATCACCGATTACATAAAGAAGACGTTCAATCTAGCGATAGGAGACAAAACTGCAGAAAATATAAAGATAGAAGTCGGCTCTGCGGTATCGATGGAAGAAGAGCTTACCATGACCATTAAAGGACGCGACCTACTTTCAGGATTACCACGCACCGCACAGATCAAAACCAATGAAATCGTAAAGGCACTCTCGCGGGAGCTTCGTGACATGATCAAGGCGATAAAAGACGTGCTGCAAGAAACACCACCTGAGCTTGCGGCTGATATTATTGACCATGGCATCATCATGACTGGCGGTTCATCAATGCTCCGTAATTTTCCAGAACTCGTGCTTAGACGTACGGGTGTTAAGGCAACCCTTGCAAAGGATCCACAGTTTTGTGTAGTAAAGGGGACCGGTATCGCCCTTAATCACCTTGATACATACAAAAAAGCAATGGTATCTAAGCGAGCATAATGAATACATCTTCATCACATAGCGGTTTGTGGCAGGCTGGCGCTGCGGTGGTGTTTGTCGCGGTGTTTTTTATTATTGGCGTAGTGGCAAATCAGTATAGAGATTTTTTAGAAATGGTGGTTCATACCACGGGGGCGGTGGGTATGATTGGGTACGTTGGTATCACCGCTGCTGCGGTTATTGCTGCGCCGCTCTCAACCTTTCCGTTGGTACCTATCGCGGCAATGATGTGGGGAAGCTTTATCGGTGCGCTTCTAAGTGCGCTTGGATGGTTTATCGGGTCAATAGTGGTATACGGCATTGGTATTGTTGCACGCCCTTTCCTTGTACGACAGAGCGCCTTGTTTGCGAGTGCTGAGAAACTAGGAGCCGTTATTACCAAGCGTAATGATCCACTCACGCTTATCTTTTTGCGCATGGTGCTACCGGTTGATGTTGTTTCGTACGCATTTGCGCTGTGTAGCCCAATGCCATTTACACGATATTGTTGGACAACAGCGATTGGCATACTGCCATTTGCCTTTATATTTTCGTACGTTGCTAATCTCAGTATGTGGTATCAGGTGATAGCACTTGTCGGTGTCACCATCTTTTTGTGTGTGTCATATCTGCGACTACAGTCGTGGTACAATGAGCCACGCGTATGAAGTCGTTTACTGCACCACAGGAGGTATTTGCTAGGCATCATGCATTTTTGTGTGTAGGGGATGAAGCATTTGCAAGTGCGTATCTTGCGCGTATGGGTATCAGCGCAACAGCGCTTGGTGGCGACTACAAAGAAATAATCGAATCACCACTATCAATTGGTGTTGTACGAACCATTCCTCGAATTATCTCTGTTCGTCCACTCCGCGAGCGTGTGTATGTCGTACTGTATGCACGCGCGCTTGCACATGACGCGATGCACGCCTTGCTTAAGGTGTCTGAGGATCCCCACGGCACGAGCGCCTTGGTGTTGGTAACAAGAGATAGCGCGTCACTGTTGCCGACACTTCGCTCACGCTTTGTGACGGTGTGCCAATCACCAACTATCATCCCTCCTCATGTCCAGCAGGATGCGTCTGTCTTTGCGGCTGCCTCTGTTAAAGATCGGCTAGAGATAGTTAAAAAGTACATTGAAGAAGGACGCGAACCATCGCTTGCTTTTGTTGACACCCTCCACGAAATATTTCGTCCATACAGCACCACTCATAGAGAGAGTATGCGAGCTCTTCTTTTGGTGCGGTCATATCTTACCGACTCATCATCAAGCACTAAACAGCTTTTAGAGTATATAGTAGGGGTACTGCCTCGAACGTAATTTTCTGATACACTACAGGGTATATGGCATACAATCTTTCACCATTCAAAAAGGACTTAGAAGAAGTAACACAATGGCTTTCTCGGGAGTTTTCGACACTCCGTAGCTCGCAAGCAACTCCGGCAATGCTTGATACGGTGCGAGTAGAGTCGTACGGGTCATTTATGCCTCTTAATCAGGTTGCCTCAATTTCACTTGAAGATTCGCGCACTATACGCATATCTCCCTGGGATACTACACAAATACCCGCAATAGAGAGGGCGATACGAGATGCTGATCTTGGACTCTCTACTGTTGCAGATGGAAAGGGTGTTCGCGCTATTCTTCCAGAGCTTTCTTCAGAGCGACGAGAGCAGGTGGTAAAAGTAATGAAAGAGAAACTAGAAGACGCAAGAGTAAAGGTAAGAAAGTTTCGTGATGAGACAAAGGCCGACATTGCTAAAAAAGAAAAGGATGGAGAAATAGCAGAGGATGACAAATTTAGATCACTCGAGGCAATGCAAGACATCGTGACGGCAATCAACAATCAACTTGATGAGATGGCCAAAGCCAAAGAAGAGGCGATTAGATCATAATCACATTCATGAGCATACTTATTTTTTTTGGAGTACTTTTTGTCCTTGTGGTGGTACACGAGTGGGGGCATTTTATTGCCGCAAAAAAGCTCGGCATTAGAGTGGATGAATTTGGCGTTGGCTTTCCACCTAAGGCGTATGGATTTACCCCAAAGGGAAGCGAGACAGAATACAGCATCAACTGGCTTCCTATAGGCGGCTTTGTGCGGATTTTTGGAGAAGATCCAAACGATGAATCAATCAAAGGTCCTGATGGGGCACGAAGTTTTGTAAACAAACCTGCGTGGGTACGTGCGGTGGTACTTGTGGCTGGTGTCACCATGAATATACTGCTTGCCTATCTATTATATGTGGTGGCGTTTTCTATGGGGATTCTTACTAGCACCGAATCAATAGACGGTGGTCACATGAGAGATCAGCAGGTGGTGGTATATGAAGCATTTGAAGGAGCACCAGCAGATGTTGCAGGGCTATCTTCAGGTGATCTCATTGTTGGTATCGAAGGAGTCTCAAGTGATATAGCAATAACTGGACAAGCAATTACCACACATATTGCACAGGCTAAGGATAGTCCTGTCACGTTGCTCGTAAACAGTAACGGAGAGCGAAAGCCGATAACTGTAACACCACAGACTGGTATTCTTGAGAGTAACCCAAGTGAGTATGCGATTGGTGTAAGTATGGGCGATGTCGCTATTGTATCGTACCCATTTTACAAGGCGCTTCTTGTCGCGGGAGAGCATACCGCAAGCATGTTTTACCAAATTGTTGTAGGGCTTGGATCATTACTGTTTGATGCGATACGACTTGATGCTGATCTAAGCTCTGTATCTGGCCCTGTGGGGATTGTCTCTCTTGTCGGAGATGCTTCAGCGCTTGGTATTGTGTATCTCCTTAGCTTCACTGCATTTATCTCTCTTAATCTTGCCGTCATCAACTTGCTTCCGTTTCCTGCGCTTGATGGAGGAAGGCTATTTTTCCTCGTTATAGAAAAAATCAAAGGCTCTGCAATCAATCCAAAAATTGCTAACACGGTTAATGCGGTTGGGTTTGCGTTCCTAATTATACTTATGGTAGTGGTCACCATAAGTGATATATTCAAATTCTTCTAGTGTGTATGAGACAAACAACACTATTCACCAAAACAAGAAAAGAAGCACCAAAAGATGAGGTATCAAAAAATGCCCAATTACTCATCCGTGCTGGATTTATCCACAAAGAAATGGCTGGTGTGTACACACTTTTGCCACTTGGACTTCGAGTGTTTTCTAAGGTGTGCGCGATCATTCGTGAAGAGATGGACGCAATCGGCGGACAAGAGCTTCATATGACGGCACTCCAGCATAAAGAACTGTGGGAGCAAACAAAACGATGGGATGCAGATGTGTGGTTTAAAACGGCACTTAAAAATGGCACCGAGCTAGGACTTGGTATCACCCACGAAGAACCAATAACCGCTATCATGCGTGATCATCTTACTTCATACCGAGATTTGCCACGCTACCCCTACCAGATACAGTTAAAATTCAGAAATGAAGAACGGGCAAAAAGCGGTCTCATGCGAGGGAGAGAGTTTTATATGAAGGATCTCTATTCATTTAGTAGATCAGACGAAGAGCATCAACTCTTCTACGAGAAGGCAAAGGTTGCATACATGAATATCTTTACCAGAATCGGTATCGGAGAAAAAACACACATCACTTTTGCTTCCGGTGGTATGTTTAGCAAATACAGCCATGAGTTTCAGACAGAATCTGACGCGGGTGAAGATACTATATATATAGACGATGCATCTGGTCTTGCAGTAAATGAAGAGGTGAATAATGACGAAGTACTACAGGACTTGAAGCTCACCAAAGCATCTCTTCGCCAAGCAAAAAGTATTGAGGTAGGAAATATTTTCTCTCTTGGCACTCGATTTAGCGATGCGCTTAACCTTACGTACAAAGATGAAACTGGCAAAGAGCAAAAGCCAGTGATGGGTTGTTACGGCATAGGACCTAACCGTTTGGTGGGTACAATTGCAGAGCTACATAGTGACGAAAAAGGTCTTCGGTGGCCAAAAGAGGTTGCTCCGTTTTTTGTACACTTGGTACGGCTAGGTGATGGTGATGCCGAGGTTGCTGCTGCTGATGCCCTATACAAAGAACTTACCACTCTTGGCATCGAGACGCTGTACGACGATAGAAGCACTTCTCCAGGTGAAAAGTTTGCAGATAGTGATTTGTTTGGTATGCCAGTGAGAGTAGTGGTAAGCAAGCGCACCATAGAGGCGGCTTCTCATGAGGTGGTGTGGAGGAAGAGTGGTGCAGTTGAACATGTCGGAGCGGATTCCCTGATCAGTACTCTAAAAGCGGCACATGAAAAAATGGCATGAACAATTCGGAAGACTCTTTGCTAACGATATAGGCATAGACTTAGGAACCGCAAACACCCTTGTCTACGTAAAAGGAAAAGGCGTAGTCCTTAACGAACCTACGGTTGTCGCAATCAATACAAAGACCGGTCAGGTAGTTGCGGTAGGAAAGCAAGCCCGCGACATGCTTGGCAGAACACCCGCGCATATACAAGCGGTACGACCACTTGTTGATGGGGTGATTTCTGATTTTGAAATTACCGAAGAGATGCTCTCGTATCTCATCAACAAAGCGCAAGGTGATAAAAAAAGACTACTTGGTCCACGAGTGGTGATTGGGGTACCAAGTGGTATCACCAACGTAGAAACTCGCGCGGTACGAGACGCGGCAAAAAGTGCCGGCGCCCGTGAAGTACACATTGTCGAAGAGCCAATGGCAGCAGCCATTGGCATCAAGCTCCCTATACGCGCTCCAATCGGAAGCATGATAATAGACATAGGTGGCGGTACCACCGACATAGCGGTCATTGCCTTAGGAGGCATTGTTAAAAGCAAAAACCTCCATATTGCTGGTGACAAGCTTGATACAGATATCATGTCGTATATACGAGGAGAGTTTAAAATCCTTATCGGCGAGAAAACTGCTGAAGAGCTGAAGCGTGCGGTGTGTTCAGTAGAGGAGGGTGGTGCGCCACTTGAAAAGCCGGTCCGAGGTCGCGATCTTATCACTGGACTCCCACGAGAGGTGATTATTACCGATGCCGACATACGAGAAGCCATTTCGCATTCTGTCGATACGCTTGTTGATGGCATCAAAGAAGTACTCGAGACCACACCACCTGAGGTACTCTCAGATGTCATGCAACGTGGTGTCCATCTTACTGGCGGTGGCGCCTTGATACGTGGGCTTCCTGAGATGCTCGCGCAAATATTAAAAATGCCTATTTATGTAGCGAGTGAACCGCTTACTGCCGTAGTGCGCGGTACGGGAATCATTCTTGAAGACATTGCTGCGTACACCGACGTATTACTAACCGATGAAGATGAACTTTCATAGAGCATCACAAAAGAAAAACACTCGAGGGAGGATACTGCTTGGTGTTTTGTTTTTTCTGATTATCACCTTAGTGATTGTTAGACCACAGATGCCTTCGTTTGTGACTACGCTCGCGCACCAGATTGGTACACCATTTTTGACAAGCACGCCATTTCTCTCTGGTGCGGTAGATTCTGTGTCCCTACTTTTTCATACTCGACACACGCTATCTGCACGGATAGAAGAGCTTGAGAGCCAACTGCTTGAAAATGATCTTAAAAATAAAACAGCACTGGTAATAGAGCAACGATACGAAACACTCAGTGCGCTCATGGGGCGTGCCCTTAACGAGCGGGTGATACCAGCTGCGGTGTTGTTGCGTCCACCACAGACAATGTACGACACGCTTATCATAGACGCCGGAAGTGATGATGGGATAACAAAAGGTATGCTGGTGCAATCAAGCGAGGGAGTAGTCCTTGGTACGGTGATTACGGTGTTTGATACCACCGCAACGATTGAACTCTTTTCTTCTTATGGCCGTGAGACGGTAGTCCATATTGGCACTGAACAAATAGAGATGATAGCAAAGGGTAGGGGCGGAGGAAATTTTGAAGCAGAAGCGCCACGCACCATACCAATAGCAAAGGGTGATATCGTGGTACTTCCTGGATATTCACCAAAGGCATTTGCCGTGGTCGAAGAGATACTCATGCGACCATCTGATGCATTTCAACGAATTCTATTTAAAAATCCAAACAATCTTTTTGAGCTTAGAATGGTGGGAGTCATTGATACGGTTACTAAGCAACTAGAGGACGAGGTGGTGGTGAGTGATGAGCTAGAGAGCGATAGTGGTACAAGCACCATAGAGGCAACAAGCACACCCAATCAATAGATATGAAGAGTATCCTTCGCATTGTGATCATTGGTATAAGCATCACTTCTTTCTTTATGCTACCGTTTTGGATTACGCTTCTTTTTGGAGTGGGGTATGTGCTCTACTATCAATCACCTGAAATGATCGCAATAGGGATTTTTTTTGACGCGCTATCTACCTCAGGTGAAGGCGTGCATGGGTTTACCTTTTTCTTTACCATACTATTTGCCAGTGTGTACTTTTTCACACTATTACTACGTGAACGATTTGTTGGATATAGATCATAAGTATGACACGAAAGAATACACGTACGACATACTCTGATATTGCGCCCGACGAGATATTTATAGATGCGAGTAATTTGCCACTATTTGATACGTATCAGTTTGAGGGAAGTATAGAAAAACCAATTCGAAAGCAATCGTTGTACTATTTTGGTGCGGTAGCAGTGTTGCTGCTTATTGCGTTTGTTATTAAGTCGGGCATGTTGCAAATTGCAAAAGGCGAAGAGTATCTTGCTATTGCCGAACAAAATCGTCTTGATAAATCAATTATTTTTGCAGATAGAGGAGTGTTGTATGACAGAAACAATGTGCTTCTTGCCTGGAATGAGGCAGGTGATGATGAGTATGCGGTGCGTACATATACCGAGCGTGCAGGCTTTTCTCATATACTGGGATATGTTACTTCTCCCAAAAAGGATAAGTATGGAGAATTTTTTAAATACACCTACGACGGCGTGGCGGGGGTAGAGCGCTTGTATAATGACCAACTCTTAGGAGAAAACGGACTCACCCTGTTTGAAACCAACGCGCAAGGAGAGCGTGAGTCTGAGTACTCGGTGTCACCTCCAAAGGATGGAACAAATTTAGTCTTATCAATAGATAGCAGAGTACAAGAGACACTGCATTCGCTTATTGAGCGTACTGCAAAAGAGCGAGGGTTTGGAGGCGGGGCAGGTGTCATCATGGATGTCACCACCGGAGAAATAATCTCTCTAGTTAGTTATCCAGAGTATAATAGTAACAATCTTGCCCAGGGTGACACCAAAAGCATTCAATCACTCTTAGATAGTGAACAAAAACCATTTCTTAATAGAGCAATTTCTGGGTTGTATGCACCTGGGTCAATTGTGAAGCCCTACATGGCGGCAGCCGCGCTTACCGAAGGCACCATCACTCCAAATACGGTCGTGCATAGTACGGGTAAATTGATCATTCCTAACCCGTATTTCCCCGATCAACCCACAGTGTATTCAGATTGGGGAGCACCCGCCCATGGTGATAACGAAGTGACACGCGCGCTTGCGATATCCTCTAACGTATTTTTTCTTTCTGTTGGAGGAGGTGCAAATGGTATTGAGGGGCTTGGTATAGAACGCATAGAAAAATACATGCGAATGTTTGGTTTTGGAGATGTCGCAGGGCTACCACTCTCTGAAGAGGTGCGCGGTACTATACCTTCACCAGCATGGAAGAAAAATGCGTTTGATACCGAGTGGCGACTAGGTGACACCTACCTTACGTCTATTGGACAGTACGGCTTTCAGGTGTCACCCCTACAAGTTGCGCGTGCAGTAGCCAGCATTGCCTCGGGGTCATTAGTAACCCCCGTGCTGGTACAAGGAGCTATGAGTACTACCACTAAGCTTGCTATTGATGATAGTGCATTTGCATTAGTGCGAAAGGGTATGCGTCGTGGTGTGCTCGAGGGTACTGCTGGCGGTCTTAATGTGCCATACGTTTCAGTAGCAGCAAAAACTGGTACCGCAGAGCTCGGAGTATCAAAAGCAAATGTTAATTCGTGGGTAACCGGATTCTTTCCGTATGAAAAACCTCGATATGCGTTTGTGATACTTATGGAGCGAGGTCCAAGTTCTAATACTATAGGAGGTGTGTATGTGATGCGTGGACTACTTGATTGGATGCATGTCAACACACCAGAATATTTTGCAACTGAACCTTGAAATAGGTGCCATTGCTCCAATTTCTAAATACGGTATACTAGTCACCACAACCTTATAATACATATGAAGCAAGAATATCTTTCACAAGAAAAATTTGATGAGCTAAAAAGCGAGCTTGATTACCTCAAAACAGTTAAGCGAAAAGAGATTGCGGATAATCTTGAGTACGCACGATCGCTTGGCGATCTTTCTGAGAACGCCGAGTATCAAGAGGCGCGCGAGCTACAAGCATCAACCGAAGAGCGAATAAAAAAGATTGAAAGCATTCTTCAAAACGCACGCATTGTCTCACATACCAAAACCGACTCAGTCACTCTTGGCTCTGTGGTAACCATACAAAAGGACGGAGAAAAAGAAACCCACCGCTACGAAATAGTAGGGAGTGAAGAGGCAAATATGATCGAAAGAAAGATATCTCACCAATCACCACTTGGCGATGCGCTCATGGGTAAAAAGAAGAAGGACGCATTTGAATTTGAAACACCAAACGGCAAAATGAAGTATCGAATCGTCGACGTTGAATAACGTTGACATTCTAGAGTATTGTTGTAATATCTTTTTGGCTTGTTCAAACTTGGAGGAAGAGATGCGTCCGTTTCAATTTGAAACAGGTTTTGCTCACGTCAGATTTGATGGGGATTTAATCCCAAGATTCCTCAATGAAATAAAAACAGAATGGCAAATCTCAGATATTAGAGCAGAGATACTCGATGAAGTGTTAAATAAGAAAAGCACATGGTACGGAGAAGAGAGAAAGTTTCCTTTTGCAGACTTTCATGATTCGTTATCTCTTGATGATGGATTGCGAACAAAATTAACCAAAGGGAGAAATTGGCAATGTTTAGATTTATTTCAAGTATTAGCTCATTTATACTTTTGTAGTTATTTAACTAAAGTTAATTTGTTTCTATTTAAGGAAAGTATAATGTGTGTCTTGTTGCCTGGGTCATTTTGTAACATAATACTCAAAGTACGTACTTTACCAAGAGTATATGAAGGTTCTAGAATTTTCCTCCCGCAGTGAAGGGACATAGCCGACCGCAAGCTTGCTTGTGGTCGGCTAACCTTTTTTATTGAAAAAAGCTCAGATATTGATACGATAGGGATACATGGCATCTATAGACGACATTCGCGCTGAGCGCATCAAAAAGCTAGACCTACTTCAAGCGGCGGGTATGGACGCATATCCTGCTACAACCAATCGTACTCACTCCATCGCTACAATACATGATGCATTTGATAACTTTTCACATTCAAGTGATGTGGTTGTTCTTGCCGGAAGAGTGCGATCATTTAGACAGCACGGGGGAGTTATTTTTGCAGATATCTTTGATGGCACGGCAACCATCCAAGTAATTTTTAAAAAGGACACCATAGGAGATGTACTGTTTACGCTTCTTGTTGATGCGGTAGATGCTAGTGATTTTATTGAAGTTACCGGCACCATTGCGCTTTCTAAAACTAATCAAGAGTCAATTGTTGCAACATCATGGCGAATGCTCGCAAAGAGCATTCGCCCAGTACCAGATGAGTGGTTTGGTATTAAAGATGAGGATGAACGATACCGAAAGCGCTATCTTGATATGTTGCTGAGTGATGAGACACGAGCAATAGTCTACAAGCGCGCACTATTTTGGAAAACAATCAGAAACTTTTTAGAGGAGCGCGGGTATATCGCGGTTGAAACTCCTATACTTGAAAACACCACCGGTGGCGCCGATGCACGACCATTTGTCACTCACCACAACGCACTTGATATGGATGTGTACCTGCGTATCTCTGCAGGTGAGTTGTGGCAAAAGAAGCTCATGGTTGCCGGTATTCCTAAGGTGTACGAAATAGGAAGAATCTTTAGAAACGAAGGCATGTCTGCGGAGCACCTTCAAGACTACACTCAGATGGAGTGCTATGAGGCGTATAGCGACTACCACAAGGGTATGGAAATGATTAAAGAGATGTATCAAAGAATCGCAAGGGATGTATTTGGAACAAGTACATTTACAATCCACGGACATACAGTACATCTTGATGGCGAATGGACTACGTATAATTTTTGTGACGAGCTTATCAAGCAATATGGCATTGATCCACTTGCTACCACCACTGAGGCGGTAATAGATGCGCTCACCGCACACCACATCCCATTTGATAAAAAAGAAATAAACCTTGAGCGAGGTGTCGACCTGTTGTGGAAAAAAATTAGAAAGGGTATCACCGGACCAGGATTTTTGATTGGGATACCAGTATACCTAGAGCCGCTAGCAAAAAAGTCTGCGCAAGATGCGCGTGTGGTTGAACGGTTTCAAATTGTGCTTGCCGGTAGCGAAGTAGGCAAGGGATTTTCAGAACTTAATAATCCACTAGATCAAGCAGAGCGATTTACGCAGCAACAAGCGCTTCGTGATAAGGGTGATGCCGAAGCACAGATGGCAGATTGGGAATATGTCGAAGCGATGGAGTACGGCATGCCGCCAACGTTTGGTTTTGGGGTAAGCGAACGCCTCTTTGCCTTTTTGATGGATAAACCTGTGCGCGAGACACAACTCTTTCCGCTGATGCGTCCACGCGAATAATACTCCCGAGACACTTTTGACAACACACCCCGAACATTGCGGGGTGTTTTGTTGTGGATAACACGTACCCATAAGTGGGGCAAAGTGTTGTACTATACATGAGCAGTGGGATAAAGTGGTATACCGAGAAACATGCTGATAGGAGAATACATTCACACACTCGACCCAAAAAAGCGTTTATCGCTCCCTGCTAAGTTTCGAAAGGAGCTTGGAAAAGGGGTGGTGGTAACACGAGGGCTCGATCACTGCTTGTGGGTGTATTCAACTAAAGAGTGGCATGTAATCGCAACACGACTCGCTGCACTGCCAATAGGGCAGGCGGATACAAGAGGGTTTGCACGTTTTATGTTTTCGGGTGCAACCGAGGTAGACATAGACAGTGCAGGGAGAATGCTCATTCCAGACTTTCTCAAAACATTTGCAGGCCTTGAGAACAAAGTGGTACTCGCTGGTGCGCAAACACGAATTGAGATATGGAACGAAGCAGCATGGGAAGCGTACAAAATGCGTATCGAATCACAGGCAGATGTAATGGCTGAAAAACTTGGAGAGATAGGCATTGTATGACCACCCATATCCCCGTTCTTCGAAATGAAGCAATAGAAGCACTCCTCATCAACGACCATGATGTGGTGGTAGACGCTACCCTTGGTGGAGCCGGGTATGCCAAAGACATTGTTGGCAAGCTCTCAGCAGACGGGGTATTTGTCGGCATAGATGCTGATGCAAAGGCAATTGCCCGCGCACAGCTGGCGCTTAAAGGCGCCAAGCCAACCACGTATCTTGTAAACACCAATTTTAGACATATCGGTGTCGTACTTGATGAGCTTCATATTGCTACGGTTAATAAAGTTGTCTTTGACCTTGGTCTATCCTCGTATCAGCTTGAAGAAGGCGAGAGAGGGTTCACCTTTCAAAAAGACGAACCACTTATTATGACGTTTGCTACCGAGACGCTTCCTCATGAGAGAACTGCTCGAGACATAGTAAATGAGGACAGTGTTGAAGCGCTTACTACCATGCTCTTTACCTACGGAGATGAAAAGTACGCACGTCGAATTGCAACAGCAATTGTAAGTGAGCGAGCGATTGCACCAATAGAAACTACTGGTGCGCTCGTAGCCATCATAGAGAAGGCAGTCCCGGTGGTATACAAAAAGCAACGGACACATCCTGCCACACGAACGTTTCAAGCACTTAGGATTGCAGTCAATGAAGAGTACGACGCGCTTACAGAAACACTCACCACCGCAATAAGCAGACTAAGCAGTAAAGGAAGGATAGCAGTAGTGAGCTTTCATAGCGGAGAGGACAGAATTGTAAAAACGATTTTTCGGGAGGCGGCACAAAACGGTAGTGGGGTGCGTGTAACTAAAAAGCCAATTGTGCCGCGCCCCGAGGAAGTCGAACACAATCCTCGTTCACGAAGCGCAAAATTACGGGTATTTGAAGCACTATGAACAGACGAATATCATCATTATTTTTATACACAGACGAAAAGGCGGTATATGCCTCTTTTGTGCTGACGCTTGTTTGCTTTTTTGCATATATCTATTTTGTGAGTGTGTCTATTGTTGAGGTGGTAGTACGTGAAGAGTTGGTAGAAAAGGTAGGTGAAGTAGCGACGGGTATTTCGGTACGAGAATCAGAGTACATTGCTCTAAAGGCATCAATCAACGAATCAGAAATGGAGCGAATGGGTCTTGCATCACTTTCAGGAAAGACATATGTCACGGTGAAGGTGGCATCGCTGTCACTTAATCAGTAATTAGTGCGACATGAGAAGAGTGTTTTTGGTGAGAGTTCGCATTATACTCGTCTGTGTCATATTATTTGCACTACTTATCGTGGGAAGACTGTACCACGTACAGATACTGAACGGTGAGGAGTACACTGATCGCGCCGAGCGACAGTACCTCCGCCCAGGAAAAAATCTATTTGATAGAGGTTCAATCTTTTTTACCAACAAAGACGGAAGCAAAGTATCAGCGGCAACCATTAAGCGTGGCTTTGGTATCGCCCTTGATCCTCGAGTGCTTGAGCACCCTGATGAGGCATACTACATGCTCAAAGACTATCTCCCTCTTGATGAGGAGGACTTTTTGCATCGTGCAGCAAAACAAAATGATGCGTATGAAGAGATTGCCCATAAGGTAGAGGCTGAGATCGGGGGCAATATAAAAGCGAGACAGGTAGAAGGGGTAAATGTAATACGAGAGCAGTGGCGATACTATCCGGGTAATTCGCTTGCGTCACACGTGATTGGCTTTGTGGGATACGATGGAGATAATCGAGTGGGTATGTATGGACTAGAGCGAAAATTTAATGATGTCCTTACCCGAGAGGATGGCGGTGCGTCACTTAATTTTTTTGCAGAGCTATTTACCTCCCTTGGAGAAACTCTGTTTGAATCTGATACCGAGCGTGATGGCGACTTGGTGCTTACTATTGAACCTACGGTACAGTTGTCTCTTGAAGATACTTTACAAGATATCAAAGACGAGTGGGGATCAAAGACTATTGGCGGCATTATTATCAATCCAAAAACGGGCGAAATATACGCCATGGCAGCGTATCCAACCTATAACCTTAATGAGTATGGCGCGGTAGATGACCCGGTTGTGTATAAAAATCCTTTGGTAGAAAACGTGTACGAGATGGGCTCTATCATCAAACCCCTTACCATGGCAGCGGGCATTGATGCGGGCGCCGTATCACCAACCACCACGTACTATGATGGCGGCACGCTTACCCTTGATGGCTATACTATTTCAAACTTTGACGGAAAGGGAAGAGGCACTGTGAGCATGCAAGAAGTATTAAGCCAGTCACTCAATACAGGTGTTGCCTATGTGGTTGATAAAATGGGACACGAAGCATTTAAGCGCTACATGCTAGGTTATGGACTAGGTACCACAACCGGCATAGACCTTCCTAATGAATCTTCAGGTATTATCACCAACCTCACTTCGCCACGATCAATCGAGTACGCAACCGCCTCATTTGGGCAGGGTATTGCGCTTACCCCTATACAAACTGTTTCTGCACTCTCTGTGCTTGCTAATGGCGGTACACGCATCACGCCCCATGTTGTAAAGGCGATAGACTACAAAGCCTTTCCAACCGCAGCGGTATCCCCAAAGGTTGGCGATGAGGTACTCTCTCTAAGTACGAGCCTTACCATATCGCGAATGCTTGTTGAGGTGGTAGATAAAGCACTGAGAAACGGCGAGGTAAAAAAGGAACACTATAGTATTGCCGCCAAAACGGGTACTGCCCAGATTGCCAAGTCTGGGTCGCGTGGCTACTATGATGATAGGTACCTCCATTCATTCTTTGGATACTTTCCTGCCTATGATCCAACATTTCTGGTATTCTTATTCCATACAGAACCAGTCGGAGCGAGGTACTCATCAGAAACACTCACCAAACCATTTATTGACCTTACCGACTTTCTCATTAACTATTACGAAGTTCCACCAGATAGATAATGTATTGTATGCAAGCAAAAGACATTTTTAGAAAGATCATACTCTTTATTATCACCATAGAGGCAAAGCTTATTCTCAAAAAGTATAAGCCAAAGATAGTAGCAGTTGCCGGAAGTGTTGGAAAAACCTCTACTAAGGATGCGGTCTATACCGCGCTATCGAGTACCTTTCATACTCGAAAAAGTGAAAAAAGTTTTAACAGTGACTTTGGGGTACCCCTTACGATACTTGGTGTTGGCAATGGGTGGTATGACCCAATGGTGTGGATTAAAAATATTTTGATCGGTCTTAACCTTCTTGTTTTCAAAGAAAAATATCCTGAGTGGTTAGTCCTTGAGATTGGCGCAGATAGACCAGGTGATATTGCCTCACTTATGGCGTGGATACAACCACACATAAGTGTCCTTACACGATTTCCTGAGGTGCCGGTTCATGTAGAGTTTTTTTCTTCACCTGAAGAGCTATACAAAGAAGATTTTCTTATCGCTGACGCACTCCCTGCTGATGGGGTGTTGGTTATCAATGATGATGATGAGCGACAGCGCACATATGAGCTAAAGTCACCTGCATCCACCATAACGTATGGATTTTCTCAAGATGCAGAGGTACGAGGCTCTGGGGTACAGTTTCGTTATACCGACAAGCAGGTGCGGGGAGTCGCGTTTAGAATTCGCGAAAGCGATCACAAAGCAGAGGTGATAGAGCTAGACGGCTCACTGGGGGTACAACACGCGTACCCTGTCCTTGCCGCATTTGCGGTAGGAAAGACCCTCGCAATACCATTTGATACCCTACAGCAGGCATTTGCTACCTATGACCCCCCACGAGGCAGAATGCGCCTTATAAAGGGCATAAAGCACTCTATTATCATAGATGACACGTATAACTCGTCACCTATTGCTGTGGCGCATGCCCTTACCGCACTTCATGATGTGGTTGCCAAAGGCAAAAAGATAGCCATTCTTGGAGACATGCTTGAACTTGGCGAGTATTCAACAGAAGCACACAAAGAAGTAGGGAGGCAGGTAGCAGGAGTGGTAGACGAGCTGTATACCGTAGGGATACGTGCTCGTATGATTGCCACCAGCGCACATGAAAGCGGTCTTGCAACTGAGCATATTCACGCCTTTGATGATGCAACCACCTGCGCTAACGCCCTTGAGCCTTTCCTTGCTGAAGGCGATGTAGTACTCATTAAAGGATCGCAATCAATCCGCCTTGAAAAGGCAGTAGAAGAGCTCATGCAAGAACCAGAAAAAAAGACAGAACTACTTGTACGCCAAGATTCTGCGTGGCTTGACAAATAGCCACAAGTATCGAGAATACATACAGCAACATGGAGGCGGGCATGAGCGACACAAGAGTCGTGGTTCAAAAAATTCTTGAAGATGTACAAAGGATAAGGAGAGAAAAAGTACCACACAAAACCTTGCCCAAAATAAGTTCAGGTATGAGAGTGAAAATTCAAATTGGGCATAGCAGTTTCATCGGAACTGCTGTAGCGGATAGCTATAGGGGATTTGTCTCTGTCAATTATATTGGTCCAGATGGATCGGAAGAAACTAGATCAATTAGTTTGCGATTGGCAACCCGCATACAAGAATAGATATCAAGTAATCAAAAGGTGGGTAATGAAGGGGTCAATTCGTTGACCCCTTCATTTATTGCATTTAAGGCCATTTTCCTCCATAATCGTAACTACTTGGCCCTATCGTCTAACGGTTAGGACGGAGCCTTCTCAAGGCTTAAATCGGGGTTCGATTCCCCGTAGGGTCACAAATCGGCCGACCGAATACGCGAATGCGTTTCGGTCGTTGCCGTTTGTAGGCACTACGGGGAATCGAACGACGGAGGCGGTATACAAGAACCGAAGCGAAGCGTAGGTTGCTTGTCGCCGAGTCGCGACCAGCGTGCTTAGCCAGAATGGCTTAGCAAAAGCGGGTCGATTCCCCGTAGGGTCACAAATCGAGACGAAGTCTCGTTTTGTGATGAAATACTAGCCTTTGCTCGAACCCATTTCGAGAAAAGACCATAACTACAACGCGTCGAGCGCGTGGTGGCTTTGTACTTCTGCGTACGCATTGGGGTGTGGCGCGCCTCGCCACTCGCTAATCGCTCGCCCCCAACCAATGAAATATCCTTACTTTTTGATTTTTCGGTGGAGGGGTCTGGGGAGGAGCCGACAAAAAATTGAAAGGATATTTCTTTGGTTTGGGGTCGCCGCCATGAGTCTAGAAATAAGATTTTGTCCACGATCAAACTATTATACTTTAATATAATAGTCGTGTATAATGTAAGAGTTGGGTATAATTGTGGAGATGAATGATTCCGCAAAGCTCGGCATGAATTTGAAAAAAATTCGCGAAGCGAAAAATATGTCTCAAGGTGACGTTATGCGCGTTATGGGTTGCAGTCGTAGTTATGTTAGCAACATCGAAAATGGAAAGACAAACCCCACCCTTGAGACAATTTCAAAACTAGCGAAGGTACTCGATGTAAGCACCATTGAGCTATTAAAATAGAATTATGACTACGCAACAAACAATCGCAAAACTCGCATATGAGTTAAAAATCAATAAAATCTACGCGCGTCATGTTTTTCATAATGCAGACAAAACGAGATTATTTGAAGATGCGGCTCGAATTGTTAATGAGAAGCCAAAACCTTTCGTGAAATGGGTTGGAGGAAAAAGACAGTTGCTCCGCCAATTTCGTGATATGGGGTTATATCCACCTGATGATTTTGATCCTGTTACCAATACATACTTTGAGCCGTTTGTTGGCGGTGGAGCTGTCTTTTTCGATCTTCTGCCTCAGAAAGCAGAACTTTCTGATCTCAATACAGAACTTGTGACAACATACAACGTCATTAAAAATGACGTTGATGCACTAATTAATTCACTCAAAAAACACAAGTACGAAAAAGAGTACTATCTAGAATTGCGTGCAAAAGATCCCAAAGAACTATCAGATATAAATGTTGCTTCTCGGTTCATTTTTCTTAATCGCACTTGCTTCAATGGCATGTATAGGGTCAATAGCAAAGGTGAATTCAATGTTCCGTTTGGGAAATATACAAACCCTATAATTTGTGACGGAGATAATTTGTTTAAAGTATCGAAATCACTAAAAAAAGTAACTATCAAAAATCAAGACTATAAAAAAGTTTTGGATAAAGCAAAAAAAGGAGATTTTGTATATTTCGATCCACCTTATTATCCAGTAAGTAAAACTGCTTCCTTCACTTCATATACAGCAGATGCTTTTTTAGAAAAAGAACAGACAGAGTTGAGAGATACATTCGTAGAATTACATAAACGTGGTTGTTTTGTCATGCTTTCTAACTCCGATACTTCAGTTATCAACGAACTATACTCGAATATTAAGGATATCAAAGTATCAAAAGTTGCTGCAAGCCGTGCCATAAACTCAAATGCTTCAAAGCGAGGAAAGATAAGTGAAGTTTTAGTAACTAACTATTAAATTATGATTAAGGGTGGCGTTGGAGGAGGAAATACAAAAACAGGATTACACTTTGAAGGTCGAATTAATATTGTCGATCTACTAAATAGCCAGCCTGGCTACAAAGTGACGAAAGATGTTGTCTACTTTGAGGGTTCAGAAGTCGCAATCTGCCTTGCAAAACATAAATTGTATAAATGGCTTGAAACTCAAAACATAGACTACAAAAAGTACATATCAAAAAAGTTGCTACCCGATGAGGCGTTGTATGTAATTGTAGACAACACTTTGTATGTCATTGAAATGAAGTTTCAGGAGACTCCTGGGTCAGTTGATGAAAAATTACAAACGTGTGATTTTAAGCGTAAGCAATACTCAAAATTGATGGCTCCACTAAACATTGAAGTTGAGTACATGTATGTACTAAGTGAGTGGTTTCGTAAAGATGAATACAAAGACGTACTTGACTATATTATTTCAGTTGGATGTCAGTACTATTTTGAATATATACCATTACAGAAACTCGGCTTACCTGTACCGAAAATACAATAATTATTCATGGCTAAGGAAATGAAACTACACCCTGAAGAATTCGACCTTGAATGCACAACGGTGTGGGCATTTCCACGGCGTGGTAACTGGGCAACCCACAAATCAGACTGGCGTGGTAACTGGGCACCAGAAGTCGCCCGCAATCTAATCCTTCGATACTCTAACGAGGGTGACATTCTGCTAGATCCAATGATTGGCGGCGGTACTACTGCGATTGAAGCAAAGATACTCAATAGAAATATCATATGTTCAGACGTAAATGATATTGCACTAGAACGAACAATGGAAAGTCTAAAATTTCCAGTTGAAAACAAATCGTGGCAAAAGATTGTTAAGAGGGATGCACGTGACCTCAGCAAGGCTGAAAATGAAAGTATTGATTTTATTCTCACTCACCCACCGTATGCTGATATTATCAAATATAGTGAGGGAGAAATTGATGAAGATCTTTCAAATATCCACGCGATAGACGAGTTTGCGGACGAAATGGAAAAAGTCGCTAGTGAATTGTATAGAGTCCTTAAGCCTGGTAAATTTTGCGCAATTTTGATCGGTGATACTCGACGTCAAAAAATGTATCAACCTCTCGCATATCGAGTTATGGATCGCTTTTTGAATGTAGGTTTCGATCTCAAAGAAGACATCATAAAAAGACAATACAACTGTAAGGCAACGGGTTTTTGGGTAAATAAATCAAAAGAAAATAATTTCTTACTAATAATGCACGAACATTTGTTTGTATTTCAAAAAGCAAATTAACGATATGTCTTACAAAATTTTAAAAATTTCCATAAACAACTATCGGTCTATCAAAAGAATCACATTGACCACACCCGAATTCGGAAATCCTACAATTATATGTGGCGCAAACAACGTAGGAAAAACAAATTTTTTACGAGCAATAGATTTATTTTTTAATGAAGTAAATTTCAAAGCATCAAACGACATTCCCTATGAAATAGTCGAAGCAACGCGAGGAGCTGGCTATAAGACCACCATAAGTATTGATTTCATCGATACTGCTACAAAGGAAAAGGTTGTTATAAAGAAAGTATTCCGAGAACAATCTGGGGAAAATGTAGTTGAGAGAACTGGATATAAAAAGCCGTATCGAAGTAACCGTAATAATATTTATGATACTGAGATTAGAAAATTTCTTGATAATTTCCGTTTTCTTTTCGTCGAAGCTAGTAATGTAGACATCCCTGCACTTGTTGCACAAATCACAAAAAATAATGTACTTTCTGGACTCGACAAATTACGCAAGAAACAAACTAAACCGTTGGATATTTTGAAAAAATTTATTTCGGAATCCGAAAAATCACTACAAAATATCGAGACGAATATCACAAAAAATTTTCAAGACTTTGCACATGGGATTGGCACTTACACTGAAGGCTTAGATGCAAAAGACTGGCAGATTAAATTCATTTTTCCTGAGTATGAATTCTTAAGAGAAGCTGTTGGTAATATGGTTAACTTAGTGATGCAGGACAGCAACCAAAAAGAGCTCGAAGCTAAAGGTAGTGGTATTCAAAGAATACTCTTACTCTCTCTAATAAAGTATATCTCTGAGAACACAAAGAAAACTGTAATTTGGGGTATTGATGAACCAGAGGCTTTTCTTCAGCCAGGACTTCAGAAAAAAGTTTTTGCCATAATAAAGGAGATGTCACGAAACCTTGAGATATTCATAACGACACACTCACATCACTTTGTGGATATTGGGTACCTAGAGCCAGTGCATCTATTTAATGCTAAATATACTCAACAAGCATACTCAAGAAAGAAGAACAAAGAATATCTGAAGATAAGCACTGAAGTAGATAAGGTTACAGGATACAACAAGGTACAAAAAATAAGAGAACATCTCGGAGTAGCAACAAACGACAGTTGGGAGATTCTGCCCTACAACTTAATTGTTGAAGGCAACGAGGACAAATTATATTTGCTTAAGCTTTTAGAAATTAACGGACTCGATCAGCCGAAAATACTTACAGCTGACGGAGCGGATAAAGTTCCCGGATATCTAGTCTTTGTTAATATGTTTTGCCAAGAACAAAAAATAAAACCGAAAATACGAACAATATTAGATCATGACGCAAAAGGAAAACAGGTCTCAAGCAGCCTTAAATCAAAGAACTATTCATTTGATCATAAGTTAGAATTTATTGAAAGATTCGATGGTAAAAGTAACGCAACTTGGGAATATGACGTTGAAGATTTAATTTATCCTGAAATATTAATTAAATCCGTTAATAAAATACTACAAAAAAGAAATTATTCGATACTAAAAGTAAAAGAGACCGTCACAAAGAAGAATCAGCCGAGTTATCAGAAAGATTCAATTCTTTCATTCATTACAGCGCAGGTTAAAGAAGTTAACCAGGATAAAGAAGAGCTTGACTTTGAAAGTCCGTCACTCAAAATATTTCTTTGTACAACCACCTGTTCTCTACTTTCACAGACTAAGGACATAGCTAACTTGAACAAAAAATATCCTGAAATCCTGAAATATTTAAAACAGATATCTGTAGAATTTTGACAAGCACACACGCAGCAACACCGAGCAGGCGGCGCGAGCGAATGCGAGCGTGCCTATGCGAGGTGCTTGCGTAGTGTGAGCGGACGCTAGCTTTACCACGCGCGCTGTATACGGGAAGCGCGCCTCGCTCGACGCGAGGACGGAAAAAAGCGTAGTGGTAGGCTCTCAAGTAGATGGAGACTATAATGGAGCTTTTTGGAGGACGAAGCGGCGACCCCAAACCAAAGAAATATCCTTTCAATTTTTTGTCGGCTCCTCCCCAGACCCCTCCACCGAAAAATCAAAAAGTAAGGATATTTCATTGGTTGGGGGCGAGCGATTAGCGAGTGGCGAGGCGCGCCACACCCCAATGCGTACGCAGAAGTACAAAGCCACCACGCGCTCGACGCGTTGTAGTTATGGTCTTTTCTCGAAATGGGTTCGAGCAAAGGCTAGTATTTCATCACAAATCGGCCGACCGAATACGCGAATGCGTTTCGGTCGTTGCCGTTTGTAGGCACTACGGGGAATCGAACGACGGAGGCGGTATACAAGAACCGAAGCGAAGCGTAGGTTGCTTGTCGCCGAGTCGCGACCTAATTTTTACGACCAAAGGGAGATAAAAATGGAAGTACTCTTTGTGGTGCGACCAGCGTGCTTAGCCAGAATGGCTTAGCAAAAGCGGGTCGATTCCCCGTAGGGTCACACGAAATCCTGGTACTAATTTTTTATTAGTACCAGGATTGCGCTTGTGATGCCTGGGAGGCAGAATCGAAAGCCGCAGCAAAGCGAGGCAGGGCAGGAGCCACTTAGGTTTCTGGGAGATATTGCTATTTATCTATTTGAGTGGATTTTCACCGCGGATTACACGAATAAGTACTACAATAATAGCAATAACTAATAACACGTGAACGAATCCACCAACGGTATATGAGGTAACCATACCAAGAAGCCAAAGCACAACAAGAACAGCGGCGATAGTAGTAAGCATAGGAGTGAGTTTTAAAAAGAATCAAATAATATTCGACTCATCGCTCACTGTGAGGCGATATAGTTATATTGTCTCACCTCACACAAAGAGCACAAGGGTGTGTCATAAGAACTCTCTGAGAACTACTAATCATCAATTTTAGAAATAAGAGCCGTGATTTCTTTCAAGCAGACAATAAATCACAACTAATGCCACAATAACCACGTTAATTTGTGGTGATATACTCATGCATATGCCTAGAAAAATGCTGAGGAGTATGGTGAAAAAGAAGGGGGTGAAAAGAGAAATGGCAAAGGCAGATGTAAAGGATGGCGTAAAGGTGAGTGGGAATGTGGATGTGGTAAGAAAAAAGAAGGGAGCATTTATGAATGAGAAAACGGGGAAGGTGTCAATCACTGAAGCGTTTGGTGGGTCACTTGCAGCATTGCTAGCGGATAAAATAGTGGCGGTGTATCCAGAATTTCAAAAAAAGAAATTTTGTGCACAGGTGGTAAAGGAGGTGGTGGGGAAGTCATATACCGAGCGGGTGGGTATCATTGCTGATGCACTCCATACACACCTCCCTGAAGCATACCCAGATGCCCTCGGTATCTTGATGCAGATACTTGGACCAGAAAATAAAGAAGAGACCGGCATGTTTACCCACTATTATTGGCTTATGCCCGTGGGTAAATTTGTAGAGAAGTACGGGATAGACAATTTCTCTTTGTCTATAAAAGCAATAGAAGAGATAACAAAAAGAAATACTGGCGAGTATGCCATTCGACCGTTTGCAAGAACGTACCCTGCAAAAACACTTGCCGTGTGTACGCGGTGGGCAAAGAG
The DNA here is from genome assembly GCA_964562615.1 of uncultured Candidatus Saccharibacteria bacterium. Classification (GTDB taxonomy): domain Bacteria; phylum Patescibacteriota; class Minisyncoccia; order Phycocordibacterales; family UBA12088; genus CAYPBQ01. Next base: position 33,576 of record CAZLUD010000002.1, read on the forward strand.
CAACAACTTTCACTTGCGCCGCCTTGCGTCAGAAGGGCTTCGCCCAAAGTTGCCATGGGCAACAAAACTTGAGGTGTGGAATGATGCCCCGGCGCCGGCTATGGCGATTCTTGATCTTTTGAAAGAGGATGAGGTGCGCTTTGTGAAAAAGTCGGTTGCCAATCATTTGCGCGATTGGATAAAGGTACATCCACAAGAAGCAAAAAAGATTATTGCTAGATGGTCTGTATCAAAGAATCCCGATACTATATGGATACTAAAGCATGCGCAGCGATAATATATGCATACGATAGAAATAAAAACAGTAGATACCGTACCAGAGCTGCGCGCATTGATGGCGGTGTGTGAAAAGGTATTTGACTCACCGTATGTGGCTGATGATACGTATCTTGAAGAGATGCTTAATCAATCACATGGAGTATACCTTGGTGCGTATGATGATAAGCGTCTTGTAGGCGGTGTGGTGGCATTTGCACTTGTACCACTTCACGGTACAAAAGAATTGTACTTGTATGATATTGCAGTACATCCCGAGTACCAACTGAAGGGCATAGGCGCTATGCTAATTGCCGCCACAAAAGAAGAAGCAATAAAAAGAGACATACGAGTGGTGTTTGTAGAGGCAGAAGCAGATGATGATGGGGCGGTGGCGTTTTATAGAGCAATAGGAGCAACAGAGTTGTCGGTTACTCATTTTACTATCACCACACTATGATTACGTACGGATACACTATTTTATACGTTGAAGATGTTGAAAAGACCATTGCATTTTATGATAAAGCATTTGGCCTTACACAAAAATTTATCACTCCAGAAAAAGATTATGGTGAGCTTGCAACCGGGCAGACTACACTTGCCTTTGCTTCGTTCAAACTAGCTGAGCATAATGGGATATCCATTTCAATGAATGCTACTACATCATTTGAAATAGCCTTGGTGACTGATGCTATCGCTAGCACTTGGGAGCGTGCGCTTTTAGCTGGAGCTATTAGTGAAGCTGAGCCAAAGAAAAAGCCTTGGGGGCAGGAGGTGGGCTATCTACGGGATATCAACGGCTATCTCATAGAAGTATGTACCCCAGTGGTTACAGGCTAAGTAATACGGTGATACCATATATATACCTATGACCTACACCAACAAAACACAACCAACTACCATTACCCCAGAGGCATATCTAAAGGCGCTGGCGCCAAAGAACAAGCAAGTGCTAGAGGATGCGCGAGCGCTTATTGCGGTATACACAAAGGCGACTGGTTCGCCGTGTGTGATGTGGAATAAAATTTTTGGCTTTGGTTCGTATGAGTATGCAGACAGCAAGGGTGGAATGCATACCCATTTAATGACAGGCTTTGCTATATCCTCAACTGGTTTTACCCTCTACACCATGGTGGGGTGGAAAGAATACGAGCAAGAGATAAAAAAGCTCGGAGTGTATAAACTCTCTGGCAAGTCATGCCTTGCGATAAAAAATGTTGCGGCAATTGATCTTGCGGTGCTCGGTACAATCATCAAGAAGTCTATTGCTGTAATGAAGAAGAAGTACAAGACGCATAAGTAATTGGTATAAAAAAATGTGCCCTTGCGGGCACATAAAGAAGACGAGAGGCATCAAGCAGAGAATCTATCTCATAGGATTCTCATACAAAGGATCTTTTGGACCAAAATAACCTCTCAGTAACCTAGAAGTAAGGTTACTTTTGAATGCACCCACCGGTACACTACCTTTGCGTGGGATTATCTTGATAACATCGCCCACCTCGAAGTGGGAGGCGTCAAAGAATGGCCAAAATTCATACTCAACATCTCTACCAGTCAATGATTTTGTTAACTCAAAGTATGTATCGCATCCCTGCGGAGGCACTACGGTTTTCCCACTTGAGAAAACAGTGGAGCCTCTCATAATTATTACCTTTTCCCCATCAGTATCTTGTGGCGCCTGAAGCCGCTCACATGTAGTTTCGTACGTAATTCCACGGTGATCTGTTTCAAGAATTAGAAACCTCTGCCACCTTGGTGTTGAAATTACAGTAACGGAAACCGTGAACTGGTTAAACTGCGACATGTAAGCAGACTCCATTGTTTTGCTTGTGCGAGTATGCATATAAAAGCGTTGTGTGTCAATGCTGTGGCTATACGCATGCGAGTGTGTTGGATATGGTAGTATGAATGCACTATGGAAATAAAAAATAATATGTATGTGGTGGGTGGGGGAATGTTGGTGGTAGGGCTAGTGCTTGGCGGGTTACTATCTTCTTGCATGGCAAAAAATAAGTGGCACATGATGGATAAAAATCCTGGGATGTACCATGAAGGCTCTATGCATGGTGATATGCGAAAGAATGATTCTATGAAAGGTGCAATGGAGGGTATGATGCATACCATGGATGGAAAGACCGGTGCCGAGCTAGAAAAAGCATTTTTAGAAGAAATGATTGTGCACCATGAAGGCGCCGTGAGTATGGCAGAGGCGCTTATTGCCGGCACTACGCGTCCAGAGCTACTTACCCTAGGAAGAGAAATCATCACCGCGCAAATGAAAGAAATAGAGCAGATGAAGGGATGGCTTAATGAGTGGTTTCTTGCTGCGCCTACTACCGAGTAATCCTATCTTGCCATAGGCTATAGAGGATGTATGGTAATGGTATGAATCGATATGTGCTCTTAGTGGTATCTATTATATGTGGCGCAAGCGCTATGGCGCTTGCGCCTACTAGTGCTGTATCTGCGCAAATTCTTGATAACACCTATCAAGGGGTGTGGCGTGCAAAGGTAACTGATATCATCGACTCGCAAGTGCGGACAATACCTGGCACAGACACCACACAGCTCTATCAGACCATTGAAGCCAAGGTGCTAGAGGGACCCAAAGAAGGTGAGGTGATACGGATAGAAAATGATTACCTCGAGCTTGATACTGGTGATGCCTTTTACTTTAATTACTCACAGTATCCAGATGGCACTGAGGGGTATGGCGTGATTAGTATCGACAGAAGACTCTCGCTGTTTGTCTTAGGGATGGTATTTGTGGTTGCGATAATACTCTTTGGCGGGTGGCAAGGGGTGCGATCGCTTGTTGCGCTTGGGGGGAGTTTCTTGGCTATTTTTTACATCCTTATGCCTGGCATACTTAAAGGATGGGATCCCGTAGTTGCAAGTGTGCTGGTGGCATCGGGTATACTCTTTGCGGCGATATTCTTTACACATGGCTTTAATAGAGAATCGTTGGTGGCATATGGCGGTACCATGCTTGCCGTCCTGCTTACAGGATTGTTTGCGCTTGTATCAGTTTCTGGTACTGATCTTTCAGGATTTGCCTCTGAAGCGGCAACCTATCTTAATTTTAATACACGAGGGTCAATAGATTTTGCCTCATTATTGCTTGGTGCCATTATTTTGGGAGTATTGGGAGTGCTTGATGATATAGCTGTTACCCAGGCTGCGGTAGTTACCGAGCTGTTTAGGAGTAATCCATCCCTTACCCGAAAGGAGGTGTATATGCGTGCAATGAGGGTGGGTCGTGGGCACGTGGCGGCGCTTGTTAATACGCTCGTGCTTGCATACGCTGGCGCGTCGCTACCACTACTCCTTCATACGTACATGGCATCATCAAGTGTTGCGATGGCAATAAATAGTGAAATATTTGCGACAGAGATTGTTCGCGCGGTAGTAGGGAGTATGGGGCTATTGTTTGCTGTTCCTATTGTTACCTTTTTTGGGGTGTTGTATTTGCGCAATTATGTACCGAAAGGAGACCATGCGCATGCAGGGCATTCACACGGTCATCATCATTAATATGTTTGATATAAGGAGAGGCCGGCGCGTAGCGCCGGCCTCAACTCATTCATGACCGCAATCTTTCCTTCCTTGCCAGCAATTTTGGTCGTTTACTCGTGGTTTCGTTTCTGCTTCTGCCAACATCTTTTTCTTTTTTCTTTGCGCGGCAAGATAGTTTAAAGCACTTCTCCCATGTGGGGTGGCAAGTGCTTCGGTTGGTCTGACAATCTTATTTTCTATTTCTTGGATTGTCAGAAAAACACGACCCATCTGTGACATGTGACAGCTCCAAAAGTTACGCTAACTTTTTATACAACAAAATGACGCCTTTAGTCAAGCGCTAGAGAAATAGCTCGGTGACTACATCACGGACATCAGCACCATCTGCTTTGCCTTGAAGCTCTTTCATAATAGCGCCCATAAGCATGCCCATTTGTGCTTTGTCGGTTACTCCCATCTCGTCACGTTTTTGTATCGCTACTTTAAGTATGTCTGCTTTGCTCATTGATTCAGGCAGATACGCCTCAAGGACATGAAGTTCGCCACGCTCTCCATCAGCAAGGTCGGGTCTGTTGGCTTTGGTGTATTGCTCAATCGAATCTTTTCGTTGTTTTACCAATCGCTTGATTACCACCATGGTGTCTTCGTCTGATAGTACATCGCGTGGTGTTTTGCCTTTTGCTACCAGTTCATTGGTGCAGGCGGTAATAAGTCCACGCAATACCGTAAGGCGTGGTTCCTCTTTTGCTTTCATTGCCTCTTTTAGGTCGCTTCGTAGTTGTTCTTGCATAGTATGAGCATACACCGTGGATGATTGCTTTTCAATATAACGGTATACTTTATGCAATGATGAATCCACAAAAAAAATACTGTAGTGAATCCATAGACTCACTATTACTTACCTTTGGTACTGATCCAAAAAATGGACTTAACGCAAGAGACATTCCACACAAAAGAGCAGCGGCAGGGTTTAATGAGCTAAAAAAGGACCAAGAAGAGTATCTTGGCGATAAAGTATTACGACAAGCAAAGAATCCACTCATTATTATTCTTATCCTTGCTGGTATCGCCACACTTTTGCTTGATGAGGTGGTAGACGCGATGGTTATTTTTGCTGCGTTTATCATCAACATCACCATTGGCGTCTTTCAAGAAGAACGCGCATCACGAGCATTTGAAAAACTAAATGACTCGCAAGAAAAGTTTGCCACTGTTATCCGTTCAGGAGTTAAAGTAAAAGTCCCATCTCGAGAATTGGTACCTGGTGATGTGGTGGTGATAGAGGCGGGGGCATATGTGCCAGCAGACATACGCCTCATTGAGGCAAAAAACTTGAATTTGAATGAAGCCGCGCTTACCGGTGAGTGGGTAGAGGTGCAAAAAAGAATTGCGCAGGTGCACGAAGATGCTCCCCTTACCGAGCAAATTAATATGGCGTGGATGGGTACGCTCGTTACCTCTGGATATGGACACGGCATAGTGGTCGCGACCGGCAACACCACGCAAGTGGGGCATATAGCAAGTAACTTAGGTAGGGAAGCGTCACGACAAACACCGCTTCAGGCAAGTATCGCGCGCGTGGCAAAGTTTCTTATTATGGTGATTTGTGTAGGTATCACTATCATCTTTTTCCTTGGACTTTTGCGAGGTGAATCAATGAGCGCCATGCTCCTTATTGCCATTGCCATTGCCGTTTCTGCGATGCCACAAGGTTTGCCTGCGGCGGTAACGGTGGTACTTGCTCTTGGTATGGAGGGGCTACTTAAGCAAGGGGGGTTGGTGCGAAGTCTTCTTGCAGCAGAAACACTTGGCGCGACCACTATTGTACTTACCGACAAAACAGGCACGCTCACCGAAGCAAAGATGGAGCTTTCAGAAAAGGTAGTCGCACTTAGTAGACGCAAATCTGACAAGCAGGCAATAGATATGGATGCGCGTGAGTTGCTGCGGTCGGCGGTGATGGCGTCTGATGCGTTTGTCGTAAAGAAGAATGACACCGACATTGTCGTAGAAGGTAGACCCATTGAAAAGGCAATCATACTCTCTGGGCTAACTGATGGACTTTCACAAGAAAATCTTTTTGCAAAAGAAAGATTACTTGACCTGCTTAAGTTTGAGTCTTCACGGCGATACACCGTATCGCTGTATCAGACACTTGGTGACGAGCGACATGGAAAAATGTATGTAAGTGGAGCACCAGAAGTGTTGCTTGAGTCTGCACATCGAGTCCATGAAAATGGTAAGGGAAGGGAGATGCGCGATGAAGACCGTCTGTTTTTTACCCACGAGCTAGAAGTTCGTAGTAGTAAAGGAATGCGCGTTATTGCGGTTGGGTATGTAGAAACCGCAAGAAAAGAAATACCTGAAGCATTTACCATTCCACAGAATGATTTTGTCTTTTTAGGCTTGTTGGTATTTGTTGATCCAATCAGAGAAGATGCAAAAGCATCTATGATAGAGGTGCAAGAGGCAGGGGTGCGTGTGCTTATGGTGACTGGTGATAACGCGGGCACTGCGGGGCATATTGCTGAGGAGGTGGGTATTCGTGGCGCAGCGGCAGGGGCAATAACCGGCGCCCAGATTGATGCCATGAATGATGCTGAGCTGTATGCCACATTAAAAAAGTACTCGGTTATCGCGCGGGTAGTGCCTGAGCAAAAGCTTCGTATTGCACGAGTGTTTAAAAACAACGGTGAAGTGGTAGCCATGACGGGAGACGGTATCAATGACGCACCCGCGCTACGCACTGCTGATATTGGTATCGCAATTGGAAGTGGTACCGAGGTAGCAAAAGAAGCGTCTGATATTGTGCTCCTTAATAACAGCTTTGCCATTATTGTTGCTGCAATCCGCACCGGAAGAAAGATAGTGGATAATATAAAAAAGATTGTTGCGTACCTTCTTTCGACCAGCTTTAGCTCACTTACTATTGTTTCTGCGGCGGTTATTGTCGGCACACCACTTCCGATTTTGCCGTCTCAAATTCTGTGGGCAAATATTGTTGAAGAGGGACTTATGAGTTTTGCCTTTGCCTTTGAACCAGAAGAAAAAGGTATTATGCGCAGATCACCACGTGATTCTTCTGCAAAACAAATTCTTACCAGAGAGCTCGCAAGTCTTATTGTTATTGTGGCAGTCATCACGGGGGCGCTCCTTATCGTGCTTTATTTTTGGCTTCTCAAGTCTGGGCTACCTATAGAAGAAATTCGCACCATTATGTTTGTCTCGCTTACTCTTGATTCTATTTTCTTCTCATTTTCACTTAAGAATCTTAACGTGCCACTATGGCGTATCAGCTTCTTTGATAACCGCTTTCTTATTGGCGCGCTTAGTATCAGTGTCCTTACCTTGGTGGCAGCGCTTACGTTTAAGCCACTGCAGACACTTCTTTCGCTTACCCCACTTACAATGGGCGAGCTAGGACTACTTGCAATTGTGGGGGTTGTTAACTTGGTTGCTATTGAGGTGGTAAAGTACGCATTCTTTAGCAAAAATCGCGCTTCCGCGCTACTTCCTTTATAATGAAGGTATGGAATACTCCACTATCATTCTGGTGCTTCTTGCCCTCATAAACATTGCCGCGCTAGTAGTAGTGGTTATTATGGTGCGCTCACGACCTAAAGACACTCCTGATGGAAGCTTTGTCATGCTTCAAAATCAACTACACGACCTTGCACGCTCTATCAATGATAGACTCGGCTCTTCATCTAAAGAGCTCCACGAGTCACTCAAAACACAACTAGGCGAGAGTAATCGCATTGTGCGTGAGGTAACCGAGGGGTTAACTAAATTAGACGAAACCAATAAGCAGGTGGTTGGATTTGCTGATCAATTGCAACATCTCCAAGACATACTCAAAAACCCTAAGCAGCGCGGAGTGCTTGGTGAGTATTATCTCGAGTCGGTACTTCAAAATGTGCTTCCACCAAAGTCATTTGTGATGCAGTACGCATTTACTAATGGAGAAATTGTTGATGCGATTGTTTTTGTGAAGGACAAAATAATCCCAATCGATTCAAAATTCTCGCTTGAAAATTATAATCGCATTCTAGAATCACGAGGCGACGAAGAACGTGAACGGTACGAAAAACTATTTAAACAAGACCTAAAAAATCGAATTGATGAGACATCAAAGTACATACGTCCAGAGGAAGATACGATGGATTTTGCATTTATGTTTATACCGTCAGAGGGAGTGTATTATGATTTGCTCATCAACCAAGTTGGCGCAGTGAAGACCAATACCCGAGACCTCATTGAATATGCCTTTGATAAAAAGGTGATTATTGTTTCGCCTACGTCATTTCTTGCGTACCTACAGACGGTGCTCCAGGGTCTACGATCGCTTCATATAGAAGAACAGGCAAAGGATATCCAAAAGCGGGTAGGAGAGTTAGGGAAGCATCTAAAGGCGTATGAGGACTTTTATCAAAAATTAGGAAATGCGTTGTCTACCACGGTTAATCACTACAATGCTGGTGCAAAAGAGCTAGGAAAGATAGATAAAGATATATACCGCATAGATGGCGAGCGCCCCGGCCTTGACGCACCCCTCCTTGAGAGGCCAAAAGAGGCTGAATAGCTTGATATATCAGCAACCACTTGCCTTTTTTTGTGCTTTTAGGTATAGTATCTCCACTATGCATTTCGCAGTAATAGAAACAGGCGGAAAGCAATATAAAGTCGCTGAAGGCGATGTTGTAGCTATTGAGAAAGTAAATGAGCTTAAAGAGGGTGAGACGAAGCTTATTTTCGACAAGGTGCTACTACGAGACGATGGCGCGTCAACCACTGTTGGCAGCCCGTATATTGAAGGTGCCCTTGTAGAGGGAGTACTAGAAGAAGAGGGGCTTGGTAAAAAGATTGCCGTGATGAAGTTTAAGTCAAAGTCTAACTACTTCAAAAACCGCGGGCACAGACAGCCCTACATGAAGGTAAAGATTACCGCAATAAAGTAAAAACTCAGCATCACGTGCTGAGTTTTTACTTTCTATTAGTGAGGGCGTTTTTAATGGTGATGGGGTCTGCGTATTCTATCTCGGCTCCTGTCGAGAGGCCACGCCCTAGTCTCGTAACCAGAAGTGATTTCTTTTCAATTAATTCCTTTGCTTGTTCTTCAATATATAGGGCTGTCTCTTCACCATCGGTGGTAGTTGAAAGCGCAAGAATAATTTCTGCACCATCGGGCAATTCGTCAATGGTGCGTATAAGTTTCTTTACTTGTATTTTTTCTGCAGGATTTTTTTCGGTGAGGGTAATGAGTGCGCCTACCACAAAGTATGTACCTTGATAGATGCCGTTTTTCTCAATGGTTTCAAGATCAACGTCCTTTTCTACTACCATGAGGGTACGCTCTCGTGTCGTGTCGCTACATATCGCGCAGCGGGTTTGTCCTCCCGTGCTTGTAAAGAGTCTTCTGCAATCATCACACTCGTGCATGGCGCTTTTTATCTCAGAGAGTAGTCGAGAAAGACGCGAAAGTGAGCCCCCATCTTTACGGATGAGATGCTCAACAATGCGCCGTGCCTGACGCGTGCCAATACCGGGGAGGCGGGCAAATTCTGATATAAGGTCATTAAAGTGTCCACTCATACAAATACTCACTAAAACTCTTCTACCGATGATCCTTGGTAGGCGCCAAAGCTACTCTTTTCGATAGATTGGAAGGTGACTCGTCCTTCATCAAAGTAGAGGTCAACCTTTCCAGTTGGTCCATTGCGGTGCTTTTCGATTAGTATTTCGGCAATGTTATTTTTCTCCATGCCATCTTGCATCTTGTCTTCGCGATGAATAAACATCACCACATCGGCATCCTGCTCGATAGATCCAGAGTCACGAAGGTCGGAGAGTCGTGGTCTGCCTCTGCGTTGCTCTACGGCTCTTGAGAGCTGTGAGAGAGCAAGTACGGGTACTTCAAGCTCGCGAGCAAGTCCTTTGAGTGATCGAGAAATTTCTGTGACCTGCTGTACCAAAGAGTCGCTTGCTCGTGTAGAGGTAGGCGCCATAAGCTGGAGGTAATCAACCACAATGAGCCCAAGCCCCTTTTCACGCTTTAAGCGACGAGCAACCGAGCGCATGGTGATGATATTTGCCATCGGTTGATCATCAATAAAAATGGGAGCATTTGAAAGCCTATCAAGACCAGCGTGAATTTGTTCAAATTCTTCATCGGTTGATAGTTTGCCGGTTCTTAGTTTCCACGCGTCAACCTTTGCTTCAGCACCAAGCATACGATCAACCAATTGTTGTGCGCTCATTTCAAGAGAAAAGATTCCTACAGGAATATTGTGCTGTACTGCCGCTTGCCGTGCGATATCAAGGGCGAATGCTGTTTTACCCATAGAAGGTCGGGCAGCAAGGATAATGAGGTCGGATTTTTGAAGTCCGGAGAGTTTGTTATCAAGCTCGGTAAATCCGGTGCGTACTCCTCTAAATTCGTTATCAGATTTATGCAGTCTATCTATGCGCTCTATGGTATCAAAGGTAAGTGATCGTATATCTTGAAATTTGCGTGAGCCAGATATGTTGGTTACGTCATAGATACGCTTCTCAGCTTTGTCGAGTGTCTCATCAAGTTCACCAGAGGCATCAAAGCCTAGTTCAGAAATATGTTCGCCAGCAAATATGAGTCTGCGTAGTACTGCAGATTTTCTTACGAGATTTGCATAGTACATTACGTTAGACGCGGCAGGGGTTTCAGAAACAAGCTCAGTAAGCTCGCTTGCGCCACCGACTGATTGTAGTTTTTTCTCTTCTTTGAGACGAGAGGTGAGTGAGAGAATATCGATGGGTTCGCCCTTATGAAAAAGTGAAAGAATCGCTTCAAATATGGTGCGATGCTTCGCAACATAAAAATCATCACTTGAGACGAGGTCTATAACGTCATGAATTGCGTCAGGTTTAAGCATCAAGGCACCGAGGAGTGCTCGCTCTGATTCTATGTTTTGTGGAGGGACGCGGCCACCCGTAGCCCTCTCAACCGCCTCCTTTCTTTGAAATCGTTCATTAGCCATTGTGTGCATTGTAGCACATCAGCGGGAGGGGTATTTCTATAAAAAGTTGTATTGCGTGTGTACGAAATGTTGATAAAAAAATGTCGCCGCGTGGTTAACGCAGCGACGAGTGAAGCCTTGAACCTACAAGTTGGAGGTAGGTGTTATGGTCTGGAACCCCACCTACAAGCAATTTATAGCACTATATTTACGACAAGTCAACTGTTCGTTTAGTGATCTCAAATCCTTTAGGGGTGTCTACCACCTCGTAGCCCATATCGTGTATTTGCTTCCTTAGGGTATCAGCTTCTTCCCAGTTTTTATTTTCTCGGGCAAGCACACGTTTTTCTGCGAGCTCTTTAACCTCAGGATTCATGTCAGCTAGTGGCACTACATTGATAGAGAGCATTTCTTTAATCTTCTTTTTGCTTTGATTGAGTCCAAGGCATAGCACTTTGTCCATCTCAAGTAGTGTTGCTCGTTTATCCTTTTTCTCAAGAGAGGTGTCCTTTACCATATCCCACATAATGGCGATTGCCTTAGGGGTATCAAGGTCATCATTGATAGCCGTAAGAAATGTATCCCAATAGGAAGGAATCGGTTGTCCCGTGCGTTCAGGAAGTTCTTCTACAAAATGACGTTGTAGTTTGAAAAGCGCTTTTTGTGACGCCTCGAGCGCCTCCCAGGTAAAGTTTACTTGAGTGCGGTAGTGACTGGTGAGGAGGAGATATCGGTACGCAAGTGGTGAAAACTGCTTTGCGATAATTTGATCGAGACGAATACTGTTGCCAAGCGATTTTGATATCTTTTTTCCTTCAATCTTCATAAAGTCATTGTGCATCCAATACCGTACATACTTTTTGCCTGAGACGCCTTCTGCCTGCGCTATTTCGTTATTGTGATGTACAGCAATGTGGTCTATACCGCCGGTATGTATATCAATCTGCTTTCCGAGAGTGGCAAAAATCATAGCGGTGCACTCTACATGCCATCCAGGAAAGCCCTTTCCCCAGGGAGATTCCCATCCCATGGTTGGGTTCTTTTTCCACAATGCAAAATCAGCAGGGTTGTGCTTTTCGGTGTTTACCTCAAGACGAGTACCTTCTTTTTGTTCTTCAATTTTTATATTGCCAAGTCGTCCATAGGTAGGGAAGCGAGCGGTATCAAAATAGAGTCCATCAGAGGTTTCGTAAGCGTACCCCTTTTCTTCTAGGGTTTTGTTTATGGCTACCATACCATCGACATGTTCGCTTGCGCGAGGAAAGCGGATGCCTTTAGTGTTGATATGAATCGCCTCGAGGTCTTTGAAAAACGCATGCATAAAATCAGTTGCAAGCGTGAGCATGTTTTCTACCGACACTTCTTTATTAGCATGCTTGAGCGCTTGCATCATTTTATCTTCGCCGCTATCAGCATCAGAGGTGAGGTGTCCAAAGTCAGTAATGTTGATGACATGATCAACCGAGTAGCCGTTAGCAGTTAGTACACGCCTCAAGGTGTCTGAAAATACATATGAGCGAATATTGCCAATGTGTACATAGTCGTACACGGTCGGGCCACATGAGTATAAAGAAACTTTGTTGGGAATTCTTGGCTCAAATATGTCCTTTTTTCCAGTTTCGGTGTTATAGAGAAATACGGGAGGTTTTGGTACCTCCTCCACGACTTCTTTCTTCTTGAAAAATGTTCCTAGCATATTCTGATGTTATAGCCACTTTTTATACCAGAAAAATACAAAGAATGAAGCAGAGAGAATTGCCATGCCGCTGATGATTATCCAAAAGTCATGCGGACTTCCTACGATCGGGAGATTTTCTGTATTCATACCAAAGGTGCTTGAGATAAGTGAAAGGGGGAATGTGACAAATGCCATAATGGTGAGCACCTTCATTATCTCGTTTTGTTTTGTTGAAAGTAGAGAGTTGTTGGTGTCTCGTAGCTCTTTGAGCCATTCGCTGTGAGTTTCGATGTGACGGAATATTCTGTAGTAGTCATTCAGTATGATATCAATCGGTCGAGAAAAATCTTGCCCGAAAAATGTGTTACTGACGTCTTTAAGTGAAGCAAGGATATCTCGGTGCGTAGCAAGCGATTGTCTGAGGTTGAGCAAATTTCTGCCTACCACAGAAAGTTCGACGACCATCTCTTTTTCATTACCTGAAAAAATGCTTTCTTCGATTCGTTCAATGTCATCTCGAATACTCGAAAGCTCATGTTCAATCGATTTGTACATTTTTCTTACCATAGTAAAGAAAATGTACCCCGCATGCTCACTGGTGGTGCCCTTTTCTAAAATAGAGCCTACTTCAAATACTTTTGAAAATTTATGAAGCGGATCAATGGTTTCGTATCGGTTGGTAATAATAAAATCCTTGCCGATAACAAAATCAATTTCTTGATCGTCGTTGTTGTAGGTGTGTGTGTGCTTTAGCGCGGGGAAGTGTAGCACGAGGTAAAGGTAGTTTTCTCTGCTTTCTACAAATGGTCTTCGGGTAGGAGAGAGTAGGTCATTTGCCGTGTCGGGATGTAGCGAAAATTCGCTCATGAGTGCGCGAACCTCATCTTCCTTTGGAGACTCGACGTCTACCCATTGTAGTGATCCGTACGTGTGCTTTGTAATCATTGGTATAAGTATAGCTAATACGTCACTAAATACAAAGACAATAGCGCACCAGATGCGTTGACGTGGTGTGACAATTTTGGGATACTAAGCACACTATGGAACAAGAAAACACCCCAACAAACACGCCGCAAGAGAAGACTTCACGAACCTCATTTATCACTAAATTTGCTGAGGGTGGTATTGCATTTCTTCTTGTGGTTACGGTTGCGTTTGGCGCCGGCTTTGTCATTGGTGGAAAGCAAAGCACAACCAATGCAGAAGTGATCTACTCATTTTGGGGAGACCTTAATGAGGTACAACCTGAAGGTGTTGACTTTGGTCCCTTTTTTAAAGCGTGGAATTTGCTAAAGGATAAATACGTTCCTTCTACTGCATCAAGCACACAAGCTATCTCAGATGAGGACCTTATGTGGGGAGCGATACAAGGACTTACTGCAAGTTATGGTGATCCATACACTGCATTCCTCCCACCGGTAGAAAACAAGCTTTTTGAAGAAGATATACAAGGATCATTTGGTGGAGTCGGTATGGAGATTGGTATACGGGAAGAAGTACTAACGGTTATTTCTCCACTTAAAGATTCTCCTGCTGAAAAGGCCGGACTTCGTCCTGGCGATAAGATTATCGCTATTAACGGAGTTACCACTCAAGGAATTACTATAGAAAAAGGCGTACTCAGTATTCGAGGTGAGGTAGGTACTACGGTTGTGCTTACTATCATTAGAGATGGCGGATCACCACAAGAAATTTCAGTCATTCGCGGTACCATAAGTATCCCAACACTAAAGACTCAGATGAGAAATGATGGCATATTTGAAGTCTCACTATATAGCTTTGGTGCTACGTCTCCTGAGATGTTTAGAAATGCAATGAGGACATTTAGTGAAAGTGGAAGCAATAAGCTATTACTTGATCTAAGGGGTAACCCAGGTGGGTATCTTGAGGCTGCGGTTGATATGGCAAGCTGGTTCCTCCCGGTAGGAGAGGTGGTGGTGCAAGAACACTTTGGCGATGGCTCGGTGCCTCGCATGTACAGGTCTAAGGGTTACGATGTATTTGGTGATGATCTACAAATGGTAATACTGGTTGATCAAGGATCAGCATCAGCTTCAGAAATACTTGCAGGTGCCCTAAAAGAACATGGTATTGCAACGCTTATTGGAGAAAAGACGTTTGGAAAGGGATCAGTACAAGAGCTCATTTCAGTCACTAACAGCACCTCAATCAAAATAACGGTTGCGCGTTGGCTGACTCCACTTGGACACTCAATATCAGAGAGCGGACTTACCCCTGATTATGTAGAAACTATTACCCCAGAAAGTCTTAAGGAGGGTAGAGATCTACAAAAAGAGCGAGCGGTGAAGTTCCTTCTTCAAGGCTTCTAGTGTCTGGTGCATTATTTAACTCTATACATCTGTTATGAAAGTTATTCTACTTAGAGATATCCCAAAGATTGGAAAGAAGCATGAGGTAAAAGAAGTAAGTGAAGGGTACGCGCAGAATTTTCTCTTTCCAAAAAAATACGCAGAGGCAGCAACACCAAGCAAAGTTGCTAAGCTAGAAGAGCAAAAGATAGCCTCAAGTGCGACACAACAGCTACATCATGAATTGTTTGTAAAAACTATTACCTCGCTTGAGGGTGCGGTGGTGATGCTTGCCGCGAAGGGTAATGACAAGGGACACTTGTACGAAGGAATACACAAAGATGAAATAATTGCTGCGATTATGGAGCAAAAAGGAGTACACCTAAGTCCAGAGCATGTGGCACTTGTGCATCCACTAAAGACTACTGGCGACCACTTAGTTGTGGTGGGTACTAAAGAGGTGTCGGCTACTGTAACAATTAGCATACAGGAACAAAAGTAAAGTAGTACTTGAGCGTGTCGCTTGTGTGTGGATGACAAGTGATGCAAGCGATGAGTGATACTGAAGAATGAATGATAGAGTAGAGTGATATATCAAAAGGGCCTCACTGTGTGAGGCCCTTTTGATTGTGTGCTACGTATAGATTACGTAACGTTTATTACTTTCTTTACTTGGGTCTTTCCGTTAAAGGATGTCTTTCGTCGTGATGTGATGCTTACGACACCTTCTTTAGTAGCAAATAGAGTGTGGTCTTTGCCCATAGAAACATTTTTACCTGCTTCCATGCGAGAACCTCGCTGTCGTAGGAGCACAGCTCCTGGCCATGCCTTTTCTCCGGAATACTTCTTCACACCAAGGTATTTTGGCTTTGAATCTCTTAGGTTTTTTGCGGTTCCGCCTGCTTTTCTATGTGCCATGGTGGTTTAGTGTGCCTAAAATACTATATAATTGAAGTATGAGAACTATACCAGAAATGATAAAAATGGGCAAGCAAGCCATCAAAACACTAACTACGGGCAGTATGCTTACCTTTATATTGGTGGCGCTTGTGGCTGTAGCCTCATTCGGGCTTGGGCGATTATCGATGCTGGATGCGTCACATACGGTATCCCTTGTTGAAATGCCCCTAACTGAGGGGCAGCCGGCGCTAGTTATGGGAGGTACATTTGTTGCCTCAAAAAAGGGTAGTGCGTACTACTTTCCGTGGTGTGCAGGCGCAGAGCGAATTACCCCTTCAAATATGGTATGGTTTACCTCAAGAGAGCAAGCAGAAAAAGCGGGGTATGCTCCTGCAAAAAATTGTAGTGGACTATAACAATAATTATCTACCAGCATGATAGTACTTGATATTGAGGCGAGTGGAACAGAATACGATGTACACTCTATTGTGTCACTTGGTGCGCTTGAGCTTGCTAATCCTAGCAACCGTTTTTATCTGGAGTGTCGAGTATGGGAAGGGGCAGATATCATGGAAGAAGCGCTAATGGTAAATGGATTTACGGTTGAACAGATAACTGACATCACCAAACCTACAGAAGAAGAATTGCTCCATGCATTTCTTGCGTGGGCAGAACCAATAGCAGACAAAACTCTTGCTGGGCAGAATGTTTCATTTGATAGAGATTATATAAAGGCGGCATGTAAGCGTGCGGGCGTTAATTTTCCATTTGCCTACAGAACAATAGACACACACACGCTTGCCTACATGCATATGGTTACTCGAGGTATCACCCCACCTTTTGACAGGGCAAAGCACAGAACGGCGCTTAATCTAGACGCGGTACTTAATTATGTGGGCATTGCAGATGAGCCAGAGCCACACAATGCCCTTACCGGCGCACTCTCCCACGCTGAGGTAATCTCTCGATTGCTGTACGGGAAAAAGTTACTCCCGGAGTTTTCTGGTGACGAAATTCCATTTTAGTTGCGCGACATGAGTAATCACCCAACTGTTATTGTTATATTGGGAGGAACGGGCGATCTTGCAAAGACAAAGCTCATCCCTGCATTTTTTGACCTCTTTTGTGCAGGGTATCTTCCTGATGACTTTGTTATTCTTGGCATCTCAAGAAAAATACTTACTAATGAAGAATTCGCGCATTTGGTGAGTGAGTCAATACGAAAGAGAGTGGGGGTGAGTAACGATGATATACGTGCGTTTCTTTCTCATCTTAGATTTTTACAGGGAGCACTTGATGTACCAACTGACTATGAACTGCTCTCTCGAGAACTGCATCGCATGGATACCACGCGTGGGGTGTGCATGAACAAGCTATTTTACCTTGCTACACAACCCATGTTGTACGCCAGTATATTTGAAAATCTCGCACATTCAGGGCTCTCTGTAGGGTGCGCTCACCATAATGAGGGGTGGGTACGAATAGTCGTAGAAAAGCCATTTGGTAATGATCTTTCTACCGCGATACAGCTTGATGAGATGCTTGGACTACTTTTTAAAGAAGAACAAATTTTTAGAATGGATCACTACTTGGCAAAAGAATCACTTGAAAACATTCTTGCGTTTCGCTTTGCTAATAGCTTGTTTGAACCGCTTTGGAGTAATGAGCACATAGCGCGCATTGAGGTAAAGCTACTTGAGTCAAAAGGTATAGAGGGTAGGGAAGGCTTTTTTGATGCGGTTGGGCAGCTTAAAGACGTGGGACAAAATCATGTACTACAAATGCTTGCTGTTACCGTTATGGATAATCCGCAAGCACTTACTGCAGCGGCGGTACGTAGTGCACGTGCTCAAGTGCTTGGTTCACTTACGTACTCGGCTGACTCGTTGTTGATTAAGGGCCAATACAAGGGATACAAAAGTAATGCAGATGAGACATCATCCACCACTGATACCTACTTTAAAATTCAAGCAGAGATAGACTCGCCGCGTTGGAGAGGTGTTCCTATTATTCTTGAATCGGGTAAGGCACTTGATAGGGACGAGGTGGCAATTGAAGTGGTATTTAAAGAGAAAGACACATTTCTTATTGATACAACCGATACTATATTTGTACAAAACAGAGTTATCTTTAGGATACAACCTAACCCAGCTATTATTGTGCGGTTTTGGACAAAAAAGCCTGGCTACGCAATGGACATAGCGCCACAGGATGCAGTGTTTCCGATTTTACAACAGACTACAACGCGGGTGAGAGATGCGTATGAAAAAATTTTGCTTGATGCACTTACGGGCGATCAGATGCTCTTTGCTTCTAGTAAAGAGGTACATGATGCATGGACATTTATCGCGCCGATACTAACCACTTGGAAAGATATAGCTCCTATTGAGTATGAACGGGGAGCGCATCCAGGAAGTATCACTCATTCATGAACAGAGTAACTAACCACGATAGTGTTGCGCTTGCTAAAGAGGCAGCACAACTACTTGCGGCACATATACAAACACACCAATCGGGTGGTGTGCTGGTGCTTTTCTCGGGCGGCTCTGCATTATCTGTAGTAGATCATTTACCAAAAACGGTATTTGGCGATAGGTGCACAGTATCAGTAGTGGATGAGCGATATACTCATGATACGACGCATCATAATTTTTATAATGTGATTGCACGGCTAAAGGCACATACAATTGCCGTGCCACAAACCATTGATACTACAGTACAGAAAGAAGAATCATTTGAGGAGTATGTCCAAAGAGTCGCTGCAGCGCACACACAGTGGCACGCTACACACCCTCAAGGAAAAGTAGTGGCATTGTTTGGTATAGGAGAGGATGGACACACTGCGGGTATCTTTCCTGCGGCACACACTACTTTTATTGATGCATATGAGCGTGCCGATGCAATAGTGCCGGTGCTAGAAGGCAAGGCACATGCCCCGTTTTGTGAACGAATTACCATCTCGCTGCCATATATACGCACCATTAGTGATGCGGTTGTGTACGTGGTGGGAGAAAACAAACGCGCTGCAGTACAGCGTGTGTGTGGCAACGTAGGATCACTCGCAACAACCCCCGCGAGGGTCTTTAGAGAGCTACGTTCGGCAACGCTATGTACCAGCTCTACAACTGACATGATATAATATTCGCATGTCGTTTTTACGAAAGAAAACACTAGAAAAGTTTGTTGAAAAGAAACCAACACGAGGCAGTGTTTGCCGTGTGGATGATGAGTTGCTTGCTGAAGGAGACACTGAAAAGTCGTGGCGAGTGTTTAAGATAATGTCTGAGTTTGTTTCTGGATTTGAAATACTTAAAAAGTACGGACTTGCGGCAACATTCTTTGGTACTGCGCGATGTAAAGAAGGTGACATTGACTGCAAAATGGCTCGCGACTTGGCGCACCGATTAAGTGATGATGGATTTGCCATTATCACCGGAGGAGGGGGAGGCGTGATGAGTGCCGCTAATCGTGGTGCGTATGAGGCAGGTGGTCACTCTATTGGTCTTAATATTCAACTACCAGAAGAACAGCGAATTAACTCGTATGTGACTGATAGTAGGAGTTTCCATTACTTTTTTATACGAAAGGTAATGCTCTCGTATGCGTCTGAGGTGTATATATTTATGCCTGGAGGATTTGGTACTCTTGATGAGTTTTTTGAAATCGTAACGCTGGTACAAACTAAAAAAATTACCTCAATCCCGATTCTGTTGGTAGGAAAGAAGTACTGGACGCCGCTTGTTACCTGGATGCAGGAGATGCTCTATGAACAAAAAAAATATATCAATAAAGAAGATATAGACCTTTTTCATCTTGTTGATTCGGTAGACGAGGCACATGAACTTATCAGAACACTAGTGCCACGATAATGGATATGTCGTACACAGAATTGCTCGCTACATTTACAGAGGATGCATTGCCAGATCTCACTACTGTGACACAGGGCGCAATTGAGCTTTTTGAACAAACAGCTGTACCTATCACAGAGTCTATACCACCTAGTACGCTGGTTATTGGGAGTGGCAACGCGTTATCAGTTGGGCGAATCATTTCTCACGAAAAAGCATTTTATGCCGACGAAACTAACTACAAGGATGTACTTGCTGACAAAAAGGGCATGATTGATAGAGTGTTGCTTATTTCTGCGTCAGGAGGCAAACACTCGATTGAGATTGCTGCGTGGGTAAAAGAAAGTGGGGTGCCGCTTGTTTTGTACACTAACACCGCAACACCACGCGCTGGAGAATATATTCCTACCGAGAACATTGTTGTATTTCCTAAAAATAGAGAGCCATATACCTATAATGTATCAACCTATCTTGGTATGATACTTGCACAGACAAAAGAGCGTGCCGGTGACCTGGGGCACCATATTGCAACGCTACTGCCCACTCTTCCTAAAAATTTTGCGTCGTATGACTCGTTTTTCTTTTTATTGCCAGCATCGCATAGGTTAGTAGCGCCTATGCTGCTTACTAAATTTGATGAACTTTTTGGCTCGAGAGTGAGTGCGCGTGCCTTTACTATAGAGGAGGCAAAACATGCCAAGACCCTTATTTCAAACGAAAAGGAGCTGTTTATAAGCATAGGGGTACCCCATAATCCATTTGCTGAAAACACGCTTTTTATTCCTATGCCAGCATCTTCTGACTATGCCGCGTATATGTGCACTGCGTACGCAATTATTGGCATGATACAAGCGCAACATCCACCATACTATATGGAGCATATACGTGAATACGTACGGCGTTCTTCAGAAGTGTTTGGACACGAAATACCGGTAATTGTTACATAGTCATGTATCTTGTTTTTGATATTGGTGGTACAAAAATGCGTCTTGCGCTATCGCATGATCTTCATACATTCCATAGCGAGCCGTACATTGTAGATACGCCACAAGCATACGCGGACGCCCTTGAGTATATAGGTACATTCCTCTCTCAAAAATCAGAACATATTTCTGCCGCACCACTTCGTGTGGTGGCAGGAGGTATCGCAGGGACACTTGCTGCAGATAAGCAATCGCTAATTGATACAACAAATATTGGAGCGGATTGGGTGGGTAAGCCACTTGCACATGATATTGCCATGATTGCAGGTGTTAATGTTGTGGACGTGTATCTTGAAAACGACTGCACTATGGTAGGGCTAGGTGAGCTTTATCACGGATCGGGAAGTGCGTATTCAAAAGAGGATACTACTATTGCTTATGTGACCGTATCAACCGGCGTCGGTAGTGCACTGTTTACCCACGGCAAGCCAGATGATACAGTGCCATTTTTAATAAATCGAGTAGTGCTTACCGATGCGCAAACGGCATGCCCGCAGTGCACGGCGGTGGTAGGAAGAGACGCTATTGATATTGAGTCTATGATCTCTGGTACCTCGGTGGAGGCAAGAGTAGGGAAAAAGCCGTATGAAATTCCTCAGGATGATCCGTTATGGGATACGCTTTCTGGGTACCTTGCACAAGGGCTAAAAGAGCTGGTGTCTGTATGGAATCCATCAGTCATAATTCTTGGCGGCTCTATGATGGTAGGGGATCCCAAAATTTATATGAAGGACCTCACGGCGCACTTTGCTCAGGTGTGTAATGAGGGTGGTATACCAATAGCACAGCTATGCCTTGCCACGCTCGATAGCCGTGGAGGGTTGTTTGGTGGATTAGTCTATCTTGAGCAAAAAATACAGAGGGTGTAATATAGTAATACTATATATGGTACACAAAGCACAGAAAGTTCGTTGGTATGAAAACAAGCAAAACGTTGCGCTTGTTCTTGGATTCATCAGTACGATGATTACATTTCTCAATTTCTTAGTTGATATAGAATAGCCGATACTGGCTTATATAGTAGCTTTTCTGCTGTCAAGTGTTTGAAAAGGTGGGTACTTGACTCAATAAGAAAACAGTTTTATAATGTAAACATCTCGAGGTAACCCCCCGAGATTTTTGCTTTTTTACTCAGCTAATACATAGGCTTATAATCTTACTTCCATTGTTGTTTCTCGCTATCTCGACGTTTAATCAGCCTTCAGTGCTTGCTGCACCTACGGATGTGTTTGCCACAGATGGTGATAACGAACGGGTAGAAGAGATCACGAGAGCGTATTTTAGCGATGTGCCAGTAATGGCAGAAATAGCGTGGTGTGAATCTAAGTTTAAGCAGTTTGATGAGCGTGATGGTGGTGTAGAGCGCGGTGACGTCACGAGTGAAGACGTGGGAGTTATGCAAGTTAACGAGTACTTCCACAAAGACGTTGCTGACTCACTTGGACTTGATCTTCATACCCTTGGTGGAAATCTTCTCTATGCTCGGTACTTATACGAGAAAGAGGGGACAAAACCTTGGAACTCATCAAAGCATTGTTGGAAAAAAAGAATCTAACATTACACACAACACCCGTCATTATATGACGGGTGTTGTGTTGTTATAGGGTTATCTCATGCTCGTGCAGGTCTTTTTTATTTGCTTGTGGTGGAGGTGTGCGGCGCATAAAATAATCTGCGCTTATTCGTCCTGGCCCGTGACCTAAGAGGTAACAAAGCCCTCCGAGTATGGCAATGTTTTTTAACAAAGAGGTATCGCTAAATGAATTATGAATAAGCAATATGGTAAGGATGGTAAATAGCGCAAGTAATGATGCGCTTATATGGGTTAAAAGCCCTATCACAACAAGTGAGCCAAAGACAATCTCAATTCCTATTACGGCATAGGTGATAAGCTCAGGGTAGGGCAATGAAAGGGAAGCGACAGTGCTTACCACGCCTTCAATCATGTATAGCTTTGCGATACCTGAAAACAAAAATAGTGAGCCGATACTTACCCTTCCGATAAGGATGTATATCGTCTCGCATATACCACAGTGATAACGTGAAAATGTACTTTGCATATATAAAGTATAGCCTATGTTGAAACGCTTGACACCTTATGTAGGGGGAGTAAAATAATTGTGTCGATAGGTTCGCGACTCTATCGACTTCGACATCGTAGATGGCGTTCCCTCCCCAGGGGCGGTGCGGGTGGAGAGCATTTTCTCTCCATATTGTGAACCGGGCTTGTGGCCCGCACCGCCCTCACGGGCCGAGCATAGTCTTCCTTCACTGGAAGACTATTTTTGTATAGAGACAAAATAGGAAAAGTGATGTATAGTTTATTCAGCAGCAGAAAGGAGAGAGAGTATGCAAACACTCGCCGAGAGAGTCATGCTTCGCGGTTTGTTACTTGTACCTCTTGTAATTCTTTTCACCCTTCTTCTAAAAGAAACTCTAATTTAGAGGAATATTCTCTCCTCTATTTACCTTTACCGCAAGTATGATCTGTGTGATCGTATGTGCGGTATTTTTTTTGTCCAATTTTTGCCCGTTGAGTAGATATCTCTTTGTGTGATATAACCTTGGAGGTCACACACATAAGGAGTTTTGGTATGACTCAGCGCCTCGTTCAGATATACTTACTTCCTAAAGCGATAGAGATAGAAGAGTACAACAAAAAAGTTCGTCGGATTTGTGTGCTTTCTGCTTTTTTTGCAATAGTACTAGTAATTGTTGTTG
Source organism: uncultured Candidatus Saccharibacteria bacterium (assembly GCA_964562615.1). Lineage (GTDB taxonomy): Bacteria > Patescibacteriota > Minisyncoccia > Phycocordibacterales > UBA12088 > CAYPBQ01. The sequence goes on from CAZLUD010000002.1 coordinate 56,781, forward strand.
CGTTTGTCTCAGAGCTTATAAAAGCAGTATTCGGCATACCATTTCAAGGCACCTTCGCAGAAGATGCTTTTCTTGTACTCGTAAGCGGCGTAATTGGACTTGCGCTTATAGGCTATATCACTCACCGGGGCAATCATGTCATGAACCTACGTAGGGTTAATGGCAGGTATGAACCAGACACATAGTATGTATTGCCCGCACTATCATGAAAAATAGTGCGGGCTTTTACTACTCTGAAAACAATTTTTACTTGGACGCATTATTAAGGTAACGCAAGTAAGGTGCGGTTATGGTAAATAGTATATTTTTATTATTCAAATTTTTTAATTGATTTATTTGTGCCAGCAAGGAGAGAGGTCGGAGGACGGGAAGAGGGAGCGAATTTGAGTGTAAAATAATATATTTTTTTATTTGTACGAGTATTCATACCAATCAATACTGCGCATTTATTACTAGAGGGAAGCTATTTAATGGCTTATTTGAAAATGCATGAGTGTCGCACAATATATCTTTTGCGTCATTAAAATCAGGCAATTTGCGACGTATACTCTGTGGTCTGTATCAACTAACTATATTGTATTGATGCACTTCTATCTTCTGAGATTGGCGCGTGTTGTTAATCGATACAAATATATATTGAACACAAAAGCGTGACTGTGTCCCCTCTGTGCCTCTACGGTAGTACTCACCATCATTGGTTATGTGTACTGCCTTATCTAAAGGATTTCTTATAGCAAGAAATCAAGTGGGTTGAGGTATGCGTTGTGTGCTGCTACAGGGATAATTGCACCGCCTTTTGAGCATGCAGTTGTAGGAGCAACACCACTCTTTTTGTACCATTCGCCAAGATTCATGACTTGTACACCTTTTGTAGCAAATACACTGTAGTGCAAGTGAGGACCAGTTGAGTATCCAGTGTTGCCTGAGTAGCCGACAATACTACCACTATCAACTGCATGTCCCGGACTTACGCTAATAACTGAAAGGTGCGCATAGAGTGTAGAAAGACCATTTTGGTGTTCAACCAATACCCACTTGCCATAGCTGTAACAACCGCGAATTGAATCAGTATTGCCGGTTGCTGTAACTCTACCTGAGAGTGATGATCTAATCTTTGTCCCAAGAGGCGCCCTAAAATCGATGCCGTTATGACCCTTTCCACTGTAGGCACCGCTCTTTGCAAATGAGGTGTTGCCAAAGAGTTGTGTAATACAAAATGTGTTTTTAAGCAGTTTTTCAAATGACAGACAACCACTCATGTAGTCAGGAGAAAATGGCCAGCTAAGGGCTCCCGTACCTGAGGCTGGAATTGAGCTTGGGTCGAGGATAAACTTGAGCTCACTTTCAAGTGCGACAATTTCTGCTTCAAGCTTGTCATACGCATCTTTTTTCTCTTTAAGGAGTGCCTGATATTTAGACTCTTGATTTTGAGTTACTGAGAGGATGCTGGTTTTTTCTTTTCGTGCGACATCGAGCACTGATTTTTCATCTGATAGTTGACGCCTAAGCCCGGTAAGCTCTTGTGCTTTTTCTTCCTCCTCTTTGCGCACATCTTTGAGGCTTTGCGTAAGGGTCATGAGTTCACGTACATGTTCACGCACGGCACTCTCAAATTGTTGAATAGAATCTTCTTGTTCCCAAAACTCAATAAGATTGTCGTGTTTAAGTAGTGACTCAAGCAGTGACTCATCTGAAAGGCGGTCAATTTTTCTGATTGATTCAGATACGGCATTTCTGTCCATGATTATTTGCCCCATCTTGTTATCAATTTGCTCTGAGAGGGACTGTATCTCTGATTGGGTCTTGCCGATATTATTTTCGGTGTAGCGAATTTCCGTGCTGATTTTATTGCGTGAAATGTCAAGTGTTTTTACAGAATTTTGCAATGTCTGCTTTGCCTTACCAACCTCTACGAGCTGTACTTCGTATTGTCTAATCTCCGCTTCAAGCTCTTTTAATTTGGCGCTCGTGTTCTCGATTTTTGACTTTATCTCTTCTGCCTCCTTAGGAAGGGTAGATTCAGCAGTCGCGCTTTCATTGTTTGCGCTCTCTTGTGCATACACATACGAGCCATATGATGAGAGCATCATTGCCGCTATGAGTAAAATGACTAGGGAACGGGGATTCCTCATATCTATGAAAGTAATGAAATCGCGTGATCAATCCTTTTAAGCGCGGCATCCTTCCCTATTGCTTCTGTAATAGTAAATGGGTCTGGGCTTTGCTCCTTTCCAGATAGCGCCACTCTCATTGGCCACAAGACATTCCCTCTCCCTACATTTGTTGCGTAGTCCCATACCGTGCTCTTTATTGTCTCTTTTACAAATGCCTCACGGTCAAGTGATTCGAGCATGGTTCGTACCTCACTAAGATGGGTGCGTGCCACTTCCCGCTCTATCTTACCCTTCATCCGTAGTATGTCGCTTTCATAGGCAGGATCATTGGTATAAAAAGAAAATTCCCCTGCTTGCTCTAGTTCTTTGATTTGTGGGATACGGGTGATTCTTTCAAGCGCATCAGTGTATGCCGCGTCACTCTTTTCAAGTACACCGTAGAGTGCTTCGCTAGCATGCAAGGCTATATCACGGAGGTTCTCTTCTTTGGTACGCTTTTGGATATAGTGTGCGTTAAACCAATTTAGCTTTTCTACATCAAATACCCCCGCACCTTTTTGGAGTCCAGATATATCAAATCGTGCGATAAGCTCGTCAATCGTAAAAAACTCTTCGTCACTTTTTGGGCTCCATCCAAGGAGTGCAAGATAGTTTATAATCGCTTCTTTTAGATAGCCCATATCCCTATAGTCGGTTACGGCAACAGCGCCATGTCGCTTTGAGAGTTTGGTTTTATCAGCAGCTAATATGAGAGAGAGGTGTGCATACACTGGTCGTGGAAAGCCTAGCGCCTCTTGAATGAGAATTTGTCGTGGGGTGTTTGCAATATGGTCATCACCACGTATTACATGAGTCACTCCCATAAGGTAGTCATCAACCACTACCGTAAAGTGGTACAGTGGGCTATCCATATCTCTTGCGATAACCATGTCACCAAGGTCGGTGGTATCAACAGAGATATCTCCGCGCACCTCATCAGTAAAGGTAAGTACGGTGTTGGTATTTCTCAGTCGCACTACTTCTACCATTTCTCCCGGGTTCATTTTACTCTCTTCTTTAGAGAGATAGGCTTTATCAGATGCAAGTAATGCTTCAAGATATGGTTTATATAAGTCGTTTCGTTCAGATTGACGGTACGGACCTTCATAGCTAATACCAAGCCAAGAAAGCGCCTCTAGTATATTGTCCTCATATTCTCTCTTACTACGCTCTTTGTCGGTATCCTCAATACGCAGGACGCAGGTCCCGCCTTTGTGCATAGCAAAAAGATAGTTAAACAATAGTGTACGCACATTGCCAATGTGAAGAAGCCCAGTAGGACTTGGTGGCATTCTGGTTTTGATGGTAGTACTCATGCCTCGTGTTCTAGTGCTATGTCTATTAACTCATTTGCAATTTTGTTGGCTGCATCAGGTTTTTGAAATTGCTTTGCAGATGTACGCATACTTGCTTGTAGCTTGGTATCTTCTACTAGCCGAGCAAGCTCTGCAAGAAGCACATGTGGGGTAAGATTCCCCTGCTCTATCACCTCTGCGGCACCGGTCTTTGCGTAGGCGTAGGCATTTTTGCGCTGATCGCGGCTTATATCTTCAGGTATTGGTACCAATATTGCTGGTATTTCCCATGAGGCGATTTCGTAGATGGTGCCTGATCCTGCGCGTGATACCACCACCACCGCAATACCAGCAACCATTCTCAGTGCAAGCTCGCCAAGGTATGCAAATGGTTTGTAGCGCGCGGCGTACTCGTTGTTCTCTAGTATCACTTTCGCAGCGCCTGCGGTCTGTGCAAAGAGCGCCTCACCAGTTTGATGAATGATCTGGTATTTGGTAACCAGATCAGGTAATGCTTCTAGGATAACGTCATTTAATGCAAGTGAGCCTTGTGATCCACCGATAATAAAGATGGTTGGGATTGATGGATCAAGTCCAAGGTATTCATTCCCTCCTTCTCTTATTGGCTTGAGGATATCTCTTCGTATTGGATTACCCACAAATGCAATTTTGTCCTTGTACTCTTTAAAGTAGTCTATCGCCTCTGGGTATGAAATACCGATACGCACTGCGTATTTAGCAGAGTACAAATTAACTCTTCCAGGTACCGCGTCAGAGTCATGGATAAAAATAGGAATACGCAATATACGCGCAGCGATGATGATAGGAAAACTCACATACCCTCCTTTACTAAATACTACGTCAGGATAAATCTTGAATAATAGAAAAGTAGATTTGATTATGCCAGCAACAGTTTTTATGGAATCAAAAAAATTCCTGATAGAAAAGTACACACGTACCTTTCCTGCAGGAGATCGTCTAAATTGTATGTTCTTTTCAAAAAGAATTTTTTCATCGTACGGGGTGTCTGCGATGTAGTACAGCTCGGGAGTGAGTAGGTTTCGTTTTTCTGCAATAGCCATTATCTCTTCAGCAACCGCGATAAGCGGGTAAAAGTGTCCTCCTGTTCCTCCTCCGGTGAGTACTATTTTCATGCAATATATCGAGACACATTAAGAATTATACCTACCTCTGCAAGGGTAATAAGCATGGCGGTACCACCGTGGCTAATAAAGAGTAATGGCACTCCAGTCAAGGGTACTATGCCGAGCATTGCCCCAATATTGATAAATGACTGAGACACTATAAGTATAACAATACCGGTTACTATGAGTCCACCATACATATCTGGTGCTTTTGCCGCAATAGAAAGCCCTCGGTAGCAAAACAAAACAAATAAAAAGACCAGTAGCACGCTTCCAACAAAGCCAAATTCTTCTGCGTATACAGAGAATATCGAGTCTCCAATCGGTTCGGGTAGATAGTTAAACTTTTGCACGCTTTGTCCGAAGCCTCGCCCAAACATGCCACCAGAGCCGATAGCGATAAGTGACTGGTCTATCTGGTATCCACTTCCAAGAGTGTCGTGGCTTGGGTTAAAAAAGGTCTTAACACGTGCCATGGCATAATCACGTGACATGATAAGACCGGTAAGTGCGGTTACTGCGATAAGACACACTATTACAATGTCTCGAGCACGTGCGCCTGCCACCAAGTACATGGCACCAGCTGCTGCAAGTACGGTCAAGAATGTCCCAGTATCAGGTTGCAGTAACAGCAGTACCCCTACCCCACCTGTCCCTACTAATAGTGGCACAATGCCATAGTAGAAAGTGTGCATCTGCGTTTTGTAGGTAGTGAGCCACCACGCATAAAAAAACACAAAACCCAGCTTCAAAAACTCAGACGGTTGCATTGAAAACCCGAGTATATGCACCCAGCGTTTTGCTCCCCCATGCTCAAATCCAAGTCCAGGAACAAATACAAGTAATGTAGCAATAATAGAAAACACGAAAAGTATTAAGGCAAATTTTTTCCAGTACTGGTAGTTTATTCGTGATGTGATATACAGCGCGATGCCTCCTCCGATAACACCAAGTACAATTTGGTTGAATGCAACACTTGAAAATGACGCCCCATCACGGGCAAGTAGTCCCAATGAAGCAGAGGTAAAAATAAAAAACCCTATACCAACAAGGAGTGCAACTACTATAAAAAATGCCTTGTCAAAAGGTTTCTCTGCCCGTCTCATAGCATTAGCCGGTAAGGGCGATAATTACACCAATAAATGCAAAAAGAACAGAAAGTACCCAGTAGCGCATGGTGACCTTGTAACTTGGCCATCCAATCGCTTCAAAGTGATGATGAATTGGTGCTACTCTGAACAATTTTTTGCCCCGAAATCGTTTTGAGCATACTTGCAGTATGTTTGAGAGTACGGTAATAACAAGCAAAAAACCTATCACAAGGAGAAGCGATATCCCTTCTCCACCGCCAAGCGCATCAGTCATAAACGCAAGAACGGCAATGGTCATGGTGATTCCCATGGTGCCTGTTTCTGTCATCCAAAATCTAGCTGGTGGGATGTTAAACCACAAAAAGGCAAGCGTTGCACCAAGCATGGCGCCAGAGAAGGCGGCGAGGTTTAACTGTGATTGTGAAAACGCAATAAGCGCATAGGCGGCAAATATAGATGCAAATACTCCACCAGAGAGCCCGTCGATGCCATCTATTACTCCACTAGCGTACAGCGCCACCATAACAAGCACAAAAAGCGGAATGATATATGCACCCAAGGTTATGTCAGAAAGGTATGGTAGCCCTACACTAACCACATCAAGTTTTGCATAAAACCACCACGCTACACCGGCACCGACTACCGTCACCACAGCAAGACGATGAAAAATTGAAAGCCCCCGCTCTCCCTCTGGAGCTATATCCCGTATGTCATTAAGCAATCCCACGAGACTTCCAAGAAGTAGTGTCATAAGCGGTATCCACGTTTGATCGCGAGAAAGATAATCCAACTTATCAAATAGCGGCACATCAGTTATAAGTGCAAGCAAGTAGTAGAGTGCGGTAGTGATACACACACTGAGCCAAATAATAATGCCACCCATACGTGGTGTCTTTGTCTCGGTGTGTTCTCGAAGTTTTGAAAATTCTTCCGCGGTACTTCCGTCCAGTGCTACTTTATGTGGTTGCTTTTTCCAGGCTTTATATTTGTATAGATAGTGCGTAATGATAGGTGTGATACCAATACCAACAGCAAACGCAGTTGCGACAGGTATGAGGACTTTTACTATAGAAAAGGTAATCATTCATTAGATTGTAGCATGGGTAGCTACTTTATTTGAACGCATACAAAATAGATGTGTGGGTTGACACATTACATGCATTGTAGTATTATATACACATATCGTTCTTTCCATTTTTGGAGCACAGTTGACCATCGGTCGCTTCGGACCCGATCGATGGTCTTATGGGTGGCGAATCCTTGATACACAAGCTAATCCACGGTAGCTTGCAGTCGGGTTCGCCACCCACTATACCCGCCGCCTTTTATAAAGGCGGCCTTTTGTTAGTTGCGAGAGTTAATTACTTCTCGAGCAATTTCTGAGAGATATATAGCGTCACTAAACCGCTCGTCCTTGGTTGAACCTAGTACTACCACCACCGCTGGATGGCCAATACCAGCATCAAATGCAATGACTAAATTGCCTCCAGCAAGATCAGTATAGCCAGTTTTAGATGCGATAAGTCCTGGTATCATCCCGACAAGAGTATTTGTATTTTCAGCAATATGAGAAGCATTGAGCGAATCTGTCGATACTACTAGGTCTTTGGTCTTTGCAAGTAGCTCTGGTTTGGTGCGCAGTAGATACGCAGTAAGCATGCTCATATCTCTCGCAGAGCCATATGCACCACTGTGCGTGAGGCTAATATCAAGCCCAGTAGGATTTAAAAAGTATGTTTGCTGTAGTCCTAATGATTTGGCATACATATTCATGCTTTCAACAAAACCACCAAGGTTATGAGTGCCATCCGGTAGTATATCGTCCGCAGCAAGCGCAACTGCCGCAGCGCCATCATTTGATGAGGTGATAAGGGTGTAATCAAGGAGATCAGGCAAGTACCACGATTCGCCATAGGTAAAACCAGACTCCCCCTCTTCATTAAGCGCTTCTTCAGTGATGGTAATTGGTGAGGCGTCTGAGAGTGATTCACTTGCCACAAGAGCGGTCATGAGCTTTGCCACAGAGGCAAGTGGAAGCTGCGCATCTGCATTTCTCTCGTAGAGAATTTCATTTTGGAGGACGTCATATACCACAAACGAACGAGCCACTACCCTACTTTCATCTATAGCAACTGTTGGTATTGCGCGCGTTGGTGATGAGATAGTGTAAGAGCTCTCTGTGGTGTCTTCTAGTAAAAAGTATCTAGCACCAAGCACACTCATCATCGTGATGAATAAAAGTACCATTGCTGGCACTGGCAGTGATGCAAGTGGTTTATACGTCATGGTCATTGTCTTGTGATTCTTCATTAAGAAATGAGGCAAGGGTTGCGGTTACTGATGCGTAGTCAGGTAATGCCTCAACTGACGGTACGCCAAGATGAGTAAGTAATTCAAGGGTTGGAAGGTACACAAAAGTACGAGCATCATTATGGCGAGTTTCCTTCTTAACAAGACCACGCACCATAAGTGCACGCAAAATAAAGCTTGAGTTTACTCCTCTGATGTAATCAATTTCAGCACGGGTTATTGGTCCATGATACAGCACGATGGATAGTGTTTCTAGCCCCGCCTTACCTATGTCTTTGCTTAGTTCTTCCTTGCGAAGGGCGGTAATGAAGTCCCCCATCTCTTTTTTGGTGGCAAGCACGACTGTGGTAGCATCTTTTACAAGGGTGAGCGCGCCACCTTCAAGATGTTGTTCAAGCTCGGTGATTGCAAGTTGTAGTTGTTCGTCATCAAGTCCGCATACTTTTTTAAGCTCATCAAAAGAGACGGGTGAGCCGTTATAAAACAAGTATGCTTCTATTTTTTTGCTAGACTCGTTCATTAGTAGTAGGTTGGTTTTTGGACCTGTTCGGTTTCAATAGTTATATCATCAAACGAACGCTCTTGTCTTGCTGATAGTATCCCTCGTTTAACAAGTTCAAGAATGGCAAGAAACGATACAATGACATGTGCTCTGTCACCTCTTTTATACCCTGAAATTTCATGAAAGCTCTCAGAGAGCGTGCGGGTAATACGTTTTGTAAGCCCGTCAATCATAGCCTCAAGAGTCATCACCTTCTTTACGATTGCAGTCGGCGTGTCTTCCTTTTTTTTCGGCAAGCTTGTGATTACCTGTCGCATTCCTTCATGAAGTGATTGAGTGTTGATGCGAGCGTGAGGTGAAAATACAACTTCCTCAGTTGTGACACCGTCACTCATAAACATCACCTTTTTAAACAGTGGCTTTAATGTTGAGCTGACCTGTGTAAAGAGTTGATGCATGCGCAATCGCCGCTCCAGATCATCAACATTGTGTTGCTCTTCTTCAGTAAGGGTAAGAATGGGAAGAAGTGATTTTGATTTTATAAGTACTAAGGTTGATGCGACAAGGATAAAGTGCGCCGTCTTTGCCATGGGATATTCGGTGTGTTGCTCTAAAAACGAGATAAAGTCATCAGCCACCGCGGCAAGCGAAATATCATTGATGAGGAGTTTGCGTTTTTCGATAAGAGATAACAGTAGGTCGAGTGGCCCCTCAAATACATCGGTTTTTATATCTACGGTTTCTTGTTGCACACAATATTATGATGAGAGAAGGGTGTCTATTCTGTTCATGTCCCTAGGAAATAGTGTTGCCTCTTTAGCGTTAGATAGGCCAAGAAACTTTTGGGTAAGTCGCTCTAGCCCCATACCCCACCCTCCATGAGGAGGCATGCCATATTTGAATGCTTGCAGATAAAACTCAAAGAGAGCAGGATCAAGTTTTTTTGCTTTAAGTTTTTCTATGTACTCATCGTAGACATGGATGCGCTGTCCGCCAGTGGTTATTTCTACCCCTCTAAAGAGTAGGTCAAAGCTTTTGGTATATCCTGGGTCTTCTTTGTCCTCGTGGGTATAGAATGGCCTTTTTGATATAGGGTAATGCGTGACAAACACATAGTCAGAATCAAGGTGTTCATTCGCATACTCGCAAAGCCATCGCTCATCTTCAGGATTTAGGTCAGGTTCGTCTAGGGTATCTCTACCTGTTTTTTCCTTGATGAGTGCTTGTGCTTCTTTAAGCTTCATGACGGGGAATGTCTCTGGTGCCTTTGGAAAGGTTGCCCCAAGAGTAGCAAATGCGTCCGCGCAGGTAGTTTTTAGGTGCGCAATAATATGGTGCATGAGTTTAGTTTCTAGTCTCATGATGTCCTCGTGGCTCTTGATAAAGCCCATTTCAATATCAAGCGAGGTGTACTCATTAAGGTGTCGTGAGGTGCTGTGTTTTTCTGCTCGAAACACATTACCAATAGCAAATACTCGCTCAAATACGCCAACCATTATTTGCTTATAGAGCTGTGGGCTCGTAGCAAGAAACGCATCTTGCCCTTTGAAGTATTCAAGCTTGAATACGTTACCTCCTCCTTCTGCGTCACCACCGACAATTTTAGGTGCCATAAATTCGGTAAATCCTTCCGCGGTAAGAAATTCTCGGTAGGCACGTATTATTTCGTGCTGCACTTTAAAAATAGCTCGCTCACGTGGTCTTCGTAGGGTAAGTGGTCTTGTGTCAAAGAGTGTATCAAGGTTAAGTTCCGCGTTAGCGTCAAATGGTAGTTCACGCGCACTTCCTAGTACGTGAAGGTGAGTAATTTCAAGCTCGATGTCACCATTAGCTTGGCTAGCAACAACCATTTTATCTGGTCGCTTATTAACGATGCCTTTCATTTCTACCACCCATTGTTCTTTAACCATCGCTGCGCTTTCAGCAACTCCTTCATGGGATGGAAGGATGACTGCTTGCACCTCGCCTGATCTGTCATGAATATCAAAAAATACCAGCTTGCCGTGATCTCTGCGAACAAGTATTGATCCTTGTACAAATACTTCTTTACCGAGGTGAGCGTGCAATTCGCTTAGTAGTGTTCGTTCCATAGAGTGAGTGTTATAGATGTAGTGATAACGCTGTTTTAACTTCTGTAAGTGTTTCTGATGCTATTGACCGTACCTTTTCATTGCCCTCCTTAAGAATAGTGTGGATAATATCGGGGTTAGTACGGTAGTAGGTGTGGCGCTCTCGTATTGGCTCAAGGAATCTATTCATTACGTCTACGAGATAGCGTTTAACCTCAACATCTCCCACCTTACCTTCTTTGTACCGATCTTTAAAGTCATCAATGATAGTTTTGTCCTCTGCGGTACTAAAGGTGTCTAGATATATAAATACAGGGTTGCCATCTACCGTGCCTTTGTCAGTGGCTTTAATCCTCGTAGGATCGGTATACATAGTCATAACTTTTTTCTCAACCTCTTCTTTTGATTCTGACAAAAATATAGTGTTGCCGAGTGACTTGCTCATTTTTGGATTGCCATCGGTACCAATGAGTTTTCCTACTCTGCCAATTTTTGCCATTGGTTCAGGAAAAATTTCTTTTTTACACACGACATTGAGTGCGCGAGCAATTTCTCTGGCTTGTTCAAGGTGCGCCTCTTGATCTATGCCGACTGGTACTAATTCTCCTTTGACGGCAAGAATATCTGCCGCTTGATACATAGGATAATTGACAAAGCCAAGTGAAAACTGCTCTCCAAGACCTTTCATTACTATTTCGTCTTTGATGGTTGGATTCCTAAGTGCGGTAGCGTGAGATACATACATTGAAAAAAGTGCGGAGAGTTCGTATATCTCAGGAATAGCTGATTCTACAAAGATGGTTGCCTTTTCGGGCATAAGGCCAGCAGCAAGATTGTCTATTGCGACATGGGTAGTGTATTCACCGATGGATGAAGGGTCCTTGGATAGAGTGGTAAATGCATGAAGGTCAGCAATGACGATAAATGTCTCATAGTCATGCTGCAAAGATGCCCTGTTTTCAAGCGTTCCTACATAGTGGCCTAGATGAAGTTTGCCCGTCGGAGTGTCCCCGGTGAGTATTCTACTCCCCTTTTTAGGCATGGTGTCGATATCGCGTTCCATATACCTATACTATCAAAATCCAGCTTTTTTTCCATGAATATAAAAGTTTTTGGAGCCGGCGCGCACGCGCCGGCTCCAAGTGTCCTATGTGTTATTCTCTACCCAATCAAATATTTCTTCTTGAAGAATGTCGTTATCTGTATGGCAAGGCATGTGCCCTGCACCTTTGACAGAGATTAGGTCGCAGTTGACACCTTGTCGTAGTAACTGTTCTGCCATTCTTTGTTGGGTACTTGTTCGTACCCACCTATCCTTTTCGCCTACGACTACTAATATTGGTACTCTTCCAAGTGCTTTGAACCTAACCTGTGGTCCCGCGTTAAAGAGTAGGTCGCGACACTCCTTTCCTGATATGGGAAGCCTGGCATCTATTTGACGCCTTCTTTCCTGCACCTCGAGTTCTCGCAATGCTACTCTGAAGTAATCTAGCTCACTGACATCAAATAATTCCCCCATATAAATTGGCCACAAATATTTCATCATCACTGCACTGCATGTTAGGGTTTGTGGAAACATCGTAAACGGAGCCGGGGAAATTGCAATTATCCCCTTTACCTTTTTTGGCAACTGAGACGCTGCTACTATGCAAGCCTTAGCGCCGGCGCTTGTGCCAACTAGTAGCGACTTCTCACGTTGTTGTTGAAGAGATTCAACAACCTTATTTACTCTATCTTCAAACCCCCATCCATGGTGAGGGGTAGTACAAATTACCTCGCTGTATCCAAAATACTTGGGCAGTGCCGCCCTGCTCTGCCCAATCCCACCGACACCAATGATAGCCATTTTGTATCTCCCTTGGGCTCTCCACCATGAAGAACCGCCTGAAGCGTTATATAACAAAAATGATTATGTGTAAATACCTTACTATGGCAAGGTAGTAAGCTCTATGTGAAAAATAGATCCTTTATTTCTTCCTTCTGATTCGACCCAAATTACCCCACTGTGTGCTTGTACCATTTCTTTTGCGACGTATAGTCCTAACCCTGTGCCGTGCACATTTGTAGTGTTTGCGTTATCTGCGCGTTGAAACTTTGCAAAAAGTTGCCACTGATCTTCTTTTGAAATACCAATACCAGAATCTTTGATATCAAGATGGAGCACTGGTCGATTTGCCTCACGAGAGAGGCGTACTTCAACAAATCCCTTCTCGGTATATTTGAGTGCGTTATCAATTAAGTTTGATACTACTTGTCGAAGTTTTCCTTCATCACCATGTATCATAAATCCTCGTGGATGTGTTACCACAATAAATCTAAAATCAACGCCTTTAGCCTTAGCGACTCGTGCCATGTTTTCAATCACCTTTTCTGTGGTTTTATGAAAATCAAAGTCACTCATTTGGAATTTCATTCTCCCTTGTTCAATACGAGAAATATTGAGAAAATCCTCTACCATGTCTGCCATTGCCTTTCCTGATTCAGCAATACGCTCCATAGCTTCACGTATTGATGGCGGCACCTTACCAAACGAACCATCAAGAATAAGTGACGCGTACCCACGGATTGCGGCAGTAGGCGCACGAAGCTGGTGTGATGCTACAGAGACAAATTCTGTCTTCTGTTTATCAAGGACAGTAAGCCTTCTGTTTGCCTCCTCGAGCTTATCAAGTGTTTGCTGCAGTTCTTCCCTTGTGTGTATTTCTTTTTTAACGCTTTGGATAATGAATACACCAAGACCAATTGATGCAAATAACGAGACGATGTTAATAACTTGCTCAGTAGTGTTTTGCGAAGCAAACAATCTGAACATAAACAAAAGCCAAATACCAAAAGTGAGTAGCTCTGTTGCAACGATTTTTATATCAAACAGTTTATGTCGAACTATCGCGTAAAAAATAAAGCCAACAAATAGAATGGTTGAGGCATTGCCAAACCAGTTAAGAGCAAATATCCCATACCAAGGAAGTATAAGATTGGTGATGAGACTTACTCCCGAGGCGGTAAAGGTACCAACAAAAAGAAACAATGATTGAATACGCATTGTTCTATCAGGATGCGTAATAAACTGTCGGAGCAAGAGATAAAAACCCCACCCAAAACCAATTAAAAAGTATGTGACATACATGGCATAAAAATCACCAAAAATGATGATTTTTTCGCCTTGCGGAGGAATAACGATATCGGTGACAAAGTAGCCAGTAAAATACGAGACATAGCCAATCGCAACAGCGAATAATACGGCTAACGAACGAACGCTCCTATGCGTAAAGATGGAGCGCGGCATGCCGCTATAGATGTAGGCAAATACTACAAATAATGCAGGAATAGTAACCGGAACAAGGTATAGTAGCTTTAAGGCAAGTAGTGCATCCTCATATACCGCAGTTGAGCGGTAGTAGATTATGACAAATGTCCACGCAGACACACATACTGCAAGCACACAAAATGCGGTGTACAACGAACGCATCTTTCCTTTGTTGAAAAATACCACCGTGCCAAATATCATATTGATAATAGCAACCGCAAGTAGTATTGCGTTCGTTAATGCAAAAAATGGATCAGTACCAAATGGTATCATAGGTGAAGCGAACGCATGTGTTCGACATCACTATCACTATAAACCCTTTTGTTGTTCTGAAAAACTCCACTTTCAAAAGAAAACTGCGTAGCGACCTCTTTAAGCTCTTGTACGGTATCCATATCTATTTTTCTAAACTCACCAAGTGAGCTTCCACGCACGTGTGACATCTCATTAAGTAGCAATGCTTCTGCAAGACAACTGTAGATTGTTGAGGAATCTTTAAGTCCCATGTCAAAAGGGATTTTGACATGGGGAGTACGTACTGCTCCCCCTGAGAGTATGAGTAAGTCATCTCGCATCAGTAGTGCCTCATCTACATCAGATGGTTGCGCGTCATCAACAATAATAACTCCTGGTGCAACATGCTCACTCATAATGAGTGCCCCCTCTTTGCTGGTTGCGGTCACAATTACGTGTGAGCCTTTTACGTCATTAAGATTGTCGGAGATGGTAACGGAGGCTTTTTTGTTGTGTTCTTTTATATACGAGTGAATTTCTTCCATCCTCTCTTTCTTATTGGAAAGGTCAATAAGTATAAAATTGGTATACCCCCAGTAAGAAAGTATTTGTGCTACTGCAGAGCCTATTGATCCTGCGGCACCAACAATAGAAACAACTATTGTCTCTTTGTTGCGTGAGAGTGCGCTGACCCCTCGCTCGACCAGTGTTGCCACATTAAGTGAGGTAAAAAGTCTCCCGGTAGTTATTCGTGGGGTTGCGTCGGTAGCAGCAAGCAATGTACCGCCGTGGGTAAGTGAAGCAGTGAGCGCGCCGAGTCCAACTACTCGAGCACCACGCTTATGCGCATAGGCATACGCATCTTGTATATACCGAACTGCTCTCTTTCTATCGTCAAGCATCTGCTTTGCGGTAAGTGGTATAGAAAGCACGATACCTTCATTACGCTTCTCACCTACATGTATTGGTGCAACGCTGACCACCCAAAATCGCTTCATGAGTGCTCGTACAAGTGGGAGGGGAAGAAAACGAAGGAATGGAAATTTTTTAATGGTGTCCTCTTCGGTTCGTGGATGGACAATAAATGCTACGTGCACCTTACGTGATGGCGTGCTCCACGGAACAAGCTGATAGTATATATCTTGTAAAAGAAAATACAGCGATTTAGGCATGCTGGTTGTGGTTATATAGCGCACGCGATACATCACTATGCGCCATGCTGGTACTGGTAATGGTGTATTTGAGTGATTTAATTTTTTCTCCAAGTACTATAGCCGCGTTTTTGTAGTCATCTAGTAAAGGAAATTCTGGCAACTGCTCGTGGTAATAGATAGGATCACCAAATACGACCTTGAGTGTTAGACGCGCTTTAAAAAAAGAAGAAAATGACGCGTGATAACATTCAGATATATATACTGGCACCACCGGTACCTGTAGATAATGAGAAAGAAATACTACTCCTCCGCGAGGCTTTTTTGGTTCTGGGTCAGTTAATTTTTCAATACCGAATGGAAAAATAGTAATACTCTCTCGTGTTTTACCTATAGTAATAAAATTTCTGAGTGAATAAACATAGTCTTGCTTACCAGGATATGCGGGATATGCACCCCAGATATTAAAAAAGGTATCTCCATATAGATACCCTTTCCATCCTTTCCAATCGTAAATCTTTTGTTCGCGCGCTACATAAAACATAGGAGCAAATCGCGAGAACCATGGTAGCGCCGCTCTGATGGCTATCGGGTCCAAGTGACTCGTGTGGTTGATAGCAAAAATAACTCCTTTGGGTAAACGGGATATTTTTTTATAGCCAAACACCTCAAAATCACACAAAATCCAAAATAGTACTCGGGCGATTGGCCACGCAATAGTTTGTAATAATAACGGAAGTATTGATCTAAAATTTATCTGCATAATTTTAAACAGAGTACGGGAATTATCATCCATAGGACGCTCTGGATACTACCAACAAATAGTGTTTGCATCGACTCACTAAAGGTAAACAGGGATTGAAATGTTGTTGCGGTGAGAAGTAGAGAGAAAAGTAACCCGGTTGAAAGTATTCCAAGAATAATTATCTCAAACCACTTTTTGGGACCACTGCCATGATAAAACGACCCAATTACCGATCGAATTGGTAGATAGATAAGCACGATAAGGGTGATAAAGACAAGCACACTCACGTGGTGGTGAGTAAGGTATGGTGAAAGAAGAGTGGCTACTAACGGTGTAAGCAGTGCGCTTGGGTACATGGCAATAATCACCGCAAAAAGTGCTTGCTTACCTTTCCATACAGCGATAGCAACCATAAGAGTAACCAGCGCTACGGCAAGTAATATATCCTTAGGCACTTCTAGAAAGTGCTCGGTAATCATGGATACGTATGTGGTTGCGGTTTGCATGAAGTGTGCGCTTTTGCACTACACTATATCCCCTCTTTCTTTAGCTCTTCAATAAGTGCTCGTGATTTTCGGGAAAGCTTTTCAGGAATACCGATTTTAATCCTTAACAATAAGTCACCTCGTTTTGATGCTGAAAGCACTACTCCTTTACCTTTAACTCGTAACAGCTCATTAAAGGAGACGCCTGGCGGTATCTTCACGGCAATATTACCATCAAGTGTCTCAACTGTATATGTCGCGCCAGTAATTGCGTCGGTAAGCTTTACATTTAGGTCCTTTATGATGTGTGCGCCCTCCTTTTTGTACTCTGCATCTTGTTTTACATGTATTTTTACATACAAATCACCAGGAGTACCCGCCTTTATTGCCTCGCCAAATCCAGACATTCGTATCATCTCACCATCATTTATTCCTGCAGGAACATGGATATCAATTTTTTCTTGTTTATAGAGCACCCCTTCTCCTTTACATGCCTCACACGCATGTTCAGGTTTTGTTCCTCTACCCGCGCAAGCGCTACATGGTCTTGTTGCAGAAAACACACCAAACATGGTGTTCTTTGATTCGTGGATAACACCCGCGCCTGAACATGTCGTACAAGCTATCATTGCTGAACCAGTTTTTGCGCCTGATCCACTACAGGTAGTACATGTTGATGTTTTAGAGAGGGTTACTGATCTGGTGACACCAAATACTGATTCTTTGAATGACACCTCGATATCAACCGATACATCACTTCCTCGTGATTGTCTGCGTTTACCTCCACCAAAGAAATCTCCAAAAATATCTCCTAAGTCAAACTCAACCGACCCATTCTGAAATCCAGAAAAATCAAATCCGTCAAAGCCTTGATTGTTGTTACCTTGTGCGCTATTACCACCAAATACCCTGCCGTAGGCATTGTATTCAGCTCGCCTTTTTTCATCTGAGAGGACCGAGTACGCCTCACTTATTTCTTTAAATTTTTTTTCGTCCCCGGTCTGCTTATCAGGGTGATATTTTTGAGCCAATTTTCTAAATGCCTTTTTTATCTCCTCTTGGGTGGCATTCTTTTCTACTTCAAGAATTTTGTAATAGTCTTTTTTCATGTTACGAGGTTTGGTTTTTTCCATCCTCAGGTATGTCTGTTGCCTCAGCATCATGAACGGTACCATTTTCTGCTGGTTTCTCCTCGGCAGTATGTGGTGCGCTTTGTGCTGATTTCATTACTTCACCTACTTTTTGTAGCTCATTGCTTAGTGTTGTAGTGCTATTTTTTATTGCTTCCATGTCGTTTTGAGAAAGCACGTCTCGTAGTGATGTAATGGCACCCTCTACCGCAGTCTTGGTATCAGCAGGGATAGCATCTTTGTGATCGGTAAGAGATTTTTGTGCGGTGTAGATAAGTTGCTCTGCAATGTTTTTTGCTTCAGCAAGGTCTTTCTTTTTCTTATCCTCGTCCGCATGACCTTCTGCGTCATCAGTCATTCGCTTGATATCAGCATCACTAAGTCCTGAGCTTGCTTCAATTCGAATAGTCTGTGTTTTGCCAGTCGTCTTGTCTTTTGCGGTAACATTGAGAATGCCGTTCGCATCAACATCAAATGCAACCTCAACCTGTGGCAGTCCGCGAGGTGCTGGTGGAATTCCTTCAAGGATAAATCGTCCGAGTGACTTGTTATCACTAGCCATCGCTCGTTCGCCTTGTACCACATGCACTTCGACACTAGTTTGGTTGTCTGCGGCGGTTGAAAATACTTGTGAGTTTTGTGTTGGTATGGTGGTGTTTCTGTTTATGATTTTTGTCGCTACACCACCCATGGTTTCGATGCCAAGAGATAGCGGGATAACATCGAGTAGGAGAATATCTTTTACATCACCTTGAAGGATACCCGCCTGAATAGCAGCACCAAGAGCAACTACCTCATCCGGGTTAATGCTCTTGTTTGGTTCACGTCCAAAAAACTCTTTTACTGCCTCTTGTATCGCTGGCATTCGAGTTTGTCCACCAACAAGAATCACTTCATTAAGATCAGTTACCTTAAATGGAGATGCCTCCATTGCTCGCTTTGTGATAGCAATGGCCTTATCGATATATGGTCGTGCAAGCGTCTCAAGGGTTGCCCTCGTCATGTTCATGAGAAGGTGCTTTGGTCCATCCTCACCTGAGGTAATAAATGGAATATTGATTTCTGTTTGCTGTGTTGTTGAAAGCTCGTGCTTCGCCTTTTCTGCCGCCTCATCAAGTCGTTGTACTGCAAGCGGGTCTTTGAGTAGATCTACCCCCTGTGTTTTCTTAAATTCTGATGCAATCCATTCAACAATCTTTTGATCAATGTCGCGTCCACCCATAAAGGCGTCACCGTCCGTTGCCTTTACTTCAATAACATCATCTCCTACTTCCAAAATTGATACGTCGAATGTACCGCCGCCAAAGTCAAAGACAGCAATCTTTTCATCCTTCTTTTTATTAAAGCCATACGCAAGTGCCGCTGCAGTTGGTTCGTTGATGATTCGTTTTACTTCAAGGCCAGCGATTTTTCCTGCGTCCTTGGTAGCTTTTCGTTGTGCATCATCAAAGTATGCTGGTACGGTAATGATTGCTTCAGTTATTTTTTCTCCAAGCTTTGCTTCTGCATCACTCTTTAGTTTTTGCAGTATCATTGCAGAGACTTCTTCAGGTCTGTACGTAGCGCCACTTAGTGTTACCTCTACACCACCGTCTGTCCCTGCCTTTATTTCATACGGAAGCACGCCAGCGTTTTGAGTGACGATAGGATCATTAAAGCGGTGACCCATAAACCGTTTGATACCATAAATGGTGTTCTTTGGATTTGTTACTGCTTGTCGACGCGCAACCACACCAACAAGGCGCTCTCCTGTCTTAGAAATGGCTGCGACAGAAGGAGTAGTTCTACTACCTTCGGTGTTTTCGATGATAGCAGGCTCTGCGCCATCCATAATTGCCATTGCGCTATTTGTGGTGCCGAGATCAATTCCAAGTATTTTAGCCATAGTAGTGGTATTAACTGGTAACAAATAAAATAACTTTAGCAGGTCGTATGAGTGTATGCTCGAGCTCTAATCCTTTTTGCATAACACTCGCAACAATATGATCTTCGCTAGGTGTCGAGGTGGGGGTAGTACCTACTGCTTCATGCCGGTGTGGGTCAAATGGTTCTCCGATAGGGTCTATAAGGGATACTCCGTACTGCGCTAATATTTTTAAAAATTGCCCTTGAACCTGTATGACGCCATCGCGTACCGCGTTCCCCTCGCCTGCCGACACGTCAATTTTAATTGCACTATCAAATGAGTCAAGAATGCTTGAGAGATCTCTTACGAGAGGAGTAATGGCAAGCTTTACTCGTCTGTCCGCATCCTCTTGCGCGGTGCGCTTGTAGTTTACCTGATCAGCGCGAGCTCGCTGCCATCCGATAAGATGTTCGTCTCTTTCTTTCTGACATTGAAGTAATTTTTCACGCAACGACTTTACCGTATCACTGGTACCGAGTGAATCATCTTCAAAAATTAGGTCTTCTGACGTCTGTGATGTATCTTCTGACATACTACGTTTTTGTTACGAAAAAACTATACGTCTCGATAACGCCTGTGTCAAAACCAAGTGCGTATAGGAGAATTAACGCTTGCTCCACTGAGGTGCCTTTCTTGCCTTCTTGAGACCGAATTTACGTCGCTCCTTTGTTCGAGGGTCTCGCTTGAGGAATCCAGCCTTCTTAAGTGGCGTTCTCAGTGCGCTCTGGTGCTCGCTGATAGCTCGTGAGATACCATGACGTATTGCCTCAGCTTGTGAAGCGCTACCGCCGCCGTTTACATGCGCAGAGACAGCAAATGTATTTACGCCCTCAACATGAAATGCTTCAGTAGCCACCTTTTGGAGGGTGCTTGTTTTGAAGTATTCAACTACAGGCTTGTCGTTAACAACAAGAGACTGTGTTTTTGCAGGCACAAGACGAACTCGTGCTACTGATGTCTTTCTTCGTCCAACTGTTTCGATGTATCTCTCTGACATAATTATTTTTCGTTAATCAGAAGGCGCTTCAACATTCTGTCTCTCAGTTTGTTTTTTGGAAGCATGCCACTTATTGCTCGTATCAACAATTCCTTACCTCCTTTCTTTGCGATAAGGTCCTTGAGTATTTCTCGTTTTTGATTTCCTGGATAGCCTGAGTAGCTGTAGTACGCCTTATCGTTTCGCTTATTCTCATCAATAGTGAGTGAGCCAGCATTCTCAATAACCACCTTGCCCTCGCCTTCTTTGTGGCGAGCGTAATGAGGCGTGTCTTTGCCCATAAGGATGGTTGCAGCTTCAGAAGCTACTCTTCCGAGCCTCTTTCCTTTTGCGTCAATTGTGTAAATTTTTTCATTCATACGTTGAGAATTGAGCGTACTATACAAATGCGATTTTGGCTACGCTTCGGGCATCCATTCCTCGCTGACCCATCTTAACTATTCGAGTATATCCACCAGCTCGGTCTTTATACTTTGGTGCAAGGACAGTAAATAGCTTTGCAACAACCTCTTCATCGTTATTAACTCGAGATGCGATAAGTCGTCTGCTTGAAAGAGTGTCTACCTTTGCCTTTGTGATGAGCTTCTCTACTGCTGGGCGTAGCGCCTTTGCCTTTGCTTCTGTGGTGGTAATAACATCACGCAATACAAGCTCACGTACCAAAGACATGATAAGCGCGTTGCGTTCATTTCGGCTGCGTCCTAGTGTATTAAGTTTAGCTCCGTGCTTCATATTAGCTTCTTAGAGTTATACCAAAATTGCTGAGTGCTCGCTTTATCTCTTGAAGACCTTTTACTCCAAGTCCTTCAATCGCAAGAATATCGTCTTCTCTCTTTCTTGCAAGTCCACCAACAGTTCGTATGCCAGCAACGCCAAGAGCTGAAACTGTTCGTGTTGAAAGAGAAAGAGTTTCTATTCGTGTCTTTAGCATTTCAACATCATCTTCTTTGCCCTCATGAGTTTCTTTAGACTCCTTTACTGGGGCCTCAATTGCTCGTGATTCTTTTGCCTCCTCATCGCGAGAGAAGGTTTCTTTAGGATCCTGAAAACCAATAACTGACTTCAGTTGGTAGATCATTATCTCAATTGACTTCTCGAGTGCTTCCTTTGGAGTTACGGTGCCGTCAGTCTCAATAGTTATTCGAAGACGGTTGTAATCTGTTCTGTCACCTACGCGCATGTTTTCTACCTCGTAGTTAACTCGTCTAATTGGAGTAAATGCAGCATCAAGCGCGATAGTACCAACATCTACCTTGTCTTCCTGAATTTGCTCTCGAGGTACGTAACCAATGCCCTTTTGTACGGTAAGCTCAGCGTAGAATTCAGTCTTGCTCGTAACATCACAAATGTACTGCTCTGGGTTATGTACGCTTACTTGAGTAGGTAGTGTAAAGTCAGCCGCAGTAACGTTTTTAGGACCCTTTATTTTAAGGGCAATAGTCTGAGTGTCGTCACCAATAAGTGAAAGACGAACCTTTTTGAGATTGAGAAGAATAGTGATGATGTCCTCCTTTACTCCTTCTTTAGTACTAAACTCATGAGGTACACCCTCAATTTTTACCTTAGTGATAGCTGCGCCTGGCAGAGAGGAGAGAATTATTCGTCGTAGTGAGTTACCAAGCGTATGGCCATATCCTGGATATAGACCATCAATCTCAAAGACACCTGAGTTTTGAGACTCAGAGACAATCTTTGGCTTTGATGGCAGTGTTACATGAAGTTCCATATGCAAAAATAAAATCCTAATAATTACTATCGGCTATAAAATTCAAGTACCTGCGCAAGGTCAAACGGCATGTCAGTATTCTCTGCGTTTGGCTGTTCAAGGACGGTAGCAACAAGTGATGTATTTTCAAACTTTATCCAACGTGGTGCGGTGACATCAGCAATTTTCTCTTTCGCCTCAACAATGTGAGCCTTTGACTTGCTTCCATCACGCACTTCGACAACGTCACCCTTTGAAAGATTATATGAAGGTACGGTAACGCGCTTTTTGTTAACCATAACATGGCCATGAGCAGCCATCTGTCTTGCTGCTCGTCTTGTCTTGGTTAGACCTACACGATACAGCGTATTATCAAGTCGGCTCTCTAGCTTTGAAAGAAGCTCAGTCTTTGCTTCCTTACCGTGAGCAAGTGATTCATCAACATACTTTCTAAACTGTCGCTCGGTAATACCGTAGAGCATACGTACACGCTGCTTCTCAAGCATCTGCTTTGCAAAGTCAGACATATTACCTTTTGATCGCTTCTCTGATTTCTTAGATCGCTCCTCAGACAAAGAAAACTTTTGATTTTGGCACTTCTCAAAAACGCCATTACCAAGTCTCTTACAAATTTTGTATCGTGGTCCTGTTTTCATATATTATACGCGTCTTGCTTTCTTAGGCCTTGGTCCATTGTGTGGGTTAGGCGTTCTGTCTTGTATATTTGAAACCTCAAATCCCTTACCCACAAAGGCGCGAAGAGCAGATTCTCTTCCTGATCCAACGCCGTTGATGACTACTGAAACAGTTTTGATACCCATCTGTCCAGCCTTTTCGCCAATAAGCTCCCCTACCTTAGCAGCAGCAAACGGGGTACTCTTTTTTGCTCCCTTAAATCCTAGTGCTCCTGCAGATGAGCTACTGACTACGTTACCCTTTTCATCGGTAAGAGTGATGGTGGTGTTGTTGTATGACGCAATAACATGGAGAACAGCTGAATCGAACCTTCTCTTTACAGACTTCGAAAGTGCTCGGGCTTTTAGGCCTTGATCAACTGATCCTCCTGGTTTTTTTACAATTCGTTTCTTACCCATAGGTATTGTCAGTATTATTTCTTCTCTACTGTCTTCTTACCAGAACCCATCGTCTTCTTTACCCCCTTCAATGTTCGTCCGTTTGTCTTTGTTCGTTGCCCTCTTGAAGGTAGCTTCTTTGAGTGACGTGAGCCTCTGTATGACTGGATATCCTTCAATCGCTTTATATGAGCACCTACAACACGTCTGAGCTCGCCTTCTATTGGACCAAGTGACTCAATGTGCGTTCTTATTGCGTTCTCCTCGTTTTCTGAAAGGTCAGTCGGCTTTTTTGATGGGTCAATCTTGAGGTCGTGCAGAATTTTAAGAGCCTTGGGTCGTCCAATACCATACACTGCAGTGAGTGCAAATTCAAGGTGCTTCTTATCTGGAATGGTGATGCCTGAAATACGCATATTATCCTTGTCGTTGTTTATTTCTTGGGTTCTTTTTGTTAATGACGTAAATACGCCCGCGTCTGCGGACTATTTTGTCGTCTGGACTTCTTTTTTTGATAGATGATCGAACTTTCATACCTAGTTGTCTTTGTTCTCCATCAATTAGAGACGTTTTACAATTCTTGCTTTACCACCGTAAGGGTCTAGCTCGACTCTTACCGAGTCGCCAACCAAAACCTTAATTCTGTGTATTCTCATCTTCCCTGCAAGATATGCGAGGATTAATTCCCCACTTTCTTCCAAGCGGACTCTAAACAGAGTATTCGGGAGCGCCTCTTCAATGGTGCCCGTTTGCTGTTCGATCTGCTTATTCATGCCGGATTGACAAGGTTATGACATAGTACATGAGCCGGTATTCCTAGTCAAGCACATTGTCTATAGATATATCCTTTGCATCAACCGGAAAGGCCTGTTTCCAGAATGGTCGTAGGGTTACCTCAGCTTTATCGATGCTTGGGTAGCCAGAAAGCACTGTATATAGCGCTTGTCTGTTTTTGCCAGCCAAATCCTTCTTTAGCGCCTCCGCATCAAAGAGCCATCTAAATTCAACAGTCCCTTTTATAGATAGCTGTACTGACGAAATAGTCGCTGAATCAGTGGGTATTGGAGTGGCAAGGGTTATTTCTAGGTCCGATAAGTTCTCGATCATCACGTCCTCATTGTTGTAGTCGGTAAGGCTCGCATTTGCGATTGCTTTTGCAAGTGCACGCTCATCAAGCATAATGTAGTCTGCATGTATTGCCTCCTCTACAACTACTGAGTTATCAACATCCGCATTTTTTGGTTCAGCAGAGATAACAGAGACTTTTACAAGGTCTTTATCAACATAAAAGCCCTCCTTTTTTTCTGATTGTAGCTTTTTTTCAAGAGAGGAAAGGATCGCTGCGGTCATTTCTGCACGCGTAGAGGTAACAACCGCATCATCAGCTATTTGCTTAATACCATTGTATCCCCCGGTGATTGGCGTATTGGTTACTGCTTCAAAACCTGAGAATCGAGGAGAGCCAGAAAATCCGGGTATAGTCATTTTTGCTGAGGCAAGATTGTACTCCTCACCAGGAGCGTCAGCGTACAGTGTAGCGACAATTTTTCCTGGAACCACGTCACCATTTGGCTTCTTGGTTAAGCCAGGAACTTCAACTGCATCTCGGATTCTGTACACTTTTTTGTCAGCAGTTTCAAATCTAGTGTTGGCAATAAGACGCTGACTGTCTTCTGAATAGGTATTAATGATGGTGACCTCGCCTTTAGCGTACTCCTTAACTGACGCTTCCTTTACTGCAGGAATTACCTCCGTTTTGCTGTCGCTTAGTGACATCACTTCAAAGGTAAGTGGTGCATTTGGTGAGTTATCTGCCCTAATCGTGCCGTTAAAAAAAGCCGATTCCTTTTTGGGATGCACTAGTACATTTGCACCTGAGAGTATCATTGAAAATGCAGTCGCAAGAATACCCATTGCAATAAATGAGCTTATCCATATTACATAGCGTGGACCGCGCTTCTGACCACCATCTTGTTCGCTGTCCACCTGATAGTGGCGCTCTATGTGTTGTGGAGGCTTTGCGGTTACTGGTGGTGACCTTCGAATTGGAGGTCTCTCGTATACCTCCTCAGTAGGCCTCACCTGTGGTCTACTCACTGGTATTTCTCGAATGCTTGCAGGTATTGGTTCGGGAGTACTTCTCTTTCGTATTGGAGTTCTACCTGATGCAGGGAGGATGTCTTGAATAATTTTTTTATTTCGCATGATACATATATTACCTCATAGTACTGTCTGCATAAAAGAGCACACACAACCCTAACGTACCATCAAGCTGTACATCATGATGTGTAGTCAAAAACGCACTTACTTCTCTGCGTGAGATTGTGGTTATTGGTATGTGTCGTATGTACGATTCTCCAGCAACAGGTGAAAGTGCTTCAATTAATTGTTCAGAGAAAAATGGAACTATCGCGTCATCTGCAGTAATACTCACCGAGGTAAATAGTGGGTACTCAGATTCAACCTGCGAAAGCGTAGAAGCAATTGCCTCTCTCCATTGTGTCGCGATCTTTTCTACGTGCTTTGTTGCCACATCTGCCTCCTTCCCCTTAGCGTATTTTTTTGTTGCGGTAAGGGTAAATCGAGTCATCGCATCATACTCATTTGTCTTTAATGATGTTTGAATAGCGGAGACAAACGAATGTTTGCCACAAGGAACCGATGATACTCGCAAAAGCGCCTTTCCATCATGAAGCACGATATCTGTTGTTTGCGCCGCAATATCAACGTATAGCGAGACGCCTCGCGACTCACGCAACACACCAAGGGCAGACACCGCGATATAAGGATACGTCGCAAGGTCTATGTATTGTGGATTAAACATCTTACTAAGTACTGCCTCAACTTTGCTTATGATGTCCTCCGAAATAAAGCTGATATACGTATCGATTTCAACATATGATGCCTCGAGCTTCTTTTCGAGAGAGGTATCATAGCCATTAAGCCGTACTCCAGTTGCAGCACATTCAATAAGCTTGCCGCTTTTTCCTTCGGAGGTGGTGAGTAGTACCTTTTCGTCATGAAGAAGCGCGTCAACTGTTTGTTGTGATATCAATTCGTGCTTGGTGTACTGCTTACAAATAGTTTTTGTATATGCAGCGTACCACGGTGAGCTAAACACGCAGACAAGTTTTTTAGCCGTGATACCAAATTTCTCTGAAAGTAGTGGTATCCCTTCGCTTCGTACACGCATAGTAACAACCAAGAGTGATGAAATCATTGCCTTGAGTAGTTGCTCTTGGCTTTCGGTAGCCGCATCAATAGGCTCGGTGGTTGCGTATACGATGTGAGGTTTCTTTTGGGCGGTGTATACCGTGACGGCACAACTGATATGTCCACTACCAATATCAAAAATGATCATCGCATCCTTCTCATCGGTAGCAAAATGTGAACCAAAAAAGTGCATATGCCACTATAGTATACACCACTCGTACATTTGTAAGAGTGGTGATAACGCACAGTGTGTGTTTTAGGACAACACTGCTTTTATTCTGCGTGTACCAGCAGCAACTGATTCTTCTTTAGTGATATGAAATGTTCCAAGCACAGCAGTGTGTTCAACGTGTGGTCCTCCACATAGCTCCATGCTAAACGGCTTCATAGGGTCTCCAATAGAGTATACACGGACAACGTCTCCGTATTTTTCTCCAAATACACCCACAGCGCCACGCTCTTTTGCTTGGGTAAGTGGCATGTCAGTTGCGGTCACTATCAAATCTTCTTGTATTTTACGATTCACGATTTCTTCAACCGCTTTAAGTTGTTCATCAGTAATTTTTTCGTGGTGAGCAAAGTCAAATCGTAATCGCTCACTAGTGATATTGCTTCCTTTCTGTTCGATATGTGGACCAAGGACTTCTTTGAGTGCTTGGTTAAGTAGGTGTGTCGCGGTGTGATACTTAACTACCTGTTCAGAATGATCAGCAAGTCCACCTTTAAACTTTTGCTCAGCGCCTGCTCGACTTAGCTCTTGATGCTTACGCATCTCTTCTAGGTAGACAGCCTTATCAACGGTTACTCCCCTCTCTTTTGCCATTTCTTCAGTCATTTCAATTGGAAAGCCGTAGGTGGTAAAGAGAAGAAATGCGTTTTCTCCGGAGATGGCACCTGAGGTTGAAATCTTTTCAAATTCTTTGAGTCCACGCTCAAGTGTTTTTCTAAATCTCTCTTCCTCATCAGCAACTATTGAGGCGATTGTCTCTGTAAGTGGTACTAGCTCAGGGTAGTGATCTTGATACATGCCAATTACCACCGTAACTGCATCCTTTAGAACACCTTCTGTAATTGAAAGTGAATCAGCATACCGTACCGCCCTTCGTAGAAGGCGACGTAGTACATAACCAGAATCAGTGTTTGCCGGGCGTGCACCATCAGCAATGATAAATACCGCGCCTTTAAGGTGATCAGCTACTACTCTAAATGCTTTTACTTGTTCAGGCGTCGCAAGTGCATAGGTAATACCAGAAGCTTGCTCTAACATGGCGATAATTTCTTTGTGCGCAATAGGAAACACGTCATTAACGTGATTTGCTGCGGCACACAGTCGCTCTAGACCACCGCCAAAGTCAACGTTACTTTTAGGAAGCTTGGCAAATGTACCGTCTTCTTGCTTGATGTACTCCATAAAGACAGAATTGCCTATCTCAAGGAACCGTCCGCAATCGCAGTTTGGATGACAGTGTTCACCAAACGCTTTGTCATGTGGTGTACCAAAGTCATAAAATAGCTCAGAGTCCGGTCCACCTGGTTCACCGCTAGGCATATTTTCTGGGACTCCTGCCCTACTCCACCAGTTTTTCTTTGCGTCGTAATAAAAAATCCTACCTCCTTGCATTCCTTTTGATGCGCCATCAGACTCCTTTCCGATAAACACATCTTTTGCATCAATACCTACAGTTGCAAACAGCTGCTTCCATAGCTCAACCGCTTTGTCGTCTCGCGCGATATTGTTGGCATCATCACCTGCAAACACCGTCACATACAAATTTTCTGGATTGATGCCAATGCCAACAGATGTACTGGTGAGAAATTCAAACACCCAATGCAATTGTTCTTCTTTGAAGTAGTCTCCAAATGACCAGTTTCCTAGCATCTCAAAAAACGTCGTGTGTCGATTGTCACCCACTTCTTCAATATCCATTTGTCTAAAACATTTTTGGCTATCTACTATTCTTGTGCCGAGTGGATGCTCTTTGCCAAGTAGGTATGGCAATAGTGGTTGCATACCACTTCCGGTAAACAAAGTGGTTGGATCATTTTGAGGCAGTAAAGATGCAGAAGGGATGGCTTTGTGCCCCTTTGATTCCATGAACGAAATATATCGCGCTCTGATTTCTTGAAGTGTCATAATAGTGACAATATAGTAATTTACTGGAGAAAGTCAAAGTATCCAAATGAAGTAATTTCTGCGACATAGCCAGTAATAATAAAGGCAATACCGAGCAGGGCAAAATATCGCTCATGACTCATTCTTGATAGCACATCGCCGTCTATTTTGTGCTCTTTAAGAATTTTTGCGTGTACAGAGAGTACGCACACACCCAAAATCACCTTTCCAAGCATTGAAAGCGTCATACCGAGTAAGAGTAGGTCCATATGGTTAGTTTAATTATAACATCCCCCCCTTTTTTGCGAGTATAGCAAGTTTAGCAACATCATCTCTAATACTTTGTAGCCCATCGGTAAATACGCTACCGTCTTTTGTGGCAATACCAATTGATTTGAATATATCTTCTGGCGACATAGACTCGCCCAGTGAGAGAAAATTATCAATGTCTTTTGCGTATGCAGGATTCTTTTTGTAACGGGATGCTATTGCTTTGGCGATGAGGATACCATAGGCATAGGTATACACATAAAAGAATCGTCGTATATGACTTATATAGAGATACCCATAGCCATTTTCAGGATCAACGAGTACATCCTTCCCCATATATGAGGACAGATGGGTTGTAAACAAAGTGGCGATTTCTTTATTTTGAACGAATCCATGTTCTCTTACTTTTTCATGGAGTTCTTGTTCAAATCTGAAAAAAGCAATTTGTCGGTGGATAGTTGAAATATCATTATGAATTTTGTCATGGAGCATGATAACTTGCTCACGGGTAGATGCTTTTTCAAAAAGATAGTCAAATGCAAGAGATTCAAAAAGCGTGCTTGCCACCTCAGCTACAGCAATAGAGTAATCTTCGTAATGTGACGGTTGTGTTCGTGAACGCTCAGCATGTATCGCATGGCCCATCTCATGCATCAAGGTAAAGAAGTCGTTTACCGTATCCTTGTGATTGAGGAGTACAAATACTGGTTTGCCATGCGTGCTCGAACAAAACGCTCCACCACTTTTGTTCTTCTTAGGAAATACGTCAATTTGACCATTTGAAAGATATCGCTCAAGTATAGTGGCGTACTCAGGATTAATGCTTGCAAAAATTTCTTTGGCGGTAGCTACTGCCTCTGTGAAGGGTATTTTTTTACGCGTGTTTCCGATTGAGATATTTCTATCTACATAATGAAATTTATCGAGCTTAAGGATTCGCTTTTTTAACTTGTAATATGAATGCGCGATGTCGTTAGATTCACTCACTGCATGCACCAGTGCCTCAACCTCTTTTTCACTATTTTGATTACTCACCACCATGCTGCTGTAGGGCTTTTTGAAGCCACGGAGATCATCATTTATTTTTTTATAGTTATAAATGGCGTTTATCTCGCTTTCTGCAAAATCAGAAATTGACGCAAGGGTGGAGAGAATCTTTTTTGACATAGCTAGTCTGTCTGCTTGCCGTGGTAGGTACGTTGCTTTAGCTATTGCCTCAGAAATTGGATAGGTAACCTTTTTATAGGTAATGGTTTGTTTGTTCAGTAACTTTTCAAATCCACTAACCCACAATGATTTTGCTGGTAGTGATGTGAGCGAGAGGATCTTCTCCTCAGGCTCCGTTAGGTTATACACTGCATTTTTAAAGGTAGACTTGAGCAAATAGTTATATGGAGCAAAACGCGCATCCGCAAGAATGCGTGTCTGAAATGCTGGCGGCACCGAAGCGAGGTACAGTGAAAAGAACATGACCTTGTTATATGCCTTGGTGATTCGTTGCGAAAGTAAGGTTTCCATCGCCTCAGCTTTCTCGTCATTGCTTGCCACCTCTCGCATAAGCGAAAAGTAGTACACTGGATTTGATACCGAAAGTACTTCTTGCAGTTTGTGATACTCCACAAATATCGGGAGTAGTTTTTGGGTGGTGGTTACTGTTGAGATGGTTGCCTTGTACTTTTTTTCAAATGATGCACAAAGTGATTCTATCTTTTTGACGTCTTTTTCAATGGCAGGGTCATCATGCGATGAGTAGAGCAGCGAGAGATTCCAGGATGTGTGCATGATAGTTGCTTATCGGGATAAAAATTGGGTGTACTCTTCAAACGCTTTGTCGTATTCGTCGAGCAATTTTTTATTAGTAATTTTTCTAGCTACTATGTCTCGTATTTGCGTATATATCTCCGTTCTCTCCTTATTGGTGCCGCCGAAATCATGATGAAATTCATGATCATCCGCACCTTTATACCACAATACCATTGAACGGATATTGTGTATTTTATCAGCGGCCGCAACGTAGGCAGACTCTGCTGGACCTTGCTCAAGTTTGGTAATATATGAAAGATGTCGCTCTT
Source organism: uncultured Candidatus Saccharibacteria bacterium (assembly GCA_964562615.1). GTDB lineage: Bacteria > Patescibacteriota > Minisyncoccia > Phycocordibacterales > UBA12088 > CAYPBQ01. The sequence goes on from CAZLUD010000002.1 coordinate 87,747, forward strand.
TCCAATTCATTGGGGTACCTTCATCATCGACAATCGTTACTCCTCGTACAATGTCGCATATTCTAGGTCCAAAATCACTTTCAAGCTCATCAAAACCGTACATGGTGTCTTCAACGGTGTCATGAAGTAGCGCCGCTGCAATGATGTCCTCATCATCAGTATAGTCAGTAAGTATGAGCGCAACGGCAAACACATGTGACAGTGTAGGAAGTAAATCTCCTTTTCGATGTTGGCCGTCGTGGAGTGCTGCCGTCTTCCTCACAGCCTTTTCTACTACTCTGCTGTAATGCATTTATAGATTGTAACAAAGACTATCTGTATGACAAAGTCACTTATTACATTTTCTTTATAGTTGCCTCCTTTCTGAGGCTTTCAACATGCTCTGCAACTATGGAAACCACTTTTTGTCTAATTAGTTCACTTTCAATAAGCCCTCGGACTTTATCGAGTGGCGGTGCATCTTCAACGCTTGAGACAACTTTTTCATAGGTTGAAAGTATCTCGTCCTCTTCTGGCTTTACTTCTTCAATGTCGGTTACATCAACAAGGTACTTTTGTATTTTGATTTGATCTGAAATATTTTCCTTTATTTCTTGCTCGGTTAGTTTGTTTGCTTCAATGTAGGCAGCAAATTCTTCTTTACCATTAAGCATAGTGACAAGATCATTATATTCCTTAATTATTTCGTACTCCGTTGCTGAAATATTATTTTTTTCAGAGGCTTGAAGGAGAAGTAGATTGCTTATCATTTCATCCAAAAACTTTTCGCGATATTCAAGCAATACATTTTTATCATTAAAATCAACACCTTCTGATTCATAAATAATCATTGCTTTGCTAAACGAATCATTAAATTCGCGTTGCGTGATATCGGTGCCGTTTACTGAAGCAATGACACTATTTGGAGTGAGGTATTGCGAACCAATCTCAGTGGTACTTGCAACATAAAATAGTGTACCTACCGCGATAACAGCAACAAGGCCAAGCATAAGCCTGCTTTGCTTTTTTGCTGCAGTAATTTTAGTCTCGTTGATACCTTCGATTCCCATAAAATTATTGTACTACATAGACTCCATTTGGCATACTCACTATCTGTACTCCTTCTGTACGTAGCATAGCGATTTTTTGCGTTACTCCTCGGTTGTACTCACCCACTTCATTATTGCTCTTTATTACACGATGACATGGTATCTTGGGATCATAATTTTTTGACATAAGATATCCAACAAAACGTGCGTGGCTAGGGTAGCCTGACAATATTGCTACTTCTTTATACGAAAGCGTTTTTCCTGCCTGTATGCCTTGTACCGTACGTAGTATGTTCTCTTGTATACTACTGTTTGTGTTTTGTGACATGGGCTTTAAATGCATTACCCGCACCCTCCCTATACGGACAGTATTCGCATAGTGTGCCACTTTTTGGTATTGCATCTGACTCAAGAGTTTCTTTAATGCGTACAAGAAGTGGCTCTATCCATGTATCGGTACCGGTATGTGGAATGAGCTCAACATCAAAAAGCAACTTTTCATTAAACGATGGTTCATCCTTTTTGCCGTTTACGTAGACAAAATATGCACGATCAGATACGACAAAACCATTACCACGAAGTAACCACGCATAAAACTCTACCTGTCGTTTATACTGCTCACCCCAGCGACCGTCTAGTGTCGGCGCCTCATTTTTTGCGGTGGCTTTATAATCAACGACATATAGCGCACCCTCGGTGTCCACCCACAAGTCATCTACCGCTCCAAAGAAAGTAATATTGGTGTACTTATGATTGTATCTGATGCCAGTAAAGTTAGCCCGCCATTCTTCAAGATTGTCATGTGAGTACGGTATCAATTCTGACAAACCTGCCTTTACGCACAACGGGTGCGGTGTCTTTGACTTTCTGTGCGCGTCAAACTCTCTTTTGAGCAATTCATCAACTGCAAGATTGAGTGTAAAGCTTGCCATAGAAGGACGCTTTACACCTAAGCGTTCGAGTAAGTAGAAGCAACGTGGACACTCAAGAAACAAATCAACCTTTGATCTACTAAGCGTATGCGGGGTTTTACTACCCTTTGTGTATGTCTTTGGTGTATAGCTCATAGCAACACGAATAACTACTCTTTGTCAGCAATTACTTCAGTATCATCTGACCATGCGTGTTGCATTTGTCGTTCAACAACCCACAAAACTCTAAAGATAAATAGCACTAATAGTGTTCCAATGACCGCAATAAAGTAGTACCCGAGACCGATTGACACGCCAATAGCAGAAGTCACCCACAATCCAGCAGCGGTAGTGATGCCTTTTGGTGTTGCATCTCTAAACATAATGATACCTGCGCCAATAAAGCCGATACCAGTTACCACACCAGCGATAACTCTAAATGGGTCAGAAATACCAAACCCCTCTGGGCTCACTGAGTAAAAAACCGCAAGTGAGGTGTATAGCGTGGATGCCATAGCAACCAGTGCGTGGGTACGCATGCCGGCGGTTTTGCCTGCCATCTTTCTTTCAGCACCAAGAAGCATTCCAAGGGTAATTGCAACAATTAGTTGTAGCGCCAATGTTATCTCTTGTGTGGTGATGAAAGTGCTTATCTCCATAGAGTAATTATTGTGATGTCGCGACAAAGAACTTCATAATAACTTGCGATGTACCTACATCCGTAAGTGGTTTATCTGTAGTAAGAGTAAATTGTCTATCACCATTATCTCCGTACAACACCGCTGCATAGGTGTTACCTACCACGGTATTTCTAAGAAGTGAGACCGTACCACTCCATGAGCCCTCGCTAAAGTATTGTGCTCCTAGTGCGTTACCAAGCTCTCCTTCGCTTACTTCATGAATTACCACCCACCCACCCATTGATGGAAAGGTAACTGAAGTGATGTTTACATGGTTACCTGATAGCTGGTTGTTAACCTCAAGATCAACCGCTGATGCTGATACTGATGTGGCAGTGCTTGTGCTTGGGGTATCTGTTGGCTTTTGTGAAGTGGTTGTTGCAAGCGTGCTCTTGCTTGTCTCATCGCTTTTTTCTGGAGCCTCTACGTTTTTTGTATTAACAGACCATATCCACACCGCGCCCGCACCTACCAATAAGCCCACCACAAATGCAATTGCGAGTTGCTTGTGTGAATCTGCACTCAATTCGTATGTTGGCATGCTGTCCATAATGTATCCTTAACTGCTAGTAGTATGATGCTATTATACCGCGGCACCAGGTACGCACAACACCTCGCTCTCTTTTAGTACACTAGCTACCTTGCTCTCTTTGATACCAGATTTTCGCATGATATCAGGGTTGTCTTTCAGTGTTTTGCACAAAACAACTTTGGTTTCCAGTAATCGTTGCTTTTCCTGAGTAGAAAGCGAAGTAAGGCACGTAAGCGGATGAAGACCAGTCTCTTCAATAAGGTCTTCTAGGTTACCCTTTTTAGGGTAGCTCCACCCTATGAGCTCAAGTCCAACACACGCTGCGTAATCAATTGCATTTTTTGTAAACTTGGTGTTGGTGATTAGTAGTCTACGCGTTACATCAATACCACCAGTAACTGAAACGGCGTGAGTATGGATGTCTTCAAAGCGAGCGTGTACATACAATGCCACCTTTAAATCTGTTTTCATTCCAAGATTGTTATGAAATTTGAGCTCAGCGCCAATTCTCTCCATGCGCTTTTCGGCGAGTACGTCGATTTCGTGCTTTGAGCAATGACCTCTGAGCATGACACCAGTTCGTGCTCTATATCCCTTTGCTCTAAATATTTCTGCAACAAAACTTTCAAAAGGAAACCCGCTTGGACCAAGATCAAAGAGTGCGCGTCTTAGCGAGTAGCGTGCAGCTGCAGTCCTGTTATTTGTTTGCTGTAATTTTGTATATACCTTGTGGTATATGTCGTTAGTAGAATTTCCCTCTCTCACTTCGTCCGATACTTCTTGTACTATCGCTTCGATATCGCCCCGTAACACTCCCAATCGCTTTAGTGACGACTGTAGTTTTGATAATTTGAACGGCTCTTCAGTACCATCGGCTTTTACGATGGGAATTATTTTTTCCATACACCACTAGTGTACTATGAACCCGCCTCCAACACACCGTGTATTGTCGTATAAGACGAGTGCCTGCCCCTCGGGGATGTGCGGTATTGGTGTTTCTAGGCTTACCGTGGCACTTTCTTTCGTTACAGAGGCAATAGTGCAAGGAAATAACGTTTGTCTGTGGCGCAATCTTGCCTGTAGCGTGTCTCCAACTGAAGGGGTCGCATTTATCCAATTTGCCTCGGTAATACTAATCTTATGATGATCATATTGTGGAGTAAGGTACCCAACTTCATCACTTACGACTAAAATATTTTTTTCTACATCTTTACTAACCACAAAGTATGGTTGTTGATTATGAGAATGAGTCTTCGCTGTAAACCCATGCCGTTGTCCAACAGTATAAAAAAGAGCTCCATCATGTGTACCAATCTCCTCACCGTGTTGATTGACCACCACCCCCTGCGTAGCGGTGACAAAATGTGACAAAAATTCTTTAAGGTCTATATGTCCAACAAAACATAATCCTTGGCTATCTTTACGTGCAGCACTAGGAAGATGTACTGCTGCAGCCATTTCGCGTACCGCATCTTTGGTCATGTGCCCAATTGGAAATATGATGTGTGAGAGTTGTGCCTGGGTGAGTGTCCAAAGAAAGTATGTCTGATCCTTGTTTTCATCAACACTTCTATGCAACTCGTACTCGTCTGTGCTTGTATTCAGCCTTCTTTGTGCGTAGTGGCCAGTTGCTACCGCGTCAAATCCTTTTAGAAGTGCATGAGAAAGAAATGCGCCAAACTTCACTTCTTTGTTGCATAGCACGTCTGGATTTGGTGTCTTTCCGGCACGGTACGCTGAAATCATATAGTCAACCACTTCCCTTTTGTACGTATCAGCAAGGTCAATAGTACTGCATGGTACATCAAGGTGCGCAGCGACCTTGATGGCATCTTTTCTGTCCTGCTCTTGTGAGCATGGCAAAAAGTCAGGTTGCCAGACTTTTATAAAACCAGCATGTACATCACTCCCTGCTTCTTTGAGTAAATACGCAGAAAGCGAGGAGTCTACTCCCCCAGATAGTCCTACCATTATTTTGCTCGCACCTATTTTTGACATGCCGTTTATTGTATTACATAATCGAAATCAGGAAAGACCCTGTCTAAGGAGGACACTATGTCTGTTTATCAACTCGCAGATATTTTACTTGTGGCGCTTATTTTGGCAGTGCCTGCCTTTATTTTACGTTTTGCCGTTAAGTGGTGGCTCCAACCAAAAAATGGAGAGAATAGCGTAATTGCTTGGTACACACCACGGCGCACTCTTGATGATGACGACTGGTGAAATATGCTTCTACTCAGACATAGAACTCTTGCAAGTAAGAAACTTTCTTGTATAACAATACCAGCAAGACACTTATGTCTTGAGTCACGGAGAGTCGCCATGGACTATGTCGGATTACTTGGAGCGTGGGGACCAATTGCATTGGTGGTTGCGCTATTGCTTGTTTATATTATTCAACACGTAAGGAAACCGAGGCGTGATATTTATGGAGAAGAGCGCCATCACTAGAGAGGTATTGAGACCCCCCGCGCATTGCGCGGGGGGTTTTGCTTAATCAAGATGTAGTTGCCTGTTTCGTATGTGTCCTGCAAAGGTGCTGCTGTAATACATTTTTCCGTCATCACCGGTAAGATAAAAGAGATAATTGGACTTTGTTGGAGTAAGTACCGCTTCAATAGATGAAAGTCCCGGGTTGGCGATTGGTCCAGGGGGTAATCCTTTGTATTTATAAACATTATACGGCGAATCAACCTCAAGGTCAGAGTGTAAAGGATGAAAGGTTTTGGTACGCTTTATATACCCAAATACCGCATCAATTTGAAGCGGCATGTTGATTGCCAGTCTGTTCTCAATAATTCCAGCTATAACCCGTCGTGTTTCTAATTTTCTTGCCTCCTTTTCTACAAGTGACGCAATAGTGAGTATTTCATTTACGCTATAGCTTGAACTCGCCATAAGAGGTGCCAAATGCTCTGTTCGTACATAAAAGGTGTTTTCCATCTCACGCACAATTTTTTTAGGTTTATCCGTAGGGAGGAAAAAATATGTATCAGGAAAAAGATACCCTTCTTTCTTTTCTGCGAGGGTAAGAAACTCGCCGGCATTAAATGCGTAGAGTGACTTTTCTAGGATGTTTGCTATTTGATACGACGTAGCCCCCTCTGGAATGGTCACCTTAACAGGATGAATACCAAAGTCACCGGTAAGTATTCGTATGGCTACGGTATACGCACCCACAGGAGCATGAAAGGCATAGTCACCTGCCTTGAGTGTGCTTGGATCCCCCACTATTCGAACAAGTACATCAAACACCACGGCGTACCGTACAATACGCTCTTCTTCTAGTTGTGTCGCAATACTTGAGAGTGTCCCGCCCTCATCAATAGTGATAATAGTACCTGATGGAAATGCGCTTGGTGGGCCAATAGTAAGGTACGCGCCAAGCACAAACACACATACAACGGTGCCAGCATAAAAAGGAACGGTAATTGGTATCGCTTTGAGCCACAATAGCCAGGTGATAACTCGAGACTTTTCCATAGACATTAGATAGGGAGATTCGAAGGCGCTTCCATTCTTCGCGTTTGAATCTTTTCAAGCATTGGTGTGCGAGCAACATCGCCCGGAAAGTGGTAAATGGTAGCAACCTCCTCAGTGGTAAGCACAAACGGTGTAGGCCAATATTGCATATCAAAGAATGCTCTTCTTCGGTACATCCTAAAAACCTCTTTCTTTGCTGCTGCACTGTTCTTTCCGCCAAAGTCTTGCCAAGGAAAGGCAAAGTCAGCAAGCCAACCAGTCGGTACAATGGTATTCATTTCATTTGACGCGAATGGTTTAAACAGGTTTGCCACCTGAGGAACTATTGATCCGTCGTAGGTTTCTTTTGGTCCAAAGTACACCGCACGAATACCTGCTTCAAAGGATAACTTTTCAAGCGAGCGCTCAAGTGCTTTTATCTTTCTTTGTTGTACGTCACTTAACTCACCAATTGATGGAAGATTCATCGTGCCTCGTGTGGCTTGAAGATCAGTAAGCATCTTCTTTATTTCTGCCTTTACTTCATCCTTCATTCTATCGGTGGTTTTAAACCATCCCGCATTTTGGTCTCCCTTTCGTGCGCGAAGCACTATTTGTACCCAGAGTTGATGTTGTGGCCCAACAAGGCTAAGTAATTCAAGCACTGCAGTAATAGGATCTACCTTGTATTCTTCTTTAGGGTTTTTATCTAATCCGTAGTCTATATAGGTAAGAATAGGATACGCATCTTTTTGTCGTAGTTTGTAGTCACATCCCCACAAATTCATAGTTGACTCATCGTACTCGCGGAGTCTCGCATAGTCCTCTGATTCAATAATTTGTATATCTGGGTACTGTGCGTATAGCTGTGCTTCAACCTGATTTTTGAAAAATGAACGCGTACGAATATAAAATTTTACCTTGCCACCATCAGAGACAAGCTCGAGAGACCAAAATGGACGCATCTTTGCAAGGATGTATTTATCGTAAAAGGTTCCTTCACCACCTGCATTGTGTATGTTGGTAAGAAATACCTCCATAGCAAGCGGAGATTTATCAATAATTCGAGGGAGTTTAATTTCAAGCAGTGTATATTTTTGCTTTGATAGAAAAAAGGCGCGTCTAAAGTACCACGAGATACGCCATAGTCCGTACCCAAAAAGTAACGGCGCCCATATTGGTGAGAGGCGTAGAAGCACTATCGCAATGTCATACGCAAGCGCCGGAAAAAATACAACAATAAAAATTCCGACAAAAGCAAATATGTAGAGGTACATTCGCATGCCTCTGTAGTATAGCAGTCTAGTACCTATGATTAAAAGCCTTGTGTGAGTATAGGAGATTACTCATCATCTCTGAGGATGTAGTGCCCCTGCTTATCTCGCTTAAAGAGATTAGTATCTTGGAGATTAACGACAATAGTATTGTCCTTTACGTATCGCTCACGTTTTACCCGCTCAACAATATCTTGTCGTGATAGCGCACCGTTTGCTCTTAGGATATCAATAATGACATCTTTAACTACACCGTTTGCGTAGCCCCATTCTTTAAGTGCGTACAGACCTCTTCCAACAAGTACAAATCGATTGTCTTTAATGAGTTCATTATGGCAGGTAGCCTCGTGCGCCTTTTTGTTAAAGAGTTCAGTAATGGCATGCGCAACCTCTCTAAAGTGCATTGGCGATCCATGTCGCTTGATAACAAGGTACGCATAGTCACGTATGCCTTTTACTCGTACATTTGGAGAATCAAATCTACCCCACTCACCAAGTGGATTTCTTCCTAGTTGTTTTGAAAGAGATAGCCATCGTCTAACAATCTCTTCATTGAGGTAGGTATCGTTGATACCCTTAAGATCATCAAGGATTCGCTCAATGAGGTCGTGCTCAGGAATAAGCTCATCATCAGCAAGATTTTTGTACAACGTTTTTAGCGATTTTTGTACTTTTTCTGCTAAATCTTTATCAACGAGCCATCTGTTTTTTAATTCTGGTGTTTCTTTTTCGTGAACAAAAGGAATACCAACCACCAAAAGAAGGTGAAAATGGTTCTGAGTAACTGACTCTTTAGAAAGTAGTGGTAGGAGCTCTTCTTCTGCAATAACACCACCATAGCCTTCTATTACTGCTTTGAGCTCCTCAAATACTGGTGCATGTTCTTCAAATGCTTTTGACTTTCGTATAAGGGATAGTGCGTAATTTTCGATTTGACGTACACGCTCTCTGGTAATGCCGTATCTACCGCCAATAGCCTCAAGCGTCATTCGCTCTGGGTTTTTGCCAAGTCCGTATCGGCTTTCCAGCACTTCTCGAGCCCTTGTCGGAAGGACTCCAAGAAGCTTTTTTGTGACTTGTTTTGGCTTAAATGTTAGCTTTACCATAGAAGTTTGTTATTTGTAACACATCAAATCAATTACGTCAATAATGCCATCATCTATGGCGCGGTTACATAACTGATAATCTTATTTTCAATATAGACAATCTTAATTGGCTCATGTTGACCAAGCCATTTAGCAACTTCGTCGAGTGCGCGAGCGGTGGTATCTACTACTTCCCTACTAGTGCCGCGCGCTACCTCAAGCGTGCCGCGTACCTTGCCGTTAACCTGTACGGCGATAGTAACCGTATCAGATTCAAGATAGGCAGGATCAAATTGTGGCCATGGCGATGAATGTACTGACAACTCTGGAGTAATCTGATGCCACAATTCCTCTGTAAGATGGGGTGCAAACGGTGAAAGTAACTTGATAAAGGTAGCAAAAGACGATGATGGGATGGCTGGTAGCTCTTGAAGAGTATTTGCAAAAATCATGAGCGAAGATATTGCCGTATTAAACTTCATAGATTCAATATCCTCAGTCACCTTCTTTATAGTTATATGCTCTGTCCTCCGTAGACTTGGGCTACAATCAGCATCTTGAGATACCTTCTTCGAAAGCGCGATTACACGCTCAAGAAAGCGTCGCGCACCAACGAGTCCATCTGTTGACCAGGCAATAGCTTGATCAAATGGCCCCATAAACATCTCGTATACTCTTAAGGTATCAGCACCAAAGGTGGCGACAATATCATCTGGATTAACCACGTTACCTCGTGACTTACTCATCTTTTCTCCATCGCCAGCAAGAATCATTCCATGACTGGTGCGCTTTTTATACGGCTCGCTTGTAGGAACAACACCAATGTCAAAAAGAAACTTATGCCAAAAACGCGAGTACAAGAGGTGAAGCACTGTGTGCTCCATGCCCCCGTTGTACCAATCTACTGGTGTCCAGTACGCAAGCTTGCCTTTATCTGCTAGTGCTCTGTTGTTACTTGGATCAGCGTATCTAAGATAGTACCAACTTGACCCTGCCCAGTTTGGCATGGTGTCAGTTTCGCGGCGTGCCTCACCACCACACGTAGGACAAGTAGTAGTGACCCACTCATGCATTGTTGCAAGTGGTGACTCGCCAGTATCGGTGTACTCGTATGAAGCAACATATGGCAACGTCACCGGCAGTTGTTCAACCGGTACTGGTACCCACCCGCATGATGCGCAATTGATCATTGGTATTGGCTCACCCCAATATCGTTGACGAGAAAAGACCCAATCACGAAGCTTAAAGGTGGTAGTCCATTCACCACCTACTTTTTCAGTTATCTTCTTTTTTGCATCCTGTGATGGTAGCCCATCAAGCTCACCTGAGTTAATAAGTACCCCATCACCAGTCCACACACCCGGTGAGTCGTGCGTAGGTTGTACCACGTGCGTGATAGCACAATGGTACTTTGTTGCAAATTCATAATCACGCTCGTCATGTGCTGGTACTGCCATAATGGCGCCAGTACCCACATCACCAAGCACATAGTTAGTAATCCACACCGGTATAGTTGCATTGGTAGCCGGGTTGGTTGCGATAACACCTGACTCCATGCCTAATTTCTCAGTGATCTCTCCCCTACCAAGAGACGCCTTTACCTTCAGTATATCATTAACAAAATTGCGAATTTCAATCGATGGATTCCATCCACCATCTATCCATCGCTGTGCTAGTTCAGCAGATATACCTATAAAGGTTGCGCCATATATAGTGTCTGGGCGAGTGGTAAAGACGGTAAGCGACGAAACATTTGAAATGCCGGTAAGTGGGAAAGAGATTTTTGCTCCTTCACTAGGTCCAATCCAGTTTCGTTGTTGTGTTTTAGCTCGTTCGATGTAATCAACGGTTTCAAGATCATCATAGAGGCGCTGTGCGTACTTGGTGATTGCAAGCATCCACTGTTCTTTCTCTCGCTTTTCTACTGGTGTGCCGCAGCGCTCGCACATGCCGTCTATCACCTCTTCATTTGCAAGCCCGATTTTGTCTTTTGGGCACCAATTAATGTGACTAGTAGCCTTATACGCAAGTCCAGCGTTGTACATCTGAATAAATATCCATTGCGTCCATTTGTAGTATTCAGGACTTGTGGTGTTTATCTCACGTGACCAATCAAATGAGATACCCATCGCTTTGAGCTGGCGTCTGAAGGTATCAGTATTTTCTTTGGTTATTTCTTCTGGTGGCTTTCCTGTCTTAATGGCGTAATTCTCTGTCGGAAGACCGAATGCATCCCACCCAATGGGATACAGTACATTGAGTCCTTCAGCTCTTCGCTTTCTCGCAATAACATCCATTGCGGTATAACTGCGGACATGCCCAGTATGAAGCCCCGCCCCTGAAGGGTACGGAAACTCAACGAGAAGAAATGACTTAGGTAGTGACGTGTTGTCTGTTGCAACAGCGTGGTTTGTGCGAGTCCACGTATCTTGCCACTTCTTCTCTATTTCTTTGTGATCGTAGTCGTGCACAAAGAATATATATTACATCTTTACGTCGTAACGCTTGGGGTCAATAACTCTGTCAAAACATGTTCTTCCTTCTTTATGAGTCCATGTCTCATTAGCAAATGGTGAAGTTTCGTACAGACGAGCATCCATTTGAGATGACCTATCTGGTTTGTTAAAGGTTGCGCAAAGTGAAAATGTAAGAGGAGTAGTGACGATATACTCGTATACCTCTCCAGTTTCTGGATCAATTGGGGTAATAAATCCAGTCATAGGATCACTAAGTACATCAAGTGATGCAGGAAGTGTTTCGGTGGTTTGCCAGTAGTTTAGCACTTGCCATTGAATGTTCTGCAAATCAATTACTTTTTGTTCATCAAATCGATAGAGACGCTGCTCGCTAGGTGAACCCATAATAAAGAATCCAAGCACAACAGAGAGCACCACTACCGCGCCTGCGACTGACCCGTATAGTACAGATGCAGTTTTTCGCTCTTCCCAATATCCTTTGAGTGCAAGCACAAAGTAGGTAAATACAGAGCCAACAACCACAAGAACAGCAAGTACTTTAGAAATAAACGCAACGGTGATATCACCAGCAAGGAAGCTATTAACTAGTACAATCAAATCAATAATCATTGTCGCGCCAGCAATGAGGAGGGTAATATAGATAAGCCATTTTCTATAGCCAAGTTCAGCCTTTTCCTTGTGCGCTCTTATGTCGTTATTTGTATATCGAGTGAGTGCGATAAAGAGTGGAAATACCACAAACAATGTTGCAATCGATGTACGCATTGCGGTTGAGTATGGATCAACATAGGAAAGCTGATCAGGAAAGAGAAAGCTAATGTACTCAAAAATAAGTGCAAGAAATGCAAACGTGCTCACATAGAGTGAAATCATGAGCGATGAGTAGACCACAAAATCCTTTGGACTAAGAGTTGGTTTTTCTCCACTAAAAAGAGCTGTCATAATGTGTAGCTTACTACTAATGATGTACATAATTGTACAATGAAAATCAAAAAGAGCAACTTGTCATTGTGTGTATTTGTGGTGAAGAAAAACTCATCAGATTAAATGTTGGTAAAAAACAGGAAGCCTCCGTTTCCGGAGGCTTCTGTGCCGAATATTACTAATGTTTTTGTTTCGATAACATTAATACAGCAACATGAAATATAGTTTTTGGAGCAAAGACAATACGTAAGCAATGTAGAAGTATTCTCTGTATCTTCCCTACCTTTCCAAATTTTCTCTCTATAAGCGAATCATATTCGCTCCTAAGTTCTCTTATACATAGATAAGAGATTACGCAGAGGAAGAAAGCGCAAAAGACTAACGCAACGATTATTGCAAGAATTGCTTCTACAACAGCAAACATACTCGCCCCCTTCGATGACCAACTGCACAAGTTATAACATCAAAGCAGAGAGTGTCAATATCACCGTAATTAGTTTAGCCCTGTAATGGCTCAACTCTTTGGATGCTGCATGACGCAATATCATTTTGCAACAATAATTGCTCTAAACTTTAAACTCAATAACATCACCGTCCTTTACCACGTACTCCTTGCCCTCAGTGCGTACCAAGCCCTTCTCTCTCGCTGCTGCGTATGAACCTGCATGTAGCAGTGTGTCCGTGCCAATAACTTCTGCACGTATAAAGGTGTCCCTAAAATCAGTGTGTATAGCGGCGCCGGCTTCAGGAGCTTTTGCGCCGTCTCTAATGGTCCATGCACGAGTTTCTTTTTCTCCGGTAGTAAAGTAAGTAATTAAGCCGAGCATGCGATACCCTGCTTTAATAAGGTCATCAATACCGTCTGTAACTACACCAAATTCTTGTCTAAAGGTCTGCTTGTCATCAACAGCGACATCCTTTAGCTCATCTTCTATTCGGGCATCAACAACCACATAAGGCTTTGCACCATCCTCTAAAAATTGCATAAGGCGTATCCAGCGCTCATCATGTGGTGTTTCGTCTAAATTATGCCCTCCTGCTTTTTTATTAAGCACATACAATATAGGCTTCGTGGTAAGTAGTGAAAACTGAGGCAGTAGCTTCTTTTCTGTATCTGAAAGCTCAGTGTGTATTGCAAGGTTTCCACTCTCTAGCGTGTGTGCAATCTTTTTTGCCACTTCGTATAAGGCAACTGCCTCCTTTACCCCCCGCTTTGCATCTCGCTCCAAATTCCCCACTCGTTTACTTATCGTCTCTCGATCAGCAAGGATAAGCTCAAGATTGATGACTTCAATATCAGAAACAGGATCAATGGTGCCGTGGACGTGCGTGACATTGGTATCATCAAAAATACGCACCACTTGTGCTATGGCATTAGTCTCACGTATATGAGAAAGAAACTGGTTACCAAGCCCTTCACCACTTGCTGCGCCTTTAACAAGGCCAGCAATATCAACAAATTCAACCGCAGCAGGGATAGTCTTTTGCGTGTGTGAAAATTCAGAGAGTCTCCACAGCCTTTCATCGGGTACCGCAACCACCCCAACCGATGGGTCTATTGTACAAAACGGAAAGTTCTCCGCAGGAACGGCCTTTTTGGTGAGTGCATTAAACAGTGTAGACTTGCCAACATTTGGAAGTCCAACAATACCTATTGATAGTGCCATATCACTATCTTGTATCACAAAAATGTCGTTTCTCAAAAACTAATAAAAGAAGTACACCCCCTCTATTGCAAGCAATAGAGGGGGTGTGGTGTCGAGCTAGCTGTCACCCAAAACATATTCCACTTCATACACTAGAAGTGGGTTTTGTGATTTCGGCAGCGGAAATTGTTCATCGAGCAATGTCAATATTTTTTGTGCATCATCATCACGTCGAGGAATTATCGTCAGAAGAAAGCCACTTTCCGACGATTGCCTAGGTGGCGCAAGAAAAGTTGACACAACAACCTTTCTTGCTGGAACATACACTAGTCCAAAATGGAAAGGTGTATAGATGTGGGAATGCGACCCATAGTTTAAGATGGACACCTTCCATCTATGTACCAGCTGGTGCCGACCTGTTATGGCAACGCCGACACGGTCAAATTCTTGAAGGACCTCCCCGGGAATATTCCAAGGCGACATCCAGTGCACCTCGCACTCGATGCTTAAATATAGTTCAGATGTTATCTTCACTACTTCTCCACCACAATTTGGTGGCGAATACTGTCTTGATACCATTTCCTCAGCTTGCGAAGCAGTGCTGTGGAGCGAGAAGAAAAGAGTAGCAGCAAAAATTAGGCCGCGGAGCGACATCATGTAAGCCTCCAGTTAAGTTGCCGTCACACATAGTGCAACAAATAGGCTATGTAGTCAATAGCGTGGCACTATCTTGCATCTCCACCAAGCTTTTTTACCTCACTCATCCAAACATCTCTTTGCTCACCTGAGCAGTGCTCACAAGGGCCAAATGCTGACACCTTCACATCAAATCCAGCAAAACCTAGGATGCCGCGCTCAATTTCATTAGTAAAATCACCATACTTCCACCAAGTCATAAATGGAGATTGCGTTCCTGCAACTACTACCACTCGTGCAGTCTTTCCTTGCATGCGCTGAATTAGCTTGTGGCTTGGCTTTTCAAAGTTAAAAGCAAATCCAGGAAGCCATGCCCTATCAAAAAATCCTTTAAGAAGGGCTGGCATGGTATTCCACCAGTTTGGATAGACAAGCACAAAGTGGTCGCACCACTTAATATCTTCCTGAAGCGATACAAGATCTGGCTCTAGTTGTTGAATAGTCTTGTACCCTTTGTGCAAAATAGGATCAAATGCCACATCACCAAGGTTTTTTCTTCGTACTTCATGCCCTGCTTCTGTTGCGGCCTTTTCGTACGCATCCGCCATACTACCAGAGAAAGAATCCTTATCTGGATTACCGAGCAATATAAAAACTTTTTTCATGTGTGTATGTTATGCGTAATTATGAGTCAAGCGTTGCTCGTTTGAGTGCTTGTTGATAGCGATCTACATACAGTATTTTAACGAGTCTAAGGAATACTGCAAACACCCCAACAAACAATACGTAGTATCCAATCCATGAAAGGTATGGAAGTTCGTACGCTTTAAGGGTGTTGACTATCGCAAGGGTATACCACGACCCGCCCGCAATAGCAGGACCAATAATCATTGGCATAATATGCAACTGCATGAGTGTGGCATTGACGATAATCACCGCAAGAATTGTCCACATTGCCCAAAAAGCACCATTAACAAGTGCTTCCAAGCTACTAAATTGGTAGTACCACACCACAAACAGTAGCTGCGAAATAATGATAAGCCCCATGCCTATGCGCAGCACCGCATATACCGTGTGCAAAAATGATTTTTCCGACGCGTCAATTACCCCATCTCTAATAGACTTGTAATAAAAAATTAGTGCAAAGGTGGATGAACCAATAGCAACAGATATGCCAAAGGTTTGAAGCACCTGCAATAGTACGTACATACTCATGGATATATTCTACCCCGAGTAGTGCTATTGTTCCATCATTTTTTTCAACTCCGCCTGATGTTTTTGCATTACCGACATCATGGCAGTAAATTGGTCTACGCCACTTTTCTTTTTCTCCTCTACCTCTTTAGCTATTTGCTCAAAGAGTTTTGGATTCTTCTCTACCATGAGCATGATTTTTTCTGCCTGATCTTTAGGAACATTTTTTAGCTGACGCTCCATCAGTTTTCTCATCAAAAAGTTTTTAAGCATAGAATTGTTTACACTAGTACAGATTGGTAACCCCCGTAGTGTAGCAAAGGAGTTTGTGTATTGCACCTACATCCAAAACTTTGACTTATTAGTAGATACATTGTATAGTTATACGGCTCTAAAATTACATTATGTTAAAAAATATACTTAATTCGTTTATCTCATCTTCACTTACTCGCAAACACATGTACGCGGGTCTCGCGGTGCTTGTTGTTATCATATTCCTTGTCCTTATCTTTAAAAAGGATGCACCTGTCGAGATTACAAAACAAGAATCTAATCGTACTGTTAGTATAATGGATGTTGCATCGCTCTCTAGCGAAGCTACTCCTCTACCCCTTATAGGAGAGGTGCGCTCTCAAAATGAAGCCATCCTTCGTACAGAATCATCAGGCACCGTAACTGCTGTATACAGAAAGGCTGGTGACTATGTGGCTGCCGGCACGGTAATTGCTGAGCTTGAAAACTCTGCACAGCGCGCATCAGTTGCGCAAGCGCGTGCCCTCGTCTCGCAAGCAGAGGCATCACTAGCCAAGGTGAAAAAAGGCGCGCGTGATGAGCAACTTGCTGTGCTTGGTATCAGCGCAGAGAGTGCAGAGACTACCCTACGCACTGCAAAACAACAAGCGGTAAATACCGTGCTTTCATCATATGCTACTGGTGAAGATGTAGTACTACGCACCACTGATAAGCTGGTATCAAATCCTACATCAGCAAGTCCAACATTCATTCTTGCTACATCTGACTCGCAGCTTTCTACTAATATTGCTAATGCGCGCCTAACGATAGAGGGCAGGCTATCTAACGCCACTGCCATTAAAGACTCGCTACGTGCTGATACTAATATACTGGTTGCGATAAGTGCGGCAGAGGCAGATTTGTCATACATACGAAATTATCTTGATACTATTGCAAGCGCGCTTGCTAAAGCTATTCCATCAAACACCGTTACCCCTGCCATTATTGGCGGATACCAAGCTGAGGTTTCTTCAGCTCGAAGCGCAATCATCGGGCAACTATCTACACTCGCTGCCGCTAAACAATCTATTGAGGGTGCGGAAGCTGGTCTAAGTATCTCTCTCCAAAATCAAAGCGAGATTGTCTCTGGCGCACGAAGCGAGGATGTCGCCCTTGCAGCAGCTGGTGTTGAGCAGGCACAAGCAGGACTACGCGCTACTCTTGCCCAACTTGAAAACACCATTATACGTACACCAATAAGTGGCCGTATCGCTTCTCTATCACTCACCCGAGGCGAATTTGCATCACAATTTTCTCCTGCAGCAATCGTATCTAATCAAAACGCTCTCGAAATAGTCTCGTACATATCTGAAGGTGAGCGCGAAAATATCGCCATTGGCGCAAAAGCACTTATTGAAGAAGAGGTGCGTGGTGTAGTAACCGGCATTGCTCCAGGGCTTGATCCCGCAACAAAAAAGATTCGCTTATCAATTGGAGTCACCGATGAGGGAGCCCCACTTACCCACGGATCATCAGTCTCACTTACCATCGAGCGCTCACGCCCTGCCGTAAGTGAAAATATTACCGATATCATCATTCCTATATCTGCGCTCAAGCTTACCGTCGATAAAGCTATTGTCTTTAGTGTTAACCCTGAGGGAATCCTTACTGAACACCCTGTAACCATGGGTAGAGTCCTTGGAAACAAGGTTCATATTGTAAGTGGTCTCACTCCTTCAATGATTATTGTGGTTGACGCAAGAGGACTCAAGGCAGGACAAGTAGTAACCATACAATAATATATGTATAGCATTTGGAGCTTTTTCACCCTACACAAGAGCTTTAGCTATCTTGTTCTTGTTACCCTTGTTGCGTTTGGTTCATACGCACTTGTCACTATCCCTAAGGAATCAGCTCCTGAGGTGCAGATTCCTATTGCCATTGTCTCTGTTGCCCTCCCTGGCGCGTCTGCTGTTGACATAGAAAAGCTCATAACCAACAAGGTAGAAACCGCACTCAATAATTCACTTGAAGATGTAAAAAAGATCACTTCATCATCGCAAGAAGGGTTTTCTTCTGTGGTCGTAGAGTTTCTCCCTTCTGCAAATATTGATGACTCCGTTCGTGATGTAAAAGATGAAATTGACAAGGTAAAGCCCGAGCTCCCAGAAGACGCAACCGAGCCAATAGTAAGTGATGTTAATTTTGTAAATCAACCAATTATTACCTTTGCTATTGGTGCTGATCTCCCTGATGCTGAGCTTGTTGCACTCGCCGATGCAGTTGAAGATGAAATAAAAAAGGTTGAGGGAGTATCAGATGTAACCATTGGTGGATACAGAGCACGCGAGACACAAGTTATTGTAAGAAAGGAGGCGCTTGAAACCTACGGACTACGACTTGTTGATATCATTGGTGGCATTGCGCGTGCCAACAACACCTTTCCTGTCGGTAACATACTAGTAGACTCTATTGCCTACAACGTACAGTTTGAAGGTGACCTCAATGACCCTGCGGAGGTAGCAAACATTGCTATATTTCTTCAAGGCGGGCAGCCAGTATATGTACGAGACGTTGCTACGGTAGTAGATGGACTAGAAGAGGCTCGAAGCATCTCGCGCATCTCGCTTGATAGCGAGCCATCATCATCTGCCCTTTCCATTCAAGTATTTAAACGATCGGGAGGTGATATCACCAAAATAACAGACGAAGTTAAAAAGACCCTTGATACATTAAAGAGTGATGGTGGCATACTCAGCGATGCAACCACGCTTGTAGTATTTGATAATGGTAAAGAGTTAAAGAATGATCTAGTCTCACTTGGCAGCAGCGGTGCGCAGACGGTTGTTCTGGTTATGATTTCTCTTTTTATGGTGATTGGATGGCGCGAGGCGCTCATTGCTGGTTCTGCAATCCCTCTTTCATTCTTGCTAGCATTTATCGCACTTGAAGCATCTGGTAACACACTTAACTTTGTCTCCTTGTTTGCCCTTATCCTTGCGGTAGGCGTACTTGTTGACTCAGCTATTGTGATAATTGAAGGCATCAACCGAAACATGCGGTTGGATCCGCTTTTGTCTAAAAAGGACGCGTCACTTGCCGCCATTAAAGAATTTCATGGTCCTATCACCTCAGGAACACTCACTACCGTTGCGGTGTTTGTCCCTCTCTTCTTTATCTCAGGTGTAACCGGAGAATTTATCGCGAGTATTCCCTTCACGATTATCTTTGTCCTTATCGCCTCACTTATTATTGCGGTAGCAATTGTGCCGTTGTTTGCGTCATTATTTTTGACAAGACACGAACCAAGCAAGCTAGAGCTCATACAAGCTGAGTACCAAGAGAAAGTTGGGCGTTGGTACAAACAAAAGCTTGAATCAATATTAGGCAATCCAAAGCGCGAACGCATAGTCATATGGGGAATCTTGGCAATGTTTTTTGTTGCCATGACACTCCCCATACTAGGACTAGTTAAGGTAGAGTTTTTCCCTGCGGGAGACAGTGACTTTGTTGTTATTGAGCTTGAGCTCCTAGAAGGATCGCCTCTCTCACAAACAGATATAGAAATGCGAAAGCTTGAAGAAATACTATACGAGTACTCTATTATAGAGTCATTTGTGATGACTGCTGGCGAATCAAGCGCATTTAGCGGCTCACAATCAGTAAGTGCAGGGGCAAAATTTGCAAATGCATTTGTCACCTTGAAAAAGGATAGACCAGTTACCTCACAAGAATTTGCTGATGACCTCAGGGCTAAAACTGCTGCAATTGGTACGGCTGAGGTGCGTATTAGCCAAGTTGAAAATGGTCCTCCAACCGGCACACCGGTGCTTATCAAATTTTTAGGTGACGACCTAGCTACCCTTGAAGAAACCGTGCAAAAAGCTGCAACCATTCTTGAGAATACAGAGGGCTCTGCGGATGTAGTAACCAGCGCTAAAAACGATGGTACACAGTATGTGGTTGAGGTTGATCCTGCTAAAGCTAGTGCGCTTGGACTTGATGCATCACTTATTTCTCAAACACTCCGTACTGCGGTAAGTGGTGTAAAGGCAACGTCTATTGTTTCAAATGATGAGGATATTGATGTGGTGGTAAAGCTCAACCTCAATACTAACTACATGGATGCGCACGATACCGACCGCACCACAATAGACTCCCTAGGACAAATCTCAATTCAAACCCCAAATGGTCCAGTACTTCTTGCGTCAGTACTTGAAGTATCACTTGCAAAAAACAACACCGTAATTCAACACGAAAATCTTAAACGGGTAGTGAGCGTTGGATCACAGCTTGAGTCAGGCGCTAACCTTGTTGAGGTGGTAGCTGCCTTTGAAGAGAAAGTAAAAGAAGAGCTTGTACTGCCACAAGGAGTAACCATGGTAATTGGTGGTGAAAACGAAGAGAACAATCAAGCATTCACCGAAATGTTTTATGCGCTCATTGTAGGACTCGTGCTTATGCTTGCGATACTCGTATTTGAATTTAGCTCATACCGACATGCGCTCTACGTTCTTTCAGTAACTCCACTTGCGCTTATTGGTATCATGATTGGTCTTATGGTGACGGGCAAGGCACTTTCCTTCCCTACGCTCATGGGCTTTATTGCACTTATGGGTATTGTGGTAAACAACTCAATCATATTGATTGACACCATGAATGCAATGAGAAAGACAGACCCAGCAAAGCCAATACGTGATGTGGTACTTGAAGGCTCTGCGTCACGACTTCGCCCCATATTCCTTACCACCATCACCACAGTTATCGGTATGGTACCGCTTACCTACGCTGATGCATTATGGTCGCCACTTGCATGGGCAATTATATTCGGTCTTTCATTTTCTGTGGTACTCACTCTTCTTCTGGTACCTATTCTCTACGGCAGAAAGCCCGGTGAGCTTGAGAGGTAATAAATAGTAAAACTTTTTCACTAGTGTTTTACTTGTTTGAAGCAAATTTCTTCCACGCCATAGAAAGACGCAAGGTCTTTCCTCTCACATCAATATAGGTTTTTGAAAGCTCTTCAATGCGAACAGTATTAGCATTTTCTGAAAGAGCAGCGTACAGCTCGAGGTACACAACCATTTTGTTGCACCCTTGCATTGCCTTCTCAAGGCGCGCAAGCGCTTGTGCATGGTCATCAAAGCGCATGCCGTGTGCCTCGGCTATCATAAGAGGCGTATTGAGCGCACAGTTTCGCATACCCTCTGTATGAATAAAATGAGGGTCTGGTGTATCGCCAAGCACCTCCTTTTCTACCGCAATAGCGGAGGTCATAGCAATATGATATATGTCTAGGTCACGAAATGACTTTATATTTTTGCGCGGAATAAATTTTGCCTTTGCACCCCTCACAAACTGTGGTGTGTAGCCACTTCTATTACTCTCTCCACCAGAGCTATTCCATTTATGTTCTGTCATACATTAGTAGTAGTATAGTATCCCTCGTTGTTTTATGCGTAGGTTGCCTTGTTATCTTTTGGAATGGTGGCAACACTACCATCGCGATAATGGATCCTTTTGGTCCGAGTCCTTTGTAGTTTTTTCACAATATGGAGTGGGTAAAACTCATAATAGCTCTTTTCGTCAAACCACGCGCACTTGAAGTCTCTAAGGCGTAATCCCGTACGCCGTGATAGCGCAAGCGCGTACCAGGTAAGCTGTTCGACAGGGCGCTCATTTTCGGCATGTGGCTTGTAGTCAAGGATATGCACAACGCCATTTCTTACCTGCACCAAATCAATGTGCCCAGTCAGTATTGCCGGGAATGGTTCTACATTTTTATTACCTTTCATGCGTACGTCACCATCTTCAGTAACAGAAAACTTTAGCACTTTTTCAAAATGTATAACATCCTCTTTTTGAATATATACGGGGACTTCTGTGGCAATCGTCACCGAATCATTAGCAATAAAAAAACGCTGTAGCTCTTCATGACGCTGTGTATTTTTAGGCACACCTTGAAGGACAAAACGAGCAATATGATTTGCATAATTTTCCTTGCCCTTTATAACCACCTCGCTTAAATCAAACTTGCTTCTGACTTCACTCATGCGTGCTCCCTTTTCAAAGTATTGGTGTGGGGTGTCGGTCGCAACCGTATCAAGATAATCAAGAAGTCTGGTAAAGGTTTTATTCTTATATTCCTCTAGGAGCAAAATAAGCTTAGGCCGGTGATACCTGAAGCGGTACAGCTGGCGGTGTGCCAAGGTGGTGGTTTCTACCATGTAAAACTTGACGCCATCTTTCTTCCCCTTCTGTTGCCACAGCGAGAGAATCTTTTTTGCGTACTTGCGCATACGCTCAAACCGACACAGCTCCTTACTCTGCTCATACCACGATGCTACGGTACGTGCAGCTGGCAACACTCCATATTTCTTTTCTATCACCGCAGGCACCTGCTCACACGCAAATCCAAGATTGACATAGCTAATCGCGTCAAGCACCGCTGGCCACGGATAGGGTGAGCCCTTCATGGCTCTTCCAGTAAAAGTTTTTCCGCAATCATACTCCCTGCAAATGAAAAGCTGTACCTGCTGATGCTTATTTTGCCGGACCCCTCTCTTTACAAAATCCCGACTTTCGCAGTATGGGCAGTTATTTACCGAACGCTCTAGGAATGTGTCTTTAGAGAGTAGGATTGCATTGTCCCTTGTAGAGGGGTTCTCAGTGGGATTGATAGGATTGTTCTCTTTTTCTTCAGGGCTTTTCATAATCACTAGCGATAGTCTTGATCAAGTGATGTGGTAGGGCGATAGTATATGAATAAGTATACTCATATCACGAATTCTTCATACCCCCATAGCACGACTATAGGCAATTTCGACATGCTTATACGCTAGTCGTGATATGGATTTGGTACGTTTTTTTGACATATGTCAATGTTTGTGCTTCTTCATTTTTCTTTAATGATATCCTTGAAAGTGCTCGTACTAGTATCTGCTTGCCTACTATTTTTGTATCAAACTGCATAGGATATACCCTTCCATGTGAGTTGAAGACGTATAAACCCCTCTGTACGTATCCATAGCTTCAGAAGCGCATTCCCATCTATGGTTGAGGCGCCTCTGCTGGACCCTCATCAGCACCTTCTCCAGCAGACACTATCACGGTACGGGTGCTAGTTGCAGTATTGCCAGTTAGATCCCTCGCTACATAGGTTATGATATGCTCCATCACTTGTGTGGTATCAATTTGCACCGCGGTGACTTCTGTACCTAGGTAGTACGTGCGAAGGGTGGCGATACCACTATCATCAGTAGCAACAGCGCCAAGGTCGGCATAACTTTCCCCTACAGTAAGTAGTGCCGGGTTGTTTCCTTGCATGATTATGATCGGTGCAGTGGTATCTGCTGGCAATTCCTCGGGTGTATCATCTTGCTCAGTACCCCCAGAATCATCACCAGTTGAGCCATTTTGTGACCCTTCTTCTCTAAGCAAAAGAAGTTCTTGAAGGTCGCTCTCAGTGATGCAGGTGTCCCCGATACAGAGGCGCTCTTTCACATACACCACATTTGCCGTAAATATATTTATGGTTAGTTCAGTGACTTGCGATAGTACTCTACGCACACTCTCAACAAACCATGACGGTTCACTACCAGACTGTAGCAGGTCAAAATTACTTTGATGTTCCTTCACTACTGCTGATAGCACCGCGGTTATTTCGGCATAGTGTACCGAGCGTGGCGAGCCATCGGTGTCACGCGCAACAAGCCTTGGCTCTATGGTTTCTATTTGCTCGGCGATAAAACCAAGTCGAGGCTCGTTAGTGCCATTGTATTTAAATGATACTGGTTCAATACCTAATACTATTCTTTTTGCTTCTTCAGTTGTGAGTGTTTCAATATCGTGCTTAAACTGTGCGGATGATACCGTACAGTTAGAGGTGCCGGTGTTAACCACCATCTCTTTACTTGCAGACAGACACAATGCGGATGGCGTACCCGCTGCCGCGGTTAATCCATTTATTGCAACTCCACCCTCAACTGAAAGTTTTTTCCATGGACTCGTCGTCCCGATGCCGACGTTGCCGCTCGAATTTATATTGATACCCCTTACGCTACCGTACCCGTCCCCACCTGTCGTAATTTGCAAACTATCAGTGGAGTGTAGGTATGAGATAATTCCCGCATATTGGGACGCTCCATCCGAGAAGAAAATGTTCGAGCGGGTCGCACCGGCAATGGTAACGCCATTGCTACCCGAAGCGGTTCCAATTGTGAGGTTATCAGTGTCTGCGTATGACCATGGACTCGTCGTCCCAATGCCGACGTTGCCCGTGTTTCTACTTATAAACATATCATCAGTATTTAAATCAGCCCCGCCATAATTTCTTCTGAAAACTAATCCATCAGCAGTAGGGTCATATCCAAGTCCCACATATGGGACATAACCCACACCATCAAACGAGATATATTCTCCGCTTGCATCATAACCAAATCCCAATTTATGTATTGGCCCCGTCGTCCCAATGCCGACGTTGCCGCTCGTTGGGTTTAATAATGTATTGTTTCCTTGACTATTTATTTTCAATGGTTTAGACGCCCAGCTTTGTATGTAGTTATAGCTCGCATCACTACCAAACGAAAGATTATCAACAGTCTGATTTCTTAACATAAATCCATAGCTTGCATTTGTTCCGTCAGTGGTATTAGCAGCTTGATTTATTGTAAGCAGGTTTCCTGGCGCCGTCGTCCCAATGCCGACGTTGCCGCCGTTTGGCTGTAATGTGAGTGGTCTGTTCGTCCAACTTACCCCATCTGAAAAAGACTGGATGTAGGAGTAATCTCCTGAAGCAGATGCGCCAAGCGCAAGTTCTGAATCTAATGAAGCTGAAAGTATAGAAAGACCAAAGCTGCCTTCTGCTGGAGTACCATCTTTAAAAATTTGCAGCTTCTCCTGCGGCGCACTCGTCCCGATGCCGACGTTGCCGTCTGTTTTTACATAGAGACCCGCATTACCAAACTGATAATTCGTACCATCAAAGTATAGATAATTGCTTGAACTATCACCAAAGTAGTAAGCGCCAGTATTAGATGAACGACGTGCAACAATGTCACCAGCAACGCCTGACCCTCCACTGTTGGCACCTACCCGCAGGTAACCGGTAACAAGAGCATTTCCGCTCACCTCAAGCTTCTGATTAGGTGCCGTCGTCCCGATGCCGACGTTGCCGTTCGTATCTATTCTGACCTTTTCCGTTCCCGTCGTAACAAACGCCAATTCTGTCTGAGAAGAATTGTTGTGAATACCATAAATGCCGGAAAATTGATTTGCCCCGGCGTCCATATTAAACGTCAAACCCAAATGTGCGTAAGTCCCGTTACCTGCCGCTAATCCCGTGTCCAACGCTATCCCTTTATTCTTTGACCCAGTCGGAGTAAACGCAGCGTTCTGATAATCGCTCGTAACATACAATTTGGAAGCCGGACTCGTCGTCCCCACCCCCACATTCCCCGTCGCTCTGTACACATTGCCACCAGAGAGGGTCCAGTTCCCCACCGTGGCACCAGCAACAAGCGCACCATTCCAGTAGAGGGAGGAGGCATTGTTGTATAGGCGGTTGGTGGTAGCAAGAGGAGTGGATGAGGCAAGGAAGAGTGAACCAGTCACTGAGGCATCTCCAGAAACTGAGAGCGTACTCCAGGGGGTGGTGGTACCAATACCAAGATTGCTTCCGGTGAAAGAGAAGAGAGGGGTGGTTGCGATTTGTTTTGAAGCGTTAGTGAAGAGGACTGAAGAGGGAGATTGGGTAGCGAGGGTGGTGGTACCACTAAGGACAGAGAGTGTGGAGGTGCCGGTAGCGGTGTATCCCACAATGGTGGGGTTGTTGAGAGTGACAGACGAGAGAGAACCACCGGTGATGGTAGGGTTTGTGATGACGGCAGAGGGTATCTGCACTCCCACAGAGAGGTTGTCTATCTTCTGGGTGAGTCCCCAGACGGGAGTCGAGGGTGGCTGGTATGAGGAGTAGGTGCCATAGCCGGTGAAGGTAGTGGCGGTTTGTGTGGGGAGAGTGTTTAGTTTTGTGGTGAGGAGAGCAAGAGATGATTCGAGGAAGGAGATGCGACTCAAGAGGTCGGTGTTGTTTGCTTCTATGGTGATGTACTCTGGGGTCACCACTCGTTCAACCACTCGTGTTGGTGCTTGTGGAGGGAGAGGTGTGGGAGCAGAGCTGGTCTTCTTTTGTGGTACCTGTCCTGCGCTTGTTGAAGGGGTGGGAGGAGTGGTCTCTTTGATGCGCTCTTCGACAGGGACAAAGGTGGTTGGGGTGGGAGTTGGTGTGACGGGAGTCTCCTCTTCCTTGCAGGTGTTGAGTCCTAGAGTGTTGTTCACAAAGCAGAAGAAAGAGACTGCCGTCTCTGACAGAGAGGCAGCTCCTAGCTGGGTGGTGTTTTCTTGTGCGAGGAGGTAGATGAGTTCTCCGGTGGTGCTGTCTATTGCCACGCCAAGGGCTTGTGGGATGTTGGTGAGGGTGGTATCCACTCCTTTGGTGAAGGATTCACCTACCTTGGTATAGGTCTCTTTTGGAGAGAAAGAGAAGAGTGATGTGAAGAAACTGTCTATGTGAGTTGCTATGGTGTCCTTCACTGAAGGAGGGGTGTCAGAGAGGTATGAAGATGCGCCTGCTACCCATGGAGCAAGGACAAACATGACAATGCAAAAGAGGGTGGTGCGCATGGTGTGCAAAGAGACGTATGAGGCATCTCGGTGTTCGATTAAGAAATCATCAATCGACATAGTATCAATGAGCTGCTCCTCCGCCACAGAAGGAAAGCCTGCCTCAACCGCGCCAAGTAGTTTTACCTCACTAAACAAATGCGTAGGAATGAGCTTTCCGGTATGGTCCTTTTGAATAAATCCTGCATCAATAAGTTTAGTGACTAGTGAAAACGCCGCATTTTTAGATGCATATCCCATAAGGTCTGCTATCTCTCGGTAGCTAGGCATCCGTTTATGGGTGTAGTAAAAATCTAGAATCTTTTTTCCTTCTCCTTGTGTCATGGGCTTAGTATACTGAACGAACGTTCACTATACAACTGTGGATAAGTAGCAGCCCATTTTGCTGAGTATTCCACTCGATTCCCTTGCTCAATATGAGAGACGTGCCACACTAGAGGTATTACTCAATAAGCTATGTAATCGTATGGGAGAACATTATGTATGTACGGGCGGTTGTGAAGGAGTATCACCAAAGCAAACAACATGCGGAGCACCCGAGTGTCCAAAGCACGACACCCCCCTTACCGCTTGTTCATGTGTTGATGGTATGCACCTAGAGGCATACGAAAAAGATGAAAAGGATGGGGCAATGTAACATTTGGTATACTCTTATATATGATACTGACTACGAAGCAACAGCTCTTACTTGGATTATTAGTGATTATTGGGATATTGGCAATTGTATTCTACTTTCCAGGTCCAAAGACGTGGCTCGAAAAAAAGCTTAACAAAAAACCTGATAGTGCGATCACTACCTTTGAAGAATGCGCAAAGTACTATCCGGTTCTTGAGTCATATCCAGAGAGATGCTCTACCAAAAGCGGCGCATCTTTTACAAGAGACATTGGTAATGAACTAGAAAAAGCAGATCTCATCAAAAGTACTACCCCTCGCCCAGGAGACACTATAATGAATCCACTTGTCATAGAGGGAGAGGCACGTGGGTATTGGTTTTTTGAAGCGACTGCGCCTGTTGAGTTGTACAACAATAGTGGAGTACAAATAGCGAGCGGATACATTGAAGCGCAAGGCGAATGGATGACTGAAGACTTTGTGCCGTATACCGGAACACTCGACTTTCCACCTGCAGCCTCTGGTAGTGGCTACCTCCTTATCAAAAAGGCAAATGCTTCTGGACTACCAGAGCATGATGACTCACTTAGCATTCCGGTAGTCTTTTAACCATGAGCAAAAAGACACTACACAACGCTATCGCTATTGTTTCTTCACTTGTATTTGTGTACCTGATGTGGTCAGGCTCAATCACCCTTACCGAGGACACCACAAAGGAACCGCTCCATGACCAAGGTGCCGTAGTTGCAGAATACGCAACCACACCCGATGAGGCAGAAGAAGACACTACTTTTGCCCCCACTACGGTGAGTGAGGCCTCATTTCCAAAAATCACTACCGTCATGCGCGTAATAGATGGCGATACGTTTGTAGTATCTATGAATGACAAGCCGGTAACTGTACGACTCTTAGGAATAGACACCCCTGAGACAGTACATCCAAATAAACCAGTTGAATGCTTTGGGAGAGAGGCATCAGAATATCTTACCTACCTCATTAATCAGCACGAGCTAGTGTTGGTTCTTGATCCTACGCAAGGCGCCTATGATAAATACGGCAGACTACTTGCGTATGCGTATCTTCCTGATGGACGAAGCGTAAATGAGATACTACTACGAGATGGTTTTGCGTATGAGTACCTGTACCAAACCCCCTACGAGTTACATGATAGGTACGTTGCTATAGAACAAAAGGCAATTGATGCAAAACGAGGCTTGTGGGCAGAAGGTGTGTGTCAACAAGAAGAATCGTTAGAGGTACAATAATCACATGACAAATTTCAGCGACATCACCATACTAGACATATTTGGCACCTCGCCTATGGGAGCTGCCTTTAATATTGTGGCATTTGTATTTGTGGTGTTTAGCTTGTTGTTTGTATATCACCTGACTAAATACAGTGTCGGCAATGCCGTCATGAGTACCGCGCTTCTTGTATATTTTGGCGTAGCAGGGTTTCTTTTTTTTGTACTCATCATTAGTATGTCCAGTATTGCATCATGATACATTTAGGCCCCGATGAAAGAATAATAACCACCGCGCGCAAACATATATTTGTGCTCATTGGTGAATTGTTACCAGTCGGTGTACTTCTTGCTGTGCCCTTTCTGGTACTTCCCTTTATTCCTGAATCAGTGTCACTCTCTCGCTTTATTCCTTCTGAAGAAGAAATAATTGTGGCAGTGTCCATCGATAATGCGGTTATAGTATTTAGCCTTGCGATATGGACATTGCTGTTATGGATGCGAATGTTTTGGATATGGATCGACTACTATCTTGATGTATGGATAATTACCAATCATCGATTAATCGATATTGAGCAAAAGGGATTTTTTAACAGAAATGTTGCCAATGTTCGACTTGATTTTATACAAGATGTTACCTACGAGATACGCGGTGTTATCGCCTCACTATTAAATTTTGGCAGCATCGAGATACAGACAGCCGGAGAAACACGCCACTTTACCCTCCACGGTGTCTCCCACCCAGAAAGATTGCGTGATACGTTGGTACAAATAAAAGCTGAAGAGAAGAAAGGAGTATCGGGGGTAAGCGGAGTTGAGTTTGAAGAGGATGATGAATTCAATCGAATGATTAACCGTGATGTGGATGAATAGCATCTTCTAGAGTAAGGTCGCCTACTTTTGTACGCACAATACTAAATGCAAGCGCAGGCACACCAAGCGCGTCCCCTATCTCCTTTACCAGCTCTCGCATATAGGCTCCACTACCGCACGTCACGATGATTTCAGCAAGAGGAAACGTTTTGTTCGATAGCTTTCTGAGAGTGTCGTCCCAAACTGCTTTAATTTTTTCTTGTCTAAAGTCTCCGGTAACACGTGCGCAAGCGGCATCAACTAGTGACTGTATGTCTTGCACCCCAATCGAAGAAGATGCGGTAAGGGTTATAGAGTTGATGGTAATTGTATGCGTAGGCAATTCTACTTGAACACCATTTCTTCCGTATTCATGGAGCTGCTTGCCCTCAACTGTTTTTGAAGAAAAGAGTGGATATGATTGCTCACGAGTCCCTACTAAACCATTAAGCACAGAAAGAAGTGTGACGAGTGATGGTGCTGATACCTGCTCTACCTTTTCTAATACACCAAGGACATCAGCAGTGTCTGTAGAAAAGCCAAAGAGTATCTGCACTCGATATTCCTTTGGAAGTGCTGTTATCGTGTCTTTCTTGTGTACTGCTTCTCCAAAAAGGATTGGTAGTACTCCCTCAGCAAGTGGATCAAGCCTCCCTGCGTATGTTGCCTTAATATCTGCATACTCGGGGTGCAATTGCACATACGCATGAAGACACTCTTTTGGCGTCTCGAATCGCTCTTTGTATAGGTTCACCATATTGTCCATATTTGCTACAATGAACCTCATCATGAAAGAAAACGCAAGCCACATAAGCAAAGAGCCATACAAGGGGGTAAGAGATTTCTATCCTGAGGATATGCGCGTTATGCGATATATCACCGAAGTGATGCGTACAAGCGCTGAAGCCTTTGGCTACGAAGAATACACCGCCTCGGTACTTGAAAGCGCAGAACTGTATGAAGCAAAAAGCGGAGAAGAGATGGTAACTAACGAAACCTATACCTTTATTGATCGTGGTGAACGGCGTGTTACCCTTCGCCCTGAAATGACCCCTACCGTGGCTCGCATGATAGCTGCCAAGCGCAAGGAGCTTATGTTTCCACTACGCTGGTACTCTATACCTAACTTGTTTAGATATGAACGTCCACAACGTGGCCGTCTTCGAGAACACTGGCAACTAAATTGCGATTTGTTTGGAGCTAAAAGCATTGCCGCTGATGCAGAAATACTGCTTCTTGCCTCTACCATCATGAAAAAGTTTGGTGCCAAAGAAGAGGATTTTGAAATTCGCATCAACCATCGAAGTCTCATGAACTCACTCTTTGATGATGTGCTATCTCTAGAGACAGATGCTCGCTACAAACTTGCAAAACTTCTTGATAAAAAAGAAAAAATATCCAAAGAAGAATTTCTTAATGAGCTCACGGTACTTATCCCAGAAAAAGCAACCATGCTCAGTCATATGCTTGAAGCAAAAACACTTGATGAGTTTTTGCAACATTCACCACTTCTTAGCTCATCAGAAGGTGCGCAGGATGTTCTTTCATTACTTGCACACCTCAGCACTCTCTCACTTCATAATGTACGATTTGTACCTACCCTCATGCGTGGCTTTGACTACTACAACGGCATGGTCTTTGAGGTGTTTGATACCAATCCAGAAAACAGACGCTCTATTTTTGGTGGAGGAAGATATGATCACCTTGTAGACATATTTGGGGTAGAGAGTGTTCCTGCTGTTGGATTTGGCATGGGTGATGTCACTATTGCTGATTTTTTGACTACGCATGATTTGCTTCCGGCATTCTCATCAGCACATCAATTGTATATTGCCACCGTTACCGAAGGAGATATTGCTTTTGCACACACCCTTGCAACAAACCTAAGAGCAAGCGGGATCAATGTGTTGGTAAATGTCACCAACAAAAAACTAGGCGAGCAAGTATCGTACGCAGCAAAAAAATCTATCCCATTTGTGCTCACCGTAGGAGAAAACGAACGTGCGCAACACGCCTATCCGCTTAAAAATATGCTCACCAAAGAAGAGTGTGTGGTATCAATAGAAGACGTTGCTTCCCTATTACTCAATACAACCACCAACTAGTATGCGAAAGGTGGTATTTGATATTGAGACAAAAAATATTTTTTCTGATGTTGGAAAAAACGACCCAACGCTTCTTGATATTTCGATGCTCTGCGCGTGGGATTCAGAGACAAATGAGTTTACGAGTTATCTTGAAGAAGAATTACCTAAACTCTGGCCACTCCTTGAACGGGCAGATATGCTTATTGGCTATAATAGCGACCACTTTGATATTCCGCTCCTTAACAAATATTATCCGGGTGACCTAACGCATATTAAGAGCCTCGATATCCTCAAAGAGATTCAAAAATCATTTGGGCGAAGACTTAAACTAGATGCCATTGCAGAGGCGACACTTGGTATTGGCAAAAGTGGTCACGGCCTTCAGGCATATGAGTGGTGGAAGCAAGGTGAAATAGAGAAAATAAGAAAGTACTGCATAGACGATGTAAAAATAACCAGAGACGTGTACGACTACGCACGCAAACACGGGTACGTTAAATACAAGGACTTTGGAGAAACTAAAAAAATACCTCTCGATACAAGCCATTGGGAAGAGCCTACTGACAATGGTGCCATGACCCACACCTTGCCATTTTAGATAATTAAAAAGCCAACGATCAGGACCCCCGTTGTAACGGGGGTCCTATATATTACTGTTTATACTTTTCAAGAAGTTCCAATACTGCACTAAGAACTTTGAGGATTTCCGGTGGAAGTTCTTTTGCCTCAAGGGCTATTGCTAGTAAATCAGGTAGATGCAAAGTCAAGATTTGCTTTGCGCATTCAAGTGACTTTGCCTCTGTCACATTAAATTCGTAACGCAAAACA
This sequence comes from uncultured Candidatus Saccharibacteria bacterium, assembly GCA_964562615.1. Lineage (GTDB taxonomy): Bacteria > Patescibacteriota > Minisyncoccia > Phycocordibacterales > UBA12088 > CAYPBQ01. The sequence continues at coordinate 120,133 of CAZLUD010000002.1, forward strand.
CTCGAAAAATATCTCATCATCACATCTAGATATGCTTTGGTGTTCCCTTCCGCTGGCATTACTGGCATCGCGATACTCCTCACGGTTAGCTCGAGGTAATATGCCACAAAAATTACATCGTTACAAGATGTATACCAAACGGTATCAAACTACAAAGTAAAAAATAGAATGCCGAGCGCAAGCGCTACGCGGTATACCACAAACGGAATAAGTGTGTGTGAACGTAAAAAGGTAATCATAAAGTGTATCGCAGCTAAACCAACCACAAATGCACTTATCGCGCCCGCAATTATGAGCGATGCATCGCTTGCAAGTGCTCCGCTTGTTTCCAGCTCAACAAATTTTTTAAGTCCCGCGCCAAGTATGACCGGAAACGAAAGAAGGAATGCAAATCTCGCCGCATCCTCGCGTGATATACCAAGAAGTAATCCGCCAGATATGGTAGCTCCCGAACGAGACATACCAGGTATAAGGGCAAGCACTTGAAAAAATCCTATCGCAACTGCCTTGTACACCGTAAGCGAGGCCGTGGCAAAAGTGTTGCGTGTACGAGTGTGGACATACTCTGCAAATAGCATAAGCAGTGACCCTGCAATCAGTGTCCATGCAACCACAGTGGTAGAGCGAAACACCGTTTCCATACTCTCTTCAAGGTATAGCCCAAGCACTACAACAGGTATGGTACCGAGTATGAGTCCAAAAAGTAAGGTTTTGGTTTTAGGATCTACCCCCTTCCTTACCACCATCCGATACGCATTATAGGCAAGACTAAGAAAGTCGCGCCAAAAATATACCATAACTGCTCCTGCCGTTGCTAGGTGAAGTACCGCATCAAAGGCAAGTCCATATTCAGACGAAAAACCCAGCACATCCCGCGCAAGAATAAGATGCCCAGTTGAGGAAACTGGCAAAAACTCAGTAATTCCTTGGACGATTCCAAGGATAATACCAGGAGCAATAGCTGAAATTATATCCATGTGTCTATATTCTCACATTGACTATAAATGTGCTAGGATAGTAGTAATTTACTAACTAGAGCGCCATTTTTAGCACAACAACACACATGGAACAAAATAAATTAATTCCCCTTTCGATTCTTGCTGCAGGTATTATTATTGCCGTTTCGGTATTTTTTGTGGGTAAATCATCTACCACTGATGAGGAGCAAAAGACAGCAACCGTACCGACGAGCGGTAAAGAAATTCGTGGTGTTAGTGAAGCAGATCACCTACGTGGCAATCCAGATGCGCCAGTTGTTATTGTTGAGTACTCTGATTTTGAATGTCCGTTCTGCCAACGTTTCCATAAGGACCTAAAAACCGTGATGGACACGAGGGGTAAGAGTGGCGAGCTTGCGTGGGTATACCGACACTTCCCGCTTCAAGAACTTCACTCTAAGGCGCCATTTGTATCACTCGCATCAGAGTGTGTGGCAAGTCTAGGAGGCAATGACGCGTTTTGGAACTTTGCAGATACCTATTACGAAACAACACCATCAAATAACCAAATCGATCTTGCAACCCTCCCATCACTCGCTGGTAGTGTAGGAGTAGATAAGGATGCGTTTGGGGCATGCGTTGCAGAGACCACCTACCAATCAGAGGTAGACACAGATTTTGCAGAAGCAAGAGCAGCTGGTGGTACTGGTACGCCATTTTCAGTATTTATCTTTAAAGAGCCTATCAAGGCAGAGGTAAAAAAATTGGCTGAGTCATTTAACGCACAGTATGGCAATGCACTCTTTAGTGTTATTACCGAGAATCAACTTGGCATGAGCGGTGCGCTCCCTGCAGATATTGTTGCACTTATCGTAGATACACAGATAGGAAAGGCGGCACAATAAGTAGCGACAAAGGCATAACAAACACGGCAGAGTCTACTGACTGTGCCGTGTTTGTTTATGTATAATTACTGAGAGAATCGTGCTTTATACTCCTCTACTAGATCGCAATAATCACATGTTTTAGGATCGCACGGCGCGGTGAGATACGCCCCAGTGAGTAATTCGTTCACCACGGTGTGTATCTGTTCCTTAAGCGTTGTTACCGCATCATCTGGTATAACAAATGCCTCCGTGTGTATTTCTCCTTTTTTATCTGGCTCAACAAATTGCAGTATGCCCTTTTTCATGTGGCCAACACCACCTGCTTCTAGTAGCAGTTTGTAAAATACAAGTTGTCGATAATAGCCACCGTCACTGTTTGCTGCTACTCCCTCAATCTCATTTCTTGATTTAGGCTCTCCCGTTTTGTAGTCGATTACTACTAGACCATCTGGTTCAGTGCGCAACAAATCTAATTCGCCGGTAAGCACTATATCAGTATCACCTACTTGTATAGGGGTCTTTATACGGCGCTTTGGCTCTCCTTTCATTACCAACTCATCAGACATTGTGGCAAACAGTGTCGAGAGTGCCTCAATCCCTCGCGTTCGATAATGTTCAAATTCATGAGCAGCAATAGGCTCCTTTTCTAGAGCTTCTTCAAAAAGGGCAATCAACTCGTGCTGTTCTTTTTTGCCCAACAGGACAAATTTTTCAAGCGCTTTATCAATCGCAGTACCATACATCAAATGATGCTTTTTTGCTGAAGGCACGCGTAGGAATGTTGAAAATATAAATCGCCATGGATTGTCCATGTATTGATTAAGACCCGTCACTGAGAATCCGTCTTTTGTGAGGTGCTCACGCATCAACTCACTCAGGGTGGTAGTTATTTCAGACGATGAAAAATGCCCCGATGTTTCCTCGCGCTCTTCTGGTGGCGCTACCACTCTATGTAATAGCGCACTATCTATGTCATCAATAAACCTACTTGGTTCTGCCTCTTTTCCATCAGGAAGCTCTTGTGCATAGGTGAGAGTAAGCTCCTGCTTTGCTCTTGTCATTGCCACATACAAGAGACGACGCTCATCCTCAATAGCGAGGTGTTCGGTATCTTCTTTATACAATGGCATGATGAAAAATTCTTTGTCTGCCCTTCCTCGCCATTCTCTATCAACAAGATGAGTAATATATACTTTTTCAAACTCAAGTCCTTTTGCCTTGTGCGCAGTCATAAGGCGAACAGAGCCTTCTCTAATTCTGTATGATCTATGGATGTCTATGTGGTGGCGTTCCATAACCACAAGCCGCTCCATGAGCGTCTCGATAGTGGCGCCAGGGCTTTCATAGACTAGTGCTTGTGCAAATGAAAAGAGGCCAAGGTACGATTCGTATACATCTTCACGTGAAAGGGCGTACGAAAGAAATCCCGTCTCTCGTGCCACTATTTCAATAAAAGTGAGAAGTGGCGTGACTCGTGCAATAGCGGTATGTGAAAGGAGCATCTTTTTTATTGATGCCACATCGTCGTGGGTGTCCATAACTGAGAGCACTGATCGTCTATCCTTGACCCGTTCACGCATCACACTAAAAAAGGTGGTAAGTGATATCGCCATCCACGGACTTGCAAGTGCTCGTACCATACTCTCTTCATCTCCATAACAGACTCCCCGAAAGTACGCGAGCAATAGTCCAATAGCCGGGACAGAAAATATGCTGCGCTCAGACTCTATGACGTGCGGTATACCTCGCTGTGAAAGCGCGTGAGAAATAGCTAGCGCATTGTTATTTTTTCTGTATAAAATCGCAATTTCATGAGGATGTGTACCGTCTGTTATATCTTTTGCCACGCGCGCGGCAACCACAGATAATTCATCCATCACACTCTCGCAGGCAAGTAGGGTGGGGACTACGCCACTTTTCTCTTTAGCGGCAATGAGTGATGGTTGGGTATCAAATCCACCATGTGCAATAAGTGAGTGTGATGAATCTAATATCGATTGTGTTGATCGGTAATTATGCGTGAGGGTGATAACTCGAACCGTAGGGGCAAATGCTCGTATACCATGAAAGTTTTCCATAGACGCTCCTTGAAAGCGATATATCGCTTGCTTTTCGTCTCCCACCACAAACAAGTTTGGCTCGTCATGAAAGCCGGTAATAAGCTCTAGTAATCTATTCTGAGCTCTGTTTGTATCTTGATGTTCATCAACTAATACATACAATGACTCCTCTGAAAGAATAAGGAGAAGCTCCTCCTCCTTTTCACACGCCTCTATTACCGAGAGCACCATGTCCTCATAGTCATGTCTTTTCATTTTTGCGAGTGACTCTTGGTACGCACTGTATGCGGTAACAACCTCAAAACTTCGAGCGAGTTTTTGTTGATACGTAAGATGCTCTGCCTTCATCTTCCCTTTTGTCTTCCCTCTTGTTGAAAGTAAATCATCCCTCGAATAAAAAGTATCGCGAGCTTTTTCAAGTCGCGTCTGAAGCTCCTCTGGCGAAACCTTTTCTTGTTTTGCTTTTTTAACCGCTTCCTTTACTTCATACATGTAGTAAAAGGGATCGTTAGACGTACGAAGATGGACAAATGATTGCGTACGAAAAATATCCTCCCATACGATAGCTCGCTCGAGGTCGCTAAGTGCTTTGCTCCCCGCCATATGAGAAAAGTAGGAAGGAAATCGCTCGATAATGGAATTCGCATACCCATGAAAAGTATGTATCGCAACTTTGTAGGCATCCTCGCCAATGATACTTCGTAGCCTAGAGCGCATGGCCGCTACTCCAGACTCAGTAAACGTAAGACACAATATGCCGCTCGCGGGTGTGTCTGTTTGCTTGAGAATATTTGCAATCCGTAATGCAAGCACCTGTGTTTTGCCTGTCCCGGGGCCTGCTACAAGCATTACCGGACCCTCAATAGTATCTACCGCCTCTTTTTGGGCGGTATTTAGCGCGGTATATGCCCTCAGGAAGGCGTCATGCTTCATATCTGAAGTATACCCTTAGCGGTGGAAAGCTGCCATTGTCGCTAAAGCTAAAGAGGAGTATAGTGGCTTTTGTTTGTGCTCAACGAATTGATTAGAGATAGTTGGGCAAATTACCACATTATTAAACAAATGCATGCTGACATACTATTTCGTATTATTCTTCCTATTAGCACTTTCTAGTGTCTCGTATCTTATTGCTAAACGATTGCAGGTACCGTATACAGTATTTTTGGTAGTAATAGGAGTGGTACTTGGAGCGCTATCTCTTGTTCCAGGATTCGGCTTTTTTACCGAATTTAAGCTCACCCCAGAGTTGCTGTTTTATATCTTCCTTCCGACCCTTATCTTTGAGTCTGCATATAACATAAACATTAGGCGCGTGATGGAAAACAACACCATCATTTGGCTTTTTGCCATACTCAGTCTAGTGATTAGCGCCGGTGCGATTGCCTTTTTACTCTCGCTTATATTCCCAGCAATTGGACTAGAGGTGCCATTCATTATATTACTTCTCTTTGGTGCCCTCATCAGTGCCACCGACCCAGTTGCCGTACTTGCTCTATTTAAAGAATACGGTGCCCCCCGAAGACTCTCACTTATATTTGAAGGAGAATCACTCTTTAATGACGCGACGGCAGTGGCACTGTTCTTGATCGTCCTTGAAATAGCAATGTTTGGCTACAAGGGAGTAACGTCAATCAGCGAAGGCATGCTCACCTTCTCAACTATGATCGTTGGTGGTATTGCGTTTGGTTTACTTATGGGAGGGGTGTTTACACGCCTCATCAGCATGACAAAATCAAACGAGATGGTCTCTATTGTGCTAACGGTAGTACTTGCGCACACCACATTCATTTCATCAGAAGCAATTTCTCACTATGCGCATTTTGGTGACTTCCATCTCATTATTTCTTCTATCATCGCTACCACCGTTGCCTCATTGGTTATGGGCAACTATGGCAGATCTAAAATATCACCTCACGCAGAAGAATTTGTTGAAAAGTTCTGGGGTATTTTTGCGTTCATTGCTAATTCCCTTGTCTTTATCCTCATTGGTCTTATCTTTGTTGAGCTACCTGCTAACGTACCGTCACTTATTATCCCAATTGGTATCACTATCTTGGTGGTTGCTTTTGCTCGAGCGCTATCGATTTATCCTGTCGCTGAGGCGTATAATGCATTTGCAAAAGAAGAGAAGAAAGTACCTCGCTCATGGCAGCACCTACTCTCATGGGGGTCACTGCGTGGCGCGCTTGCAATTACCATGGTGTTGCTTATTCCTTCTGATTTTACTGTTCCTGGTTGGGCGCTTCCTTACTCAGTACAAGAATTTCTTCTTGCGCTTACCGTTGGTTGTATATTTGCCACCCTCTTTATCAAAGCAACCACCATTAATTACTTCATTAAAAAGCTTGGACTTGATGCCCTTACCGCACTTGAAAAGCTCGAATATGCACAAGCTCGTGCGCTTATTCACCGCACAGTACTCGCGCGTCTTGATACCTTTCATGCAAAAGGCTACATAGACGCAAACACGTACACCACTCTCACTGAGACACATCGAGGTGACTTTGCTAAATACTGTGCGGATTGTTCAGATACCGACAAGAGCGACCATGCGATCATGGATAGAACGCTCCGTCTTCATGCGATTGGTATTGAGCGAAAGTATCTAAAGGATCTCTTTGCCTACGACGAAATAACCGAGCCAGTATATAAGCGCATCGCAGGAAAGCTCACCCTACAATTTGAGGCAATTGAAAAAAATGCCCCTCTTGAAGACCTCTCAAAGTACAAAGATAAGATGGATGTCTTTGAGATAATATCTGATGTATTTCTTAGATTCTTTGTACCGTGGCGATCTCGAGAGCTTGCCATCGAGGAGCAGTATATGTATTACCGCGCGCAAACTATCATCTCTCGCAAAGTACTTAAAGAACTCGACACCCTTACTGACGACAAAGAGTCAGAAATGCTACTGTCACTTTCATCTCTTAATGAGGTAAAGAAGATATACGAAACCTTTAAGGATGGCGCAAAGGAAAAAATGAGAAACCTTGAGACTGAACACCCAGAAATCATTCACGCGCTCAACACTACCTTAGCAAAAAAGGGTATCGCTAAAGTAGAAGAGCATATTCTTGAAGAGCTCTCTAGCAAGGAACTTATCACCCCAAAGCTAGTCATAACCATAAAAAATGATCTTGAGCGTGAGGACGCTGAGGCGCATCGCGCGCACGCGGCGTAACGTATGTTTATACAGTGAGAAAAGCCCGCAGCATGCGGGCTTTTCTATTGCTTGACAGGTGGTCAAAAACACTATAAAAGTATTTTATGGATCGAATATATCCACAACCATATACAGATTGCCGAGCGAATATGTGGGCGCGAGCTATTTCCTATGCTGGAATGCTCTCTATTACCCTACTATCGCTTTGTTTGGCTGTGGCTATTCAATCTCTCTCCTATCTATAACGAGCATTGAATCTCTAAAGCTGAACAAATGCCTGTTCAGCTACATGGAGCTCTTTGATATGACAACCATCAGCGCTACTCCTTGCGAGCCTCGTATTGTGTTCCTTAGTGGGTCAAAGATAGACCTTGTCATCATAGAAAAACGGGATGCCCGTACACTGACTACGTACATGAATGATCCAGAGGTAAATCGGTATCTACTACGATACATGCCTCTCCATGTGCAAGAAGAGGAAACATGGATACAGTCCATGACAGAAAGAAAAAATGGGCTTGTCCTCGGAATAGTAAGAAAGGAGGAAACCACACTTATTGGCACCACTAGCTTGGGGTGGAAGAAAGACAATAGAGATCGCACCGCAAGCTTTGGGCTTATGATTGGCGACAAAAATGCATGGGGTAAGGGGTACGGCACTGAAGCAACCTCACGTATGCTTGCCTACGCATTCAACACCGCAGATCTACGAGGTGTAGAATTGTGTCTGTACAGCTCAAACACAGCAGCTAAAAAAGTGTATGAGAAGTGTGGGTTTGTTGAAATTGGAAGATTGCGTAACTGGTTATATAGTTCACCAACTACCTACGACGATGAGGTACTCATGGTGTGTATGCGTCCATAATACTGGACGCAAAAGGGGGCGCATAGCGCCCCCTTTTGTATTGCTATATTTGTATCCTAGTAACTCCTTAATTGCTTTGATCCGTCGTGTGCGCGTATCTTTTCGATTGCCTTTGCCTCAATCTGTCTGATACGCTCACGGGTAACACCGAACTCTTTACCCACCTCTTCAAGCGTGTGGTAAATACCGTCTTCAAGTCCATGACGCATTTCAAGAATCTTACGTTCCTTAGGAGAGAGGTCATCGAGGATACTTCGAATTTGCTCCGCTAGAATGTTGTGTGCAGTTTCTTGATCTGGAGACTGTATCTTATCGTCAGCAATAAAGTCACCTAGTACCGATCTATCATCATCACCATCCCCTACTGGTGATTCAAGGGACACGGTTGTCTGGTCAATTTTTTCAATGGTATGAATCTTTTCAACTTCAAGTCCCATTTCATCAGCAATCTCTTCAGGCATAGGGTCCCTTCCCAAGTCTTGAGAGAGACGTCTAAATACCTGCTTGTATTTTGCAATGGTTTCTACCATGTGTACTGGTATACGGATAGTGCGTGATTGGTCTGCAAGCGCTCTTGTTATAGCTTGTCTAATCCACCATGTTGCATAGGTAGAAAATTTGTATCCCTTTGTGTAGTCAAATTTATCTACTGCCTTAAAGAGACCAAGGTTTCCCTCTTGAATAAGGTCAAGCAGAGTAAGATCTGCCGATCGTCCAATGTACTTTTTTGCGATAGACACCACAAGACGAAGGTTGGCTCTTGCGAGAAGATTTTTAGCATCAATGTCACCATCCATCACTCGTTTTGCTAGCTCACGCTCTTCTGAAACATTAAGTAGAGGATACTGTCCAATCTCTCTTAGATACATCTGAATAGAGTCGTATGAAGAATCACTTCCTCCTTTGTAGGTATTCTTTTTATCAAGCAGATCATCTGATACTGAATCGTCGAGAATATTTCCGCCTTCAAGCACGTCAATGCCTGACGTGCTGAATTTCTCATACAAGGTTTCAAGAAAGACTACATCTTCTTCTATACGAGGAAATACTTGCAAAATCTGGTCGAAAGTAACGTACCCGCGCTCATTTCCTTTCTCAACCAGCTTTTGCGCCTTTACCTCCATTTCTGCCTCGCTTTTTGATGGCGCACCCTTTTTCTTTGGAACGACAATATTTTGTATCTCCCGTTTTTGTAGTCCTTTTGTTCGTACTACTGGCTTTGGTGCTGGTTTAGCGGAGGTGTTCTTTTTTACCACCTTTGTGGTGACCTTCTTTTTTGGTGCTACTTTTTTTGAAACTGGCTTTTTAGGCATTTTCTTTGCCTTAGTTACTGCTTTTTTTGCGGGTCGTTTTTGTATCATAAAAATGTTATTACTTACGAGTAAGTGACTCTAACTCGGTAAGCTCCTTGGTTAGTTGATGTAGCGTTGATAGTAATGTTGCTTGCTTCTCTTGATCCCCTTCTTCTTCCGCAAGGCGTAATGCCTTTGATACATCAAAAAATGTATCCTTGATTGTTACTAATCGTAAATCATATACCGCATCTTTGACAAGCGCCACCTTGTGCATCGTACCTTCTAGCATCATTTCTATCTCAAAAGGAAGTGCTCTATCATCGCTATACCTACTAAGTAATTCTTGCACGGATGTTCCCTTGAGCGCCATCGTGACATCAGTAGTGAGAGAGTCATACTGTATGTCCTTATCAACCTGTGCTCGAAGTAAGAATCCCGCTACCACCCTCTCAAGTCCAGCGCGCCGAGTGATAATGTGTACGTCCTTCTCAATTTCAGCACCCTGCGCATCCTCAGTATGCTGATCACTAAATGACTTTTGTTGGCGAATTGTTTCAACCTCCTCGTACACCGTATCATTATGCAGACGTGCAAATTCAGACACCTCTCTTGCAATAAGCGACCTGTCCATACTATTGGGCATCGATGCAATAAGCGGAAGTACCTGTTCTCGTAAATTGCGCACCAACGCTTGTTCATTTTTTGTACCTACTTTTGCATTGTGCATAGCAAACGTAATAAGTGGCACCGCTTCCCTTATTGCCTTTCTCCAATCATCAACGTTACCCCGTATCATATCTGCAGGATCAACCCCCATTGGTAGTACGGCAACCTTCACGTCCATTCCTCGTTTAAGCGCCAATATCCCTGCCTTATGCGTAGAGGCAATACCCGCACTATCCGCATCAAAGGCAAGCACCACCTTTTTAGTCATTCTGCTTACTACATCCATATGCTCATTAGTAAGTCCCGTACCAGAAACCGCAACGGCACTCGTATACCCACTTTGATGTGACAGCACAAGATCCATCTGTCCTTCTACTAAAATAGCGAAGTCATGCTTTCGCATTGCCTGCTTTGCTTTATCAATACCATACAACAGTGACGACTTGTGATATAACGGCGTCTCTGGACTATTTAGATATTTAGGAGAGAGCCCACTTGTATCATTTGGAAAAAGCCTGCCTGAAAACCCCACCACGCGACCCGATACATCCTTTAGTGGAAACATGATCCTTGATCTAAATCGATCATACGGTGTACCTGTTGGTGATTCGTCCTTTCTCTTAATGAGTCCAACACGTTCTATTTCGTGCGGTTCAAACCCCTCCTTGAGTAGCGCATCATACATGAATGTCCATCCTTTCTTTTTAGGATCAGGAGCGTATCCAATACCCCACGCGAGTATGGTTTCTGGAGTACACCCTCGGCTCTCGATATACGCCATAGCGTCAGGCGTATGCGTGAGCTCTTGTGCGTAGATGGCAGCTGCACGCTCTAGCACTCGAAAGAGACGCTCTCGTGAATTCTTATCTTCCTTAAGTTCGTTGGTTAGGGTAATACCCGCTCTTTCAGCAAGTAATCGAAGTGCTCCTTGAAAATCCACCCTCTCCATCTCTTCGATAAAGGTAAATATGTCTCCTCCTTTATTGGTTGAAAAGCAATAGTACATACCTTTATCAGGAGACACGTAGAAAGAGGGTGTCTTTTCTTTCTTGAAAGGAGACAATCCTTTGTATGACCTTCCCGCCTTTGTAAGACGCACATACGAACCAATGAGTTCGACTATGTCTACCCTGTCTTTTATTTGCTGAACAGCATCAAGCGACATATGTATCACCCCTCTTAGGGGTACGTGTTATACAGCGAGGCAAGGAATACATTATTCGGTGATTTCCTTTACCGAATGAGTTACCTCTACATTTTCATCAAACACATCAGTTGAGTCTAAACGAGCCTGTAGCGATTTAATTGCACCTTGCTTCTTGCTACCAGCAAATCCAGTACCTGCAGGGATGAGGCGTCCAATGATAACGTTTTCTTTAAGACCCTTTAGATCGTCTTGTGATCCTCTTACTGCTGCGTTAATGAGTATGCGTGGTGTGTGTTGGAATGATGCCGCTGAGAGGAAGCTCTTTCTGGTAAGCGATACTTCGGTGATACCAAGCACGAGCGGTTCATATGTTGCTGCTCGTAGTCCCTCTTTCTCGGCTTCGGTGTTAAGTACCTCTATTTCCCAATCTTCAACAATGTCACCAACGTTAAGCGCTACATCACCTGCATCTTTAACCTTTACACGAGAGAACATCTGCTTTACCACTACCTCGATATGCTTTCGTGAAATAAACACACCCTGTAGCTCGTAAATCTTTGTAGTTTCTTGAATGATATATTCTTGTGCGAGCTCTTTGCCTCCGTATTTGTATAGCTCAGAAATATCCGCAGAACCGTCAGTGATAAGTTGTCCTTTTTTGACCTCATCGCCAACTTTAACCAAGATCATACGCCTAAAGTGTACGCTGTATTCAATTGGCTTTTTGTTTTTGGGAGCGTGTTTGTCACCGATTTCTGGTGTCACAACAATCACTCGCTCACCTCCTTCATTTTTTATTTCAGTAACAACACCTGCAGTTTTTGATACAGTAGCAGGATTCTTTGGTGCGCGTCGTTCAAATACCTCTTCCACACGAGGAAGACCTTGGGTGATGTCACCACCAACACTTGATACTCCTCCGGTATGGAAGGTACGCATAGTAAGCTGTGTACCCGGCTCACCAATAGCTTGCGCTGCAACCGTACCTACCGCTTCTCCAAGATCAATAAGCTCTTGCGTTGTAAGGTCAATACCGTAGCAGTGCTGACAGACACCATAGAGTGTCTTACAGCTCATTGGTGATCGAACAGTTACCTCAGAAATTCCTGACTCCTCGATTTTTGCTGCATCAACCGTAGTTACCAAATGACCACGCTTGTACGTAGTACCATCAGCAAGCGTGAGGTCTGTTGCCAAGAATCTTCCAGAAATACTCTTTGCAAGTGCAATTTCAATTCCTGAAGCTCCCTTCTTTGAGATGCGCACACCAGTCTTTACTCCACAATCTACCTCTGAAACAATTGCATTTTGTGCGACGTCGAAGAGTTTTCGAGTAAGGTAACCAGCGGCAGCAGTCTTGAGCGCGGTATCAGCTAGACCCTTTCGCGCACCGTGAGTGGTGGTGAAGTATTCAATAGGAGAAAGTCCTTCTTTCATTGAGGCAATAACGGGGAACTCAATAATTTCTCCACTTGTTGACTGCATGAGTCCCTTCATACCTGCCATCTGTGTGATCTGTCCCATAGAACCTCTCGCTCCTGAGACAACAAGGTCGTGTACTGATCCGTTTGGATCAAGTGCCCCTGGCATGTGCTTTTCAATTTCTCCCTTTGCATGTTGCCAGATTTCAATAGAGAGACGCTTTCGCTCTTCTCGCGAGAGAAGACCCTCATTGAATTGACTCATGATAAGTCGTTGCTTTTCAAAGCCTTCATTGATGATGCCTTCCTTTTCTTTTGGTACGACAAGATCGTCAACGCTGAAGGTGATACCAGACTTGGTTGCATAGTAAAAGCCGAATGCTTTTATTTTGTCGATAATTTCAGGAATCTTATCAAGTCCGTACTTTTCGATTAGCTTATCGGTAAGCTTTGGTAGCATTCCCTTCTTCATTTCTTCGTTCACGTACGGGAAGTCCTTAGGAAGTACGCTATTGAAAAGTAGTCTTCCTACTGTTGTTTCAAATAGCTTTCCTTCGTACACACTGTATTTTGGCGAATCAGTTGGAAGTACTTTTATCTTTGCTCTAAATCCAACAATGTCGTAGTCGTATGCGCTGATTGCCTCATTAGGACTTGAGAAGTATTTTCCTTCACCCTTTTCTCCGTTTACATCTTTCGTCATCCAGTATGAACCAAGCACGATGTCTTTATCGAGTGCAATAACGGGCGCTCCTGATCCTGGCTTGAGAATGTTTTTTCGAGCAGAAATGATATTTGCTGCTTCCCATTGTGCCTCTTCTGAGAGTGGTACGTGTACCGCCATCTGGTCGCCGTCGAAGTCTGCATTGAATGCAGGACATACCTGTGGGTGAAGACGGATAGCATTTCCTTCAATAAGGATAGGACGGAAGGCTTGGATACTTTGTCGGTGCAGGGTAGGTGCGCGGTTAAGTAGTACGTGTTTGTCCTTGATTACATTTTCAAGAATAGCCCACACTTCTGGCTCACCTTCCTCTATAAGACGACCTGCGCCACGAATGTTGTACGCAAGCTCGCGCTTTAGAAGTTCTGCAATGATAAATGGGCGGAAGAGCTCAAGCGCCATATGCTTTGGCAAACCACATTCATCAAGGTGAAGCTCTGGACCTACCACAATTACTGATCGTCCAGAATAGTCAACACGCTTACCAAGAAGGTTTTGTCTGAAGTATCCTTGCTTTCCTCGTAGATAATCAGAAAGTGATTTTAGTGGGCGGCGCTGTGCGGTGTTTGCAGCAGCCTGCTGTGAACCATGGCGAATAGAGTTATCAAGCAATGCATCTACTGCTTCTTGCAAAATACGCTTTTCGTTTCGGAGAATAACTTCAGGCGCATGAATATCAATGAGTTTGCGCAAGCGATTATTTCTGTTGATTACTCTTCTGTAGAGGTCGTTTACATCGCTTGTTGCGTGACGTCCACCTTCTAGTGGAACCATAGGACGCAAGCCCGGTGGCATAACCGGAAGTGTCGTAAGAAACATCCATTCAGGACGAATCTTTGCCTTTATCATTGACCTTACAAGAGACAGTCTTTTTTCAATCTTGCTTCGCTCTGCTGCACCGGCTGTTTCTCGCTCCTTTTCAAGCTCATCTCGAAGGATTTCAAGATTGATACCTTTAAATATATTATAGATAGCATCAGCACCAATACCCGCCTCAAAAACGGTACCAAACTTTACGCTGTAGCGGTGATACATCGCCTCATCAAGCACAAGCCCCGGTCGAAGACTTTCAAGGTCTTGCTTTACCGCGCTAAAGAGATCCTTTAGTTTTTTCTTTTCTTGTTCTGTTGCAGACTTAACCTTTGTTTTGTATTCAGTATCAATTTCTCTAAGGACTCGGTCTTTTTCTGATGCGTGAATGTTGGTCACGATATAACCAGCAAAGTACACAACTTTTTCAATTTCAGCAGCAGACGCACCAAGAATCATGGCAACACGAGAAGGAATACTTCTGAGGAACCAAATGTGCGCTACTGGTGTTGATAGCTCGATGTGTCCCATTCGCTCACGACGAACAATAGATCGAGTAAGCTCGACTCCGCATCTATCGCACACAATACCCTTGTAGCGAATGCCTTTATACTTTTGGCAGAAACACTCAAAGTCACGCTCTGGTCCGAAGATTTTTTCATCAAACAGACCGTTTTTTTCTGAGCGCTGTGTTCTATAGTTAATGGTTTCAGGTTTAGTAACCTCTCCAAATGACCATTCACGAATTCTTTCAGGTGAAGCAAGGGTAAGTACTACCTTGTCGAAATCATGTGAGTCTATGGTTTTTTTGTCTTGATTCATAGTAGTGATTCGATTAGTAATTATCCCTTCCTCCCTTTTCTAGGCGCACATCAAGTGCAAGCCCTCGCAAGTGGTTGAGGAGTACATTAAACGCCGCTGGCGCGTGCTGTTGAGTAATACGCTTTCCTTTAACAATTGCATCAAAGGCTGCTGATCTACCTTGTATGTCATCAGATTTAATAGTGAGCATTTCTCTGAGTGTGTATGCTGCGCCATATCCAAGAAGTGCCCATACTTCCATCTCTCCAAATCGCTGTCCTCCCCCCTGTGCCTTTCCTCCAAGTGGCTGTTGCGTGATAAGCGAGTACGGACCAATAGATCGCATGTGTATCTTATCTTCAACCATGTGGTGGAGTTTAAGAATGTACATGTAGCCAACTGAAATAGGTTGGTTGAAGGCTTCGCCAGTGCGTCCATCAAAGAGCGTCATTTTTCCGTCTTCACGGTGTCCCGCCTTAACAAGCTCATCCTTAATTTCTCGTTCAGTCGCACCGGCAAATGGTGGCACTATTGCTTGGTAGCCAAGTGTATTTGCGGCAAGTCCCAAGTGAAGTTCAAGAATCTGTCCGATGTTCATACGGCTTGGTACACCAAGCGGAGTAAGGATGACATCTACTGGCTCGCCATTTTCATCGTATGGCATATCTTCTTCAGGAAGAATGCGTGAGATAACACCCTTGTTACCGTGTCTACCAGCAAGCTTGTCACCTACTGAGACGTTTCGTAACTGTGCTACGGTAATGATTACCTTTTTAAGGATTCCTGATTCAAGCTGATCACCTGCTTCTCGTGAGAATACTTTTACCGAGATAACACGTCCTCTCTTTCCTCCCTCAAGACGTAGTGATGAGTCTTTTACATCTTTAGCTTTTTCTCCAAAGATAGAACGGAGAAGTCGCTCTTCAGGAGAGAGTTGTGTCTCACCCTTTGGTGTTACCTTTCCTACAAGAATATCACCTGATCGAACTTCTGCACCAATACGAATGATGCCATCCTCATCGAGATTCTTTAGCTTCATTTCACCCACGTTAGGGATGTCATGAGTGGTTACTTCTGGACCAAGCTTGGTGTCGCGTACTACACATTCAAAATCTTCAATGTGAATAGTTGAGAACTTACTATCCTTTACGAGTCGTTGTGAGAGGATAATCGCGTCTTCGTAGTTAGCACCAGACCAACTAAGGAATGCCACGCGTGCATTTTGTCCAAGCGCCAATTCTCCTTGAACGCTTGATGATGCATCTGCAAGCACTTCACCACGAGCTACCTTTTGACCAACAGAGACAATAGGTCTTTGGTGGAAGTTAGACATTTCATTTGTCTTGTGGAAGTTAACCAATCTAAATTCGGTAGTCTTACCCTTCGTATCCTTAAAGACAATGTGTCGTGCATCTACCGCCTCGATAACTCCTTCTGCAGGCGCAATAACAAGTCGTCCTGTATCACGAGCGGCAGTTTCTTCTATACCAGTTGCAACAAGCGGCGCTTCAGGCACCACACATGGGGTAGCCTGCTTCTGCATGTTTGATCCCATGAGCGCTCTGTTTGAGTCGTCATTTTCGAGGAATGGGATAAGTGAGGTCGCAACTGAGAACGCTTGGTTAGTTGCTACGTCAATATATTCAACCTGATCTCGTGGCACGAGGTGTGGCTCACCACGGTAACGAACTTCAACCATGTCCTCGATGATTCTTTCTTTTTCATCAGTACGAGTAGCGGCATGAGCAATATACTTACCCTCTTCTACGTGCGCATTAAGCAAGTCTACCTCACCGGTAACTACCCCTTTATGTACTTTTACAAATGGCGTTCTGATGATGCCAAATTCATCAATCTGTGCGTAGTTTGCAAGGTGGAGTATAAGACCAATGTTTGGACCTTCTGGGGTATGAATTGGACATACTCGTCCGTAGTGACTTGGATGTACGTCACGAACTTCAAAGCCAGCACGCTCTCGAGTAAGACCACCCGGACCAAGCGCTGAAAGAATACGCAAGTGCTCAAGCTCATTGAGAATGTTTTGCTGCTGCATAAACTGCGAAAGCTGGTTTGCCGTAAAGAATTCTTTTACTGATGCAGCAAATGGTCGTGGGTTAAGGAGTTGTATTGGTTGTGATGTCTCAGGCTCAACGGTACTCATTCTGTCCTGTACATTTCTCTTCATGCGCGACATACCAACTCGCATTTTTTGCAACATCATTTCACCAACAAATCGAACTCGTCTAAATCCGAGGTGATCAATGTCGTCTTCTAGTGCGCCGGTGGTGTTATTGAGCGTGATGATGTTGCTGATGATAGTCACCATGTCGTCAAGCGAGAGGGTGCGGCGAGCAAGCTCTTTATCATCCATCTTTTTGTTAAAACGCTGATTGAAACGATATCGTCCAACAGGTGAAAGGTCGTATCGCTCAGTCGCAAAAATAGACGCAACAAACTCCCGCGCATTATCAGGTGTTGCCGGGTCGCCATCTCGTAGCTTCTTGTGTATTTCTATATATGCCTCTACTTCATTTGTTGCAGGATCCTTAGCAAGTGATGCATCAATATATGACTTTGCCTCTGGTTGATGTGCAAAAAGGTCGTAGATTTCTTTTTCTGTCTTAGCACCAAGCGCTCTAAGCAGTGTTGTGATGGCAAATTTTCTCTTTTTGTCGATTTTTACATAAATCGCTCCATCAGATTCTGATTCAACCTCTATCCATGCGCCTCGAGATGGAATTATCTTTGCGCCGAAGTTTCTCTTTCCCTTGCTCTCATTGATGGTGAAGAAAATACCAAATGAACGCGCAAGCTGTGGGACAATAGCGCGTTCGACACCGTTAATGACAAAGGTACCGTGGTCGGTCATCACAGGAAAATCTGCGAGGAAAATTTCCTGCTCTTTGTCGAGTCCGGTTGTCTTATTCTTCAAAAGCACAGTCGCTCGTAGTGGCGCCTGATAGGTAAGCAAATTTTCTTTTGCGTAAAATTCATCAAACTGAGGCTTCCCTACTTCGAACTTTGTAAATTCGAGACGGAATTTCTTTCCACTATAATCCTCAATTGGTGAGAACTCACTAAATAGCTCTTTTAGCCCTTCTTCAAGAAGGAGCTTGAATGAGCGTAGTTGTGGTTCAACAAGATTCGGCAGGGGCGCTCGCGGTTCTCGGTAGCGCGCAAAATACTTTTTCTTTAGTCCCTGATTCTCTCGCATATGATATAAGGTGACAGTAATAAATTTCCCTTGTGACGTTAGTAACGAACCTCAGTGTGTTTTTTTAGACTCCACGGTACCCCAATGCAAATACGCCAAACGCACACCATAATGTGTGCAATTCAAAAACCACTTCTATTAGTGGGCTATAGTATTCAAATGCTTATTAAAAGGCGTGTAATGTATCGAGCTTGCAACCTAGACTCAATCCACCCGAATTGAGCATATAGTACCAGAACCATGCCCACGGTGTCAAATAAACAAGCGCCCGGTTATGGGCGCTTGTTAGTAATCTAAGGTGCTGCAACGAGCCTTGGTCGATGATAGATCAAGGGGTAAAAATGAAGTGCCGCAATGACAATCAATAAACGAGGAATGATCTCTACAAAAAATCCGAATTGAAGAAGAGCAAGACAGATTGAGATGGTAGACAACGTTAGAGCGTTGCACCAATCAATTACCTGTTCAGACATCTTAGTACCTCCTTTGGTTTCCGAGAAGATAGTACCTCATTTGCTCTTCTTTAGAAAGAGCTTGGTCATATCCGTGAAGAAGAGAACATACACAAGTAGGAAAAGAGCTATCAATATAATGAGGCCAGCCCAGTAGGTGCCAGATTCTGTGTAGTGGCTTAGACCAAAATATACAGGTGGTGATATCAATGCCCATACAACCAACAAAGCAAAGATAAGACCTAGTATCCACTTTCTATACTTCCTCGCGAGCGTAAGCATTGTTTCTCCTTTCAAAGGGTATCGCTCTTTTGAATATATACACCTGAGCACTTGTGGTCAATCCTTTGTGGCACGCTTCCACTCGTCAATCTTTGCATGATGTCCAGTTTTTAACACCTCAGGAACAGAGTGGTGCTTCTTTTTCCATACCAACGTCTCTGGGCGTGTATACACATCTCTTGCTGCAACCCGGCGCTCTTCAACTGAGCATGCGTCACCAAGCACCCCTTTAATCCTTCGCGATACTGCATCGATAACCACCATAGCAGGAAGCTCTCCACCGGTAAGAGTATACGGACCTATCGACATAGGTGTCGCGTTCATGATTTCTTTTACACGAGCATCTATACCTTCATACCTCCCGCACACCAGCACAAGGTGCTTTTTATGAGCAATATATTCGTCTGCAATAGTATTTGAAAACTCTTGTGCGTGTGGTTCAAACCACACAATCTCAACAGTATCTCGCCGTTTCTTCCCTATCGCCTTTTCAATTGCACGCAACACTGGCTCTGGACGCAGTACCATGCCAGGACCTCCACCATACGGCCTATCGTCTATTCGCTTTTTTTTGTTTGGTTCAAAATCCTTTGGATTATAAAA
Source organism: uncultured Candidatus Saccharibacteria bacterium (assembly GCA_964562615.1). GTDB lineage: Bacteria > Patescibacteriota > Minisyncoccia > Phycocordibacterales > UBA12088 > CAYPBQ01. The sequence continues at coordinate 139,461 of CAZLUD010000002.1, forward strand.
AGAAACGGTTACCTTTTTTTGTGTAATTGCCCGCTTTAAAATCGACTCATGCAAGTACCCGGAGAATGCCTCTGGAAATAGAGTGATGATATGAAAATGCATAATTCGAGAATAGCACAACCTAGTAGGACTTTCACGTACTAACCAGTACTATCGCTTTACCCCGGTAATGACATGATATTCTATCTCCTCTCGTAAGGAGCCATTTCCTTCTATTGAAAATAAACGGGTTCGTAGGGTGCTCAGCAATGTCTCACGTGTTGCGGTATCGAGTTGTCGCAAGCTTTCTAGTGTTTCAAGGTATCCAACCACACTTTGCGTATCCCACTCCCTTCTTCTTTTATATGTTCGTACCGAGTAGTTAATAAATGCAGATGCGTTAAGAGAGCGCTTGTGTGACTCTGATAACGAAAAAAGATCCATATCATTATGCAAAAGCCCCACACCAAACTCACGCAACGTATCTCTAATGGCGTGATGCCAAAGGAGGTCATTTTGAAACGGCGCAATCGTCTCATCATTAACAATCGCAATACCACCTCCCACCTGTACCATGGCGTACGCTCTATCAAGCACCTTCTCTTGATCCATATGATGAAAACTTCTTCCTAAGGTAACAAGGCGTATAGCACTGTCTTCAATGGGACAATATTCGGCATCAGCGACTACCCACATAGGCTTTGACAGCGCACCCGTTGGAATCTCGTCACGCGTACGAGCGTACGTAATGCTATCGATATCATTATCTAGTCCAATTACCCGCTTTGCATACCGAGTAAAAGGATAGGTAAGATGCCCTACCCCACAACCAAGATCAACATGATTACCTTCATAGACATTAAAGGCGCTTGCTAAGTCGGTCACAAGCGCAGTTGGATATGCAGGCCAATAGGTAGCCATAAGTGCATACCGAGAAAGAAGTGGTGAATGTGCATTTGCTTCCATACTGAATAGTGTCGTACTGCAACACGCAAACAAGCTATGCAAGTATTGTAGCGCATAGCTTGTTTGCGTAGCTATTGACTAAGATTATATTTTGAGGTCTTCCACTGCTTCATCAACCGTCTTTGGCACCATAGTAGCAACGCGGCCTTCTGGTTCATTTACCTTTAGATTTACGCGTGCGTTATTTTTCATGCCAACTACCCTTAGGAGGGTGCGTATCGCCTTTGCGGTATTACCCGATCGGCCGATAATCTTTCCCATGTCCTCTGGGTGGACATCAAGTGAGAGTAATACTCCCATCTCGTCTACCGTTCGATTGATTCGAACATCACTAGGATGATCGACTAATGCCTTGACGACATACTCTAAAAAATCTTTGTCTTGGAGTTCCATCTTGGATTCGGTTCAGTCTATTTAGTTCATAATGTCTGACACGTACTCGACTCGTGTCACTCGTGCTCTAAAGAGCAATCGCACGTACTCTTACTGTAACGCACGAAAAAAATGCAAGCAATATAGGAGCATGTGGAGAAGTAGTTATACAACACAGAACGATGCTCTGTGGTAACGCTTAGGCAGCGGGAGTTGCTGGAGCTTCTTCCTTCTGTGGAGCAGTTTTCTTTGGGAGAACGTTCACTTTCTTTCCCTTGATAACCTGCTGATTGATGAGCATGTTATGGACTGTGCCAGATGGCTTAGCACCAACACTCATCCAATACTCGATTCTGTCTTTTACTAGCGTAACGGTATCAGTATGAGGATTGTACGAACCAAGAATCTCAAGATTCTTGCCGCTTGTAGGTGTTTTTTGGTGTTCAGAAACAACCACGCGAAATTCAGCATGGTTCTTCCTCCCGACTCTCTGTAGCCTTATTTTGAGCATAAGTAAGAGAAATCTACCAGAATAAACCTTTAGGGTCAAGGCGTACGGTAGAGGCGCCCTAGTATACACAAAAGAAACACCGCTTCATATAAGCGGGTTTCGATAACGATAGCGCGTAATGAAGCGGTGAAAGGTAAAGAACAGACAGGCGTAAGATGGGCAGTGAGCCACCTTACGCATTCCCATCTATTAGTACGCTTATCCACCGTCTAAAGTTACACTTCCTGCTATACTACAGGTAATGCATAAACATAAACCACCCACAACACCCACCCTTTCAGAAAAAAAGTTTTCTGGATTTATTAGCGTAAACGGTAAAGGCACTGGATTTTTAAAAGTACCCACCCTCAAAGAAGACATCGTTATCGAGCGAGAGTACCTCAATACCGCACTCCACGGAGACACAGTGACTGTTTCCCTACTCCCTCATAGAGCGCGTGATACCCGCACTCGTGGTGAGGTACTATCCGTTGACACACGAGCAAGAACTCGTTTTGTTGGTACTACGCACACAGAGCGTGGTATGTGTTTTGTATCTCTTGGTGACAGAAGGATGTATACCCAGTTTATTCTTTCTGAAGATACTCGAAAGTCAGTCGCGGGAGGACTCAAGGTGGTAATAGATATGCAAGAGTGGAAGGATCCCCGCTCTATGCCAGTTGCTACCCTTGTTGAAATACTTGGCCCTGCCGGTGAACACGAGACAGAAATGCGCGCCGTGGTTATCAATGCTGGGTTTGACTATCACTACCCAGAAGAAGTAGAACAAGAAGCACGATACATCCAAGAAAAAAAGGCCGAGATATTTAAAGAAGCGCTTAAAACAAGAAGAGACTTTAGAGGCACCACCACATTTACCATAGACCCCTTTGATGCAAAGGACTTTGATGATGCAATATCAGTAAAAGACTTAGGAGACGGTACCTACGAAATGGGAGTGCATATTGCTGACGTGTCTCATTACGTACTTCAGAATGATGCAATCGACAAAGAAGCCCTTGCGCGAGGTACCTCTATCTACCTTGTCGACAGAACTATCCCCATGCTACCTGAAGTCCTCTCTAACGATGTATGCTCTCTCAATCCCAATGAAGACAAACTTACCTTTTCAGCAGTATTTGTGATGACTCGTGATGGAGAAGTAAAAAGCGAGTGGTTTGGGGAAACGGTCATTCGATCTGATAAGCGGTTTAATTATGAAGAGGCGCAACGAATACTCGATGCTGGTAGTGGTACCCTCTTAGAGGAGCTCACCACTATGCAAATAATCGCTCGCGCCCTTAGAGCAAAGCGATACAGGGAGGGGTCTATCAACTTTGATACAGACGAAATCCAATTTACTCTTGATCAACAAGGGGCACCAATAAGCGTACGAAGAAAGGTTCGCACAGAGACCATGCTCCATATAGAAGATTTTATGCTACTTGCTAATAGACGTATCGCTGCATGGATGAGTAATAATCTTGAACGTCTCCCTGATGATCAAAAAATATTCGTGTACCGAATTCATGATTCACCAAAAGAAGAGCGCATGGATCAGCTTATGCTATTTTTAAAGGCACTAGGTCATGAACTAAAGGCTCCAAAAGGAGTTATTGGCGCTAATGGAATCAATTCACTCCTTAAAAGTATTGAAGGCACTCCCGAAGAGGATTTGGTAAAGACCGCAACCATACGCACCATGGCAAAGGCGATATACTCACTAAAAAACATTGGTCACTTTGGACTTGCCTTCTCTTATTACACACACTTCACCTCACCCATTAGACGATACCCGGATCTTATGGTGCATCGATTAGTAAAGACACATCTACAAGGCCATAGCGTGCCCGCTGCCGAGTACGCCATATACGAACAACACGCAGCGCATTCATCAGAAAGAGAGGTGGCTGCAGTAGAGGCAGAACGGGAATCAGTACGCATGAAGCAGGTGGAGTTTCTTTCTAAACAGATTGGTACTACCTTTGAAGGGGTTGTCTCTGGTGTTACAGAATGGGGAATGTACGTAGAAGAGTTAAGTACCATGGCTGAAGGTATGGTACGCCTCAGAGATATGAAAGATGACTTCTATATGCTCGGTGAACACGGGTATGAACTCATTGGAGAAAATACCGGAAAGAAATACCGACTTGGTGATAAGGTAAAAATTAAGCTCATTGGCACAGATCTTGGAGCTCGAACTATCGATTGGCAATTAGTGTAACCTCATCCACTACCTCGGGTAGTAGTAACAGGAAGCAAAGGAAGCGCTCATGTCTGAATCCGACACACCAAAAAAGCTACCAGCTCCTCACACAGTAGTGAGGATACCAGTAGGGCCTACCCCACTGTATGGAAGAGAAAAAGGAAGAAAAAAGATTAATATGTACGGCGATAGAATACCAATTACGGACACATCAAAATACGGTCTTTTGAACTAGAGGCAAAAATCAGGCGCTTACGCGCCTGATTTTTAAAAGAAACTAGCCCATCACATACAGAAGTGGTGGGCTAGTTAAGGACTCACGTTAAAGCTGAATCAATCTCGGCAATTATTTTTAAGATTACTTGAGCGATATCACCCGACTCAGTGATAGGTCGTCCAACAATCAGCCTTGTGGCGCCTTGCTGAATCGCCTTGAGGGGACTCATTGTTCTTGTGTGACCAGATAAACCAGAATACCATAATGGTCTTATCCCTGGACAAACAATTTCAAGATCATCGCCAAAATGTTTTCTTAGGTGTGCAACATCATGCGGTAACGCAATTATGCCATCCGCACCCCTACGTAAGGCTCTTTCAGAGAGCCTTACTACGGTAGTGTGATGCTTTGTTTTGTATACCTCTCTTACATCGCTGTCCGCCATATCAGTAAGTACTGATACCGCAAGAACAATAGTATCCTTACCAACAATTTCTTTGATAACCGTAATATCATCTAGTGAACTCATTACGGTCAGAAAACGAGGTTTGTATAACTCAATAGCTCGCGCATATCTCATTATTGTATCTCTTGTATCCACAAACTTGAGATCAGCAAAGACAGGGCAGTGGTTTTGAACAGCCTCGATAATAGAGTAGCCACAAGCATGGATAGCGGTATTTAGCTTAACCACAACTCCGTACGCTGATAACAAGCGAGCAGTGGCTAGAACCTCGCTGTATAGATGTAAATCATTTGCCTCACTTGAGTCTAAAGCTACGATAAGCCGTTCGTTAGCACTCAGCACGACACCATTCTCCCAGTTGATTGGACTTGAGAGAGAATATACAACTACCACGTAATAGGCAAGACCCTACTTCAATACCACAGACTCTATAATCACTGGGGTTACCGGCCTATCACTTTCGTTTGTCTTTGTTTTTACAATTTTCTCTACAACATCCATACCTGCTACCACCTTTCCGAAGACGGGATGTTTTCCGTCGAGGAATGTATTGTCTGCAACGTTAATGAAGAATTGACTTCCTCCTGTATTTGGACCTGCATTTGCCATTGAGATAGTACCAACTACATTTGAGTGATTCCCAGTAAATTCATCTTTAATACTATATCCAGGACCTCCTGTTCCCCATCTGTTTACTTGTGCATCATCTTTAGTAAGAGGATCTCCCCCTTGAATCATAAACCCATCAATGATGCGGTGAAATTTTGTTCCATTATAAAATCCTTTTGATGCAAGTGAGATAAAGTTCTCTGTAGTTACTGGCATGGTGTCAGTAAACAGCTCTAGAGTAAAGGTACCCATTGAGGTAGTAAATGTTGCGCTCTTTATGTTTTGTGGTGTTTGTGTGTCATTCATAGTTGGTGTGGTAGTTGCGGTAGTGGTTACTCCTGTTGCTAATCCCGTTGGCGCTTCTGTTACCTCTTCTTGTTTCTCACCGGTTGCAAGCTCTGCTTTATCACGTGAGGTGCTATACCAATACAATCCACCTCCTGCTATCACCATAAGGATGATACCAGCAAATATAGTCATGGGGTCTGTTGTAGAGTCTTTCATATGCGTGTGAGTATACCAAAACAGATACACTATCTGCAAACAGCAAACGCTCTCGATATACGAGAGCGTCTACGACTATATGAATTAAAGAACAAATTGAAAATTAGTGGGTTTCCTTACCCATGACAACAATACCACTTCCTTGGATTGTTGATTTGATATTGGTATGACCATACTCCATAAACACAAGAAAAAGCAGTAAACAGCAAACGACCCAACCAAGGATTCTTTTTGCCATGAGGGTACCTCCTTTTTTTCTCACCCATTGCAAGCGACGCACGGGATGTCGATTCCTTACACTTGGATTATTTTGCGTATTTGAGACCCTCCTCAAACTTTACCGAAAGCAGCCTCGATGCCCCATCAGCGCCCATAGTGACCCCGTACAACACCCCCGCTCTACTCATGGTCTCGCGGTTATGAGTGATAAGTATGAGCTGAGAATCCTTCGCAAGAGTCTCAATCATATCCCCATATCTTCTTGAATTTGCTTCATCAAGAGCAGCGTCTGTCTCGTCAAGAATAATAAACGGTGGTGGATTTACCCTACTCATCGCAAAGATAAGTGCAATTGAGGTAAGCGCCCTCTCGCCACCAGAGAGCATCTGAAGGCCTTTAATGCGCTTATTTGGAAGCGCTACTGACACCTCCACCCCTTCTTCGCTCTCATCTAGTCCCTCAGCAGTAGGCATAGGTCCTTTGTCGTCAGCATCCTCAAGTACCACGTCTGTATCAATACGAGAGCGCTTTTTTTCTTTTACCACCGTAAGACCAGCCGACCCTCCGCCAAACATCAGGGTGAAGAGGGTATTAAACTCTTTAGAAATAGTCGTAATTCCCTCTTTGAACTTTTCATCAAGCTTAGATTCTAAATCCTTTATGAGTCCCTCAAGAGAGTGTACCGTGGCTTCAAGATCGGCAATCTCTTTAAGTAAAAATTCTGCTCTTCCATGCACCTCTTCGTATTCTTTCATTATCTCATCTGCGTTAGCGCCACCAAGCTCCTCGAGTCGAATTTTTAACTTCTCAAGGTGACGTCTACGTTCATATTGCACATCTCGTGCTTCAGCCACTATCTCATCATCTGTAATTGGCGTGCCATCCTCACGTAACAGCTCTGTCTCTTCAAAACCACGTACTGCATGCCCTATCAATACCACCGCTTCTCGTACTTCGCGTTCATACTCTTCGGTATCCCTCTTATGAACCAGTTCTTTTGTTTTAATTTTATCTATAGTGGCACGCAACTCTGTTTGTCTTGCCATGAGACGAAATACTTCTTTTTCTGCTTCTCTTCCTTCATTGCGTTCATTCTCAATATCTTTCTCGAGTTGTTTATATGATTGATAGACACGCTCTTCACGAGCAGCAAGTGTTTGGAGTGCGTCTTTTAACGTTTGATGTCGCTCAACTAAGCGTAGGCGCTCTTCCTCATCTTCTTTGTGATGATCTTCTGCGCCTCTGTGATCGGTAATAAAGGTGGCGATAATTTCTTTCGCTCTTGCTATAACCTCTCGCAACAATGACGCCTCTTTTGCTTCAGCTCCTTCAAAGAGCGTGGTGATATTTTCTGCAAGAGTCTCTACTCGCGAAAAGGCCACCACCGTATCGCTCCCCATCCTCTCTTTAGCCCGCTCTATGCTATTTTCTAGACTCACAATCTCTCCTTCTAACCTTCCTATCATTCTGTATTGCTCGTCCTTTTCTTTGCGCACCTGAGCTATTTCGCTTTCAAGCGAAAGGAGCATGTCGCTTTTTTCATCATGATGACCATTAGTCTCAAGTGTGTGACGCGCGCGCTCGATATCCTTCTCACACAGTGCAAGCTCGTTAGTAGGTCCTTCAAGATCGCGAGCGAGTATTGTACGCTCACGCGCAAGATACAACGCTTCTCGTTTTAAATATTCTCGTACATCCTTTGCGAGTGATTCGCGTACCTCTTTTGCTTTTTCAAGTTTTTTTACTTGTCGCTCTAAAAACCGTAGGTGCGGTTCGATTTCTTTTTGCAAGGAAAGTATGTGGGCTTTGTTTTCGTTTGTCTTTTTTAGCTTTCGCTCGCTTTCTGTTTTTTTGTATTGAAATACCTTAAGACCTAGTGCATCCTCAATCATGAGGCGACGATCCTTTGGTGGCGCAGACAATATTCTGTCTGCCTCCCCCTGAGAGATGATATGGTGTCCACTTGGGCCAATATTAGCCCCCGCAAGAAGCTCGATGATGTCTTTGAGTCGTACTACCGAACCATTCAATCGATACTCATTAGTGCCATCTTTATATACCACCCGTTCAAGAGTTACCTCATCAAAATCTATAGCTAAAAATCGTTTAGTATTATCAAATACCAATGTTACCGATGCGCGTCCCTGTCCAGGGATTGCCTGTGTTCCAGAAAATATCAAATCCTCTCCCCGCTTTCCTCGCATCGATTTAAATGATTGTTCACCAAGTACAAATCTAAAACTCTCCGCAAAATTACTCTTGCCTGACCCATTAGGGCCAACGATAGACGTGATTGGTGAGGTAAACTCAAACTCCGTTTTTTTTGCAAACGATTTAAATCCTGTTATTTCGAGAGAACGAAGGTGCATGTGTACTCAGTATACAAAAGGCGTACCGTTATCGCCATCCCTTAGATTCAAGCGCGTGATCAGCAGCTTCTTGTTCTGCTTCTTGTTTAGACTTTCCACTACCCTTTGCAATGCATTCATCAGCAATATACACACCGACCACAAACTGCTTATCATGATCAGGACCACTTTCAGAAAGAAGTTCATAAACTGGAGTAACACCATGTACTTCTTGCGCCTTTTCTTGGAAAAAACTTTTACTGTCCTGCCACAATCTCCCTTCAATAACAGAGTCCATTTTATGCAAGAGGGTGGTGGTGATAAATGCACGTGCGCCTTCATAGCCATTATCCAAAAACAGCGCCCCGATAAATGCCTCGTAGGTATTAGCAAGAATATACTGACGTGCTCTGCCGGTATCCTTTTGTTCGCCTCGTGAGAGGTACAGATAATCATTCATCCCAAGAGCCGTTGCAGATTCAGAAAGTGATTGTGTATTCACTAGCGCTGCTCTGTAGGCAGTTAAATCTCCTTCTGTTTTATCAGGATACTTTTCAAACAAAAAGTTAGTAACCACAAGCTCAAGTACTGCATCTCCTAAAAACTCGAGCCGTTCGTTATGCTCGATTTTCTCTCCCCTATGTTCATTTACATATGAACGATGAACAAACGCCTGTCTAAGGAGGTGTTTGTCAGTAAAGGTAATACCTACTGAATCTGCAAAAGTTTTTCCGTCGCTGTTCATGATTTACCCTCGTTTTACGAGAATATTTATTGCATTGGTGACAACGGGGAGTATATCGTTATAAAAATTAAGGTCAAGGATGTTTGCAAGCTTAAACCACTTTGCATCATCTAGCCCTCCCTTTTCTTCAAGAACCAAATCTACAAAAGGTGATTCGCCCAAAAAGTACGTAACCTGCTTTCGAACCTTACCTTTTTCTGGTGTAGTCGCCACATACTCATTTTGACCAAGCTTTTCATGGACCACTATATCAAGTCCAATTTCGTCTTTTATTTCTCTCTTTACGGCATCCTCAAGTGCGGTGGTGGTATCACCAACACTACCCTTAGGTAGTGTCCAATGACCAAATACATCATGGACAAGCGCTACGTACAAATCTTTACCGTCCTCAGCAAATACCACTGCGCCTACCTTGCGCTCAATGGGCATCTTATCAAACGGTACATCGCGCTTCTTTTTTTCCTTTTTGCCAGTTTCTGCTTTTCCTGGTTCACCAATTTCTTTGTATACGGCACCTAGTACTCCGTTTATAAATCTACCGCTATTCTCTCCACCGAAATTTTTTGCAAGTTCAATAGCTTCATTGATAGCAACCTTTGCTGGTACCTCGTTTCTGTCTGAAAAAAGTAGTTCGTATAGTCCTATGCGTAAAATATTTCTATCAATTGGAGCAATTCTTTCAATAGGCCACTCAGGCGCTGCCTTTGAGATAATATCATCTATATCACGGCGCTTTTCTATGACTCCACGCATGAGTTTACTCATAAACGCCTGGTCGTTTGACCCTGGGGCAAATTCTTCTATGTTGCGGGCGAGCGCCTCGCGTTCGTCTATTTTTAGGCGACTATCATGCATTGCCTCATCCCACTCAAAGAGTGTTTGAAGAACAATCGATCGTGATAGGTGCCTATTTGCCATGAAAATGGGAACGGTATAGAAGACGTGTCACACTCCTATATCCCTATAGTGACTCAGGTTCAGTCTTTTGCCAAGAGGTAGGCTGTGAATTTCTTTTTACCGGAGGTACGTACTACTTAGCAGTAGTTTTCTTTTCAGGGAGGCGTCCGTCAGCGATTGCTTTTTTCTCACTTGCTTTTGCGAGTTTCTTTTTAGAGGTGAGGGTAACGTCAACGATCATTTTACCTCGATAGTAGCCGCACTTTGAGCACATGGTGTGTCTTCGATATGGGCTTTTGCAATTTGTGCACGTAGAAAGACGAGGTGCCAAAACGCGATGATGGCTCCTTCGTGCGCCAGTTTTTGCCCTTGTTGACTTCATTCGTACCGACATAGTGAGAAAGACTATACCCTAAAAGCCTAAAAAAAGCAAACCGGCACGCATTGCGTGCCGGTCCAGCTCTTTTTGAGAATCTATTGTAGTGGTATCAAGAATACCTCAACAAGCTTTGTCCTTTCCTATTTCCACTTTTTGGTGTTTTTGACAGATTTACATACATTGTTGCTCTTGCGAGCACTTGTTTGAGTTTTTTTTCTTGCCTCTTCTTTTTAGGTAAGTTTTTTTCAACCTTCATGAGAACCTCCCATGTCACACCGCCACAATTGACGGTTCCACGAAGTATTATGCAACAATAGAATATTTAATCAAGTGCAAAATGTTGAACAGTCTTAATTGCTTATTTCGTACTATGACTAATATAAAATTATCCTTATGTGATCTGCTTTTTGTACTCTGCAAATGTCCCCAACCCAAGATTTTTTCTTTTCTGATCTAAGGTTTCCATATCCACTATTTCAAAAAATTCGACAGCACCGGCAATTTTCTTGTACTGGGTTCCATATATCTGTGGCAGATTTTGCAAGATATTCACACGATCAATCAAATATGCAATATCACCCTGAATAGTCTCCTTGTTCGTTTTATCTTTGAACAGTTCTATAACATGCTTCATTAGCGTAATATTATTTGAATGCTGTACAGCAAGAAAAGCAGCTCTATATGCCTTTACAGAATTTTTATCCAAAAACGGGAACCCGTGGTTAGTGATCAAGTTATTAATACGTAAAGCATTCTTAGTTTGAACTTCAATAAGTTTGAGTGATGTTATTTTTCCATTCTTAAAATCCTTAATCATTTTTTGATCCTGATCAAACAGCTCCTCAAGGATTTTTTCGTTTTCGTTTTTCAAACAATTTTAATAGTTACATAAAAAGACACCCTACATAGGCACTCACAGAGTGATTATATAGGGTATCAAGTAGAGCTACAACTCGAGGTTAGATGGTGTCACCGTCACCTGAGGCCTCGTTCAAAGTGTCCACTTCCGCTAGGAAATGGGGATTTTGTTGATCCTGAACACTCAGAAGTGGATCCATGGCCTCGGCCCGCAAAAAAGTGATCGGCATTCGCGTCTCATCGATACGACCACCTGTCACCATGGCTTCGCATTCGGGGTTATGCAAGATTATCACCCCCTTTCACTCCACAAAGGTATCAGCATGTCAACAGGTCTGCAAGTGCTTGTGAAATCGGCATACCTGCCACAAGCTCTGATGGAACCCACTGTCCTTGGGGGTTTATTTCTAGAAAATAGTACTCGCCGTCACTTGAGAGGCACATATCAATCACTCCAAAGCGCAGTCCAAAATATTCGACATAATCGCGACAAAGACACTCGAGGCCTTCTGGTAACCTGAATGGCTTGTAGATCCTATTAAGCTTGTGATTCCTCCAATCCACATTATCACTACCAGCACCAGCATCAGCATCATGATGTATGGAGACTGCAAAAACATTTCTACCTACGACGGTAATTCTTATGTCTATTTTTTCGACAATGGCCTCCTGAAAGATCACGGGGCAGTTTCTCACAAGATTAATATTTTCCTGAACTTCCTCAGGATTAATGATCCTTGTGTAAACAACCAAATCCTGATGATTTCCCTCAGGAGAAAACCTGAAATGACCAGTCCCGACAGGTTTCATTATGAGTCGCAAATCCTTGTTATTCTTGAGAAAATCAAGAACGACCTGAGGGTCGTTTGAAATTACAGTGCGAGGGATTTTGAAACCCATCTTCTTTGCGACCCTTAGCTGAAAAGGTTTACTGTTAGCGATTCGAGTGTTCTCTGGATCAGAAACCCACGTGACATCAGGCAACAACTGGAATAAAGATCTGATGAAAACCTCGGACTCCGCTTCTATATATTTATCGAGTGGATCCGTGCTTACTCCTCGTAATTTACCCTTAGGTCTTCTCCACCAAACACCCGTTACGGTGTTACTGTCGAATCCCTGATCATCTTGCCGAAAGCGAACGAAAGGTTCTTCACAGGAATAGTCAATTGAGGCAACACTTTGCGAGGGAAACAGACTGAGATCAATCAAATTATACTGCTGATCCATCTCTCTGAATCTCTCAGACAATATTTTTGTAGTTCCATCATCGGCATGCGAGATTACAAGGACAGTCTTCATGGCGATTTCTACCTTCCTAGTTCCTAGGTTGAAACTTGTGTACCAAATTAAAAGTATAAAAATGAATAAGCGTTGTCAACCACTTAATGAAGTGAGTCCAGACCACAGTGCCGGGGTGAATTCTCAATGACAAAACGTAATTCGGTGTTGATTACTTATCCCATGCTTTCTTATCGCCTTTTTGTGCAATTTTGTTCCATATCCTTTATGGCGGGCAAATTGATATTCTGGATATACAGCATCAAGCTCAACCATATACGCATCTCGATGCACTTTTGCCGTAATAGACGCTAGCGCAATGCAGGCAACCTTTTCATCTCCCTTTATGATTGTTTCTTGTCGTGTGTACTCGCTCCCCGCTTTGATACCTCCATCAAGAACTATCACGCAGCAAGCGGGGTCAGCAGATACCTTTTTAAGAACGCGAGCAATCCCCACTTTAACTGCAGATACTATTCCTTTAGTATCTATATGCTTGTTATCTATGAGCGCGTATGCGCTTTGTATGTTGCTGTCTTGTTCGAGTTTTTGTAACCACTCCTCCCTCTTTTTTGGTGACAACTTTTTTGAATCCTGTATACCTTGTAGCCACGTAGGGTAATACTCTACACTCATTTTTACTGCTCCAACCGATACCGGCCCCGCAAGCGCCCCGCGTCCCGCCTCATCAATACCGACAATATGGGTTACCCCCATTTTTTTGTACGCGCGAGAAAGTTTTCGATGCATAGTGTTCTGCTATACTACCATCACCACAATTCATGAACGACTTTATTCACCTTCATACCCATAGCCACTACACTCTTTTGGGGGCACTCCCCACCATAAAGGAGCTCGTTCACGCCACAAAAGATGCGGGTATGAGCGCCGTTGCGCTTACCGACAATGGCAATTTATATGGCGCCGTTGAGTTTTATGAAGAATGTCTCAAGGAAGGGATAAAACCAATCATTGGCATTGACGCATACCTTGCGCCACGCACCATAGCAGACAAAGAAGCGGGTATAGACAAACCTCGTAACAGAATAGTGCTCCTCGCCAAAAACTACGATGGCTACGTTAATTTAATAAAGATAGTCACCGCTTCGTATACTGAGGGGTTTTATTATCGACCACGAGTTGATAAACAATTACTTGAAACATACAAAGACAATCTCATTGCAATCATTCCTTCCTTTGCAGGAGAAGTATCTTCACTAATCCGCCAAGGTGCACAGCAAAGCGCAAAAGAAGCACTCCTGTGGTACACAGAGGTATTTGGAGAGGACTGCTACCTAGAAATAACCCGCCATGATGAATTTGCTGGGCATGCATCACGCATGAATGAATTACGCGAGCTTGCTAAGCAATGTGCGGTACGGTGTGTTGCCGCACACGATGTCTATTACCTATCGCCAAGCGATAGAAGGGCGCGCGAGGTAATGGTAAAAATCCAAACTGGTGGAATGGTAGAAGAAAATACCGCTAACGATGAAGATGAGGACTTTTCTTTTATCTCAAAAGAAACTGCGAATGAGTATTTTAGAGATCACCAAGAGGAGCTTGATGCCACTATAGAGATAGCTAATAAATGTACGCTCACTATCCCGCTTAAAGAGTGGAAATTCCCCCACTTTATTATTGAAAGTGGACGTACTCCAGATGAAGAGTTGAAAGAGCAAGCCTATAGAGGCGCACAGTGGCGAGGATTGTCACTTGATGATGAGGTGATAAAACAACGCCTCGACTATGAGCTTGCCGTTATCAGCATGAAAAAGTACAGCGCGTACTTTCTTGTGGTGGGAGACTTGGTGCGCGAAGCACGAAGCAGAGGCATACTCTCAACTATTAGAGGGTCAGTAGCCGGCTCACTTACGACCTATGTACTTGGTATTACCACGGTAAACCCTCTTGAATTTGAAATTCCCTTTGAGCGCTTTTTAAATCCCGACAGACCAAGCGCCCCTGATATCGACATGGATTTTGCTGATAACAGAAGAGACGAGATTATCGAGTACGCAAGGAAAAAATACGGCGAAGACAAGGTGGCACAAATTGGTACCTTTGGAACCATGATGGCACGAGCCGCAGTACGTGACGTTGCGCGAGCACTTGGTCACCCGTACGCCCTTGGCGATACTATCGCTAAGCTTATCCCCATGGGTAGCCAAGGCTTTCCTATGACGATAACGCACGCCTTTGAAATTGAACCCGAGCTTGCCAAGCTATACAAAGACAATAGCGCGGCTAAAGAGGTTATTGACCTAGCCAAAAAAATTGAAGGTAAGGTGCGTCACATCTCGGTACACGCCGCCGGAGTGGTGATATCACCAGAACCACTTACTAACCATGTGCCACTCCAGCGCGACCCCAAGGGAGGTGATAAGCTCATCACACAGTACGACATGTACTCGGTAGGAGAAGACGGTATTGGACTTTTAAAATTTGACTTTCTTGGTATTCGCAACTTATCCATACTCTCTGATGCAGTACGCCGAGTTAAAAAAATTCGTGGTATCGATGTGGATGTAGAGCACATTCCCTCTGATGATAAAAAAACATTTGACATGCTCGCTCGCGGCGAAACACTTGGACTCTTCCAGCTAAACGGCGCAGGGATGACCAAATTTTTGAAAGACCTCAAACCAACCACCATTCACGATGTAAACGCGATGGTTGCCCTCTATCGCCCGGGGCCGATGCAGTTTATCCCCCTCTATATTGAGAGAAAGTCTAATCCCCATCTCATTCGATATCCTGATCCTCTCATGGAACCTATCTTGAGAAAGACGTACGGTATTCTTGTGTACCAAGATGACCTACTACTCCTCGCACACAAGCTTGCAGGCTACACATGGCTTGAGCTTGATAAATTTAGAAAGGCAGTCGGAAAAAAAATACCAGAAGAGATGGCAGCGCAAAAAGAGCGTTTCGTCACTGGCTGTATGGAAACAAGCGGATGGGACAGAAAAAAGGCAGAGGGAATTTGGCTATGGATAGAGCCATTTGCTGCGTACGGCTTTAACAAGGCGCACTCGGTAAGTTATGGGCGAGTTGCCTACCAAACCGCCTACATGAAGGCAAATTATCCTGTCGAATACATGAGCGCGGTGCTTACCGCAGAAAGCGGTGACGTAGAAGAGGTTGCAGAAATTATTGCCGAGTGTAAACGAATGAACATTCCAGTTTTGCCACCTGATGTTAATGAATCCTTTGAAGATTTCTCTGTAGTACCTCAATCACAAACTATCCGCTTTGGACTTACCAGTATTAAAAACTTTGGAGAAGGAATAGCACACACCATCGTTGAAGAACGTAAAGCACATGGCACCTACGCTTCCTTGGAAGATTTTCTCACTCGCATTCACTCACAAAACTTAAATAAGCGATCTCTTGAATCTCTTGTTAAAGCTGGCGCGCTTGATTGTTTTGGCGTATCTCGCAACCGTCTCTTAGAAAATATCGAGTTGGTACTTTCCTACAGCAAATTCGCAAGTGAAGACACCGGGCAATCGTCATTATTTAGCTCGATACACACAGGACCAGAGCCACTCGTCCTTCCTGACGCTCCTGAGCTTGATGCCCGCACGCGTCTTGCGTTTGAAAAAGAGCTCCTTGGTCTTTATGTCTCAGGACACCCTCTCGATAGCCACAAAGAAAAACTCGAGTCGCGCGCTAAACATATTGGACAAATAAAAACAGATGCACCAATTGGGATAGAGGTAATCATTACAGGTATTGTAGAAGAAGCGAAGGTGGTCATCACCAAAAAGGGTGACAAAATGGCATTTGTAAGAATCGCTGACTTTAATGACACAATTGAAGTAGTTGTATTTCCAAGTATATATACAGAATTTCAACAATTCCTCGTACCTGATACCTGCATTGCGATAAAGGGCAAAATGTCGGGCAGAAATGGCGAAAAAAGCGTCGTCGCCGATAAGGTAAAGCTGCTCTAGCACACATCCAATCATTGTTGGTTTCCCTAACGCAAAAACTATGCGTATAATGGCGGTATATGGCATCAATTGAACATGTACGACACACTCTTGCCCACCTTTTAGCACAGGCAGTACTAGAGCACTATCCTCACGCAAAGCCAACCATTGGCCCAGCCATAGATACAGGCTTTTATTATGATTTTGATTTTGGCACTGACGGCAAGCCCGGAGACACGGAGTTAAAGGCAATCGAAAAAACAATGAAGAAACGCCTTAATACGTGGACGGCATTTACCCATGAGGAGGTTACCCCACAAAAGGCAAAGGAGATTTTTAGTGGTAACCCCTACAAGCTCGAACTCATTAATGAGCTCGAGGAGAAAGGCGAAACCATCACCCTCTACACCTGCGGAGGCTTTACTGATCTATGCCGTGGTGGACACACTGATGCGCCTAATAAAGAAATAGACACTGACGCATTTACACTTGAGCGTGTTGCGGGAGCCTACTGGAGAGGCGATGAACGAAACACCATGCTTACCCGCATCTATGGACTTGCCTTTTCTAACAAGACAGACCTTGATACCTACCTCCGAGATCGTGAAGAAGCAAAAAAGCGTGATCACAGAAAGATAATAAAAGACCAAGACCTTGTTACCTTTTCTGAATTAGTTGGCGCCGGACTCCCCTTGTGGACACCCAAAGGCACGCTCATTAGGCACCTCCTTGATACATTTGTATGGCGACTACGTGAGGAGCATGGATACCAGCGTGTCACTATTCCTCACATCACCAAAAAGGACCTCTATGTCACCTCTGGTCACTGGGAAAAATTTGCTGATGAGCTCTTCCGTATTACTACTCGTGAGGGTAAAGAATACGCGCTAAAACCAATGAACTGTCCTCACCACACGCAGATATTTGCACGGCATCCTCACTCCTATAAAGACATGCCTCAGCGGTATGCAGAGACCACCATGGTCTACAGAGACGAGCAATCAGGAGAGCTTGGTGGCCTTACCCGGGTACTTTCTATTACACAAGATGACAGTCATGTATTTTGCCGTCATTCTCAAGTAAAAGAGGAATTCTTTAGGATATGGGATATTGTGGACAGATTCTATGGGGCATTCGGATTCTCACTAAGAGTACGCCTCTCATTCCACGACAAAGACCATTTTGAAAAGTACCTAGGTACCAAAGAGATATGGGAAAAGGCAGAAACCGCACTCCGCGAGATTGCTCATGAGAGAAATGCAGATTCATTTGAGGCGCCAGGAGAGGCTGCTATGTACGGGCCAAAACTCGATTTCATGGCAAAGGACTCACTAGGCCGAGAACACCAAGTTGCTACCATACAGCTTGATATGAATCTCCCAGAGAGATTTGACCTATTTTGCATCAATGAACAAAGCGAAAAAGAGCGTATTGTGATGATTCACTGCGCCATCATGGGCTCGATTGAGCGATTCTCTGCAGTACTCTTTGAACACACGGGAGGCGCGTTTCCACTATGGCTTTCACCCGAACAACTTCGCATTCTTCCTATTGCAGAAGCACATCATGAATATGCAGAGACCGTAAGAAAGACGCTTGCAGCTAAAGGCTTTAGAGTAAAAATACTTCCTGCAACTGATTCACTTGGTAAGCGAATACGTGCAAGTTCACTTGAGAAAATTCCTTACACCCTAGTGATTGGAGACGCTGAAATGAACAGCGCAAGTGTCACCCTAGAGAGCCGTGACCATGGGAAATTAGGCACCAAAACAATTGATGAAATGTTCGAGCTTCTTCAAAAAGAAATGCAGTAGACTCCCCTCCCTTACCCTTCCATATCTACATAAAAACAAACAGAGCGACATGTGTCGCTCTGTTTGTTTTATACGTACTCGTACGTACCGATACTACTCACCTTTTCTGAAGGTGCGTCCCTTTTGCTTTTCAATAAAGTCTACCACTTTCGCGATAGCAATTTTTGCGCCTGTTTGTGAGTGGCTGTAGGTATAGTCAACACCACCAGAGAGGATTTCAATGATGTGTTCAAGCTCACCATTGCTCCAGATAGCCGTTACCTCAAGAAGATCACGATTTGCGCGTCTTCCGCCCTCGATTCTGTTTTTGAATACATCATCAAGCTCGGTAACTACCTGCATAAGGAAGTTTTGCGCGTCATAGCCTTGGCCTGCAAGCTTTCTCAAGAAGTTGAATGACTTCTCTTCTTTGCCCTCAGCGAGCCATGAGATAAAGGTTGCGATCGCTGAAATAGTAGTCAATCCTTCATGTGATGATGAGACCGCTCGCTCGTGTCGTGGCTCGCTGTGCGGCGTGACATGAGCAGAGAATCGTTCACGTGGCATCTGGTTCTGTGAGGTAGAACGATTGGTACCATGATATCCATCTCTATCTCTAGAATATCGTTCAAGAGAGAATCTATCAGAAGCAACTGCTGATGCCTGTGGCGCAGCTGGTGCATACTCTTCTACTGCTTTATCAGTAATGGTGTCAGCTGGTGCTTCTACTACTGTTTCTTCTGTAGTAATAGACGCAGGTACATCATGAGCAATTTCTGTATCTCGTCGAGTCTCTCTCGTATCTCGCGCACCGTCAATATCTCGTGTTGCAATACGAAGTGCTTGTATGCGCTCACGGTTAAGCGGTATCCATCCATCTTCACGTGGATATAGTTTCTTTGCAGCAAGAATCATTTCTTCAAGAAGCATACGTGCCTTTTGCTCATCACTATCAGAGTACGCAACAATCTGCGCAAGACCTTCAGGAGAAACAAGAACATCTGATTCATACGCGGTCTTCTCAAGCACTCCTTCAAGATATCTATCTGCAATTGCCTCCTTGTGCCACAGACGATCAGCTGGAACAGCTGGTGCCTGTGCTTGAGCAGCAAATTGCATAGTGCCTGTTGGAAGATTGTGAGGCGGGTTGTTTGTTCGAGTTACCGGTGCCTCAGCGCGTGGCGCATGAGTAGGCGCTGGCATGTATCGTGGCTCTTCAGGTGACACATGATGTGAGTGTGCATAGTGATTATGTATCTCTTGTTGAGGCGCTCGTGGATATTCAGTTGCTGCCTCACGTGGGCTATCTACGTATCGCATTTTTTCTACTTCTCGCTCATCGAGGTATTCTCCCGCTCGTGTAAACGCGACGCGAATAAATCGGTGGAGATACTGCCTCACGATAAGGTAGTGCGTCATGATACCGGTTACCACAAGTACAGTAAGCCAGAAGAAGAAGGTAAGCAGTGGGCCAGCTTCAAATCCTGTGTACGGCACTTGAGAAAGGTACACGAAAGCAAGCGGTTGATCAGTTGGAGGCGTAATAGAAGGTGGGGTGGTTGTTGACGCGATAGTCACTCTTGGTGGGTTAAGCCCACCGCCGCCTCCACAATTACCGTTAGGACATAGTGGTTGTAGGTCTATTCGTGCCGTACAGGTAGTAGTACCAAATTCACCACTAAATACTCCGGTATATAGCTTGCTACTGTTTGCCACAAACTTTGCTGATCCAGACACACTCACATCATTAAGATCAGGCGTGATAGTGGTCTTGGTTACATTAGTACCACTCCATGAAAGTGTTACTTCAGTATTTTGACCTTCTACAACACGATTAGGTGTAATAGACATCTCACAGACTGGCACCTTGTTAGGTACAGTCACCGTTGCCTGACAGGTTACCACTGCGCCCGTTGCGCCTGTTGCAGTAAGGGTGTAGGTGGTGGTTTGTGTTGGTGTTACTTGTGTTGAGTTATTAGCAGTTACTGAACCGATACCCTTATCAATAGATATAGAAGTTGCTCGTAGGGTTGTCCAGGTAAGCGTTGCAGCATCACCGGCTTTTGCAAGTGTTTGAGGCGATGCGACAAGCGTACAGAATGGTGGGTCAATTGGAGTTTCTACCGTCACTGTTACCTTACAGGTCACGGTCTTTCCCTTTTCACCAGTAAAGGTACCCGTGTACTCGGTAGTAACCTCAGGTGAGACTACCTTTGAACCATTAAGCGCGATAGCGCCAATACCAGAATCTATACTTGCACCAAAGGTGTTTTGACTTGTCCACGTTATGGTTGCGCTCTCGCCTTTCTTTATCGTTGATGGTGCTACGCTCATTGCACAGACAGGATCTTGTGGCTCAGGTAGTTTTTCAAAGGCAGCACACAACGGCACGATATCGTTAGTAGATGATGCGTCTGGGTACGCAGCATGGACAGCGACCGCAGTCTTGGTGTCTTGTGATATAACCAGTTCGCTATTTACTACTGATACATCGTAATCTTTTGTATCAGCAAGATCAGGTGATGCATTTGTAGAAACAATAGTTGATCCAACCAAGTCACGCAATTTTACAAACCACTGCTCTTTTGGCTCGGTAACGATGGTTCTGTCAGTGTGATAGTCAAATGACGCAAGCGTTACTTTGTAGGTACCTTTTGCTAGCTCTGCAGGTACTGGAGCGGTTTCTGCCGCTGAACCAGACTGATCAGATCGTATCTTACCAGTAGAGAGGTTTACTATCGTTATTCCTTGTGATGGTGAAAGTGGACATACCGGCAATGTGTCTTGCTTTACCACAACTGGTGCAGAACACGTGATAGTCTTTCCGTTTTCTCCAACAAAGGTTCCTGTATAGGTAACGTTGGTTGTTGGTGAAAGATTTTTAGTACCACTTGCTCCTACTGAACCTACGCCATTGTCTATGGTAACTGACGTTACGTTGGTACCATTCCATGTAAGAGTGATGCTTTCACCAAGTTTAATAACACTCTTATCTACGCTCATAGCACAGATAGGATCAGGAATTATTCTAAGTTCTCCAAAGTTGTTTCGCTCACTATGATCTCCAGGAGCAAGCACGATACTTGAGAACACATCATTTACTGTGTCATTTCCTCCCTTTGTTCCTATTTGATCAAACCAATCTTCATACCCCGCTGGTTGTGACTCAATAACGGTATAAGTTCCCTGCTCAAGATTATCAAAGAGATAACATCCATCCGCGCCGGTAGTGGTGGTCTTAGTTACTGCTGAGCCACTTACCGTGGTGCCAGTAAGAGAGATGGTAGTACCAGGAATTGGTGCATCGTTAGTGTCTTTTACTTTGTTCTTGTTAGCATCAACATATACGCATCCAGATATTTTAGCTGGTGCAAGGCTCTCTACTCGCTCAAAGAGCGCACAGATTGGAATGATGCTGTTTGGATTGCTGTTTGGATATGCTGCGTGCTTAGCAGTTACCTGTGTGATGGTCTGGGTAACTTCTAGTCGATCGTTTACCACTTGTGAAAGATAGTTCTGGTCATCAGGAAGATCTCCTATAGTACCGCTCGTACCAAGTGATATAAGTCCACCAAATCGAGCAAATGATAGGAACCATTTCTCATCAGGCTGTACTTGTCCTGGCTTTGCTGAGTGTTCATCAAATGAGGCAAGAGTGACTTTGTAGATACCACTTGGGATCTCGGTAGTAAATGGACCCTTCTCTGAATTTGCTTTTGTCTGATCTGATCTGATGAGTCCATCACCAAAGTCAATAAGGATTTTATCCGCACCGCCAACAAGTGGGCATGTTGGTGTTTGTGGAGGCGGCAAGACAACTATTGGTGCTGAGCAGGTGATTACTTTTCCATTTACTCCAGTTACTGAAGCTGTGTACGTAGTACTTTGTGATGGTGTCACACTTTGTGATCCATTTACCGCCACGCTACCAACGCCATTATTTATGGTGACGCTAGATGCATTCTCAGTAGTCCATACCAATGTTGCTACTCCGCCTTGGGTGATTGTGCCTGGGTTAACGGTGAGCGTACACACTGGCTCTGGCTTAGGAGAAACGGTGATTGTAGTACTGCAAGAAATAGTCTTGCCCTCATTACCTATAAAGGTAGCGGTGTAGGTGGTTGTTTGTGTTGGAGAAACAGCGCTAGAACCATTTACCGCTATAGAGCCTACTCCATTATCAATAGAACCACTTGAAGTGTTACTTGAAGTCCATACGAGTGTTGCAGTGCCTCCTGTTTGAATTGAAGATGGGCTTGCAGAAAGCGCACATACTGGATTTGGTGTTGGGTTAACCACAATCGTAGTCACACACGTAACACTCTTTCCTGCTTCACCCATAAAGGTTGCCCTATAGGTGGTAGTTTCTGTTGGCGCTACTGTCTTTGATCCCTGCACCTCTATGCTGCCGATATTGTTATCAAGCGATGCAGAAAGTGCGTGTTGTGATGTCCAGCTAAGAAGTACTTCTCCACCCTTTGTGATAGTAGTTGGGAAGCCAGTGAGCGTACAAATTGGATCCTTAGGTTCTGGAAGTTTTTCAAATGCTGCACAGATAGGCACGATACTGTTTGGGTTGCTGTTTGGATATGCTGCATGAGTTACTACTCCAGTTTTTACATCACCGTCTATCTTGAGATTGCTGTTTACCAGCTCCACAAGATAATCTTGCGTATCAGGAAGGTCTGCAATCGCCGATGTAGTAACTATTGTTGATCCCGTGATAGAGCGAAGCGCAAGTTCCCATGATTCGTTAGGCTGTACTTGTCCAGGCTTATTGGTGTGATCATCGTACGAAGCAAGGTATACACGGTACGATCCTTGTGGAAGGTTGAGGGCAAATGGCCCTACGGTAGCACTTGCTTGTGATGAGTTTGCCGTGATGATGTTTGTGGTAATAGGTACCACGGTAAGTCCATCACGTGGTGCAATAGGACACGTTGGCGATGTTGGTGGAGGTGTTACCGTCACCTTAGCAGAACAGGTAATGGTCTTTCCGTTGGTACCAACAAATGTTCCGATGTAGGTAGTGGTATCACTTGGCGATACTGACTTTGAACCATTTACTGCAACTTGTCCTACCCCATCGCTAATTGATGCTGAAGCAACATTTGATGTTGTCCATGACAGTGTCGCAAGACCACCCTTTACTATCGTGCTTGGTGTAATGGTCATCTGACAAATAGGGTCTGCAAGCGGTACCACCACAATAGTCTGTGAACAGGTAATAACTGAGTTATCTGTACCAACAAATGTACCAGTGTACGTTGTAGTCTGTGTTGGAGAAACCACCTTGGTGCCAGTCGTAGAAACTGAACCAACACCACCATCTATACTTGCGCTCTTTGTGTTAGTTGAAGACCATGAAAGCGTAGTAGAACCTCCCACAGAAATAGTGGTAGGGTTTGCCGACATCGTACAGGTAGGTGGCTTTGGAGTATCAGGCAACTTTTTAAAGGCTGCACAGATAGGGATAATACTGTTAGGTGAAGAGGTATCTGGGTACGCTGCGTGTACCGCCTTTACTGATGAAGCGCTACCTATAGTGAGTGCGGAGTTTACTTTTTGAGTAAGATAATCTTGTGAATCAGCCAAATCACTTATTGCGTTTGATTGTACTCCGTTGTTTAGCTCAACAAACCAACGTTCGTTAGGTTGCACCTGCCCCACCTTGTGGGTGTGATCGTCATACGATGCAAGAGTCACGTCGTATTGTCCTGCTGCAAGGTTTACCGCAACTGGTCCCGCAATAGCACTTGATTGGCTAAGGTCAGAACGTAGTACGGTTGTACCAAAGTTTACAATGGTAGTATCCGCAGATGGAGTGAGCGGACAAGTTGGTCCTGCTACTGGTTTTTTATCAAATGCGACACATACAGGCACGACACTATTGTATTTAGTATTCGGCGTTGCGTGGCGCGCGGTTATTTTTGCGATTGGCTCACCAATGAGTGCATTGGTAGCAAAGTTTGCAGTTACTGATGCTTCTTTTACTCCATCAGCAAGATCTGCGGTTGGTCCATAGGTCGCGATGGTGTTTCCTACTCCATTATATATATCTAGGTACCACTGCTCGCTCTTTTGCTCATTTACATTAGTAGATGCTCTATTTGAGTATCCATCATAAGAATACCCAGTGATGGTGTAGTCACCAGACTCTATAGAGACAAACTCGCTGTGGCTTGTTGGTGATCCTGCTTGTCCAGCAATAAGACGCACAAACGCGGTGCCGTCTTTAAACTCAACAATAGTTCTTCCCGCTTGTGGAGTAAGTGGACAGCTAGGAGTGTAAAACTCTGTGCTTGGAGTAGTTGGGGTAGTAGGAGTGGTTGGTGTGGTAGGAACATCAATTCGTTCAAATGATGCGCACACAGGATACACACTGTTTGGCGAACCATTTTTATCAAAGGTGACATGCTGCGCGCGTAGCATCGCAATATCGTTTTTGAGTACAAATCCAGTTTCAACCACGGTAGTTTTGGTGTCTTGCTCTACAAAATCAGCAAGGTCTGAAGTACCCTTTGCCCATTGCCAGGTAGACTGTGCTCCACTTTCAAAACCTATCGAATATGATTCGCTAGGTTGCTTTGCAGTTTGTGTTCTTCCGGTGTATCCATCAAATGATACTGCGGTGATTTTGTAGGTACCCTTAGGTAGATTTGTTGCGGCACGTACATACCCGTCCTCGTAGGTTCCGGTTGAAATGAGCTTCTTTGTTGGAAACGTCACTATAGTAGTGTTTGCTCCCGCAACAAGTGGACATGTTGGAACCGAAAAATCAGACGTTCCAGTCCCTGTCGCAGAAACTCGGTCAGATGAAAGGATCACGCTCACGGCGGATACGACAATCATCAAAGAAAGAAATGCTGATCCAATAAGTACTCGTTTCATAATATGTATCGTGTTGTCTACCTGCTAGTAATAGTATTCTACATCCCAATCACCACCAATTGCTGGCAGTTGTCCACTATCAATTATCTTGAGAGCGGATAACTTCCAACAAAATCTGCCTCTACAATAAATCGGTCTTGCTTTGTACCAAACGAATTGCACGTCGCAAGGGTAAGGCGCTTTCTGTCATTCGTGAAGTCAACACGAACATCAGACGCCTGATCCATACGCACCGCCACTACCTTGTATATATTTTCCTGAGAGCCGTTCTGCACCTTTATAAGTGCCCCCTCAGTAAGCTTGCCAATATTATTAAACGCCTTGAAATTTTGGTTTCTAATATTTGGCAATCCTGATGAATGAGCAAAAATAAACATGTTGCCATTGTCTATCATGCTTCCTGACCCAGGAAATCGAACCGCTCCATATAGGAGTGCGCTATCAAGGACTTCAATGTCTCTTGAGAGCGGATTTTTAACCGCTACATCAACACCGATATCATCGATGATGATGCGAGTTGGTTTATCAGCAACCGACACCTTTGCCTCCATTGATGCAACTGGGTCGATATATACCCCTGTTGTTTGCGCAACTCTTTCAGACGTCTGTGCTGGTGTTGGAGTTGACGCTGTAGCTGGTGGCGCTGCCTCAACAAACGTAACTGGCACAAGACGAGAGCTGAGGGTTACGGTAACTTCTTCCTCTGGTAGCTGCTCTAAAACTTCCTCAGTAGTAATTGTTGTTTCTTCAACCATTACTAGTTCAGGATAAAAATCAATTTTAAAGAGCAGTATCCCCAACAACGCAAAAATAAGTGCAAACACTCCGATATATTCAAAGATTCTCATGGTTGATGAGGCGCTTCGAAGATTATCATTAGTGAGTCTATTACTCATGCAAGTGAGGAGTTCAAAGACCAAAAGCGTGTTGACGCATGGCGACAACAGACTACTAGTCACCCGTATATACTACCCCAGATTATTGACAAAGTCAAGTTTCCGTGTCGGTCTTCCTTTGTCAGAAATATACGGGTGGTGGTACCATATATATACTATGCAAACACATTCCCCGAAGCCAAAATTACCAAACACCCTTCTTACAAGAGACACTGTAGAAAAAGTAGTACTCTACACCGCAATAACTGGAATTGTAGTACTTGCGATTGCCCTTTTTGGTGCTGCCTTCATAAAAATCCCTACATCAATTCAAACTGCTGCGGTAGAAATTAGCTCGGTGTTTTATCCTGCAGATACTCGTCTACAACTTTCGCTTGAAAGTAGATACGTAGAGAACGGTGTCCCTCTTACCCTTTCATGGAGCGCGCCTGCCACTGATATTCCGGGATCATTTTTGTTTGCTTACAAATGCGCACAGGGGCTTACCGTGTTTATGGAAAACAGAGATGGTGAGTACGAACCAATTAATTGCGAACAACCAACCGAACCATTAGTAAGTGGCAATCAAGTACGCATTCGCCTCACCTCTACTGAAAACCGTTTTCTTGATGTACCCCTTGCGGTTGCCTTTTACCCTGAAGGCGATCCATCACCACTATTTTTCTCACGTGCGTTAGTAACGGTAGAAAATCCACGCATTGCATTTAGTCCTTCTTTGAGGCCAGATGGCACTGTTGCAACATCAACTACCCCAGATACACCGACACCGCCTGAGACCACCACGCCTACCCCACCTGCAAAAAAACCTACCGAGCAAACAACACCGCGACAGGGTGCTAGCACCTCAGAATCATTCCAGATTCCTCGCATCGATGGATCTGCGCAAACCGCCCCTCGTACCCTCACCGGAAAAAGTGATCTGTCAGTAAAAATAATGAATGTAGGATACATTGACGATGCAACAAAAGGATTTGTTATCACCAATACCGTTGAAAAAAACAATGTCAGCGCAGTTATGTTTGCCGTTGAGAACACAGGTACCAATTCATCAGGTTCGTGGGACTTTGCTGCAATACTTCCTACAAATCCTCCTTACATATTTCAATCACCAACACAAAGAGAGCTTCTTCCTGGTGAAAGAATTGAATTCACCATGGGCTTTGACCGAGTAAAGGAAGGCGCATCTTCAGTTGAAATAAAAATCAATATCGACCCTTCACAAAAAATCTCAGAATCAAACGAGACAAACAACTCTACCATCGCTACGATTGGTATCCGTAACTAAAACAAAAGCATACAAGCCGCTGCGGTAACCGCAGCGGCTTGTTTAGGCTTATGTCTCTGGGCGCTTCTTCCAGCCACAGTAGAAAACCCCAGGGCATGGACTTGGCCACTGTTCTAAATAGGGTTTTCGTGAGCAAATTACAGCCTCAATTCCTTCTGGCATTTTTATTTTGTCACCCGCTTCTTCCATTTTGTCCAGAAAGTCTCGAGGAACGGGACACCACGACCCATCAACAAGTACGTGTTCTTTCCCTAGGGCGTCATACTTAATGACGGTCTGTCGGCATTCACCTCCTTTACCTCCGTCGCAACATGTTCCTCCCTTCAATGTTTCGAGTTGTTCAACAATACGATCGGCATGCAGTAGGCTGTGACCGAAGCCGTAATCCCCCACGTTCTGTCCTGGTGGTTTTGGCGTCCATTTTTTCTGATCCGCACCAAAGGAAGCGTCGGGAAAAAATAATACCAATGCACAGAGCGTGACGATCTTTTTCATAACACTCTCCTTTACCTCTACTAAGTGAGGCACTGTACCTTTTATGCCCTCTCATGGTGACATCGTCAAATAGACAAACGCTCTCTCGTATTGTAAAAAGGGGTTCTTGACATTACTAAACGAGCGTGTTACTATGCTCCCGCATCAAGTAGTCGGTGCACACAGACCAATTATTCGTTTCGTATTATCAGTATTCATTATGAATCAGCAATATCAGAATCCGGGAGATGTGCAGGTAACCATCGAGCACCGCTCAAAGGTTGAAAGAGCAATAACACGCGCACTAGCAGTTATCGGCGTCATTGCCATTGTCGTTATTGTTATATGGGCAGGGCTTATGGTGGTTCGATCACTACCAACCGCAATTACCGCAGTACAAAATGCTGCCGTAGGACTTACTCAGGTGTTTTCACCAAAGAAAGAAGAGGCTATTAGCCTTTCAATGAGCACGCTTGTTGCTCGATCTGGTGCTCCATACACCATTGCGTGGGGACACACTACTACTGAGTCAACTGGCACCTATGCCCTTACCTACTCATGTAGAGATGGACTTTCAGTAGAATCACCTAATACTGATGGTACCTACCAGAGCGCATTTTGTGATACTCCATTTAACTTTGCACGATCAAATAGCGAGATTCGCATTGTGCCTACATCAACACAAAATAGATACCTTGATGTACCAATGACCATCTCATACTTCCCTGAAGGAGCATCAACTCCAACAGTACAGAAGACATTCGTCATGACCATTGAGAATCCATCTGTATCGGTAAGTCCAAGTACTACTGGTGGAACAGTAGCAACATCAACTGCCGCTACAAGCACACCAGTCACCACACCGACTACAACTACTCGCCCTACTACAGGCACCACACGACCAACGGGGACAACCACCGTTACCCCAGGCACTCGTACAGACAATACCTACCAAATTCCTGGTACTGGTGGCAGTACTCCTGGAAGCACTACCGCAAAACCTATCAATCCTAACGGAAAGCCTGACCTTGCTGTCAACGTACTAGACGTTGGATACATTGACGCTGCTACCAACAAGTTTGTTGCTGCAAGCTCAGTAAACCGAAGTGAGCGAGTAGCAGTACGATTTGAAATTGAGAACAAAGGAAACAATGTCTCAGACTCATGGATGTTCAGCGCGATACTTCCTACCTATCCTCCATTTGTATTCCAATCTCAAACGCAACAGAAGCTAAATCCTGGTGAGAAGATTGAATACACCCTTGGATTCGATAAGGTAGCAACTGGAAACTCAGTAGATCTAAAAATATTTGCTGACCAGAGCCTCAAGATTAACGAATCTAATGAGGAGAACAACATCAAGATTGTTACTATCAACATCAGAGACTAGTAACCGGTATACCCTCCATACCGTAGCCTAGAATAGCGGCAGAATTCATACGAATTCTGCCGCTATTGACATATACCAACATTGTGTAGTATAATACTGGTATGAATAGAGCAATACCAATGTATAGCGCTACCTACATACCGTCATCAAGTGTCTCACAAAAGGAGATAGATGCGATTATTACCCGCGCCACTATCTCGTCAAAGAACGAGCTCAAACACTCTGACGCAGATGAAAAATCATTTGCAGAACACCTCAACATTGATGAGCTGTACTTGAATGAAGATGCGCTCACTGAGGCTATCCGCTCATGTGAAGAGTCTACCCTTCCCCACGAATTGGATGACGAGCTATTGATGAGTCATGATGACATGTCAGATGCGTTCGGAAATAAGGTGAGTATCTCTCAAAAAGGCAACCACATCCATCTAAGCGATGACGCAAAGCTTGATCTACAAAAAGTCATTCCTCGCTCAAAGCTAGCAACAAAGAGTGTTGCGATGCGAAGTAACCATATCCTTAAAGACTTTGTCGAGTACTTTGGTGGTAGCGTGTACCAGGGCGCAAAAACAATAAGCACTACACTAAGCGCAGAAGGTCATGCATCAATTGCTCAGCATGCAGAGCGTGTCCAAAATCGAAAGCGTGCAAACCTTGGAGAAGATGGCTCAGAAATACATACCTTCCTCATCGGATACCCTCTTGTATTCTTCTTCAATCTTCTTGTCCTTGTCGCATTTGGACTCTACCCTGCTTAAACAATACTTAGCTAACTAGCGATAAGAAAAATAGCGCCATACCTTCACCTAGTGGAGTAAATACAAACAAAGAAAGTGGTGTGTAGCCGAGGAGAAATCCAAAGGCACACCACTTTTTTTGATCCATGAGTAGTGAGCCAATAAACACAAGACCAA
Organism: uncultured Candidatus Saccharibacteria bacterium; assembly: GCA_964562615.1. GTDB lineage: Bacteria > Patescibacteriota > Minisyncoccia > Phycocordibacterales > UBA12088 > CAYPBQ01. Next base: position 169,578 of record CAZLUD010000002.1, read on the forward strand.
TAATCGCAATAAGAAGGCGTGCAATCATCGCAGGAAAATCAACCACAGCCATAAGTCCCAAGAGTAACAAAGAGAGAAATATTGCGATAGCTGTCCAAGCAAGCGTGTCCCGGAAAAATCTGTTCATGGTAGTCGTACTGGGTTGATTACGTAATAAGATTAAATATCAAGTGTTGCGTTACGTGCATTTGACTGGATAAATGATTTTCTGTTGGTAACATCGGTGCCCATAAGAATATCAAATATTTTATCAGCCTCACGAGCATCATCAATAGTCACCTGCTTAAGGACTCTTCGGGCGGGATCCATTGTAGTCTCCCACAACTCACCGTAGTTCATTTCTCCAAGACCTTTGTATCGTTGAATAGAAACTTTAACCGCCTTTTTCTTCTCGTCAACAACATCAACCTCTTCTGCTTCTTCGTTTTCAGATTCTTCAAAATCCGCCTCAATCACCCCAAGAGAAACAAGAATCTTATTCTTTTCTTCATCATTATACGCGTAGTGAAGGTCCTTCCCCTTGGTGATTTTATACAATGGTGGCTGAGCAATGTAGACATGCCCCGCAGAAATAAGCTGCGGCAAGTATCGATAAAATAGAGTGAGGAATAGGGTGCGTATGTGCGCGCCGTCTACGTCGGCATCGGTAGCGATAATAATCTTGTGATATCGCAAACGAGAAATATCAAAGGTGTCTCCAATAGCGGTACCGAGCGCGATAAGTAACTCTTTTACCCCACGCGCGGTCACAATTTTATCAAGGCGTGCACGCTCTACATTTAATACTTTTCCCCACATCGGCAAAACCGCTTGTATTCTTCTGTCTCTACCCTGCTTTGCTGATCCTCCTGCAGAATCTCCCTCTACAATAAATAGCTCAGCTTCTTCTGCTGCCTTTGTCTGGCAATCAGCAAGCTTTCCTGGCAAGGTCATACCCTCGAGCATTCCTTTTCGAAGGACGGAATCTTTTGCTGCTTTTGCTGCCTTTCGCGCCTTGAGGGCAAGTATTGATTTACCAATAATAAATCGCGCGTCATCAGGATTCTCTTCCAAGTATTCGTTAAACGCTTCTGAGAATACCGTCTCGACAGCTCCCCTTGCCTCAACTGATCCAAGCTTGGCCTTTGTCTGCCCCTCAAACTGAATCTCGCGTAGCTTTACCGATACCACTGCGGTAAGACCCTCAAGCACATCATCACCAGTAAAGTTTTCGTCCTTCTCTTTAATGAGATTATTTTTGCGTCCGTAGGTATTAAGCGTACGAGTAAGCGCCGTTTTAAAGCCGGTTATGTGCGTACCGCCTTCTGGGTTGTATATGTTGTTCGCAAAGCCAAGTATGCGTGGTGAAAAGTCATCAATATATTGAAGAGAAACTTCAACCGCGACATTATCGATTTCTTTCTCTACATAAAAAATATTTTTGTGTACTGGCTTTTGTGTGTGGTTATAAAACCGCACCAACGACTTAAGTCCGCCCTCAAAGTAAAACGACATTGACGGTACATCGAGTGCCAAGTCTCTAAACCAAAACACACTGTCAAGATCAATCTTGCCCTCATAGTCTCTGGCATCAAAAATAGAGATACGTAGCGCCTTTACTAAATACGCCTGCTGTCTGAGGTGGTCTACGATTTTATTCCATGAAAACGCTATCTCAGGAAATATCTCAGCGTCTGGCTCAAAGGTAACAATGGTGCCGTATGCTTTCGATGCTGAAACTTTCTTAACCGCCGCCTTTCTTTTGCCTCTGCTGTATTCTTGGAAAAACTTTCCTCCGTCGCGATGCACCTCAACACTCGCAAACACAGAGAGCGCATTTACAACCGACACACCCACGCCGTGGAGTCCACCAGAAACTTTGTACCCCTCGCCACCAAATTTTCCTCCCGCATGGAGTGTGGTCATGATAGTTTCAAGCGCAGACACTTTTGTCTGCTTGTGCATATCGACAGGAATACCGCGTCCATTGTCTGCGACGCGTATTCTATTGTTTGGCAACAACACTACTTCAATATCATTTGCATACCCACCCATCGCCTCATCGCGACTGTTATCAAATACCTCCCAGATCAAGTGGTGAAGCCCATCAGGGCCAGTGGTACCAATATACATACCCGGTCGCTTGCGTACCGGCTCAAGCCCTTCTAGTACTTGAATGTCTTCTGCGCTGTAGTGATGTCCTTTTGCATTCATATACGTATAGTGACTAGAGTATACCACAAAACCACGCTTCATTATAGCGATAATTCATTGACTAACCCCCAAAAATACGACCTATTGCGGAGTGTAATTAGCGCTTACTTGTCGCCCTTTCTGCAATAATTAAGGTCATGGCACTTACAAGCGCCGTAACGAGTATGCCCCAAATGATATCCACAACCGTAACCACTATTGGCCAATCAGCAAGTATAGCCGCGTTGGTAAACCCATACGTGCCGTAGGCCACAAGCCCAAGCACGGCACCCCTAAATAATGCCCCGTAGGCAGATATCTTTTCGTTATGAGAAGGAATAACCGCAAGGGTAGCAATACCAATTGGGTATATCGCATAAAAGAGGAATGTGGGTAAAAGACCAATTTGTGGAGCAAGAAGATGAAATAGTGAATCCGCATAAAAGGTAGTCGCCACAATCCCAAGCCAAATACCATCCATAGTGGTAAGAAGAACAAAGGCAACCGCATACACCATCCAAAATGATAATGATTTTGTGAAAAAGAATCGTAACATATATTATTCTTTGCGAATAACTCCTCCGTCTGCAGACATTCTATACACAGACAAACGCTCTCCTGTGGTAATCTCTACACGATACCCATCAACAGTGGCTTGGGTGCACATCTCATCTTTTCCTAGCCCCAGACAACCATCTGGCCATGTTCGCACCTCCGAAGAGGTGATGGTGATATCTTCAATTGCCGAGGAAGTGTCCTCAACTGCTTTAGTGAGTAGTGCTGCAAGTGCCTTATCAGGGATAGTCGCAAATTCTTCACGCTCTATAGAAGTCTCATGTACTTCTGGTATAGATTGCTCCTCTTTTTGCTTTGCGATCATCACCCCATCAACCACATACGCTCCCCCTGCGCCAAATAGTGCTATGAGTACAATAATAGGTATCCATCTCATGCACACAGCATACCATGGGTACAACTATTACAGCGAGTACATTGTACCAATAGTGCTCATGAGCATTGGTACCGCAAAGACAAGTCCGATAAGCGGAAGCACAAAAAATACAATGGTAGCAATAAGTGAGTAAAGAAAGTATTTGCGAATCTTCTCTACCGACACACTCATCATGTCTATCTTATCTTCAAGCGCCTTGAGTCTATCGTTTTCTTCCATAGTAGGGTGATTATTAATTAAACAGGGCAAGATACTCGCCATACCCCTCCTTTTCCATATCGCGCGTAGGAATAAATCTAAGCGCCGCACTGTTCATGCAATATCTAAGTCCCCCTCTGTCTTTTGGACCATCTGAAAACACGTGCCCAAGATGAGAATCTGCAAATCGTGAACGCACCTCGGTACGTGTACTAAAAAATGATGAATCATCTTTTGTCACAATAAAGAGAGGGTCTATTGGCTTAACAAATGATGGCCATCCCGTACCCGAGTCATACTTATCCCTCGATGAAAACAGCGGTTCCCCAGACACCACATCAACGTATATACCCTCTTCTTTGTTATCTGCATACTCATTTGCAAACGGTTTTTCTGTGCCATCCTTTTGCGTTACTTTGTATGACTCCGGAGAGAGCATTCCTTGTAGTTCTGTATCACTTGGTTTTACAAAACTAGACCATGCGGTGGTAGTGGTAGGCATATATTCTGGTGATATGTTATGTAATGTGTCTCCCCAGTACTTCTTTATAAAGGCATCTCTCCCTGATGCGTTTCTATAAAAACCGTATCTGAGTGCGTTTTCTTTATAGTAATTTTGGTGATACTCCTCAGCGGTATAAAAAGGTGCACGTGGCAATACCTCAACGGCAAGCGGTTTTTCATACACCTTTTGCGCATCTATATGCGCAAGCACGCGCATGGCAGTGTCTTTTTCATTTTCATCAGCATAGTATATCGCTGGTGAGTATGCCTTTCCTCTATCATGAAAGGATCCATCTTTATCAGTTGGGTCAATGTGCTTTATAAAATACTCAAGTAACCCCGCATAGGTGAGGACTTGTGGATTATAGGTAACCTCTACCACCTCTCTGTGGTCATCTTTGCTGTACGTCTCGTAGGTAGGATTGCTACTAGTACCGCCACTATACCCCGACACCACACTCGCTACTCCATCTAGTTTTTCTAGATCTGCCTCTACGCACCAAAAGCATCCACCCGCAACAATAGCAGTGCGCATATCAGAAGCTGAGTTAGTGGTGTGAGAAGTAGTATCCGAGAGCGGCATATCTTGTGTAGTAATCATAGAAAAATTGTGTGTATAAAAATAAATACTGATGCCAACCACAACACACGCTACCGCCAGTATAATGCGTTTATTCATGGCTTGTCTTTTCAATTATTTGCGCACTCTTCATTCTTTCTTTTCGCTCACCTTGATACAGAAAAAACGAGTATAGTACGGTAATGACTACCGTACTCATAAGCGGGTAGAAAAATAGTGCAAACGAATACTGTGGTGCAAAAAGCGCAAGCATACTTATTGCCCCCGAAAACATAAACAAATCTGACGCAAGCAAATGGGTTTTGTCCCACACCGTATCACTTGAAAGAGTCCACGGCGTACGGACTCCCATAAACCAATTTCTCCTAGCAAACCTCAGTTCGTACCCAATGATGATAAAAAGGATACCAAGTGGCGGTACTATCGCACGTGACATAGCAAACTCATACCCCATATTCCATACCAGCACGAGCGCGTGGATGTACGTAAGAAAGGCGATGATAGCAAGGACCACCATATTGTAGTGGGGTCGAAACTTTTCAACATTATCCTTAAATGGATCTATGCGGGGGAGCAAAAACAGCACGCCAGAGAGTATTACTGAAAGCAGCGGAATAATAAGAAGCGCAAACAGTCGCGGAGTAAACGAATCCGCCTCCCCTGCAACAGTAAAATGAGTTGCCATCTGTTCAGGAAGCTGGTCATACAACAACACCCCAGATCCTATAGTGATAAGAATCAAGATACCGATGCATGTATAGGTAAGTGTAGTACTCACCCCACTATCATAACCCAAGTGAGTCTGTGTGTCTTTTATGTATTCCACCAATTACTATTTAACCAAAAAGGTAGCCCTTACCGTGATCATCACTTCTTTCTCTATAGTAGAAGTATCGTACATACCATAATCAGCAACATCAATAGAATTATTCTGGAGCACCTGCACCACACCACCCTGCGCGCTCTTCAACTTTCCTACTGATTGTCCGCTTGCGCTTGCTATTTCATTTGCGCGAGCTTCCGCATCTTTTACCGCGTCAGAAAGTAACGAGACTCTCAGTTCTGGAAGTGTCGATATATAGTACTCTGGCATCATAGGAGAAAACTGCACTGCACGCTGCGCAAGCACCACGGTATTGCTGGCAAGTGATTCAATAAGCTCTACTGAGTCGCTCTCTACGGTAACTAGCTGCCTCACAGTCACCTTTCGTGGACCTTCATTTGTCCAATACTCATCAACTGCTATAGCGCCTTTGGTGATCGCCTCTTCTGGTACTCCCCCTTCGGTAAGAAAGGTCGCCACCTTTGCGCTATCACGCGCTACTTCGCTATATGCATTTGCTAGTTCGTAATCATAGACAATTCTGTTTACGGCAATTGCCCACTTGGCAGTATCTGCTGTTGCAACCTGCGTTGCTGAGCCGGTAACAGAAAGCGTGTTATCAAGTGATCGCACCGCATAAAAGGTATAACTAAACACAAATGCGCACAGCACTAACGAACCCCCCACAATAACTGCCGGCAAAGAAACTAATTTGTAGTCTGTTGTAAACATATACAGCTAGTATACACGCAATAATTCACCCTGCACATGCTATGCAAATCAGTACATGAGTTATAACTCTATTCATCATGTGTGACCTTGATCACAAGAGTGCTTGGATGTATCATTCCCTCAGAAGATGACTCTACACTCAGTTCTCCTAGTGCCGGAATGAGCCGATCGAGAAGTCAGTCGCCAAAACTACCTGTCTTGATCAGTTCACTACCGACTCACTGGTTGCAGGTGAGTAGTCCGAGCCCGACGTGTATCAGCACGTCGGGCTCTTTAACTAATATGTATTACTGACACACCTCACGATTCTACCTTCGTGTTTGATTGATAATCTAACCAAGACTTATTCTTTAGTATTCTAATTACCCCGTATACGTTGCGCGGGCGAGGGAGAGAGTGTCGAAGTCGTAGACTTCTTTGAGGTGTGTATACACGGGGGTTAGTTTTTCAGTGCCGAGTTTTTTAAAGGCGCTATGGATGTGTGCCAAATCGTCCGCATCAAAAAGTGCAGAGAGCGTAGCCATGTCAGCGGCAAGCAATGCTCCTTTTTTATTGAGAGCATCAAGGTGTCCAATAATAGTACGCACTGTCATGCCACGCGCTTTTGCTATCTCAGCAGGCGTCTTTCCGGTTCGGAGTAATTGCAGTGTTTCTTCAGTGGTAGATAGTTTTTTCTTGCTTTTTTGAGGAGAGAGTCCCACTGTGCCGCCCATGGCGGTGATTGATCGCACGTGAAGCGTGTCTATTTCTTCCTTACTCATACTCATAAACATACGGCGCGCTTGATGAGACTCTTCCTTTACCACCGCATCAGTATCACGCACGAGCGGATGTACCTCGAGCGCTCGTTCGTTAAATCCAACAAGATACAGTCCCTCTATTGTCCTAATACGTGAAAGTGCGACGTATCCCTGCCCGTATTCAAATGCTTTACTCAAATCAATATACGCCGCATCAAGACTCATACCCTGGCTTTTGTGTATAGTAATAGCCCACGCAAGGCGCAGTGGTAACTGTGTTACTTTAGCAAGTACCTTTCCCTCTTCTTCAAGCGTCCATTCCATAAATGGCACGTCAATCGTTTTGCCATCGCGGGTTTTAACCACCGGCACGCCATCACGCCTAAATGCCTCAACAACTCCAAGAGTACCGTTCGCAAATCCTTCTTCGGGATTGTTTTTGGTAAACATCACCGCGGCACCCTTTTTTATCACAAGCTCAGCAGGTGAGAGGCATCCTTTTTTAATTGCTTCAATATGATGTGGTGAGCCTTTCTCAGTCATGCGAAAACGCTTTGCATCTCCTGGTAGCGCGGTAAGCGTTGCATCATTCATGGAGTCTACATCAGCGTTGTGGGTAAACAGTTTAGGAATATGTCCTGAGTCAGGTATCACTTGCCTACTCTCTAATACATTCATGATTCGTGCTGTCTTGGTACCTGTACGAATGTGTGACAGTAGCTCTGTGAGCGCCTCATCCACATGTCGGTGTTGTTCATCTAAATAGCAGACCACGGGGTTAGCCGCACTCCACGCATCAGCGGTAAAGGCAAATTCGGCATGTTCACCAATTGGTGGTAATTGAAAAAAATCTCCAACAAATATTACCTGCACACCGCCAAAAGGAAGTGGGTTACCCCGAGCGGTAATAAGTATGGCATTTACTGCATCAAGCACACCACGCGGAAGCATGGATATTTCGTCAATAATAAGAACGGTGGCTTTTTTCAGGCGCTTCACTACCCGCTCACGTTCTAAAATAGTATCAATGTCGTATTTTGACACAGAGGACTTAGTGCCCACGCCAGACCATGCGTGTATGGTCATTCCATGAAGGTGGGTTGCCGCAATGCCCGTTGAAGCAGTAACAGAGGGCTCTATACCTCTATCACGCAAGTATCTAATATACTCCCGAATTGTGTGTGTCTTCCCTGACCCTGGCTCCCCTGTCAAAAATACATTTGAGCCGGTTTTGAGAATAGTAAGTGCTTCAGCTTGCGTCATACGAGTAGTCTACCATGACTACATTAGACCAAGTTTTCGCCAAAACGAGAGGAGTGTCTCTGAAGACACTACCCGCCCTACTCCTTCAGCATTTGTATATTCAGGATCGTGATAGAAATAATCTTTTTTGTGTCGCCCCACTATCACCACCTGGTGATACTTATCACGTAGCGCTTCATCAAACCTGCGAGATACTGAAACAATAACTGGCATTCCACGTTCAAGTGCCTCATCCAAAAAATCCAATACTCGCTCATCAGAGTATTCTTTGATATCAAATCGATTGATGCTCACGTCAAATGAGTTAGCTACCTCGATAAGCTTGTCATGTACCCATCCAGATGGCCCAAATGCATTTATGCGTAGCGCGCGAGCGAGCACTTCATCAGGAGAAATATTCTCTTTGCGATGGTAGGCAATAAGCATAGAGAGTGCCGCGATACCGCACGCACGCGGCTTCCACTCAATGTCAGTAATATGGTCATACTGTGAATAATATGGAACGATAAGTGTCGCTTCTTTCATGTTATCTAACGGTATGTCCTAGACTGGTGAGTGTGTTAGTGATGGCGGTCATACGCTCAAGAATTTCACTATCGGTAAGTGTTTTGGTGCGAGACAAAAACACCAATCGATACGCGTATGATACCTTGCCTTCCTTTTCAAATTGATCAAACAAATCAATGCGTGCAAGCAATGCTCCTGCCTGTGTACGAATTATGTCTTCTATCTCAAAAGATGAGACCTCATTAGGTACCCATAGGGCAATATCTCGAAGGGCAAATGGATACTGAGATATAGGCTGATATCGCACGTCATCAGTCTCTTTCAAAAAATCATACGCGACATCTTCGGGTATAGTGACATCAGTAATGTCATACTCCACTACGTTGTCTGATTGATGTACCGCGGCGATATCACCTATCACTTCTTGTATACTCTCTGCACCTTCTTCAAGCATGGTGCGTAGTGTCGCTTCTCGCTTTTTTTGTGTTGTTTCAGCTGCGTATGCAACATGAAGCCGCTCTCCTTCTTTACTAAAGACAATACCAATTTCAAATATCATAATGTCACTACCTCCCCACAATGGCGCGTGCGGGAGATTCTTTTTTGCCGTAAGGGCGAGTGTCTCGTGTAGTGATTCTCGCAAATGTGATTTGTCTGAGGCAAGCGCGTTTTTAAGTTCTACCGCTCCTTTATCAAGTAGCGTAGAGGTGATGACTTCATTCCATCCACGTGCAACAAACGCTGCGCGAAGTCGGTGTGCAATATAGTGATGTGGGTGCGGTACAACCGGCCCATCAAATGGTGGTAACGTGGCAGATGCAATTGCTCGATATCCAGCTATTCTTCCAATCTCCTCAATAACATCTTCTCTGATACGGATGTCTCTGCGTTCAGCAGGTACAGCAATAACAAATCGCTCATCCTCAGTACCCAACCCCAACATAGAGCGGTACCCAACAATGGTAGTAAATCGCTCACTTGTTTGTAGTGGTTCCATCACCACACCGCTACCACCTGTGGAGTGGAGCACCATACCATCTCCCATATAGATACCAACATGATCAACACCAACGGGGACCTTGGTACCCTTTTTGTATTCGATGCTTTCGTAATGAATGGTACCAACACCGGTGTTCGCAAACACCAAATCACCAGGCTGAGGGTCAGTGACCTCTGTGCCAAACACATATTGATCTACCGACATACGTGGGATAGCAACCCCACTCATTGCGTACACATATGCCGTAAGTGATGAACAATCAAATGTCTCTGGCGCATCGTACCGTATACGCGCGCCAAGCTTGTACGCCTTACCAAGGAGTGTTGGTGCATGCGCGCAGATATGCTGACGCGGCGCTATTACTTCAAAAGGAAGCTGCGCCCTTGTGAGTAAGGCAACTACTTCTTCTTTGGTGTACGACGTACCAAGGAGTGCATGTATCTCACGCAGTGAGACGCCTACTTTGTAGGGTGCAGGTAGAGGTACTTCTTGTATCGCCTCACCCACAAGCGTACCCGAAGCTATATCCATAATAAGAGAAACCACTTCACGAAGGGCAATGGCAGTGAGTTCGATTGGTGGTTGGTTTTGAAAACGAACAGACGCATCAGTAGCAAGCTTTAATCGTTGTGAGGTTGCGCGTATTGATGCGTAGTTAAAGTGCCCCGCTTCAACCAAAATAGTTTTTGTGTTTGTATCCACCTCTGCGTGCTTGCCGCCTTTGACGCCTGCTATCCCTATTGGAGTGCTTGTCACCGCATCATAGATTAGCAGCGTGTCCTTGTTTAGCGTGTAGGTATCACCCGTAAGGGTGGTGATAGATTCGCCATCTTTTGCAGATTGAACCGCTAGGTTGTACTTCCCTTGTTCATCTTTACCAAGCTTGTCTGCATCAAATGCATGCAGTGGTTGTCCAAGCTCATACATGACATAGTTTGTCGCATCTACGACATTATTGATGCTTTTTTGTCCAAGACGAGTAAGATACTGCCGCAGCCACTCGGGCGATGGTTCAACAGACACCCCTTCAAGAAGCGCTATACGATATGAATCACACAGTGAAGGCGACTCAACCGCAACACGCACTCTATCTGTAGCAGGTAGTAGTTGCGGGTGTGGTTGTCGTAGTGGATCTTTTACAAGTGGTATCGAGAGTATTACAGAGAGCTCACGAGCAATACCAAGGTGACACAGGCAATCACCTGATCTGTTTGCAAGTACATCAACATCAATTATGTCATCGCCATCAACATGAGCTACTCCCTCAATTTCAAATGAGTGAAAGGTGAGTAGTTCAACAAGCTTCTCGCTTGATGGAAGCGTGTCGGCAAAATAGGTCTGAAGCTGAGCGCGAGAAACTTTCATACTAAAATTGTGTCACTAGTCGCAGGTCGCCATAATGAAATAGTCGTACGTCTTCAATGCCGTACTTAACTGCAACCAGACGCTCTATTCCTGCCCCAAAGGCAAAGCCCTGATATAGCTCTGGATCAAGTCCTGCATTTTTAAGCACGGTTGGATGCACCATCCCCGCCCCCATAACCTCAAGCCAACGTTCAGTACCGTCCTTTTTCTTTAGATACATATCCACCTCGACACCGGGCTCAACAAAAGGAAAGTACCCAGGGCGAAACCTCACCGGAACGGATGCTCCATAAAACTCACTAAAGAATTGTTCAAGGGTACCCTTAAGATGCGCAAGCGTCACCGCCCCCTTCTTATCAATAACAAGTCCTTCAACCTGAAAAAACTGTGCTTCATGCGTTGCGTCGGTTGCTTCATTTCTGTAGACGCGCCCCGGCACAATAATCCGTATTGGTGGGGTGTGTGTTTCCATATACCTAATCTGTACCGGTGAGGTGTGTGTGCGTAATACAGTCTCTTCTCTATCTTTAACAAAAAAGGTATCTTGCGCGTCTCTCGCGGGATGATTTTTTGGCACATTAAGGGCATCAAAGTTATACCACTCACTTTCTATAATTGGACCCTCCGCAAGGGTAAATCCCATACCAGAAAAAATCTCCGTGATGCGAGATATTGCCATCGATATTGGATGTACGTGTCCCTTTTCCTTCATGTGTAAGAAGTATAGCAAAAATGTCACATTTGGCGACTTTACAATACATCATCATATGATAAGCGCGCAGTTTTTTACCAAGGTGACAAATCTGATTTTGTTATTACAAGCCTCGCTTTTTTGGTAGTTTCTGCTACAGTTTATAGTAATGAGTGGAGTAATCGAGGCGCTCATGTACATATTCCTCTTCACCACCCTCTATTTTGAGGTGTTTCTCCTATTGGCATTTTTAGAGCGAGGAAAGGGTACCGACAAAGGCGAGGACGCGCCCGAGCTTACCCGCTACCCGCACGTCTCAATTATCGTACCTGCCTTCAATGAAGAGCAAGCGGTTATAGATACAATTCACTCTCTTCTTAATCTTAATTACCCAAAGCATAAGCTGTCTATCATTGCCGTTGATGACGGAAGTACCGACGACACTTGGCAAAAACTGCAAGCCTTCAGTAGTCATCCGATGGTCACTCTTCTCCGAAAAGAAAACGGGGGCAAACACACCGCACTCAATCTCGGTATTAAAGACTGCAAGAGTGAGCTTATTGGATGCCTGGATTCAGATTCTACGGTCCACAAAGACGCGCTTCGCTACATAGTGAGAGAGTTCTTGCTTAACGAAAAAGTTGACGCAGTCACCCCCGCTATGCGCATACAATCACCGCGCACCATACTTGAAAGAGTACAAGCGGCAGAATACACCCTAGGTATTTTTATGCGCAGGACCTTTTCATTCATGAATACCCAGATAGTTACCCCGGGGCCATTTTCGCTATTTCGTCGCTCCACCTTTGAAAAATTGGGCCCCTACAAAAAGGCGCACAACACCGAGGATCTTGAGTACGCGCTTCGTATCCAAGCATCACAAGGCCAGATCGCTAATGCGCCACACGCGCTCGTATACACACCCGGTAAGCGCGGTCTCTCTAACCTTCTTAACCAGCGAGTACGTTGGACCTATGGTTTTTTAAGAAATGCCCGCGACTACAAGCATCTCTTTTTTAACAAAGCGTATGGTGATTTGAGCTTTTTTGTACTTCCTAGCGCACTCCTTGCTATTGGGAGCGCAATCACACTTGCCGTCCTAAGCCTTTACACCTTTGGTATGAATATCGCAGAGAGAATAGCGCAATACTACTATGGCGGATTTAATTTTTCGTTTGGCATAAACTGGTTTTTCATCAATACGGACGCGCTCATTTTTGTCATCGTAGTAGTACTCACCCTTACCCTATCGCTTATGATTCTTGGATTTGCGTTGGCGCGTGACAAGGTAAATCCAATCAACATAGGCGCCTACTTTGCTCTCTATGGACTCATTGCCCCGTTGTGGCTAGCACAGGCAGTAATACGAGTACTGCTAAAACGAGAATCAAGTTGGCAGCAAGAGCGCTCATAATCCCTAAACTCTATGCGAGAAACTAATCTAACCAGATACATATCGGCATTCCTTATTACGGGAACAATATTTGCTACTGCCTTTTACGTGAGCAATAACCTTAATCAAAAGCGTATAGAGCAAATACGCCAAATTGAGGAGAAGATTTCCGTTGATATTCTTTCTCTTGAAACACAGTTTGACCTGCTTGAACAACTCTCCTGCAACCAAATAAAAGAAAACCCTGTTCTCTCGCAAGAGCTTCAGGGGCTAGCCGACAGACTACAGTACGCAGAAGAAGAGCTTGGTACAGATGACGAGCGTGTTATTGAGCTAAAAAAATCTTACTCTCTGCTCCTTATAAAGGACGCCGTCTTGATGGAGCGTGTTAAAGAAAAATGTGACATCACCCCAATCGTGATGTACTACTTCTATTCAAATGAAGGTGACTGTGAGGATTGTACCAAGCAAGGCTATGTACTTACCCGCATAGGTAGAGAGTACCCTGCTGCTCGTATTTATGCCTTTGACTACAACCTCGACCTCTCTGCGCTACGCACCCTTATCGCTATTCATGAGGTGAAAAACACCCTTCCTGCACTCATTATTGATGATGTCGTTCATTATGGATTTAATGATTTTGAAACTCTTCAAGAGCGTATACCGTCGCTAGTAGCAACCACCACCGCTACATCAACCGAGCGATAGTGTGGCTATGCTTTAGGGGTTGCGTTTATTTCTCTCTCTGCTCGTTCTGCAAAAGCAAGAAAATCTGCTATCTCTTCTACTGTCATTGTTTTTGGTGTGTCACCCTTTATACAAAACACTCCCACTGCTTTGCCTGTTGCCTGATCATACAAAGACTTACCCGCATAAAATCGAACATACGGCTCTCCTAACACCATAGGATTATCTTTGAAACGATCATCCAATAGCGTGTCGGGGACTACAAGCATTACTTCAGAAATAAGCGCATGTCCACAGAATGAGGTTGCTCGTGGTGCCTCCTTTTCAGTAAGGCCTTGTACGGATTTGTACCATTCTCTACCCTCATCAACTAACGTAATGGTAGATATGGGGACAGAAAATCTTGCCACCGCCTCTCTGGTTATTCGATCAAATCGCTCTTCATTTGAGGTATCAAGTAGTGATAACCCATGAAGTGCACACAAACGCTCCTTCTCATCCCTTGGTAAAGGTGCATGTAACATACTGTGATAAAACTAAGTAAATAAATTACTGAGTCACATGTCCGACACCTAGATGGCATCAGTACACGAACACATACCCATGAGCTTCAGGAGCTTCTATTGCTAGCAATAATACCGCAATCGTATTTAGTCGACAACTATCTCTACCCCAACAAAAAACAAAACATTTTTATTAGTATCTAAAATGGGTGAAATCTGTAGCGTCACATTATAAAACTGACCATCCTTTCTCCTGTTTGCGATATTAAGGGTTATTGGGGATTTGTTCGCGATCATCACTGACCACGCCTCATCATAAAATTCTTTTGGCATGTGCCCTCCCCAAAGCTCAGACGGTCTTTTACCGATAATCTCTTGTATGGGGTACTGAGTAGCTTCGACTACTGCATTGTTAACAAACATAATTGCTCCTGTGCTATCAGTGATGATGACTTGCTCTTTCATGGTCTCAAACACACGATTAAGCGTGCCACATCGCAGGCACTTTATCTCAGCACCATCAAGGCCATGATGCTTTGCTAACAACTTACCGCACTTCATACACCGAACATCTTTAAGTACAGATGGAAGAATGTCTGATGTGGCTACGGATGGGTTGTTCATAGGCGAGTAACCACTATATGGTATACCAACCACGGTTACTAATAAATAGAGACATACTTGCGGTATAACTCTCTACCACTCTTACTCTTGGAGCCAGCAGTCAGATTCGAACTGACGACCTGCCGCTTACAAGGCGGCTGCTCTACCAACTGAGCTATGCTGGCGCTTGGTACTACTTTACTTCCTTCCTCTCCTCCCTACTTCCTCTAAAAACTCTGACGTCTCTGTCTTGCCTCGCTTTGGTGTATATTTACCTCGTATAAACATAACCACATTGGTAAGTCTCCGTTCTAGCGCTCGCACCACTAAAAGTGATGTGTACGCCACCGTATGACTGCCATATGTTAGCATTTTTTTTACCGCATCGCGAAGGGTGTGTTCGGTAAAGCGCTTCAACGCAAGCACCGTACGAATAACTGCAGAATCCAACATACTGCGTACGTCCTTAAAAAAGACAACGTCTCTTCTAATTTCATACGACCGTACAGTAAATAGTACTGCAATACCCCAAAGCGACACCAAAAAGACCCATGTAAGTATCATGGTAATAATTGCGTATTAGCGCACTCCCAAACGAACACATTCGGTTACCTCAATACGCTCACCAAACTTTTGCGTTGCCTCTTCAACGAGATCACGAATAGTCTTTGATGAGTCTTTCACAAATGGTTGTTCAAGAAGAACCTTTTCTTTAAGGTAATCGTTAAGTTTACCTTCAACAATTTGTGCTCGTATATTTTCAGGCTTCTCTTCAGCCTCTCGTTCAAACACCTCTTTCGCTGCGCGGATGTCTTCTGGCTTTACCTGCTCCTTAGACACAAACTGTGGCGCCATAGCAGCTGCATGTAGCGCTATCTCGTACGCGAGCTTTTTGAAGTCCTCGTTCTTAGAAACAAAATCTGTTTCTGAAGAAAGAAGCACCATAGCGCCAACATCACCAGAGGCGTGTATGTAGGCAGCTACCGCACCTGCACCAAGTGTTCTGTCTGCTTTTTTCTCTGCTGCTCTGCTTGATTTTTTGCGGAGCAACACGAGTGCTTTCTCGTCATCGCCACCCGCTTCTTCAAGCGCCTTTTTACACTCCATGACAGATACTCCCGTTTTGTCACGAAGTGCCTTGATTTGATCAGTTGATACCATAGAGCAATGTTAAACCTGATTATTGTACTCGCTTATTGTACCACAGGCGCATTCTTCATGCCGTGTTCATACGCCTCTTTTAGCTCTTCCAAAATAATAGAAATTGTTTTTTGTGAGCTGTCATTAGCAAGCACCGGAAAGGATACTGCGGTAAGGTCACAGTCTGAATTACCAATACCGAGCACAGGGATATTTCTTGCCTTTGCTTCATTGATAGCAATTTCTTCGTGTTTGGTGTCTACCACCACAAGAAGTGCAGGCAATTGATCCTTCATAGGAAGGAGACCTGAAAACTGCAATTCAAGCTTCGCAATCTCTCTATCAATAAGTAGTCGCTCTTTCTTGGTGTACTTCTTCTGAAATTCGCCCTTTTCTCTGCTTATGCGAAGTGACTCAAGGCGAGCGATTCTTTTCTTTATTTCTGCAAAGTTAGTGAGGGTACCACCAATCCATCTACCGGCAACAAATGGCATTGAAAGCTCACCTGCTACCGCTCGTACTGGCTTTTGTGCCTCTTGTTTGCCTCCAACAAAAAGAACCACCTTTTTGTCCTTTCCATAATTAGCAATAGCCTCCTTTGCCTTTTCGATAAGGTCAGAAGCTTTTTCAAGGTCTAATATTTCAGTGTTGTTTTTCACTCCAAAGATAAACTTTGTTGTGCTTGGATGGCGTCGTGATCGGCTATAGCCAAAGTGCGCCCCTGCTCCGAATAGGCGTTCAATAAGCTTTTCTTTATTTGGTGTCGTTTGACTCATGTTGCAGTACTGTACCAAAGATGGCGACTTTAGGCAACCCCATCTCCTTGGTGCTGGAGGGCACTCTCGGCTGCCTCTAGGGCGGCTACCACAGCCTCAATATCCCCTAGCATAATACCCTCGATATTGTGCCATGACTCCTTTATCCGGTGATCGGTAACTCTATCCTGCAAAAAATTGTAGGTTCGTATTTTTTCAGATCTATCAGCGGTACCCACCTGCTCTTTTCGAGTTGCGGCGTACTTTTTTGCCTCTTCTTCCTCGTAATACTTTTCAAGCTTGGCAGTCAAAATCATAAGTGCCTTTTCGCGATTGGCTAGCTGTGATCGCTCAGAGGTAGAGCGCACATCAATACCGGTAGGTTTATGGATAAGCCTCACGGCAGTTTCCACCTTGTTAACATTTTGCCCTCCCGCACCTCCCGATCGTGAAAATTCCATTTCAAGATCAGTAGGAGGAATTTCTAATTTACTTTTCTTCCTAATAGGAAGCACCGCAACTGATGCGGTAGACGTGTGGATGCGTCCTGTCTTTTCGGTTGCAGGTATTCTTTGAACTCTATGTACTCCCGTCTCAAATCTGAGCGCCTTATATACACCTAGTCCGTGTATCTCAAAAGACGCTTCTTTGTACCCGCCAAGCGCTGCAGGAGAGGTGGCGAGTTTCTTCATACTCCATCCTTTTGTCTCGGCATACCGCTCATACATAACCGCTAATTCTTCAGCAAAGAGTGCCGCTTCTTCACCTCCTGCACCTGCACGCACCTCAAGTATTGCCTCATTAGGAAAGGCATCCTCCTCCTCTTCTTGTTTAGCAATAGATTTGAGTTGATCTACCAGTGCATCAAGTTGCGCTTGGATATTATGGAGATCATCCTCAGCTAGTGCTTTCATTTCTTCATCATGCTCCATGAGAAGCACTGTTTCTTGTTTGTTTTTTATCAAACGTTCATACTCACCTGCAAGGTATGCGGTTTTTTGATTTTCTTTAAAGGGTGATATATCAAAGTCTTCCATGGTTTTTAGTATACAAAAATGCGCCTCGCGGAGCGAGGCGCATTTTTGTATACGGGTGCATCATTACGCCTTACTTTCTTTACCCTTTGCTGCAGCTGCTCGCTTCTTAAATTTATCTACGCGTCCTGCGGTGTCGATAACTGTCTCCTTTCCTGTATAAAATGGGTGTGATGCGCTTGAGATTTCAACACTTGCGTATGGGTACTCATTGCCGTCTTTTGCCTTCTTGGTACCGCTCGTTTTAAGGGTTGAGGCAATAATATACTGCTCCCCGCTTGAGATATCCTCAAAAAGGACCGGTCGATATTCTTTTGGATGTATGTCTTTCTTCATGTCAGAAAACTATACCAGAGAAGCGATAAAAGGCAAGAATGTCTAGCCAGTGACAAGGTCACTACCACAACCGTGCTGCTGGGGTATAAATCGCGCCTGTTCTTTGGCCGGTTCTTGCAGGATCCTGTAGCGGGCAAGATCCGGGGGTACATGCTTCAAGGGCTCCGTGGATAAGTATCTTGTAGTCAACTCCATTAGAGTAGTAGAGATAACAAATACCACTACTTGCCGTACTTGGGAGTGGGTCCATTGGCATACTAGAAATGTAGGTAGGTACAATACCCGGAATACCAGCGCCACCATAACAGCCAGGACTAGTTCCTTGCCACCCACCCACGACAGGATAGTTTCCAAAATCGTTATAGTACATTTCAACTGCTCTTTCTATTTGGCGTACGTCAGCAATACGCCGAGCGTCTCTAGCTTTACCACGCGCACTATTAAGTGACGCAAACACTACTGAGGAAAGAAGTCCTATGATCGCAATGACGACAAGTAGTTCAATAAGGGTAAATCCTCTTTTCATAAATAAAGTAATGTACTAGTAACCCCGAGCTCCGGTAGACCAATTACCATACGCCCAACAATCTCTCACTGGGTCTATAAGTCCTGGTGCTTGCGCCTTTACCCCCGCGCAATCTTGAGGATTATGCCAAATGAGTTTGTAGTCAGCTCCATTGTCTGAACGATAAATATAATTATCACTACAATTAGTAGAATTATTTGGTGACCGAGGGAGTGTAGGGATATAGTTTGGAGCAAGTCCTGGTATCCAGTTTGTCGTACTGTTGCCCCAGCAGGTATACAACCCGTCATATCTCCCCGATGTGCTTGGGTACGCATTATTGTCGTTATAATACAATTCTAGTGCTATTTTTAGCTGCTCAAGATCTGCGATACTTCGAGCATTTCGAGCTTTTTGTCGTGCACTATTAAGTGACGCAAACACCACCGAAGAGAGTAGTCCGATAATAGCAATCACAACAAGTAGTTCAATGAGGGTGAATCCTCTTTTCATACCTTACAGCATACCAAATATACCTATTCTCGAGAAAGGATATCTAGTTGTTTTTGGAAGTATGCTGCATGCTCCATCACCCCATCACCATAAAAGGCATAGGCGGGCTTGGTGGCATTACCCCACCCCGCAAAGTATCTAAGAGCAGCGAGTCGCTCTGCGGCATACGTGCCAGCATCTGCACCATTATCCATCATGAGTACCCCGCTTGCCATAAAGGCATCAGCGTTTTTCCATGGATCAGAGGGGCTATTTTTGCCAAGAAGTTTTCGTATTCTGTCTTTGCTTGCAGAATATTCCCATGGCCCCGCCCAAAATTCATCCCAGCTCATTGTACGCTTTGCATTATTACAATCGTTGGTTTTTGAATTGATATAACCGCCATAACACGCCCACGTTGAAGGGATAAACTGTGCCGGCCCCATAGCGCCGCCCCACCCGTACCCTGGTTGTTTTGATACTGGCATTCTGTCTGGGTTGTAGCCAAGGGTAGAGGTTATTGCCTGAAAGAGTGGCCTATCTCGAGTAGGGTGCATATCCTCCTTCCATGTACCGGTACCAAGATACTCACCAAGCCTTGTCTCTTGTTTTAATACCCCAAGGATAAGCGCGGGGCGTACCCCCGTTGCCTTACCTGCTTGCCCTGCAAAGGTAACCGCATCACCAAAAGGTATCGCCGCAGAGTCTCGTAGTGAAAATAGCTCTGAACGAATTTCTGCAGCACTCTTTTCTTTTTGGTTGATAAGTGCTTGATATGATTTTTCTTGTCCTTTTGTTACAGAAAGAATATTTTGCTTTTGCTTTTCTTGTTGTTCAATTTTCTGCTTTTCAAGTAATTGCAGATTACGAAGCTCAGTTTCGTCAGAGCGTTTTGATTCAAGGGTGCTCTTTGCCTCTTCTGTGGTTACGACGGTATTTTCTATTTCTTCAAATGAATCTTGTAGGGCAATCTTTAATTGTGTAAACGAATCTAATTCTTCAAATACATCTGAAAGTGATTGGTTGCCAATAATAATCTCAACCATCGTAAGATCATCTATCTGATCTGTTCTACGTATGAGCTGCGCAAGAGAATTTTTCTCTCGCGTGAGTTTATCAGCAAGGCTGCCAATGGTGACCAGCTTTTCGCCTATATCGCCATTGATTTGTTGGATAGCAAGATCGCGTTGTCGTATGGCTAGCTTAGCTTTTGCAATTTGTGCATCAAGAATAGCAACGTCTCTCTCAAGCGAGACTCGCTCTTTTTGTTTACCTTCTAGTAGTACTCCCTGCGCTTGTATCTCCTTTTCTATCTGCTGTAATTGCGCTTCAAGCTCAGCGCGGCGCCGTGCTACATCTTCACTAGTTACCTGTGCTTGAAGGGTAGGCGCGTACGAATACACACCCATGCACAGTGAAAGTATAGTGATTGTGATATATCCAAAACGCTTCATGGTAGTCGTATTCTATCATAAAACAACACACCCCTTAAGGGGTGTGTTGTTTAACGTCACTCTTTTGTGTTCATTACTCGTCTGCTTTTGCATCTGACTCTTCATCAGTCTTGCCTTTTTTGATTACTTCTATTGTAGAAAGGTCAGGTGCCACAGCATCTTCATCTTTTTCTTCAGTTACTGCAGCAACAAGTGCTACCACTTCTTCTGCGTTAGTGATAAGCGTAACACCCGTACTTAGCTTCAAATCCTTAGCGAGAATTTGACTCTCAAATGTCTCAAGAGTAGAAATATCAACCTCGATACTATGAGGTAGATTCTTAGGAAGTGCTTCAATTGATACTTCGTGAAGTACTTTTACAAGGTTTCCTCCAAGTAGTTTTACTGCTGGCGCTTCACCAACGTATTCAAGTGGTACCTCCACTTCTACCATTTTGTCCGCCTCAATTGCATAAAAATCAACATGCACCGGAAGTCCTGAGATGTGATCAATTGACACCTCTTGGATGAGTACGTCAATACCCTTTCCAAGGCCATCAAGCGTAACCACCGTTGACTCTCCCGCCTCTTCCCATACCTTTTTAAAATTAATTACTGACACCGCGATTGGTGTTGACGCCTCCTTCTTTCCATAGACAACCGCAGGAATCATCGCCTCCTTTCTGAGGGATGCTCGCGCAGACTTTGATGTCTCTCGTTTTATTGCTTCTAGTTTTACTACCATACCGCAAAACTATACCTAATTATGGATATTTGGCAACCCACACGAGGTAGTATTACTAATATAATACGGTTACCACCCACTGCAGGTGCCTACGCCAATACAATAGTATGGGTCATTACAACCTCCGTTATTGTTATAGTAACTACCGTCCAAATCCCCTGCAAGGCTCTGATTATTAGCATTTTCAAGACGTACAGCGAGTCGATAACTCTGACCAGTACCGCATCCTGATGGCCACGCATAATAATAGGTTGGGTCCGCATCTGAAAACCCTGATGGACTATCTTGTGGGTCTTGAGGAACCTCAGACATAAATACCGGTCGAGAAGATAGACCAAATCCACACGATGCATCACTTGCGGTTTCTAGACATTGCGCAAAGTAATCCCAATGCTGATCCCATGTAGGTGCTCCGGGACTACTTGGATAGCGTCCATGGGTGTCATAAAACAATTCTAGTGCGGTGCGAATCTGCTGAAAGTCTGCTATACGTTTTGCATCACGTGCTTTACTGCGCGCGCTATTAAGTGACGCAAACACCACCGAAGAGAGTAGTCCGATGATAGCAATGACAACAAGAAGCTCGATGAGAGTAAATCCCATCGTGGAGGATTGTCTATGATTTCTCTGTAACAAATTATGCATAACTGCTACACTATATATACAGCAATAATAGTATATCAGCTTACCAGTATTTACACATGGAAAAACTTGATTTTGTAGCAATTGGCGACATCGTAAATGATGAATTCATTGAGCTCTCACCAGAGTGGACTAAAGTAGTAACAGATACTGAAAGTGGGCGCGAGCTCCTTGCTATGAATTTTGGAGACAAAATTGAGTTTAAAGACTTTGTCATTGTTCCTGCAGTAGGCAATAGTCCAAATGCTGCAGTAAGTGCGCACCGCTTGGGTCTGCGTAGCGCGCTAGTAACTGATATGGGAGATGATGACGAGGGCGATCAGATGATGCGCCAACTTGAGCACGAGGGTGTTGATAGACAATTTATACGAAGACATCCAGGGAAAAAATCAAATCATCATTACGTACTACGCCTTGCCCCTGAACGAACCATTTTGATTAAGCACGAAGAGTACCCCTACTCACTTCCTGATCTTGGTGAGCCATCATGGATATATTTCAGCTCGGTAGGAAATAACTCCCTCCCGTATCACCAGGAAATTGCCACGTATGTAAAAAATCACCCAGCAAGCAAATTGGTATTTCAGCCTGGATCGTTCCAAATCAAATTAGGATACGAAGTACTTAAATCAATATATGAAGCATCTACATTATTCTTTTGTAACAAAGAAGAAGCGCAGAGTATTGTAGGAAAAAAGGAGCTTGATATAAAACAATTACTGACAGCAATCCATGAAAAGGGTCCAAAAATCGTAGTGATTACTGATGGCCCACGAGGTGCCTACGCAAGCGATGGTACAAACGCCTGGCACATGCCTATGTATCCTGACATTGCCCCACCTGTTGATAGAACTGGTGCTGGTGATTCATTCTCTTCAACATTTACAAGCGCGCTTGCATTAGGACATGACATACCAACGGCATTGAGTTGGGGTCCAATTAACTCAATGTCTGTAGTACAAGAGATTGGCGCACAAAAGGGACTCCTCTCTCAAGAAGCAATACAGCAATACCTCCAAAACGCACCTGCAGAGTACACTCCGACGCTCCTATAGCAAAAAGCTATTCTTTGTAGAGATCAACATCATCAAAATCTCTGCCCTTTAAGATTTGATCATTTTGTACTCGTGTTGCTGAGATATCAGCAATGAATGCTTCGCTGTGCGATACTTTGTAAATAAGAAACATCGCACCACCCGCTAGTAATCCGAGAAATATTCCACTGAACCAAAAATTTAATTTTATTGCGTGTAAATTTCTCATGGTGATTATCTTATTAATACACAAGCATTGAGTGGGATATTGTCCAAAGAAAGTAGTATGCTCCTGCGGTGACTGATGATATAAAAAACCATGCAACAATTGGTCTTACTTCGTATGCCTTCATTGCTGAGAATTTCTTTTTCATGATTACGCTTGTGTTAAGGAAATAGCTTTTTGTATGATACTAGGCACATCTAGCCCATACGCAGTGTATAACTCTTGTGTGGTACCAGACTGGCCAAATCGGTTTTGTACCCCTACAAACGCCATCTTTGTTGGTCGATTGAGTGATAGGGTTTCTGCTACCGCTCCTCCGAGCCCGGCAATCACTTGATGCTCTTCAACGGTAAGGATGGCGTTAGTTTCATTTGCAAGTGCTACTATCGCATCGGTATCAAGAGGTTTTATAGTATGTACTGAAAGTACCACCGAGCTAATACCAAGACGAGTCTCTAATTCAACCGCAGCCTGTATGGCCTGATACACCATGCTTCCCATCGCAATGATACCTACCGTTGGCGCATTTCCTTGCCACACTCTATAGGCCTTCCCTATTTCAAATGGAGTATCTTTGGTAGTAAGTAATGGGGTATTTTCTCTTGCAAATCTAAGGTACATGGGGCGCTTAC
Source organism: uncultured Candidatus Saccharibacteria bacterium (assembly GCA_964562615.1). Taxonomy (GTDB): domain Bacteria; phylum Patescibacteriota; class Minisyncoccia; order Phycocordibacterales; family UBA12088; genus CAYPBQ01. Next base: position 193,265 of record CAZLUD010000002.1, read on the forward strand.
TTGTTGCAGCAGCAAGGGTTGCCTTTCTTGCTTCTTCCATGTCGGATGGGACAATCACGGTCATATTAGGTATCACCCGCATAAGCGCGACATCCTCAAGTGCTTGATGTGTTGCACCATCAGGACCCACCGAGAGGCCGGCATGCATACCACAAACCACTACTGGTTGCTCATTAAGCGCAATGGTGGTGCGTATCTGTTCATTATTGCGTCCAGGATTAAAAGCGGCGTAGGAGGTGATAAACGGCACCTTTCCCATTGATGCCATACCACTTGCTACTCCTGCAAGATTTTGTTCGGCAACCCCAAGCTCAATGTACCTATCAGGAAATTTTTCTTTAAACCAATGACTGCGGGTACTCTCTGCCAAGTCCGCACACAGCACTACTACATTGTGGTCACGCTCACCCGCCTCTACTACCCCCTTACCAAAACCATCGCGTGTAGCACCTTCTTCTCTCGCGGTGGCATCAAGTATTCCTTTATGTAATCGGGCTTCTCCTACCAGCATATTAGTCGTGGTTACTTGGAGTTATCTTTCCTCCTAATGTACGAAGTTCTTTGAGCCATCTTAGTTCTTGCTCTTTATTTGGTGGCATACCATGCCATTTATAATCGTACTCGATCTCTTTTATTCCCTTACCGGCTATTGCGTGCGCAATAATAAGCGTGGGCTTTTCGTACACTGCTTTTGCTTGTTCTACCGCATCAACAATTGCCTCCATGTTGTGCGCGTCTATATCAATAACATTCCAATTAAATGCTTCGTACTTGTCTTTGAGTGGCTCAAGAGGCATCACATCTTCGGTCATGCCGTTTATTTGTATATTGTTTCTGTCTATTATAGCGGTGAGATTTGATAGCTTGTACTTACCCGCAAACATAACCGCCTCCCACACATTACCTGCATCCTGCTCACCATCACCCATCATGCAATACGTGCGAAATGGTTTTTTATCCATTCGGGCGGCAAGTGCAATTCCTGCTGCTTGAGAAAGTCCAGTACCCAACGGACCAGAAGTGGTTTCCATTTCTGGTAACAAAATACGTTCAGGGTGTCCCTGCATACGTGATCCAAATTTTCTAAGTGTTTTAGCTTCTTCAACACTAAAATAACCCGCAAGCGCCATCGTTGCGTACCGTATAGGAACAATATGTCCGTTAGAGAGGATGAATCTATCCCTCTCCTCAAACATTGGTTCTTTTGGCGAATGATTTAATATATGAAAATAAAATGCAGTAAACACATCCGCCATACCAAGCGGACCTGCGGTGTGCCCTGACCCAGCATCCTCAAGCATGTCGATAAGCAATTGCCGTACTTCGTTTGCTTTGTTTTCAAGAAAAAGTCTTTTTTCTTCTGTGAGATATGCCATTACTACTATGATACCTCAAATAGACGCTTTCGGTATCCACACACTAGCGTTCAAAGCCTCCTAAGACATAATCAAATTCTCCTTGCCAGTATCGTGATGGACAACTCCATCCAGGTGAATCTGGGTGTGGGTTAGGAGATGTCTCCATGTCCCGTACCCCAAGTACAAAATATGCCCCACGAGCACTATCGCACCCTGCATAGCCCGCTGGGTACCGGTAGTAATTGTATCCTTGGCAGTCAGCAGTAAATCCCTCGTCGATGGGCACTCTCCCTCCAAAATAGGTGTCCATACCCCTTCCGTTAAGTAGTGGGTATGTACGGTTGCCATTATCCCACCCACCGCATCCATCAAAATCTGAATCTGGGTAGGCGTTATAATCTGAATAATACAACGCGAGCGCTTTTACGATTTCTTGAATCTCTGCCAATCGTGCGGCATCTCGTGCCTTTGTGCGCGCACTATTAAGCGAGGCAAATACCACCGATGAAAGTAGTCCGATGATGGCGATAACCACAAGTAGCTCAATGAGGGTAAACGCACCGCTTATGCTTCATGGATAGCGTCTTCTGCTATGGTGAGTAATGTGTGGTACGCATCTTTTGGTGACGCATCTGCAAAGATTGCTGACCCTGCGGCAAAGTGCGTGGCGCCTGCTGTGATTAGTTTTTTAATGGTGCGCTTACTAACACCAATATCCACTCCAATCACAACCTCGCTCATTGCATGTATACGCGAGATGATGTCATATACTCGCTCATCAAGTGATGTACCCTGTCTACCTATAGTATCGCTTCCCATTACTTGGAGAAGGTCAATCTCATTGAGTAATGTCTCATAACCTTGTGACGATGGGGTAATTGCAAGACCTACTCGTGTCCCGCGCTCGCGCGCACGACTAATACATTCACTTAGTTCACTTGCTGAGCATGAGGTAAAGTGAAATATAAGTGTTGACGACCCGGCATCAATCCATGCATCAATATGCTCTTTTGGATTTGCTACCATAAGGTCAATTTCATACTCAACTCTATCCCATTTTGGAAGACCTGTATCTTGCGCGAGAATTTCTTGCCACTCACCATCTGCCTTAGCACCTATCGGCCACGTTGATGGTGTCGCAAACACACCATCAACAATATCAATTTGTATATGCGTTGCAGGAGGTGCAATAAGAGAGACTTTTTCGCTCAGATCTGCGTATGACGTTGGCAATATGGCGGGTAAAAGCTGGATAGTCATATACGTACAGTTATCGCGAACAAACGGCGTAATTCATATTATACCCTGGGTTAACTGGTACTGTGGCAAAACGAGCAGTATCCTCAGGAGTAGGACTTTCAAGCTGTGCGTACACGCACACACTCGTCTGTGATCCATATGGGTGATAAATCATGTAATGATTGCCAGGATCTGGATGCTTTATTTCACCTGATGTAAAACCTGCGTTCATAAGTGCTCTTGAAACAGACAATGCATAGCTTCCAGTGTCTTGATAATCAAACCAACCACATGAGCATCCCTGCCACCCTGACCCAGCAACTTGAAATGTATTATACGTATCATAATACAATTGGAGCGCAGTCATTGCCTGCGAAAGATCTTGCTTTCGCTTTGCATCTCGCGCCTTTCCACGAGCACTATTAAGCGACGCAAATACCACCGATGAAAGTAGCCCGATGATGGCGATAACCACGAGTAGCTCAATGAGGGTAAATCCTTTTTTGTTTTTTGCGCGCTGTTGATAATAGGTAAACATTGGTATTCTCTAAGAAATAAAATAGTACATTAATAGTAACATACCCTTGCTTTTTTTTATTTTTTGTATAGTATTAATCATACAAATGGCCACTAGGCCCCCGAGAAACCCCGCTTAGGCGGGGTTTCGACTTTTATAACTTTGGAAAGAATTGCTGAACTTGAGCCAAAATTTTCTTGAACTGATTTTTCGGTAATTTATACATAAGACGTTCTAGACGTTTGCTACTAACAAGTCTAAGTTGAGAAAGGATAACTGCCGATCCTTCTTGTCCGCCAATCGGAAAATAATACTGATTTCGCTTATCTGATGTAGTAAGTGGAAGTGCCCAAAAAACGTCCCTATTAAATTTCTTTATTACCAGAACGGGCCTTTCGAACTTTTCTCCACCATCTTGCTCATACCCCACGTTTAGCCCAAGCGAACACCACCATATCTCTCGCTCATGAAAGAACGGAACATTCTCTCTTTCATGAATAATTTTCTTTTTCTTATTCCAGACTTCAAAATCTTTTTTCATGCTACCACCTATAACGTATCAAGCTTGTGATTACGTCTACTATGTCGCTCCTCATTTGGAAAAATTGTCGTAAGAAATATTTTAACCGCCGCCTTTGCCTCATCATGAGTCAAAAACCTTGCGCCGAGTGATAACGCATTTGCATCATTATGCTCTCTACTCAAGGTTATAAGCTCAAGGTTGTTGGTATTGTAAGATACTGCTCGTACCCCCTTAAAACGGTTTGCCATAATCGCCTCTCCATACCCTGATCCACCAAGTATGATTGCTCGAGTGTCTTCATCTGCGTGTGAGAGTTCTTTTGCAGCAAGTGCAATGTAGTCATTGTAATCATCATCCGCGACAAGAGCACTTGCTCCCATATCAACAACTTCGTGCCCTAATACATGAGCTACATACTCAACAAGCACCTCTTTTAGAGCGAAGCCTGCGTGATCTGTTGCAAATAATATTTTCATAAATGAATTTTAGTGGTCAGCAAACATATACGGGCTATAGCCGTAGCCGCCTCCCGCATAACTGCACCAATAAGTTTCTCCTCCCCAATCATGATATCGCCAACCTCGTACCGCGCATCGCTCAGGATGACTTGTGTTTTCAAATTGTCCAACGAGGTCATATTTTTGACCTGAACCAGAGCCGTATACATACGTATAGTAGCCATTATTCCACGGACCAGCACATGAGGTATTGATAGGATCCTTTGGCAAACTTGGCATATATGCTGTTAAAGCACTTTGTAAGTTATTCCATGACGAATCACAGCTATACCACCACCCTCCAATTGGATACGCACCATTTGCATCATAATAAAGCTCAAGCGCTATTCTTACCTGCTGTAAATCAGCCTGTCTTTTTGCATCTCGCGCCTTTGCACGAGCACTATTAAGCGACGCAAATACCACCGATGAAAGTAGCCCGATGATGGCGATAACCACGAGTAGCTCAATGAGTGTAAACCCCTTTCTTGTATTATTACTTAATGAAGAGAAAGTACCCATTATAGTTATATATACTTTCCCGCTTCTTTGACGTGCTGTATAAGCGAGTGAGTGTAGCCCATTTCATTGTCGTACCACGCAAGTACCTTAACAAGGTCACCATCTACCACCTGCGTAAGGGAGAGATCCGCTATTGAGGCAAAGGGCTGTCCCAACACATCACTTGATACTATAGGTTCTTCTGTGAATGAAAACACATCTTTCCACCGAGGAGTAAGTGCCGCTTCTTTAAGTGCGGTGTTTACTTCTGCTACTGAGGTACGTCTTTTTGCAACAAATGTAATATCAGCAATTGACCCTGCGATTACAGGCACTCGCATTGCCACCCCATCAAATTTTCCTGCAAGATCGGTAATAGCCTTGGTGGTAGCAACCGCTGCGCCGGTAGTGGTGGGTACAATGTTGTGTGCTGCAGCTCTCCCTTCTTTCCAATCTTTTGGTTTGGTACCGTCGACAATAGATTGACTTGCGGTATAAGCATGGGTGGTGTTAAGCATTGCCTTTTCTATGCCAATAGCCTCATGCAATATTTGTATCACAGGAGACACGGCATTAGTGGTGCATGATGCATTAGAAGATATATCTGCGTCTTTAAGAAGCTCGGTATTAATACCCATTAGCGCGGTAACTCCAACAATTCCATTTGGTGCCTCGTCTTTTACCGGAGCGCTGATAACCACTCGTTTAGCTCCTGCCTCAAGATGTACTCGCGCCTTTTCATAACTTGCAAATACACCGGTAGATTCAAGGACTATATCAATATCTAATTCACCCCACGGCAACATGGTGGGATCTTTTTCTGATAAAAATCTCGTATGATTACCCTCAACATCCATAAACACCGCACTCCCCTCCTTTTTTATTTTTGGGTCAAACCCGCTTCGCCCATACACCGTGTCGTATTTAAGCAGATACGCAAGATTTTCTGCGTCGCCTAAGTCATTAATGGCGATTATTTGTAATTCAGGAATATTTTTAGCAACACTAAAAAATGCCCTTCCTATTCTTCCAAATCCATTTATTGCTACTCGTATTCTTTTCATTGTATCTAGTATACATTACTTTTTTTCAACATATCACCTTTATTCCCATTCTTTTGTTCTGCCGTTATATACCCCCCGTCGTTACTTTATAATTTGGTCTATTAGAAGAGCCGCACGCACCCGCCCCACCTCGCAACCAATTATCTGTACCACTTGCTGGGTTGAGATTATTTTGGGTCTGATCTTCAAGAGTGGCATACAGCGCGTACTGTGTTGCTCCTGCATTTGGCGCAGAACAATTGTTATATACGTTGCTTATATATAAATATGAATTGTTGTAACAGCTTCCATCTTGTGGGTCCTTAGGAAAAGTAGGAAGAAACTGTAACATTTTTGACTCCATAGCAAGACTTGTCTCAATTTGATAATCAACCGCTGGACATGCGCTAGATGGGTATCCACCATACGTGTCGTAATACAATTCGAGCCCTTTCTGAAGCTCAGCTAGATCGGCTTTTCTTCGAGCATCGCGAGCCTTTCCACGCGCGGTATTTAATGACGCAAATACTACCGACGAAAGTAGCCCGATGATGGCGATAACCACCAGAAGCTCGATGAGGGTAAATCCATGTTTGTATCTTAAAAATTTATGCATAGAATATTGTGCACAGTATACTATATTGATTACTCGATTGGCGCTGCAGCTGGCGCATCACCTAATATACATCCCATACACTTATAAGTGGTGGTAATGTCGAGTTTTATTACAATAGTGGAGATTACACCAACGTATCAAGCTACCTATTTAAAAGGATCAAGCGTATCTATATATTCTATTAGTAAGAGTAATTTACCACTCTCTGATTATGAAAATTTAAGTAGGAAATTGTACAAAAATACACTCACATCTTCACGCTTAAGTTGGCATCCCTTGAAAATCTATCTCGTCTAAACGAGATACGTTGATTTATAAAGATATTTCGGATGCTGATACCACCTGGACTCCTCGGGTAAGTCCTTCTGAATCAGAGTATGAGTATGTTGCTTCAAGCCCGAAAGTAGCGATTGCAAACAGTAGTACCGCGGCAGCTGGTAGCAAAATGCCCTGCATAGTAAATCTAACACTGCGAGGAGTGTGTCGTACCTGAATTGGCGACAGTATCTCTCTTTTAACCGGCACTGTCTCTACTGGTGAGACTAGCGACTCTGTTTTTTGTGGCAAATCCTTTGATACCATTGGATAGAGGGGTGCATCGTCATATTCAAACATTATTTGCTCCTCATTTTTAGGAATAAATGATGATCTTTTTGATAATTCCTCAACAAGGTACTTTTGCCTCTCGGTGTAGGTGCCCTTTCTCTTAATTTCTACAGCCATACCCCTTGGAGAATTCTCAGAAATTCGCTTTTGAACCTTTCTGCCGCAAAGAGATGTCTGCTCGACGTACCAAGTACGCCCAACCAACCTACAGTCTGCTCTGTTAGCTCTACAAAGCTGACCAATGTAATCAGTAGTATATCCAGTAAGCTGTGACGCTCGTACTGAAGATACATACGCCTTACCATTAAAGACTAGTGCATTCTCCTTCATGTGGTAATTATACCACCAAGCACCCTCTAGAGCACAAGGTATTTGTGCACAGGTCGGCTAGACGAGATATTTTTATGATTTTACAGCACTTATTATTGCCTCACGCAGCTTCTGCGGATTTGCTGAGCCTTTAGATAACTTCATTCCTTGCCCTACCAAAAACTGTAGTGAGCTATCCTTGCCTTTAGTATATTCAACAACTACAGCAGCATTCACCGCAATCACCTCTTTTGCAATAGCAATAAGTAGCGAATCATCATTTACCTGAAGCAGCCCAAGGCTAGTAGCAATAGCTTTTGCATCATTATCTCCTGATTCATTTAATGATTTGAGCAAATCTTTAGCCCCTCTTGAAGATAGCTCGCCAGATTCAAGTAGACCAATAAGGGAACGCATACCAAGGGTGGTAAGCTGATTTCTACCCCCTAATCCATTTAGATCCGAGGTAAGATAATTGGCTGCCTTAGTAACAAATGAAGTAACTGACTCATTACCACTTATAACCTCATCAAAAAAGTGACCTAATTCAATCTGATTAGTGAGCGTATCCCGTACATCAGCAGCAATACCATACGAGTCGAGGCGCCTTCTTCTCTCTTCAGGTAATTCTGGCATCAACGCTTTAAGTGCCTCAACAGAAAATTCTGGGATTTCTGAGATTACATATTTTGGAATGTCTGGATCTGGAAAATATCGATAGTCGTGCGCGCTTTCCTTTTTTCTTTGAGAGAATGTTTTTTCACCCATTTCGTCCCACCCTCGTGTCTCCTGAACTATCTCGTCTCCCCGAGATATCGCTTCAATATGACGTTTTATTTCGAACTCAATCGCCCTCTCTACTGACTTAAATGAATTGAGATTTTTTACTTCTACCTTGGTGCCAAGTGCGTCGGTTGCACTTACTGATATGTTTGCCTCAACTCGCATCTCACCTCTTTCCATATTTGCATCAGAGACACCAAGTGTTCGAAGAAGTAACTGTAGCTCCTTAGCAAAGGCACTTGCCTCCTCACCACTGTGGAGCACTGGCTCTGTCACCAACTCCATAAGAGGCACTCCTGCTCTGTTAAAATCAACGAGGCTGCCGCTTATACTCTCGTGTGATGACTTTGCCGTATCCTCCTCAAGATGGATACGTGTTAGCAAAACGCCTTTTATGCTACCTCCAGATACTAGTGGATGCTTGTACTGGCTTATCTGGTAGCCTTTTGGAATATCTGGGTAGAAATAGTTCTTTCTATCAAATTCTGTGTAGTCAGCTAGAGTGCCGCCAACCGCAACACCAACAGTAAGCACCTTTTTAACTGCTTCTTTGTTAACCCGAGGAAGTACCCCTGGATGCCCCATACATACTGGGCAAATATTAGTATTTGGCTCTGCTGATGGGTCATTAGCAGAGTTACAAAACATCTTTGTTTTAGTCTTTAGCTCTACGTGTATTTCAAGACCGATAGTAGGTTTAAATTCCATACCGACACTATAGCAGAGCGCCCTATTTGCTCAAAATCGTAAGGAGAACTTCACGAAGATGCTTCATGCTAGCATCATCAATCACTGAAACTGGGATCATGTCCTTGCCGGTTTTTGATTTGAATTCTTGTATGAGTCTTGTTGCCTCCTCAAAAGAAACAGTATCAACCTGAGAAAGTAGTACAAGCTCCTCCTTCTTTAGCAAATCATCGCTAAACGCTCCGAGCTCATCTCGTATTGATTTATAGCTTAAAACTTGGTTTTCTCGGCTAGCCGAGATAAGATGGACAAGTATTTTTGTTCTGGTTACATGCTTTAAAAACTTGTGACCAAGCCCCTTACCTTCTGACGCACCCTCTATAAGTCCTGGTATGTCGGCAATGACATACTTGTCCATCACGCCTAGTGATGGCTCGAGTGTAGTAAACGGATAGTCACCAACTTTAGAGTGAGAATTAGTTAGCGCATTAAGGAGTGATGATTTTCCGGCATTTGGAAACCCTATGAGTCCTATATCAGCAATAAGCTCAAGCTCTATTAAAAAGGAGCCTTCCTCGCCACCTTCACCAGGCGTGAATTCCATTGGTGTGGTATTGCGAGAGCTTTTAAACTCGGTATTCCCAAGTCCTCCCTTTCCTCCTTTTAAAAGGAGCTCAATCTGCCCCTCGTTATCAATTCGAATCTGTCTATCGGAGTCTCGTTGTGTGATGATGCTTCCAGTGGGTACCTCTATATATAGGTCTTGTCCATTCTTTCCATGCTCATTATTTTTTCTCCCTGACTCACCGTGGGCTGCAGCAAAATTAGTATCTCCTTTATATCGCGCGAGTATCATTCGATCACGTACCCCCTTGAGGTATACGTCACCACCCTTACCACCATTACCTCCTGCAGGGCCACCAAGTGGGACAAACTTCTCTCTACGCCAACGCACCACACCGGTGCCACCGTTGCCTGCCTTTGCTTGTATGAGTAATTCGTCTACGAATGCCATGTATCACACAGACTACAGTGCATAATGAACTCCTGCAAGTCATATAAAAACACTTCTCGATTGAGAAGTGTTTTTATATGACATACTCGTATGTGTTTTATGGGAGCACCTTGTTCCCTACCCATGTTACCAGCGAGATGATGAGCGCGCCCAAGAGCGCCGGAATAAATCCATCAATGTGGAAACCTTCGACAAATGACGCAACAAACCAAAGAAGCAGTGCATTAAGGACAAACGCAAACAATCCGAGTGTGAGAATAGTCACTGGTAGAGTGAGTACAAAGAGGATTGGCTTGAGGGTGATGTTGATGAGCCCAAGCAAGAGGGCGACAATGAGCGTAGTAGTGAGTCCATCCACGGACACACCAGGAACAAGCCGCGCAACAAGGAGGATGCTAAACACTATAAGAAGGTATCGCGTGATGAGGTGAGTCATAGAGTGAGATTATTTGTTTTCAATAATCCTAAAACCTTGTGCTATTTTTGCTTCTGCCTTTTTATACTTTACCGTCTCGGTAGTCACTCCATCGGTGATAGTGACAAGGTCATTTCTACCATACTCCGTGGTACTGTCAGTCACTGGTGAGGTGGTGCCAGTACTTGGCTGTATAGCCTGCACCTTTATCTGCCCTATCGGCATTGCGCTAGGGGCAAGGGTAGGTAATTTATTTCTGATATCCTCTTCTATATTTTCTTCTAGCTCTTTAAAGAGTCTAAGTCCTTCCTTTCTGTATTCAATAAGCGGGTCTCGTTGGCCGTACGCTCGTAGGTTAACACTTGAGCGTAGGTACTCCATGCTCTCAAGATGATCCATCCAAAGCGTATCTATAGTGCGCATAATCAATCGACGTGCTTGTGTATACATCATCACTGCGCCAAGCTCACTCTTTTTACCCTCTAGTATACGCGTAAGTGCCTCTGTATCACGAGAACACGATATCAAAAGCTCATCGACTTCAGCGTCGCTTCCGAGTAGCGCAATCATGCGCTTTTTATATATTGCCTGTCGCTGATGATTCATTACATTGTCGTAGGCAAGTACATGCTTTCGAGAATCAAAATTGAATCCTTCTATTCTCTTTTGAGCGGTTTCAAGTGACTTAGAAATGCGACCGTGTGTTATCGCTTCATCTTCTGGCAATTTATCCATCACCATTCGTATGAGCTCATTGTTACCAAAGACGCGCATAAGATCATCGTCGAGCGAAACAAAGAATTGTGTCTCACCTGGATCCCCTTGCCTACCCGAGCGACCTCTGAGCTGGTTGTCGATACGACGAGCTTCGTGACGCTCTGTACCAAGCACAAAGAGACCACCAAGCGCCTTAACCTCTTCTCTGCCTTCTGGGGTTGCTGGTACACCACCTAGTTTTATATCAACACCTCTTCCTGCCATGTTGGTTGCCACGGTGACATTGCCCTTCTTTCCTGCTTGCGCGATTATCTCTCCTTCGCGTTCATGGTTTTTAGCATTAAGCACTTCATGAGGTACTCCCTCTTTATGAAGATATGCACTGAGTAGTTCATTCTTTTCTATTGAAACCGTACCAATGAGTACTGGCTGTCCAAGGGCATTTACTTCTTTAACCTTTTTAGCTACCGCGCTAAATTTGGCATTTTCGTTTTTATATATAAGATCATTCTTGTCTATCCTAGAAATTGTGCGATGGGTCGGTATAACAATTGTCTCCAAGTTATATACCGTTTGAAATTCTTCTGCTGAAGTCTCTGCGGTACCGGTCATACCTGCGAGCTTTTTATACATTCTGAAATAATTCTGAAATGTTACAGACGCGTAGGTACGACTCTCTCTTTGTACCGGCATACCTTCTTTTGCTTCTATTGCTTGGTGAAGTCCCTCACTCCAGCGTCTTCCAGGCTGTAATCTACCGGTAAACTCGTCCACAATGACTATTTGCCCATCTTTGACTACATACTGCTTATCCTTTGTATACAACGCCTTGGCGCGTATTGCCGTCTCGAGGTGATGTACATATTTGATTCCCTTTTGGGTATAAATGTCAGTTACCCCGAGCATTTTTTCAGCTTTCTCTATCCCCTTATCAGTTATTGAAATTGATCTTGATTTTTCTTCCTTTTCAAAATCTTCTCCTTCATTCAAGGAGCGAGCTATTTCAGCAAATGTCTGATAGAGATTCTCAGACTCTGCTGCGGGACTTGAAATGATAAGCGGTGTTCTTGCCTCGTCTATTAATATAGAGTCTATTTCGTCGACAATGGCATAGTGATGTCCACGCTGTCGGAGTGCCTGTGGTTCATACTCAATATTATCTCGTAGGTAGTCAAAGCCGTACTCATTATTAGTGCCGTAGGTAATGTCGGCATGATAGGCGTCCTTTTTTGATGCGGGTCGTAGATATTCATGCACCACCTTAAAAGAACCAAGCGCATCTCGTACCTCATCTTCATTTGATTCTTCAGGCTTAGCGGTCGCGTCATACAAATATGCCCCATCACCGTTGATGATACCGACGCGTAGTCCTAAAAAGGAGTATATTTGCCCCATCCATACCGCGTCGCGACGAGCAAGGTAATCATTAACAGTGATGACGTGAACGCCATCACCAACAAGCGCATTAAGGTACACAGGGAGTGTAGCTACCAAGGTCTTTCCTTCTCCTGTTTTCATTTCTGCAATGTTTCCTTCATGAAGGGCAATACCTCCCATGAGCTGGACATCATAGTGTCGCTCGCCACTTAGGCGTCTTGATACTTCTCTTACTACCGCAAACGCCTCTGGGAGGAGCATGGCGGTAGTCTCACCTTTTGCAAGGCGTGCTTTAAACTCGGTTGTTTTTTGACGAAGCTCGTCATCACTAAGCGCCAGTAGCCCTTGTTCTAGCGCATTGATTTTAGCCACTATTGGCTTATAGCGCTTTATCGCCTTTGTAGAGGGGGTGCCGAATATAGTGTCAAATATTTTCATAGGTAAAACATGTGCATGGTAGCACATTTTTTGCTGATTCGGAACCCAGTCTTAGCGGATTTTGACATTAACCACTCCTCAATAGAAGGGGCGTCTCATTATGATTTCATCAAGGTGCACCTTGTCTGTTACCCTATATAGTGACGTTTCTCCCGTTGGAACAAAACCGTGCGCGGTATAAAAAGCAATAGCGCGATCATTATTGGCTACTACTGATAACTCAATATCGGCTTGAGCCAGGCGAATTGACTCCTGCATCAACAACGTGCCGATACCCATCCTTAGACGAGTTGGATCAACATAAAACTGTGACAATCTCCAGAGCGCATCCTTCTTGCTAAGAACACATACACCACAAACCACCCCATCGCTATCCTCTGCCACAAGCACAACGCGTAATGATACGTCTTGCGCTTCTATATATTGCACATAGGTGTCTACTTTTTTATCTCTAGCACCAAATGACTCAGTGATAGCTTCTATGCATACACCTAGTGGAACATACGTGGCACACCACGCTCGAAACAATACATCTACTATTGCTGAGGCATCATCTGGTTTTGCGATTCGTATATGCACCTGCGTCATAGTTATACCCTAGCACAAACAACTACACCGAATGAATACTCCCTACAAAAAAACAAAACCCCTCAAGAGGGGTTTTGTTTTCTCAAAGAGAGTAGAGTTATCGGCGGCGGCGTGCTGCCTTCTTTGCTACCTTCTTTGTAGCCTTCTTAGCTACTCGCTTCTTTGCTACTTTCTTTGTAGCTTTCTTAGCTACTCGTTTCTTTTTTGCTGGCATGATTTTTTTTATGCAAATTTACCAATTAAAGGCGAACGATATCCGACCAGTAACACATCATGTTACATAGTATCGCTGCTCGTTATAATTATCATGCACAACAATGTAAGTAACAATAATATTTACTCAATTTATGTGGATAACTTTTTTAACAAATTTTTTATGTGTAGATGACATCATAAAAAATTTTGCATACATGTGTCGCGTTAAAATTTTTTCTTGTGTGTTGTGGTGATGATAGTTACCTCTGGTACAACATTGATAGCAGTTGCAGCAAAAACTTTTTTGATAACTTCATCAGCTAGTGCGAGTATCTCTTGTGTTGTTGCGCCACGCGTAGCAACCATCACTAATGGTTGTCGTTCATACAATGATGCGTGTCCGTGTGTGTATCCCTTGAGATGTAGGACGTTATCCAATATCCACGCAAGTGGCACCTTTACCAAATCCCCTTCTATATAGCCAGGAATTAGAGGGTACCGCTCTTTAAGGCGTGCGTATGCTGCGTGGGTAATATGTGGGTTTTTAAAAAATGACCCCGCAGTACCATGGGTATCAAGTGAAGGAAACTTTTGGTTACGTATCGCTAACACCACATCGCGCACCTCATGTACTGAAGATTCGGCAGTAAGTGTACTCTGCGCAAGGTCTTTGTATGAGAGTTGTGGTTGCCCTTTTGTAGTGAGTGCAAAGGTAACCTGAGTAATGATGAGATGTTCATTATCTTGAAACATGCTGTGACGATAGGCAAAGTCAGCATCATGTATGGTTACGGTACGTACATCATGTAGTGTGGTATCAAGCACTTGTGCAGATACAAATACATCTTTTACTTCAGCACCATATGCACCAATGTTTTGCACCAGTGATGCGCCAACGTATCCCGGTATACCAGAAAGATTTTCTAATCCCCACAAATTGTTTTTAACCGCATACGCAACTATGTCATCCCATGACTCTCCGGCGCCAACGCATAAAGTCGAAACGTCTCTTTCACCACTGGTGAGCTGTATACCTTTTATATGTATATGTATAACTAATCCATCAAATCCATTGTCATCAAACAACACATTGGAACCACCAGAAAGAACAATCCATGGCAACTTATTTGTGTTTGCAAATGCAATTGCTTCTTTGAGTATATCTACGCTGGTAGCAGAAATAAAAAAGCGGGCGTTGCCGCCAGTCTTAAATGTAGAGTACTCTCTAAGTGGTATATATTCTCTGAGTTCCATAGTTCCGAAAAGATATGGGGAGCGGGAGCGAGCTCCAAGTGAAAATCTATGTGAGTGCCACCGCCCCCCGTACCTGTTAAGAACCTATCTATAGTAACGAATATGAGTAAAGTTGCAACCAAGCACCAGCATACCATCCTTTAATACAGCAAGATGCCAGAAGTAGTACGAATACTACTTCTGGCCTTAGTTCAAATGCCCCATGTTTCCTTTACTCTTTTCGCTTGATCATTGCAGACACCTAACAGATTAAATATTGTTCGCCAACATTGCACGTAATACTGAATAATATATAAAGCGCTAGGTTCAATATATACCGGAGGAGTATTTGGAGGAATATTTGATATCCCACCTGCAGCCCTATTTTCATTTGCTGCAGGCGTGGCCATACCTGAACAAGTAATACTAGATGCTGTTAGTAAACTCATCGGAAACCTCCTAACCTGGGGTTACGCTACCTAAAGTGAACCACTTTTTGAAAAGGACGCAAGTCGACAATTCGCCCTTCTAAATTTCTAAAAATCATGTAGTCTGTGTTGGGTCAAATACCTGGAGGTGGTGATGGGTAAACAAATTGCCCGTGTGCTCTTTGAAAAACTTGTGTTAGTGAACAGCATACTCAAAAGAGAAATTATTGCTGCTAACAAAAAGGATATTAAAACAATAGTATCCAGTCTTGGAAGCAAGATAGACAGTGCCAAAGCACTAGATGATGCCTGGCGTAACTGGCTCACAATGTGTTGTGATACTCCAGAAATTTGCGCGGCAATTAGTATGGTAATACGAATAAGAATATTCGAGCAGCTTGTAGAGTTACATCAAAACTTTAGATCGAATTATGATGCGTTGCAACAACTGTATGATGAAGGTTGCACAAGTAAAGCAGTGCGTGAATCTCTATTTTTAGTAACACCACCTCCAATAGAAGAAGCCGAGGTGATACATGTTAAGTTCGGAAAGCGTTAATTCGCTTTCCGAACTCTTCCTTTTATAAGCGCATACACATAGATAATTGCTGAGTATATTGCAAGCGCATATGAGGCAATTCTTGTTCGATGAGTTATTTCAACAGTTGCTCCAAAGGCAACATCATAATTTGGGAAGAAGTATATAAACAATATAGTTACAAGAAGTCCTATCAAAAATAGATTTCTAAAAATTCTAAATTGTCTTGAATTGAAAAAGAGTGATAGTAAAAAAGTAATGAACAGTACTAATCCTAAATTGAGTATGATTGTACGGTCTCCACTCAAAAAACTTAATTCACACCAATAAACAGAGCCAAATAACCAATGCGTGTGATTCATTACAGCTTGGCATAACCCAAACGTCCCCGGACTCCATAACACATAGCTTGTAAATAAAAGCAAAGCCCCTACTACTATGAAAGCTATTTTTTGTATCATGTTTTCCATATTGTTATTTTATCCTACTTCTTAAACTTTCATAAAGCTCTTTATACAGTGCTCTAAATGCATTCATCTCAGGACTTGCCCACGTACCCATGGTGCGCTTTTTCATTATCTTGTAGCCACCATTAATAACTATAGATGCGGTATAGGGGCGGTCCATAGCAATGTACCGTCGTGCATAGTAGAGCTTGTGCAAAAATACCACCTGAAAGTAGCGTGATATAGGAAGCGTAGGTGCCATGGCGGTTATGTCTGCCATAATAGCTTCTGGATCTCGGTGTCCACTAGTAGGCGTGGGAGTATTTGCGAGTATGTCCTTTTCATAATTTCCATCACCCTCAGTATCAACCAAGAATGACGTAAGGGTGCCATCTGGTGCAATAGTAATCTTGGCATCAGTATCAGTAGACACTGGGATATCTGGGTAATTTTTTCCTTGAGTCACACCCGCTTGTGTGACGGTATCAAATGATACTGAGAAAGTACCACTCCCTGTACCAGCTAACTCTAGGTGGTACTCCTCGCCAGTAGGCAAGACTACGTACTTGGCATCCCCCACCTCTAGGTAGGCACTGTTAGGGATATCTTCTGTATACGACACCACTTGAGGAGTGTGGATCTGTTTGCCAGTATATTGGCCACTAGTATTAGTTGCGGCAATACTTATTGGTGAATGAACACCTATGAGGGTGCCTTTAGGGATAAATGATGGTGATGGCTTATTTTTTTCTATAAACATAGTTCCGAGGTTCTCCTCACGAACTAAATTTTTTATGAGTGAAGCAACTTCCTTTGCTTCGAACAACATTCCATGATCAATATTAATATTATTTAATTTGTTAAACCCAAAAACATTAAAATAATACGTCACATTATTATTACTATCCCCCACTACCGTACCGTCCCCATCAAAGGTAAGTTGCGGGGTGTATCGTATAGCATTATTTGATGGTGGCTCACCTTCATAGGTAATACCCTCTATCGTTGGTATACCCCACCCTACCACCGTTGTCACCTCTATATTGTTTGGTGCCGTCCATGCATCAAGGGTGTCATGGAGTAATTGCGCTCTGCTTAATAGCCCTTGATGCAAAGTTGCAGGGGTTTGAATATCATCAAACACAGGTGTATTTCGTAGGTCATGACTATCTGTTAAAAAAGTCTCGAGTGATTCTCGTGAAGAGATGTTTTCTCCGTAGGCAAGTCCCCATGTGGAAAGTTTTTGATTATGTGGAAGTATACGCACCGCGCTTGTGCCCGCATGCACAAAGTACTCATGTGATGGAAGAAGCACATGTGCACTAATCATATTGTGTATCGCGTCACGCGCATATGGCTCACTAAGAGCAAGCCCAAAGAAAAACCGTTGTCCATGCCCATGCAGGAGCGACCCTACCGCACTTGGCGTGCCAGTCTCTGGCGTACCTACCGTTACAAATTTATCTACTAAGTCTTCTTTGCCTTGGCGAACAAGTTCATCGATAAGAAGCTTTCCTACCAAGCCTCCCATTGAGTGCGCGACAATGGTTACCTTTCCTGTTTGCGATTTCTCAGCTAGGCTCTCTAATTCATGCACCATGGTGGTACCTCCGTCCTTCGTATTAATCACCCCACGCGCAATAGTCTCTATATCTAATCGCCAATCATATGGTTGCGCATGCCATTCATTAATATCTCGGGTTTCTTTAAGAGCATCTAACGAAGCAAAAAACTGGGTATAAAAATGCGACGAACCAGCACTCGCTATTACCTCATTGGTATAGATATCTTTTTTGCTTGTACCATCACTATTCATGGCAAGCTCTGAGGAGTCATAGTTCCCTACAAACAATTGCGGTGGCCATAGCTGATCATTGCTATCTTGCACATACAAATCACTTCCTGAAATACCAGGGATAAAAAAGACGTTCGAGCAACAATCTTCAGTACGATTTTCTGCGTAGGTGAAGGTAATAGTGTCATACGAGAGTGGCGGATTCCCTTTTGTACCTCCAGAGGTAAACCAGTCATATCCATTTTGCGGATTTCCTGGTTGTGGCTTCGTTACTACCACAGTATACGTACCAAATGGTGCACTTTTTAGTGACAAAAATCTATTTGATAACACCACGGACCCTGCATTCCATCCCTTAAATCCAAACCCAGAGTACGCGGGATCAGTATTACCAAAGGTTCCCTTAAACACTCCTATTCCTCCATCAGGAAAAATAGCCGGTGCATCAGATGTAAATCGAAATGTCCAACTATCCCCCATGTTAGTAAGGTCTTCAGGAACTATAACTGCCCCATCAGTAATCACCTTGCCGCCGGTGGTTACCGACGTAAAGAGCACAGAAGCAAATGCAGGTGTTGGAACAAAAAAAGCACCAACGGTGCATACAAAAACTACGTATAAAAAAATATGGTGGAGCCCCCTATAATGTGCCAAAGGCGACATACCACTACATACTACCACAAACGAAAAAGCCCCCGAAGGGGCGTTTTCGTAGATTTTCTTGGAAGCCTCACAACTTTCGAGGCACTCACAAAAGAAGTATAGCAGACAAATCGTAAATGTCAATTACCGCATTGCATCAACCTCTTGTAGATAGGACGCAATTTCTTCTGCTCTATCAGGGAATGCCTCCTGCATTCGCACCAGTGTCTCTCGAGCCTTTTTCTTATCACCACTATTTAGATATGCCGCCGCAAGTCCTAGGAGTGATTCGTTATCAGTTGATGCTCTAAGCTCCCATATAGCAACCACTGATGCCATATCCTTAGCATTGTAGTAGCTAGTGAGAAGTGTGTTGTTGTCTAGTATATGCGTACCTACCTGCTCGGTTAAAAATGCTTTCGCCTCAGCAAGTCTGTCATCATAGATAAGGGCTACGGCATAAAAGACAGCAGCTTGTTCATTTGAAGGAGCGAGATCGAATGCCGTCTTCATATACTCGACACCCATCTTGGTGTCGCCTCCGTTTATACTTGCAAGTCCAAGCTCATAGTAGATAGTCTGTTTTTTTGGAGAAAGCGCTAGCGCTTTTTTGAGCGACTCACTTGCTTCACCTGGCTGACCTGCGCCATTGAGGAATGTCCCGAGGAAAAGTTGTAGTCGTGCATCATCTGGGTATTGATCAATCTCTGATTGCAATATCGCCACCGCACCCGCAGAAAACTTTTGCTTTTCTTCCTGTGTTACGGTGTCTGCATTTACCACCTGTAGCGCAGCTTGAATTACTTGCTCGGCAGTTTCTTGCCTTCCTACGCTATTTTTTGCATACGCTTCCTGGTACATCGCAAGATTAACCAGCACCCCTCCCTCTTGTGGAGAATAGGTATCAATCAGCAATCGAGCTGTTTGAATACCAGGAATGTTAATCGCATACACACTCACTGCAGTTATCACAAACACCGCAGGAGCCACCATTGTATAGACGGTCTGTTCACTGATTCTTTTTTCTGCAAAGAGGGTCGGTTCGTCCTTGGTAGTGCGTGTGTGTAGATAGGCAAGCAAACTCACAAAGAACACATAGCTGATCAAGTTGTCGAACACAAAGATGTTGTGCACCATATAGGCACCAAGTAGCCCGGTGAATATTGCCTTCTCAGTGGCGGTAAAGTCACCCTTTTTAGAAAGCCACAGATAATAGAGTGCGATTCCAAAAAGAGATAGATAGAGCGCAAACCCAAGGACGCCGCCCGCAATAAGCCAATCAAGGAAAATATTATGCACCCTATCAAACCACTGCTCTTGCTTGTACATGAGCGGGTTGTAGTGCTGGTTAAAGACATAGTTAAAACTCTCTTGTCCCCACCCAAGTACAGGCCTCTCTTTAAAGCCTTCGTACGCCATGTTCCATATCATGAATCGAGAAATGGTAGTGGTGTCAGTAAGGGATATAGAGGCAAAACGATTGAGTACCGGTGAAGACGTAACAAAGGCACTATCGCGATTCATGAAGAATACCCCCGCACCAAGCGCAAGGAGGATAAGCAGTATGCCTGATCCGTATCTGAGTTGCTTTTTTTGTGAAAGGAATGCAGCGATAATTGCCGCAAGAGTGATGCCACCCAAAAATCCAAGTATCGCTCCGCGAGTCGCTGTGTAATAGAGCGTCACCAGCATCAAGAGAACAAAGAATGCGTACGGCAGACGGTAAAACCATCTAAGCCCATCCCGTAGCGCATACTGAATAGCGATAAATATATGAAAGAGCGTATACACCGCAAGGTATGTTGGGTTACCAAGAGTAACATCAATACGTGACCCCCCTACTCCATTAAATAGATACTCTCGTATCTCAAGCATGCCTTGTATACCGATTACCGTAGCTACCGCAATTGAGATATGCCAAAACCAATACCACAAACGCTCGGTAGTAAGTACGCTTATCGTAATGACAAAATAGAGCAACAAGTGGAAGAGCGTAATCCAGCCCTCCATTCGCTCAAAGTTTGAAAAGAAACTCTTAAAGACATTTGGACTAAAGAGGTCTGCCACAAATATCCACCCCACAAACATGGCAAGCGACGCAAGAAGCCATGAAAATTTTGGACGATACGCGGGCTCCATGATGGCGAGTACCACCCATACCCCAAAGAGAACTTCTACTAATATTCTGAATGAAAATCCCTTCCCGGTAATATACGGAAAGAACATCGACTCACTAACAATAAGTGGAATAAAAGGTACCAAAAAGGTACCAGCAATAAGCGTATAACGCAGTGCATCTTTAATAGTCATTGAAAAGACTATACCACGGCAGTATCCCTATTGCGAATCGGGAGTTACAATACAGTACATGCTCACATCGCTTAAAACCCGCCTGCTGGCGATCCTCAAAAAATCAGAGCGCTACACCAAAACCGACATGAAATACCTTCTTGGTGGAGGGTTTTGGATTACCTTTGGACAACTGATTACGGGTGTCTCAGGGCTTATTTTATCCTACGCATTTGCTAACCTTGTTTCCCCTGAAGTCTTTGGTAACTACCGATTTATTCTCTCTGTTGTTGGTGTGTTGGGCGCCCTTACCCTACCTGGTCTTGCCACATCAATAGTACGGGCGGTTGCCCTTAACGAAAGGGGGGTATTTGCTCACAGCCTTATGGTGCGCATGCGTTGGGGTGTCCTTGCGTCAGTCATAGCTCTTGGTATCGCTACCTACTACTATGGTGTTGAGCAAAATATTGAATTAGCACTAGCGCTTGTCGTCGCAGCGATATTTCTTCCCTTGTTTGAGCCGGTCCAGATGTACTCATCGTACCTAAGTGGAAAAAAAGATTTCAAGCGAACAAGTATGTACCTCACTCTTGCACACCTTGCTGGCACGCTAGGAGTCATCGGGACACTGTTTTACTCAACAGAGTTACTCATTCTTGTTATTGCCTACTTTGTCTCGTATACCACCGCGCATGCAATGATGCTTGTGTTTGTCATTAACAAGTACCGCGAAGTACTTGTACACGACGCGACACATACAGAAACCATTGAATACGGCAAACACCTTAGTTATATAAATGGCTTCTATGTAATCACCACACACATAGACAAGGTCTTAGTCTTCTACTTTTTAGGACCAATTGATCTTGCGATATACACCTTTGCGACCTTATTTCCCGACTATATACGCAACATGACCCGCACCATAAGCACTGTTGCCCTGCCAAAATTTGCAGAGCGTTCAATGAAGGAAATTGGCCACACTATCTATGCCCGAATGACACTCTTTGGTGTGTTCCTTCTTGGTATCGCCGGTATCTACGCACTACTTGCACCGTATCTATTTGAATTACTATTCCCACAATATCTTGCAAGCATTCCTTACACGCAATTGTTGTCACTCACCATACTCGGCGCGCTCATGTCTATACCAAACACCATTCTACGAGCACATAAAAAAGTAAAAGAGCTGTACACACTACAAATCTCAGGATCCGTAATTCAGATTTTTTCACTCGTTATAGGTGTTGCGTTTTTTGGCATCATGGGTGCCATTGTTGCGCGCATAGGCGCACGACTCCTCCAAGCAGGGCTAGGATCTATATATCTCAATAAGATGTTTAGAACGGCAGATTAACTCTTCTTTCTTGCGCTAAAGACTAAGTCAAACGCAAACCACGAAGGAAAATGTTTTGATAGTAATGCGTACTTACCAAGTCCATATATCGTTACCTCGTCAAAGTGTTTAAGGAGTAGTGTTCGTAACTCATCGACAGAAAAATGGTTTATATGAGTAGGGTCTGAAAGAGGTGTATGTTTTTTTGAGGCAAACAAATAACGGAGTCGATGCTTGAGGGTAAATGCATTAGGAACTGAACCAACAAATACACCGTGGGGGTGTAAGTGTGCAGAAACCCTTGCACACACTTCTTGTGGAAAAAATAGATGCTCTACAACCTCTCCTGCAACTACCACATCAAACTTTTTTTCTCCTAATTCACTCCATGAACCATTAAGATCAAAGATGATGGTTTCTATACCTAATTGTTTTCGTGCCTCATTAAGTAGCTCAGCGTCTATATCCACTCCGAGCACGGAATTGTTTTTTGTGAAATAACGAGTAAGCGTCCCATCTCTACACCCAATATCAAGCACTTGCTTGCCCTCTCCCACAAGGGATGTAAATAGCTTTCCTCTATCAGCTTCAAGAATTGAAAAGCCCTTTCTTCTTCCCCCTTTATGGTGGGTAGTGTACATGTCTTCGAGTGGTGATACCATGGAAAAACCATACCATAAAAAGTCTTTAGTGACATATTTTTGCGCTTCAACACAACCATGAAATCAATACCTCACCTAGAACATATATTGAATGACGAGTGCACAGCGCTTATAGAGGCACTCCCTAACGCACATGAAAAGCTAGAAATTCTTGCCGCTCAATATCAAACACTATTTTGTAACAAAGTAGCAGCATTAGGGTGTGATATCTCTTCACCTGATGCAGCGGTGTGTGCGCACAAAAAAATGATCGCGCTCATAAAAGAAATTGAGCGATCATTAGAAATGAGATACTCAGCACTTAATTGCTCAAATAGCGATGCTCTTTTAGCATTTGGCTCTTCGCTACACACCCTACTTCCACACAACACAAACACTCACTACCTCACTGAAAGTGCGATAGTGAGATTACTTGAAACAAATCCGCCTCATGCCCTCATGAGGCTTCATCACGTAGACACCATAAAGGACTTGCAACAAAAACTCCCCTTACGAATGGCGCTTGCCGCAACGAGACATACAGAAAGTGATGTCTGGCAACAGACATACCTAACGACACTTAGCACGTGCGCTATAGAGGACTTTGAAGAGCGAACATTAACGATACAGGTTATAGACATGACGCATTACTCACAAACACTCATTGACGCAGGCAAGACACCCAAACCCTGGCGAATGAGCCATAGTAAAGAGACCGGCGTTATCACCTTCTTTACCGCAGACAAATACGCACACCACATTGCACCTTTACTTACCCGCATAGCGGTATTCCTTCATTATTATTATGAAGTCACTAGTGTTGGCGAATTTATTGCAAATCGCTCACACCACACCAGCGAAGAATCATTAGGTGCTACATTAGTTGCAATCATACACAATCACCGAGATTCATTTGCCCACTTTACAACTCCAAACATATACGACGAAAATTTGTACTGGAAACACGCACTCCTCGCATTTGATGCACTGTTTGCCATACCTGCATTTGATTTTTTTAAGGATACCGCATCACTTGGCGGAAGGTGCGCCGACACCGGTGAGCTACTATCACTAAATATAATAGATGTGCTATGGGATATTAGCCTCAGCGCCACAGACATAGAGTCGTATTTTGGAAACAACCCAAAACGATTTCTTTATCACATGCAAGAATCCCTTTGGTATGACCTCCTGCAAAACCTGCTTGCAATTACACCTGATGCTATGGAGAAATTGGTAAAAGCATCACTACACATTGGCGATATCACCTTTACTAAGGACTTAGTCTCCTCAAGAAGGCAGTAATATCCCGCCATTGATTTTTGAAAGAAAAATGGCATAGTTCTCCCAGTCGCGGGTCACGGAAACCTACTCCTGATGCCGTGTGTTCTAACAAACAGGCGCTAATGTGGCGCAGAGGAGATGAAGATGTTCAATCTAACGAGTGCTGCTCTTTTGAAGAAGCTAGATCAAATCAAGGGTCTTATCCGCCCTCGAGTTGCTCAGATTGGAGACAATCTTTATATCTTAACAGGGAGTGATTGTCCCTCTTCCTCACTAAAAATGGTGGCGGCGTATGGCTGCCTCCGCAAAGTCATTGAAGAAAATACTGATCTAGATTGGTCAAGAATGACTCTTCTTGATGCATCTAGTGGAAACTTCGCTCTCGCTCTTGCGTATCTATGCTGGTTGCTGGGATTAAAGTGCGAAGTCATTGTTAATTCCAGAGTCCCAATCCAAACACAAAATCTTCTCAGGGTGTTTGGGGCAAAACTAACCATCGGAGGAGATACCACAAAGGATTGTTATGCAACTGCAGTCAAACTGCAGAAAGAGCGCCCTGATTTGTACACGCTAACAAATCAGCTTGAGTCTTGGGCAAACCCGCATGCCCACACGGCAATTACTGCACCCACGATCGTTCGTGCTGTCCCAAATCTAAAAACGATTGTACTCACTGGGGGCTCATTTGGAACCGCTTGCGGAATAGCCATGTATCTACAAGAGATAAGCTCTACGGCTAGCATGATTGTAGTGAGAGCTTCCCCAGGAAGTAGTATTGTAGGAACAGCATCACTAACAGAAGGGAGAGACTATGTTACCCCATTTATGCAGTATGTGGGTGATCTACCCTCCACCCTAGCAAAGACGGTAGCCGTTACCGAAGATGAAGCAAAAACTGGAATGGCAAAACTATTCAACAGCACCGGTATATTTGGAGGATTCTCAACCGGGGCGGTATATGCAGGGTACAGAAAACACCAGATGATTGCGATGGATACCACCGAAGGAAATGTTTGTCTTGTGTCCGCTGATAACGGAGACAAGTGGTTTGAGAAGTTCCCACACTAGAGGCTCCACCCTCTGCGCGCAAGCGCAGAGGGTTTTACTTTATAACAACATCAAATTGCTTTAGATGCTCTTCATCATGATGCGCGTCATACCACAGCGCGAGGCTTGTAAGGCGAATGAGGCTAAGACCAGGTTCAGGAAGAGTGTGATAATCTCGCTCGTATACCTCCATGTCAATAATTTTTTGTATGAGTTTATTTCCTTGTAGGTACGTAAGTAACTCTTTTCTTTTTTCTTCAAGCATCGCAGTGTATGGCACCAGGAGTGAGTTTCCGTCTCTCGTGTACAAATGTTCTGGCACAAAAGGTTTAAACATGTCCCGTATCAACTGCTTTTTCCAATTATTTCGGCGGCGCATTTCGTCTGTGGTGCGAAGCATATACTCCCCCACTCTTGGGGTATTAAAAGGAGAGACCGGCTTAATTCCAAACAATCTTGCAAGGGCATGCCCGTCCTTTTGTTGTTGGCACTCCACCCAACTATTTACTTCCATAACTACAAATGCGTCACTTCTATTTAGCGGACTTTGTTCAATTGAGGTAAGGTGTGCGGTCACTGTATCAAAAAAATCTTTGGGCAAAGCTTTATAAAGATATCGCTCTCTGGTAAAGAGCGCACCTTTTGCATAGCCAAATCGCTCACGCCATGTGCGCGCAGTCATGTACGCTACCCTATTTTCTGAAAAGCCTTTATGCCATGCGTAGAGCCTGTATAGCGGATTTAATATAAAGCGCGGGATAAATCGCTCGTAGTAACGTGTTTTATATTCAAATTGCGCTGACTTTAAATTTCCTAACAACAACTGCGTACCACTGCCAAAAAACAATTTTTCGTAGCCTAGGTTTTTTGCTTCTCTATACAACATCGCGTATGAAATAATCACTTCACCCCCTATTGGCTGAGTTATCGTACTCGCCACCTCCTTAAGAAGAGCGAGTAATGAAATATCAGGATATCTTTCAACGTTTGGTGAAGCAAAGTGCGCTACAGTTTTTCTTGCACTAACCAAATCATGGCTATCCTTTCCTTGCGGACCTACCGATATAGATGGTACTGGTGCTTTTTTAATATCAGTAAGCACTCCTAAGATACCGCCTGAATCTATTCCTCCAGAAAGTGCTACTGCGATACTCCCTTCTGCCTCTTCTGCTACGGTCTCACGAAAGACTTCTCTGTACTTCTCTACATGCGCTTCATAATCAATAACCTTATCAGCTAGTCGCCTCTCAAGATCCCAGTATCGTGCGGTAGTGGTATCACCATTGTTGTAGGTAAGTATACGCCCAACAGATAGCGCACTAGCGCCTTTGTATATGGTTCGTGGTGGCAGGATGGTAAGAAATGAAAGCAGTTCATACGCACCAATGAGATCTATTTCTGGCTCAATACCCACTCTCAAAAAAAGCGCTTGCAAAGAATTAGAGACAAAAAAACCATTATCTTGTGATATGTAATATATTTCATTATTGCCAAATTTATCATTAGCCACAACAAAAGTGCCTGTGCTTTTGTCACACACAAAAAGGATGAATTCTGGATTTGTTAGTGTATCAAGATACTTCGGAAGGGTACCATCTTTATAATGGCTAAAAACCATTTCAATCTCTTTGGATGAAAGCTGTCCACTATAGGTAGTTACCTCGCCCTTAGTGCTCACCTCTAAATTACCGGATATTACTTCCCACACGCCAGATTTAATCGAAAAAATATAGTGGTCAGTACGCATAGCTATTTTTTAGCAATGACAAAATACCCAATTGGGGTGTGTGATGCGTTTCTCTTATATCTAAAACTTAGTGTTGAGAGTAATGAATCAGCACCCACAAAGAGCCGTAGGAAAAACTTTTGCAACAACTCTGTAGGGACTGCTCCGCTTATACTCTGATAAAAAATCGATAGCGGACCTTTCCCAAGCGGTGTCACTTCAACATGCACAAATCCAGCATCGGTAAATGCACGCGTAAGGGCGGAATCAGTGTATCTAAAAAAATCATCTGGCGATCCGTGCACTCGATACATAAAAGGTGTTGAGGCTATCATTGTCCCCTCTTTCTTAATTACTCTATACGCTTCTTTCAAAAGCTTCTGGTACTCGTACACATGCTCAAGTACATTCATGCAGACAATATGATCAAATGATTCGTTCTCAATAGGAAACGGTTTCTGTGCGTCAAAAAGTATATCGGGGTTTGCGTGTGGAGATATATTACCAACCACAAAGGTGGCGCCCCCTCCTACCATAGTTTGGTACTCAGCGTTTTTTCCACCTCCCAAATCTAAAACCCTTCCTGAAAGAGTAAGGTTACCAAGCGCTCTATACTGCTCGTTTCTTAAGATAGATAGACGCCATGACATAGTAGGCAGATTGTAGCACCTTCCTTAAACCACCTCAACGAGGTGGTAAATACCGATATTCGTGTATTTTATCTTCTCACTAATGCGCAGGTGCATCGGATAAGACACCTACAATTTTTTTCATTGTGTGACGAAGACTGTGTGTAGCAAACACATACTCCTTCATCCTAGTCTTATTTTTTTCTTTTTCTTCAGGGGTTCTATGTACAAACGCTAATACTTGATCTGCGATAACGGTAGAATCTTTTGAGTTTAAAAAAGAATCGTTCTGTATCAAGATACCCTTAAATGCCTCACTTGAAGAGAGTACTGGCACACCGCAAGCAAGCGCTTCAAGTACTGACTTGTCCATACTCCCTGTCTCGCTGGTATGTAAAAATATATCCGTTCTCGCGAGGTGGTGTTTAATTTTTTCGTGGGTAACCGCACCAACAAAATGAACATGATCTTCAGATCCAAGTTCCTTTGCAAGGCTTTTCATTGCTTCAACATACGAAACATCTTCTCGTGTTGCGCCTTCACCAACTATTGTCCCCTCAACCGCAACCCCTCTCTTTGTAAGTTCTGCTATGGTTTTAATAAATACATCAATACGTTTAGCCGGCGAGATTCTCCCAATAACCGTTAGTCGCAGCGTAGCTCCCTCTTCATGGCCGACTGATGCATACGCCTCAACATCAATTGCGTGTCCAGTGACTACCACCTTACGTGAGGGTAATCTAAAACTTTCTTTTGACGCGGTAAAAATGTGGTGTACCAATTTCTCTGCAATGGTGAGTTTCGCATCTACAGACTTATGCGTATACCACAGGGCAATCTTCTTTCTCAAGAGTCGCCACATAACACCACCTAACACCACGTACACCGGATTCATATGAACAAACACGTGCGTATACTCATTTCTACGAAGCCATATCAAACGGTAAAACTGTATAAGATATTCTATTTTGGGCACTCCTCGTTCTTTTCCAAGAGAAACCACCTCTACGTTATGTGGTAGTGCGTACTCACCCTTATAAAGACATATGACCGTCACCTTTTCGTAGTGCGCAGCAAACTCTTCAATCCATCGATGAAAAAATCCAAGAATTGGATCATGTTTATCCACTTTTTGCGTACAAATAAGTAATTTCATACATGAAATTAGAAACACGAGGAGAAAGAATTTTTCATTCTTTCCAAGTAGTCTTCAAAAGAAATAGTTGCGCTTGCGAGTACTTCTTCATGCGCGTTTACCGCAATACGCTCTCGGAGCGTATTATCAGCCATTAGCGCAACAAGGTGTGAGCCAAGCTCTTTTACATCCCCTACCGGTGCAATAAGTGCGTGTCTGTGATTCATAAGCAACTCGCCTGCCACACCGACATTGGTAGTAACTATTGGTCGCTTTGTTGCCGCTGCTTCAACAAGAGTAAGTGCGTATCCTTCATAGAGAGAGGTATTTAAAAACACATCTGCGCTTTTTAGATACGAAAGCGTATCTTGCTGCCACCCAGCAAATACCACGCTGTTTTCAATATCTAGCTCGTGCGCATATTTCTTTAGCGCACCCATTTCTTCTCCATCTCCGACTATACAAAGACCTGCGCGAGTGTCCTTCTCAAGAAGAATCTTGAATGCTCGCATACCAGTCTGTATGTCCTTTTCTTTGGTGAGACGAGACATCATGAGCACAATAAAGTTGAATTGTGGGTATTTGGTATGGAGGGAAAATAATGGCTCATCCGAGAGAAAGTGCTGCATGTCTGTATACACCGGAAGCACGTGCGGCTCTTTACGCAGTGTCATACCAGCAAGTGATGTGCGGATACGCTCAGAGACCACGCGAACACAGTCCGCCTTTGGAATAAGATAGCGAGCAATGCGCACACGGATACTTTGTACTACGCCCTGCCTTCTGTAGTGTGGACTCATAAAGTCCGTATGGATTTGTAACTGCA
The DNA here is from genome assembly GCA_964562615.1 of uncultured Candidatus Saccharibacteria bacterium. Lineage (GTDB taxonomy): Bacteria > Patescibacteriota > Minisyncoccia > Phycocordibacterales > UBA12088 > CAYPBQ01. The sequence goes on from CAZLUD010000002.1 coordinate 222,684, forward strand.
ATCGTGCAGAGTGATCATTTGCTATCGCATAAGAAGCAAGTCCAAGTTCAAATGGATCTTGTGAGGTGACAAGCTCAGTCGGAGGCAATCCCCTTCCTAAAAAAATTGCATCTAGCCACATGAGTGCCTTAAATGCTGAATTGGTTGGATACAACCATATGTTATCAGCGAGCTTGGTACGAGAAAATCCCATTGATTGTGTAGTGGTAACAATTATATGTAGCTCAGTGAGCACAGACCCATACGCAACGGCGCGCTTTCGCACCGCGCTTTTTTCGTCAAAGTATGCTCTATCACCTGAGACCATGAGTACCTTCATTGTATGTGAAATTATTACCTCCTAAGCACCTTGAGCAACAGCGGCACTAATCGTTCAATCATTTTTTGGTGAGTAAATTGCCCAAGCTCTTTTACCCCACCGTCAACAAGTCGCTTTCGCACTACCGGTGAATCAAGCACTTGTACAATAGACCGCAGTAATTGCTTCTTATTATTATACCCTACAAGGAGTCCATTTTTATCATGCTCAATAAGCTCAGTATTCCCCCCTACATTTGTGGTAACAATTGGCGTCCCGACACTCATCACCTCAAGAAGAAGATGCGAGAATCCTTCATAATTTGTGTTAAGCACAAATACATCTGCCGCTTGTATGTACCGAAGCATAATTTCATGATCAAGCGATCCACCAAGCGATACGTATTTTTCTATATCAAGCTCTTTTATTCGCTTCTCTAAAAGAGGCATGTCAGGACCGCTCCCAACAATAAACAGACGCATGTCCGCATATCTCTTTACCAACTCTGGCACTAATTCAATAAGTGCGGTAAACCCCTTCCATGGTACTAGTCGCCCAATAGAGATAATCATCTTCCCTTTAAATCGTAACAAGCCCCTCAAGGTGCGTCTGTTGCCAAGAGCAAGTTCTGGCTCAAAACTGGTGTAGACGACTTCAATTGTTTTAGCATCAACCCCCCAGGCGTGCACTATTTTTTTCATGTACTCACTCGGCACAATGACAAGATCTGCATTTCGCGCAACAAACAACTGCACTCTTTTTAGTATCGATACAAAAAGCCCATAGTCTGATGTTTTGGAAGCAAATACATCTAACTTATCTGTGACCCCATATCGTCCAACACCTTGCTCCCATGCATAATCACCCGCAACCCTAAGCACAAATGGGACTCCCTTTATACGCGCAGCAAGTAGTGCAGGTAACCCAACTGAAAATGGGTCGAGCGCATACAATAAATCGACGCCCTTTAATGCCTTAATACAAGCAAAAAAATAGAGCAGATGCCGAATACCCCGAATATGCCGTCGGACTGATGCAAATGGCAACACCGACACGGTGATACCTATTTGAGGCAAATATCGCTCAAGTGTCACCGTATGAGTGGCTGGACCACCTATTTCAGGCGGATATAGCCCTGTCGCAATGAGAAATCGCATAGTCACATATAATCATAACTCACGATGCCTGAACATAGATACAAAATAAGCGGCGGCCCCATTGGCCGCCGCTACTTCATCCGCGTGGATCCTTTCCCTTCCACGTGGATGGATCTGCCGGATATGGAAACAATGCAAGTGCTATTTGTATTGTTCCAATGGTGATTATTCTGCAATATGATGCAATAAATAAAAACGTATTCATCTCGATCCCCTGAATGGTATTGAGAAAAGGTACCGTAGGCACGTATACGAGATAAATAGGAAAACCCAACTGTATGAAATAACCCTTCTACCCAAACGAACCATACTCATCTTAGTCCTCCTCGTTGACTACCCTCACCCTACTTTTTTTCAAAGATTTTTGCAAATAGTTGCCGCATGCCCACTGTTACAGAGTCCCAGGTGTAGTTTTTTTGAACCATGGCTTTTGCGGTTGCGATAGTCTTTTGTGTTGCTTCGGGATTATCAAGAATTCTTTGTACTACGTCGGCGATGTGGGATGGAGTATCCTTATCCACAGCAAACCCAGTAGAAGCCTTGTCTGGATTCTTTTTTTCATCAAACAAAAAATCTGCAATGCCTCCCTCTTGGGTAGCAATGACCGGAAGCCCTGCTGCCATTGCCTCTATAAATGAATTGCCCATTCCTTCTGTCCTCGATGGGCGAATAAAAATATCACCAAGAGATAGGCACGCCGGCAAGTCATGATGATCCACATACCCAAAAAAATGCACTCTCTTTGATACCCCACACTCCTTACTCAGTGCCTCCAACTTTTCTTTATCAGGTCCAACACCCAACACGGCAAATGATATATGTGGTGGGAGTAATGCTAATGCTCGCACCACATCATCAATGGCATTTTTATGCACCAACCGTGAAGTGGTGATAAGCCATACATCTCCAGGTTGCTTCTTTTCCTTCATGCGCTGATACACGTGGCTTTGATCCCCGCTTCGACTACTAAAATGTGCTGAATCTACCGCATTAGGAATTATTGCTACTTCACCGCCATAACCCATCTCTGTTGCCCATGTCCCAAGATAATGCGAAATCGCCTGCACTGTATGTGCTCTACTAAATATCCTTTTAAACAAAAAGAAGAAGGGCTTTAGTAGTGGGCGCCCCATGACTTTTTCAAGCGGGTCACCTTCTTGAAGGGTAAGAAGATACGGAATACGAACACTAAGTAAGCCAAGTATCGCAAGTCCAAATCCTGCATATGCCATAATCACCCACCCACCATCAATGTGGTATTTTTTATGTAATCGATACGCGGCAATCGCAGAGAGTAGTGGGTAACTAAGTTTAGAAATGACATACCACGGAAATGAAGAGAGCTCTTCAAGCGTGGGAGACTTCTTTCCCCACCCCACACGATGCACCACCACATTACCCATCATTTCTTCTTGAGGAAGAGCGCCATCAAGGCGTGCGGTAATAAGGTGAAATGTTACCTCGGGCATCCTGTCGGTAATTTCTTTTACCGCAACTTCTGCACCGCCCACATACGGGTAGTAAGAAAGTGAAAAAATAATAATGGTTCTTTTTTCTGTCATGTGTTTTTTATCACGATACAATGGTGTACTTATCTGCTTCGTTAGTGACGGCGTGGGTATCGGTGTCTTTATGACCATCATGTATAAACAATATCACCCCTGCAATAGCAATCAGCGCACTAAGCATAAGCAACCATTTATATAAGGTGTTTTCCGTACTTGCGGATGCTACCGCAGCGGCGGCAAGTGGATCAACCGCCAATATCGCATCAGCACTTTGCGCGGGTGGTGTGTCTTTTTCTTTACCATCAATCATAGGGAGTGTGCTGGGTGTTTGAATGGGTATAGGTTTAGTGATACGTACTGGCGCTGTGGTTGGTGCAGAGATTGGACGTGGAGCAATGTCATACACAACCTGCGTATCCTTTGATACTACTACTCCCTCGCCTTGTGCTGATACGGTGGTAGCGCGCATTGTGTTTGGGTACAACAATGCGGTGTTACCACCACCTTGTAGATTGGTTACAGAGGTAGAAAAGCGCACCGACATACCAGGGAGAATGTAAGAACCCTCAGGAATACTAAATACACGCACCCCATCAGTAAGTAACCACCGTGAAATATCAAGCTCAACCGTATCACTATTTTTTATCTCTATATACTGATTGGTTGCCTCGACTATAGTTACTTGCGCAGGACGAGCGGTAACTACCACTCTATCACTCACACTTTCAAACATGGACTCATTTGATACCGATAGCTCAACAACATAGGTACCGGGATATGCAAACGTATGCGTCACTCGTTTGCCATGCGTGACCACCCCATCGCCAAAGTTCCATCGCCACCTCACTGCGTGCTCGCTTAGCGGTTCTTTATCGATACCTATTCCCTCTCCTTTAAACACACTATCCGCCCCCGCGGTAACATGCCTATCTTCTCCTGCATACACCGCCATGTGCGGGGCGCCATATGTGGGAGCCTGTACATTGCTTTGAGAATTATTTGTAGAACTGGTTGTGGAGTTAGTGGTAGGAGCACTCGTTGCATCTTGCGTACCAGCAACCACCACCCCACCTGCACGTGGAGTTTTTGGAGCGGTTGTCCATCCGCTACTTGTCCGTTGTAGGGTTTCTTTTGTCTCGTTATTCCCACCTATTGCCCACGCATCTTTTCCATGTGCTGTATCTATAACCGCACCACTTATATTTTTCAATATCAGCGTTTCTCCAGAGTTTGATAATGAGCCGGTATAAAAAAGATCTGCAACGACACTTGGCTCACTCCCATCATCGGTACGTTCAAGTACATAGTATCCCCCGGAAGGAATACTACCCTGAAGCGACATGATGGGTGACCCATCTTCAGCGGTAAGTGTCCATCCTTCAACTGAGACAGCACTACTCCCGTCATTAAACAACTCTATCCATTCATCATTTGCAGATTCAACACTCCCCATCCATGCCACCTCGGATATGCGCACCCCTGCTAGCGCAACAGAGGTGGTAGCTGCGTATAACAAAATAATAATGATACTACCGTAAATCTTTTTCATCGACGTCAATGAGTTTCTTCAGGATATCTTCAGGTATCTCACGCTTTAGTTTGTGTGGTTCGCCAATCTCGGCACGCGCTTCTGTTCTTTCTCTTACCTGCTCATGTGGGCGTGGCATTATTTCCTTATGCGGTTGTGCTTCTTTAGGAGTTACTGCATGTGCTTCTTTTTTCTCTGCAAGCTTTTTTAACGCTTCACGAAGAGCATTTTTGCTCGCGGGTGAAGGCACATATCCTCTATCTGCCGTATTAAGAGATGGTGTAGGTTGAAGCGGCGCAGCGTCAGCTTGTGGGTTTGGCCTTGTGCCGCCATCTTCAGGTGAAGAAGGTTCTTTGTGATAGTCACGTGATGGGGTGTATGAACCTCTCTCTTCTTTAGAAAAATCTTTCTCTGCTCTTTGTTCTTGGATACTTTCTCTTTGTTGAGTATGTATATCCGTCGACCGCTCAATACGTTGTGGCGCTGTACGTGTTGGTGCCTGTGCAGATAGTGTGTCTTTGATGCCATATACTGGCTTTTGTGGAGCCCGGCGTGGCTCATCACGCCACGGATAGACTTTTTCTGGTTCTGTTGTTGCTCTTTTTTCTTCTCGTTTCTCTTCTCGTCGGATTGCCTTTTCTTCCAACTTTATTGCTGTCGATGTTGAGACAATAGGCTTGTGCCATTCTTTAATTCTTTCTTCTACTTCTGTTCGTGGTTGTGACCACGCACTTCTTGAATAAGCTATAACCTGATCACGGTGCGAGGTAGAGGGTTGTTCAATTGGAGGGAGCGTATTAGCAGAAAAGGGCTGTGACGAAACCCCATCAATCATGAGCTTGAGATATATCTGTGAAAATCCAAGGTTAACAATATCTTCTTGCAAAAAGACGGGGGCGAATTCTTTTTCTAGAATCTCTGCGTCATATGAACCTACCCGAAAAGAAATCATAGTACCAACGTTACCAAATACCGCCGCGCGCACCTCTTCTTCCATCTGCTCTATATATTGGTGAGCGATCGTAAGGGCAAGTTTATACTTTCGTGCTTCAGAGAGAATGTCGGCAAATGATTTGTTAGCAAATGACTGAAACTCGTCCACATACAAGTAGTGATTGGGGAGCGCCTTTTGCTGAGGACCAGGAACATCAGCCCTACTCATTGCCGCCAAATATATCTTAGTGATGAGCATAGAACCAAGAAGATTGGCATTCCCCTCGCCTACTCTTCCTTTTGAAAGGTTCACGATAAAAATCTTTTTCTTATCCATTATCTCCCTGAGGTTGAAGCTTGATTGCGGTTGACCAATGATATTGCGCACAATCGCGCTTGAATAAAACTGTCCGATTTTATTTTGAATTGCAGGGGTCGCTTCGGCGGCAAATTTGTCAGTATACTTTGCGTACTCATCTACCCAAAAAGACTTTACCGATGGATCGGTGATGTTTTCTACCACTACCTTTCTAAACTCTTTATCGGTATACATACGATTAACACCAAGGAGGGTTGCCTCGGGATATTCAAGGAGGGCAAGAAGCGTATTTTGCAAAATATATGACATGCGGGCGCTCCACGCATCCACCCAAATCTTTTCAAAGGTCGCCATAAGACCGTTTACCACGAGGTGGCGTTTATCTCCTTCCACCTTTTCTAGTACATTAAACGAGATGGGGTTTTCTAAATCAAATGGGGCAAAATAGAGCACGTCTTTAATTCTTTCTTCAGGAACAAAGTCAAGAAGCTTTTCAACCGTACCACCGTGTGGGTCGATAAAGGTAAGTCCCTCGCCGTTTTTAATATCTTGGATGGCAAGATTTTCAAGCAGGGTAGACTTACCCATACCCGTCTTTCCAATGACATACATGTGGCGTGAGCGGTCTTTCGCCTTAATACCAAAGGGTATATGCGTATTACGCGAATCGGTCGATGCGAAATAGGTTATTCGTTCATCGCTATTCATATGCCTAGTATAGCCGAATTTGGTGTTTTTAGTAGTAGTATTGCTTATCGATACTCACCCGTATACTAATGCTCTATATCGCTACTGTGTCTCGGGTGGTGGCGTCTCATCAATTGTTTCTGCTTCCACCACCACTGCCCTCGTACTCGTCGCACTGTTGCCTGCAAGGTCAGTCGCGACATACACCACTGCATGTTCTCCTGCTACTGAGGTATCAATAGATACGGCCGTTACCTCTATACCTCTAACGTAGGTGCGCAGGATTGCGGTGCCACTATCGTCAATTGCAATTGCGCCGAGTGCCACAGATGCAATTGCCACGAGTAGTGGTGCCATAGATACCTTGAAGTATACCGCTTTTTTGGGTGTTTTTGGTGTGGGGATAAGTGGGGAGAAGATTTGGGTAGAAAATTAGTAGGTGTGACAGAGGCACCAATTACTATTTGCATTAGTGCTTGAGCACCAGTTATTGGTGAATGGCCGACAACTACCTGCAGGGGCTACAGTAGTAGCTGGAAGATTTTCAAGGGTACCTACTAAAAGAGCTCCGACGTTATTACCACTGCCGTAGTTATAGTAATAATACAACCTTGATGGAGATTGAGGATCTCTTGGTACAGAAGGCAAGAATCCCGCAGATACTAACTCCGACATAAAACTTGAGCTTGAATCACCATTACCATAATCACTATGGCTTGGCGGGTATGTGCCATACGCATCGTAGTACAACTGAAGTGCTGTAGATATCTGTCTAAGATCCTGCATTCGCTTTACATCACGCGCCTTCCCTCGCGCGCTGTTAAGTGATGCAAATACCACTGAAGAAAGTAAACCAATGATAGCAATAACTACCAAAAGTTCTATGAGGGTAAACGCTTTGTTATTCAGTCTCAGCATCACTACTAGTATCAGGGGCTTTGTAAAAAGGTTCAAGGGCTCCTTTTGTATAACGATTAGATGGCGCCCACAATAACCAACTGGTGAGCCCCGCATCATACGTTGCTTGTATCTGCGCGCGCACCTCCTTTGCATCATACGTGCCTCCGTAATCAAAGTCCTGAAGCCATGGGCGGAGTTTTAATTGACTATACGCAGGCTTTTTATATGCAGAAAATACTTGCGTGGTACTAACAGTGCCATCAGATGACGTTGCCGTAACCATGGTGTATATCGGCTCACTGGTCAATGTCTTTACCGTTGATGTTTCGCTTGTGGTTCGTCGTACTCCCTCTTTCATAGAGTAATTTACCACTAGATACGGATTGGTATTTGGATTACCCAATCCCAAAAATGATTTTGGGTAGTGGCTTGGATATACCATCGGCATAATGTAGTCAAAGTATGGCAGCGCGCGCTCAAGCACTTGCCCAATGTTAAGGTCGTCTGTATTTGTCATGGTCATACCAAAAAGATCAGCAGACATAGTGGCGCCAGTTGGCTTTACCTCTTTATTGAGATAGGCAAAAAACTTTTCGAGCGCTTCTGGCTTTGGAGTGGTTCCGCTGTGTGGAAAATAAATATCCTGCATAGGCCCGTCCGATGGGAATCGCACATAGTCGTAGTTAAGCTCGTCAAAGCCAAGGGCGCGTGCCTCTTTAGAGAGAGCGACGACATACTCCCAATATGGTTTTGCAGAGACGTCAATAAAAGAGAGTCCTTTGTTGTCTTTCCAATTTGCTTCTTTGTTTGACGCCTTTTTTACCGCAAGCTCAGGATGCTTTGCGGTAAAGTATGGATCCTGAAAGACCGTGATGCGCCCGATAACATATATCCCCTTCTCCTTTAGTGAGCGCACAAAACTCGCCATATCATTGGCACCACATGCGTCTGATACAGAATCAGCGAGTAACGGGTTGGTGGTTGGGAAGGATATTTTTCCGGTGTAGTCTTTGATATCAATAATTACCGCATTGAGCTCTGTCTCATCAATAAGAGTAACAAGGTCGTTTCTAAATGATGGTGTGCCAACCACGCACTGACTCATGTATATCGCCTTCATTGGCTCTGGTGTGGGTATATAAAGCGGAGCATATGGATTAGCCTGTGTGATTGTTTCAGGTGTTGATGTTGCTTCCCCATCTATCAACACCTCATTAACAACCGCAGCTACTCCTGCTCGTTCATACGAAGAAGAAAGTAACGATGGTATCCATACATACACCACTACTGCAGCGCATAGTGCAACACCACCTAGTCCAATGAATAGTGGCATGGACCCTCGTTGTAGTAGATTATTCTGTGGTTGTTTTTTCTTCAAATTGCGCATAGCCGTTTTCTTCAAAGGTGTCTGATTTTCTGCCATGTTTTAACATTCGTAGCCGTGCGCTATATCTAAGAAAAAATGAAATGCAGGCGATGAGTAACCCAAGTACGACAAAAATATAAGTCTTCCACGCCCACGGGAGACCAAGAAAGGGAGTGATAATCGTGATGATACCAAGGATAATAAGGCTGGTTTCTCTTCTCATGTGTGTACTAGTATATACGAATAGTTGAGTATTGCTATTGTGCAAAAGTCTGAGACGCAATATGTGGATGCACAATGACCACAAACTCCCCCTTTTTTAGCACTGGCTCATGGTTCATACGGGTGAGTATTTCCTCGGCTTCACCAATAAACACGGCTTCATTTAGCTTGGTAATTTCTTTTACCACCGTCACGCGCCGACCATGTAGCTCTTCAAGCAGTTTTGCGATTCGATGGGTAGACTCATACAGCACGACTACCCTCTCTTCATTATTGATAGCATCAAGCGCGGTTTTTCTTCCTTTCTTTTGTGGAAGAAATCCCACAAATACAAATTCATGAGCGTGAAGTCCAGAAATAGATAGCGCGCTCGTGAGTGCGGCAGCACCCGGAATTGCTTCAATACGAGCACCAATTGCTCGCGCTCGCTCAACCAAAAATGATCCAGGGTCTGAAATAGTTGGTGTACCCGCATCGGTGACGAGCGCCACATGCTTCCCTTCCTCAAGGAGGGCGAGAATTTTTTCTATTTTTGCCTCCCCAGAGTGTGAGTGGTACGAAATGGTAGGGGTATGAATATCATATTTAGTGAGTAATTTTTTTGTGGTGCGAGTATCTTCGCACGCTACCACATCGCACTCTTTCAAAATGCGAAGGGCGCGAAGGGTGATATCCTCCATGTTTCCGATTGGTGTAGCAACGACTGAGAGTGTGCCGGCAGAGGTATCCATAGCGTGAGTATATATCCCGACTCTATCACAATTTTATAAAAGTTTAGAGGGCGGGGCTTTCGCTCCGCCCTCTACAACAACTATATTTTCACCTTATCCCCGATAACCATCCATCTATTTGCCAATGTTGTATATCCCTGCCTCAAAGACTTATTTGATAACTGGTAGTAAAACCACCTCCTAAATATTGGGGGTATCCTATAGAAAAATGGGTTATTTGTTTTTGTATCACGAATGAGTACTCTTTGTAATACTTCCAAAAAAAGATCCCAGGCAAGGTACATGATCAGCTCCACATAAGCTAGCGACCAAGAAAAATATGTTATAATTTTTACACTTTGTCAATGGCACCTACCTCACTGGTACTTGTTACAGTACGTGTATGAAAAAGGCTCACTTTATAGGTATATGTGGTGCAGGTATGAGCGGAGTCGCCAAGCTCCTCCTTGATGCAGGCTACAAAGTTACGGGCTCAGACTCTGGTGCGTATCCGCCGGTATCCACCTATATTGAGTCGCTCGGTATTCCTGTATTCACCTCATATAATGCAAGCAATATTCCTGATGACGCAGAGTTTATTGTTATAGGAAAAAACGCAAAGCTCGTACCAGAAACAAACGAAGAAGTAAAAGCTGCAATAGAGAGCGGTATCCCAATATATTCATTTGCTGAAGTACTTGGCACCCTCACCAAAAAGCGCCCCACCACGGTTGTTGCAGGTAGTTTTGGAAAATCCACCACCACTGGACTCATAGCATGGAGTCTTATGCACGCAAGGAAGAATGCCGGGTACTTTATTGGCGCACTCGCAAATGGTCTTACACACACAAGCCTCCTTGGGAGTGGTGGTACGTTTGTACTCGAGGGAGATGAGTACCCTTCGAGTAATACTGACAACAAATCAAAATTTCTTCATTATCACGCACATGATGTCGTGCTTATATCAGGGGCGCATGATCACGTAAACGTATTCCCCACTCTCGAATCATACCTTGCGCCATTTCGTACACTGGTAAAAAATCTTCCACAAGATGGACTCCTTGTTGCTTGTATCGACAATGAACACGTTACCGAAATAGCAGCAGAAACATCAGCAAAGTTGGTTACCTATTCGCTTGATAACGCAAGCGCAGATTACGTTGCTCGTGATATTAGCTACGGCGAAGTAACCAGCTATACGCTTATGTGTCGGGGTAACGTAGTGGATACCTTTACGACACCACTACTCGGTGTACACAATATCCAAAATTGCGTTGGTGCATCTGCACTTCTTCTTGAGCGTGGACACCTGACTGTTCCAGAATTACACGATGCAATAGCATCCTTTACAGGAATAAAGCGCAGGCTTGAGAAAAAAAATACTTCAACATCTGTACTAGTCTATGAAGGCTTTGGATCAAGTGTACACAAAGCACGTGCTGCAATCGAGGCAATTCGACTTCACTTCCCTTCTCGTCGATTGCTTATTGTATTTGAACCATACGAATTTAGCTGGCGCAATAGGGAGATGATTAGCTGGTACGATTACGCATTTAAGGGTGCAAGTACGGTGCTTATATACAAACCCGCGACACAAGGCGCGCTCACCCACGACCAACTCTCTCACGATGAAATTGTAGAAAGAGTTATCGCAAGCGGTTGTACGGCTATCAAAATCGCAACCAAAGAAGAGGGTGAGGTGTACCTTAAAGAAAATCTGCGGGAAGGTGATGTGGTGCTGATGATGAGCTCTGGCACCATAGGAGGACTAGTTGAGAGTGTGCCTGCAATCGCAGATGCGCTCTAGCGCTACTTACCAACTTCCTCCCCCACCGCCACCAAACCCTCCTCCGCTTGATGCACCGGAGCCTGAAGCTGGTGATTGTGCCGCGCTCGCCGCTGAGGTAAAGGCACCAAGCTCATTGGTAAATCCAACTACACTAAACGCTCCAGAGGGTGAACCGCTATACCATGACGGCTCTTTGGTATAGATAGACTCAAATTGTGCTGCCCATGCCTTTTCTACACCGAGCGCTATTGCAAATGGGAGCATGGCATCAAATAACTCAGGGGTCTTTTTAGGAGAGTTGTGAAAGGCAAGTCTATCTTTATCAGTTACGCCAAGAAATAGTTTAAACCCTTGTATATGCTCAAATACCTTTGAGCCCTTTTTAGTTTTTGCAGGCATGATCTGCCCAAAAACGATAATAATGAGTGCGCTTGCCACCGCGCTGCCTATAGCGATAGCAGAGAGGAGTGATGGTACCGCGTATGCAAGTAGAAACCAACCTATGAGTAACACCACCCCGACTATGGTGTAGATGTTTCGTATTTTTTGTGGACCAACTTTAAAGTATCGCTCATCTGCAACCACACCGTATATAAGTGCCTCAATTTCTCTTGCGTCCTTTGCAAATGCATCTTTAAGTGAGGTGAGTTTTGTGCCACGCACTTCCCTGCCATTACATTGTTCATCGGTGAGATACTCTTCTTTAAAGAGTGCGCGCATCAACTCTCGCTCATAGACGCGAGGAAGTGTATCTGGTGATTTTATTTTTTCAAGTACGTATTCGTGACTCTCAAAGATAAGTACCTTGTGATCTAGTTGATGAATTTTTATATATCCGCGTACCGCAAGATCAATAATTGTAGCGGTGATGTCTTTGCTGTGTACTCGCTCATCCACGATGGTCCCTATTTCAGCAGGAGAAAGTGTGTCGGGCGCAGAGTACATAGGGATGATGGTATTGCGTCTACCTACATCTCTACCCTTAGTCCACCACAATCGGAGCATTACCATAAATAAAATAATCGGGAGCAAAAGCACAATATTATCCTTCATGGTTCGTAGCACTCGCTCTGTGAGCGTCGGTTCATATATAAGCCCTTTTGGAAATGATATAGCAAGCGTTACCGCCTCATTAGGCAAAAGGTCGAATGCACCTATGTCGTAATGATGCACACCATTATCATCGGTACGAAGTTGTTCAAGGTCGCATCCTTGCTGTGCGCCAAATGGCCCTGCATAACATACCTTGGTAAGCTCCGTAGCGTCCTTTGGTAAGGAAACGGTTGCAAGCACTTTTGTAACAGGCACCTCCCAATCATTACCAAGCACATTCCAATACAACTCATCTCTATCATCAAAATACAAAAATGGTCCATCAACTATATACCGTATACGGTATACCTCTTTGCCATTTACCAAAATATCTTCCTCACCTATTTTTACCCGTAAAAAATCTCCCTTACGTGAAAGGGTAAATGGTCGTGGTTCTCCTGACGCATTCTCAACCACGACATCATGGATACTGGTCTTGAACAAACCTACCGTAGAACGATACGACACGGGGATATCTCTATAGATACCGTGGCGTGCCTCGCCCTCAAAGTCATAGGCGATTTCTTCAACGACAGAGAGAGTGGCGTCTTGCTTAACAGAAAGTTCTACAATAAGTGAGTCTATTTTTTCTGCGTGTGTTGGTAGTGGGAGTGTACCCACGAAGAAAAAAAACAATATGCCCAGCAATATCTTTTTCATATACGTAGTATAGCAAATACTTGCATGAAAAATATCAAGAGCCCCACGCACCGCGTGGGGCTCTTCAACTATTTCTCGTCTATGCACTAGGTGCACAGTGGAGAAACACATCACTTACTTTTCTTTGTAATTGTTTGTTTCCGTCTTCTTCGGCCATGTTGATCACATTAGAAGAAGGCATTCCCACCTCATCTAAAATCATTCTCCATTCTTTTGCTATTGGGTTGCCTCTGTATACCACCAAGGTAACTCCCACGCCGGTCGCTACGGCGTGCCGTAAGTACTCTGCGACCCCGCCTCTTGGTGCTTCATCAGTAGTGAGAAATATTTGTCTCCTTCCATCAGAACCCACGTGCCTGAGTGCAGAGGCAATCGCTGCTGCATGTGGGGTATCCTGATTACTAAAGCCTGCTGCTGTTCGTATTGCATTCTCCGCTCTCAGTAATGCCTGAGCATTGTCGATCTTTGTCTCTACAATGTATTTTTCACTGCTTGACCAACCCTTGGCAACAAGATCCACAGGACAAAAGACACCTTCTTGAGTAGCCTCCCGAACGGATGCTACTGCCTCACCAAATGCGTTGAATTGCGCTTGAAGTGAGTTTACACTTTCCGAAACCACAGACCTCATCGAATCGCTTACGTCAAAAAAGATGGCAACTTTGGTTTGTGCCATGCATGGCGCAAACCAAAAAAGGAAGATGGCAAGACTTGCGCTTAGTATTGTAGATAGACGGTTCATCATTACGTCCTCCGGTTTTCAGCTATTAAAGAGAGTACCTTACTCTAGGATACGGTCAATAGCACACTCAATATGTGCTAGACTTTGTGTATGAGAAAGAAAGCGGGCTCAATTTTGGTGTTTATATTTTTCGTCCTTGGACTTTTTGCTTGTGGGTTATGGTTGAGTAAGTACGTAGCAATACATGAAGAAGCGCAGGCGTTGCTACAAACTTTTGGCTACGCGGGTATTGTTGCTATCTCATTTTTTTCTGGACTTAACATTGCTATACCTATTCATGCAGGAGTGTTTGTCCCGATGTATGAAGCAGCAGGATTCCCTCTATTGTGGATAATAGTATCTATGGTCATAGGAACGTCGCTTGCTGATCTAGTTGGCTATGCAATAGGAAATCTTGGGCATGCACACGCAAAAGTTGCAGAGTCGCCGTTACTCAAAAAAATTATTGATTACTGCAAGGTGCATACTCACTTACTCATTCCCCTACTCTTTTTATGGGTAGCGATTATTCCCTTACCAAATGAACTTGTCGTAATTCCTCTTGCGCTATTTGGGGTTAGTTTTCTTCCAATGTTTGCCGCTCTCATTGCGGGCAATGTGGTGCATCTTACCGCTGTAGCATTTGGTATCTCTGCGATAAGCAACTTTGTACAATAACGAATCTCTCAAACACCAATATCGCGATATATCGCGATATTGGTTGAAGCACGTGTGTTGAATGCATCCGCATCCGGCTCTTTTGTTTGTGGTGCGACCTAATTTTTACGACCGTAGGGAGATAAAAATGGAAGTACTCT
>CAZLUD010000003.1:0-71748 GCA_964562615.1 uncultured Candidatus Saccharibacteria bacterium
AGAGTACTTCAAGAAATATAGTCGCTTTGCTCCTTATTTCTTTGGTCGCACAAAACAATGAGCCCAGTGCGACTGCACTGGGCGATTGTGTTTACGCTAGTACACCTGAGGGGCGCAAGAGCATTTCAGGGTTCTTACCGCATCGACACCTTTAAGGAAAGATCAAGAGCTTTAGCGATACGCCCTAGAGTTTTAAGGGAAGGGTTGCCATCACCGCGTTCAAGGCGAGAAATAACTGGCTGACGACTTCCGATCGCGGTAGCAAGTTTAGCCTGAGACCACCCACGTTTACTACGTGCTTTGATAATTGTTTTTATCATCTCGTATTCTGGTCCAAGCGCTTCGTATTCAGCTCTGACAGCTGTATTCTTTAGCGTCTTGATTTTGAATTGTTTGAACGGAGTACTCATACACTAAATATAACTTATAAAGTATATTACAGCAATAGCTCTTTTGCTTTTTGTGCTCTGCTCAATTCCTTGTCGAGCGTTGTTTTGGTTTTCTTTATACACGCATGTAACAGCACGGCTTGTCTTTTATGAAAGCAATAGAATATTCTAATTTCTCTGACTCCGCTCACTCGTAATTCAAGAAGTCCATCTGACATGTGTCTGCTGTGGGGCATTTTCAGGTTATTTCCAAATTCCTCCAACAACTCTATTGTTCGTATGATTTTTGCGATTTCTTTTTCTTGCAATGAGGTAATAAATGTTTCAACTTGGTCAAGGAGAACAATTTGCATGATATAAGTATACAATACAAGGATCGCATTTTTGCGCCCACACCACTACAGTTACATACACACATATCGCTTTGTACTCAAGATAAACAATAAACCTTATAAAATAAGGGTATTTTTGGTATTGAGAAAGCACTACATACATGCCCTGCGGTAGTACGCCGAGGTACTAAAAATTAAAAAATAGTTATCCCCACAGGTACCCCTTTACGATGGCAACAATTTGGTGTTTTCAGGCTATAATAAACCATACACAGAGCGATATTTTGCTCTTTGCACACCATGCGCACCACCCTCTTTTGCATTGTCATGTTTGCCCTCGCTCCATGGGTAGCAGGCGCATCTTCATACCTCTCTGACACCCCTCCTTCAGTGAAGGACACCATAGCAACTCACATAGACAGTTTCTTCACATCACTCTTCTCTTTCTCTCCAAAAGAGACCTATACCAAGGTAGGTGAATCCTTCACCAAAGGAGTGGATACCACCCTCACCAACATCCCACAAGCCCTTGGCGTGGCAATAGACAGCACCACCGGAGAACTCATCTACCTCCTCGCACAAGAAAACACCACCCAGCTAGGAGCTGCCTCTCTGTCAGAGACGGCAGTCTCTTTCTTCTGCTTTGTGAACAACACTCTAGGACTCAACACCTGCAAGGAAGAGGAGACTCCCGTCACACCAACTCCCACCCCAACCACCTTTGTCCCTGTCGAAGAGCGCATCAAAGAGACCACTCCTCCCACCCCTTCAACAAGCGCAGGACAGGTACCACAAAAGAAGACCAGCTCTGCTCCCACACCTCTCCCTCCACAAGCACCAACACGAGTGGTTGAACGAGTGGTGACCCCAGAGTACATCACCATAGAAGCAAACAACACCGACCTCTTGAGTCGCATCTCCTTCCTCGAATCATCTCTTGCTCTCCTCACCACAAAACTAAACACTCTCCCCACACAAACCGCCACTACCTTCACCGGCTATGGCACCTACTCCTCATACCAGCCACCCTCGACTCCCGTCTGGGGACTCACCCAGAAGATAGACAATCTTCCGACTGGAGTCACTATCCCATCACCAACCATCTCAAACCCCACCGTGACCGGTGGCTCTCTTGCTTCTGTGTCTCTCTCTTCTCCTACCATCACGAACCTCACTATAGTGGGTACCACCACGCTCTCTGGCTTTACCTCCGGCTCTGTCCTCTTTGCTAACTCCCTAGGACAGGTATCACAAGACAATGCGAGTTTCTTCTTTGATGAGACGAACAACAGACTAGGACTAGGAACCACCTCTCCCTTCACCACGCTCTCAGTTTCTGGAGATGCCTCAGTGACTGGTTCACTCTTCCTTGCCTCATCCACTCCTCTTGCTACCACCAACCGCCTATACAACAATGCCTCCTCCCTCTACTGGAATGGTGCGCTTGTTGCTGGTGCCACGGTGGGGAACTGGACCCTCTCAGGGGGGAATGTGTATAGGGCGACGGGGAATGTGGGGGTGGGGACGAGTAGTCCGACAGAAAAACTTCATGTATACGGCGATGCTGTTGCACCTTCTCAAAGAATTTTAGTGGAAACAGCAAATAGTGGCGCAGAGGCAGCGGTCGTTTTGAAAAATCCATCTCAGCAATGGCAATGGTATATTCCAGCTGGGACTACTCGTCTAGACCTTTACGGAACAAGTGTTGCGACTGTCATGTCAGTATTAAACACCGGCTCTGTCGGTATCGGCACCACCTCCCCATGGGCAAAGCTTTCAATAAAGGGGAGTGGTACTGGTACCGGAAAAGCGTTTGCAGTTTCTGACTCGTCAAATGTGACAAGGGTGGTGATTAATGATAATGGCAACGTCGGCATCGGGACGACGACGCCACAGAGTTTGCTGTCACTATATAAATCAGGAGCAGCGACTTACCTAACCATTGATGCTGATGTTGCTCAGCAATCTGCTCTTGAATTTAAGAAAGGAAATGTGCAGAAGTGGGTCTTGTATGATCCGATCAGTAGCAATGACCTCCGACTTTATGATGGAACAGAAGATAGGGTTACATTCAAAAATGGCGGCAACGTCGGCATCGGGACGACAAATCCTGGGTCAAAGTTAGAGGTAAATGGGGATATAAAATTATCTAGTACAGGTGCAACCTTGCAAGCTGGTGATGCCAATCATCAAATTACGTTTGGTGATACTACAGTTTTCACGACTTGGCATAATTTTAAGTTTGATAAGAATAACGGCGGCGCGACAACAATTATGACGGTGGGCACGGTAGGAAGCAGTAACGTCGGCATCGGGACGACAACACCAACAGCACCTCTTCATGTGAGTGGAGCAAGTGGATATTCAATAGCAAAATTTAAATCACAATTCAGTGTAAGTGGTGTGATTGCCTCTGATAATAGTCAAGTGTTCTTTGGTCATGATTCAGGATCTGATGGAACATGGAGTAATGGTATGGCAGCAATTAGTAGCGGTGGAGTATTTTTTAACTCGGGTGGATCAGAACGGATGCGGATTACAAGCGCCGGCTCTGTCGGCATCGGCACCACCTCCCCATGGGCAAAGCTTTCCATAAAGGGAAGTGGTACCAGTACCGGCAAGGCGTTTGCAGTTTCTGACTCGTCAAATGTGACAAGGTTTGTGATCAATGATAATGGCAACGTCGGCATCGGGACGGCGTCGCCTAGCTCACTTCTCCACCTCTCTGCGGGGTCAAGTGGTGCGACTGCTATTGCAAATGCACAGCTAATACTTGAGGCATCAGGTTCTCGCTATATTCAGTTTGCGCTTCCAACTGCTAGCACCGGTGGTATCTTCTTTGGTGATTCTTCTGATAACGATCGGGGAGGAATCACGTATCAAAACAGTACCGCCGCAGGATTGCCCGACACGATGACATTTGTTACGAATGGAAACGCGCGGGCGGTTATAAACAGCACCGGCAATGTAGGTATTGGGACTACCACCCCAGCATATAAACTTGATGTGTTTAGTAACACATCAGCGTCGGCCGCCCGCTTTACCAGTAGTAATGATGGAGGTGGGGTAGGGCTACGCGTAGATACCACCGACACAAACCATGGTGTTATCACTGCCGATTTTGATACCTTGGGCAACCCTACTTTAACCGTTGATTCAGCTGGCGGTACAATCGGATATTTTCAAATGAGGGAAAGCGGGACACAAGTAATAAGGCTTGGTCAAACATTTAGCGGAGGACAAGTACTGGCGACAAAAAGCAATTTGCAAGTAGCAATTGATGCAGATAATGATGGCACTGGGGCGTTTGAAATTGCAAAAGGTAGTTGGAATGGGCGTGTTGGTTCAGACGGAACAAGTCTATTCAGAGTTACTAATGCTGGCAACGTCGGCATTGGGACGACGAACCCAGGGGCTAAACTTTCCGTTGCGGCACCGAGCGGAAGCAACGTTGTTGATTTTGCCCTCTATAACGACGCGGGCTCAACGCAAATCTTAAAACTATCAAGCAACAGCGGCGCGGTAGCGTCTGTTACTTCCTACGGGGATATGAACCTCGTCACTCAAAATAGCGGAGTTCTGTACTTGAAGCCAAATGGTTCATCGATGCTTTCACTTAATCCTGTCACGGGGAATTCATCATTCACGGGCTCTGTCGGTATTGGGATTACCACACCCCTTGATAGTTTGCATTTGTTTAAAAATGAACCAGGAATTATCTTAGAAGACGATGGGTGGGGTGCGGGTACAGGTGGTATGTGGAGGATGCGTCCTGCAAACAATGATGGAAGGTTTAAAATCGAACGCAACACATCTTCGGCGAGAGATTTTGCTACGTATGTGGAGGATTTGGTGATAACAACCGCAGGTAATGTGGGAATTGGGACGACGGCACCACTTTCTCAGCTGCAAATCAAAAATGCAACAAACCAAGAAACACAGATTGGCGGCACTGCAGGAATCTATACAAATTCAACATACTTTACCGATTTATTTAGACTTGACTCAGCTATAAACTTTAGCCGCAGTTCAGATGGTGCGTTTTTGAACTCGATTTTTGGTTACGAAACCACTGCTCTTGCTGAGAATAATCTCGGTCTTGTTGCGCGTCATGACATTAAGTTTGTTGTTGGAGCCACAGCTGACAGAGGAATGATTATAAAAAGCGGAGGCAATGTGGGTATTGGTACTACCGCACCTGGAAATGATTTGCATATCTCAGGAACAGAATCGATCATCAGACTACAAGCAACTGCGGTAAGTGGAAAGTCATGGGATATTGTCTCTGGTGGTGGCGGGGCACACACCGCAGGAGTGTTTGCGCTTCAAGACACTACAGGTGGCACAACACCATTTAAAATAATCAACCCCACAGCTAATGATGTGCTTGCGGTGGTGGGGAGTAGTGTCGGTATTGGAACAAGTAATCCAGGTGTAAAACTCGAAGTAAATGGTGGAAGTAGCATCGCAGCAATTCGCCTCGCAACATCTGCCCTTACTAACGGGTTCGATATTGGCTATCTCAACGGAACTTCTGACCCAGCACTCTACCTCTTTAACAGAGAAAATGGAGCAATGATTTTGAGTACAAACGCCACAGAGAGAATGCGCATCACTAGTGGTGGCAACGTCGGTATTGGTACAACAAACCCGGGACAAAGACTTCAGGTTGGCGCGGGGGTAGTATCAGATTTTTCTGAGGCAAATATATTTGATACAGCAACTGAAGCTATATCTATCGTTGGAGATGCAGGTGGTGAAGATGCTGCTCTTGTACTGGGTGTAACAGATGGGACAAGAAATAGTAGAGCCAAATTCTTTATCTCTGATCAAAAAGAGTGGGGATTGTGGCAAACATGGTCTTCTGGAGGAGATCAAGATTTTGTTCTTGGTATGGGAGCTGGTGGAGAAAGGTTAAGAGTCACCAGTGGGGGGAGTGTCGGTATTGGCACCTCCACACCAACTACTGGTAAATTTGTTATCGCTGCTGGTCATAACGCAAATGCGCTTGTATTAGAGAATGTCGCCGTAGGAAAGTATTGGTCGGTGTATAACTACACCAATAGCTCTGCGACAGATTTGCGATTCTACGAACAAAACTCAGGTGGTAATTCTTTGACCCTACAAGCAGGGGGTAATGTGGGTATAGGCACAGTAAATCCTACTGCCAAACTTACAGTTGTAGGAGGTAATGTCCGAGTTGATACTAATCAAGGAGTAGAATTTGGCGGAGCAAACAACTTTATTTATGGAAACGAAACAAGTGATTTTATTGCACTTGTTACCAACAACACGGAAGCAATGCGAATGTTAAGTAACGGATATGTCGGTATTGGCACCACCTCGCCATCACAAAAACTTGATGTTGCTGGCATTATTGCGGTAAGTGGACAGGCAGCCCTATGGTCTGATTCTTCTTATATTTATGTGGGTGATATTGCGGGAGGGGATGGATATCGAAGCTTGGTACTACGCAGTAATGATACAGAACAGATGCGTATTACCACTGCGGGTAACATTGGTATCGGCACCACCACCCCTACGGCAACAAGTAATAACCGAGCACTTTCTATCTATGGAACATGGACCTCAAGTATTGACTTGGGCGGTAACGGTGCTTATCGACACCTTACTCTAAGCACAGACGGCAGCGGAAATGGATACCTTACAGCAAACAGTGCAAAAAGTCTCTATCTTGGATCAGACAATGCAACACGAATTACACTACACGCAAACGGTAATGTTGGCATCGGGACGACGGTGCCACAAAGTAGATTGGAGGTGATTGGCGCTGGATCAGACCAGGAAGCATTAACGTTGCGTAATGTATCAGGGGGTGGAAAGCTGGCGCTAGGTGCCAGAACCACAACCGGAGAAGCGTTTTTGCAAGGATTAACCAATGGTGGCTCAGCTAACGCGTTACTTCTTAATCCAAACGGGGGTAATGTGGGTATTGGGACAACAACACCTACCAGTGGCAAACTAGTTATTGCAGGTAGCGATGATCTTGTTGCGCTTGCGGTTACCAATACATCAGCTATGACCGCAAGTTTTGAACTTGGTCAGACCTTGCAAGGGGGGAACTCTATTCCATATCTTCGAACTCTTCGAGGTGGTGACAACGCCAGTTTTCGAATTTATGCGGGCGGTACCGCTCTCTCAGGTACTCCTGCATTGACAGTGCGGTATAACGGCAACATCGGCATCGGGACGACGACGCCAGGGGCGAAATTACAAGTGAACTATGATGGAGGGGCAACAGCTGCTCTCATAAGTGAAACAGTTGCGTCCTTTAGTAATACCTCTGCAACTACGGATAATGCTTACATAAGTATCCAATCAGGAAATGCGGCAGAAGCAGCAATTGTATTTGGAGATACGGACGATGATAACCGAGGATATCTAAGATATGTAAACGGCGCGACTGATTACTTCTCGATTGCTGTTGCTGGAGAAAAAGTAAGAGTTCAGCAGGACGGCAACGTCGGCATCGGCACCACCACTCCATGGCGCACCCTCTCCGTCACCGGCACCGTCGGCTTTGATGGTCTCACCGGCTCCACCGGAGCCGGGTCACTATGTCTCTCATCAAGCAAACAAGTGGTATACAACAGTGCATCAGACAGCTGTCTTCCATCACTAAGAGAAACAAAGCACGATATAGCAGCCCTCGCACTCTCAGCTACCGAAGTACTCTCTACCATAGAACCAGTATCATTTATATATAATGAGAGTGATGGCAGAGTCCGCTACGGCTTTATCGCAGAAGATGTCGCTGCAGTAGACCCTCACCTTGCTACCTATAACGCCTCAAGTACCATTTCTGGTATAGACGATAGAGCTATGGTGTCTCTTCTTGTGAAGGGGTTTAAGGAGGTGTGGAACGAGGTGGTGATGGTAAAAAATAGTGTGGTAGCGGTAACCAGCAGGGTAGATGAGCATGATAGAGAAATAGCAGAGCTGAAGGCGCGTATTGCTGCTCTTGAATCAACACAGGCTCCTGAAGAAGGAGAAGAAGAAACTCCTACCGACACAACACCCCCCACCATCACCATCACCGGCAACAACCCCGCACAACTAACCGTAGGAGATAGCTATGCCGACCTAGGCGCAATTGCAATTGATGATAGTGGCACTGCAATCCTGCGCACCTACGTTAGAGGTATAGAGGTAACGGCAGTATCTATTGATACCTCAGTAGCAGGGGAGCATGCAGTGGTGTATGTCGCGACTGACCTTGCAGGCAACAGTGCGACGAGTACGAGGGCGGTGGTGGTGGAAGAGGTGATCCTTCCATAGGGATATGGTTGTGATAGGGTGGTGGTATGAAAGAAGCACTCATCCTCGTGACCGGAAAGGTACAAGGGGTATTTTTTAGAGAATTTGTCCACGATACCGCAGAATCGCTTGGTGTGGTGGGGAGAGTATCAAATGAAAAAGACGGTTCGGTGAGGGTTGTTGCGCAGGGATATGAGGCAATACTGAAGAAATTTATTGCAAAAGTAGAGGAAGGAAATGGACGTTCAGATATTTCATTTGTGCAAGTACTGTGGCAAAAGGAGCTATCTGAAACCTTTACCTACTTTGACATAGTTACTACTACTGATGACACCAAATAAAACACCTACGTGTATCGGTATTATTATTGATGGTAACCGTCGATGGGCGACAGAGCGTGGTTGCTCTACCTATGAGGGGCATCGAGAGGGGAGCGAGCGCATAAAAGATGTGGTGCTGTGGGCAAAGGAGGCGGGAGTGGCGCACCTTATCATCTATACCTTTTCAACAGAAAACTGGAAGCGAAGTGAAGAAGAAAAGAAATATCTCTTTGAGATACTTGAAAGTGCTATTGATACCTATGTACAAGAGCTCGCACCCCATGGAGTGAAAATACGGTGCATAGGGCAACGAGAGAGATTTTCAAAAACATTTCAAGAAAAGATACACAATGCAGAAGTGCTCACACAACAACACACCGCATGCACGGTTACCTTTGCTCTCTCGTATGGTGGTAGAGCTGAAATAACAAGCGCGGTTAACACGCTGCGTGTGGCGGATAAAAAAGAAGTAACCGAGGAGGATATCACAAATGCTATGTGGACTAGTGGTATCCCTGATCCTGACATCATTATTCGTACCGGTGGAGAAAAGCGCCTCTCTGGATTTTTGCCATGGCAATCTGTATATGCAGAGCTGTTTTTTGTCGATGAGTACTGGCCGGCATTTTCAAAAGAGACATTTACCGCCATACTGAGCGAATATGGTAATAGAGAAAGACGGCGGGGTGCCTGACCCGACAATACTATTTGAAAACCACGACATGGTGGTTGTTAATAAACCCGCGGGGCTTATGGTGCATCCCGATGGTCGCACAACAGTACCTACGCTTGTTGATTGGGTGCTTCGCACCTTTCCTTTGGTTGTGGGCGTTGGTGAGCCTATTATTCTTCAGGATGGTACGGTTATAGAAAAGCCGGGGATTGTTCATCGGCTTGATACTGATACGTCTGGTGCGCTTGTGCTTGCAAAGACACAAGAAGCATTTGTACATCTGAAAGATCAATTTAAAAATAGACACGTAAAAAAAACATACGTCGCGTTTGTCTGGGGAGAAATAAAAGACGATAGGATAACTATAGATAGACCAATAGGGAGGTCGGGAAGTGATTTTAGAAAATGGTCTGCTACCCGTGGCGCGCGAGGCACTCTGCGTGATGCGTGCACAGATATACGTGTACTACAGCGTACAAAAGAATATACCTATATTGAGGCATTGCCAAAAACAGGACGCACCCATCAAATACGAGTGCATCTAAAGGCCATTAATCATCCCATTTTGTGCGATACACAGTACGCAAATTCGTCACAATGTGGCCTTGGGTTTACGCGGCAAGCGCTTCATAGTAGGGTGATTGAGATTGAAACCCCCTCCGGGGAACGGGTGCGGGTGGAGGCTCCACTCCCAAGGGATTTTGAAGAAGCGCTTCGTATTTTTACTAAAGAGATTGCCTGATAAAAAAGTTCGTGGTATCGTACGCAAACATTATGAAAACGGCAGAAATTCATACATCTATTA
This sequence comes from uncultured Candidatus Saccharibacteria bacterium, assembly GCA_964562615.1. GTDB lineage: Bacteria > Patescibacteriota > Minisyncoccia > Phycocordibacterales > UBA12088 > CAYPBQ01. Next base: position 9,798 of record CAZLUD010000003.1, read on the forward strand.
ATATAGACTCCCGAAAGGAGATAGCTATCTCGTCTGGAGACACCGTTCGCGTGTATTCTAAGATTGAGGATAAGGGAAAGACTCGTATACAGATGTTTGAGGGAGTGGTTATCGCGACCAAGCACGGCAACGAACCAGGCGCCACCTTTACTGTTCGTAGGTCTCAAGGAGGGTATGGCGTAGAGAGGGTGTTTCCACTATTTTCTCCACTTATAGATAAAATTGAGGTGGTAAAAAGAACAAGGGTAAAGCGAGCTAAGCTTTATTACATCAGAGACAAGGCATCTAAGGAGATACGACGACAGATGCGAAAGACACGCATTGTTGCTGAAGGTACCCTAAGTGAACAAGCAGAAGCTCGAAGAATTGAGGATGAAGCAGCTAAAGCGAAGGCAGAGATAGAACAAGCTGAAGCAGAAGCAAAGAGAATCGAAGACGAAGCTCGCGCTAAAGAAGAGGCAGAGCAAAAGGCAAAGGAGGAGGCAGAAAAAGCAGCAGCAGCACCTGAGGTTGTCGAAGAGGCACCGAAAGAAGAAACTGCTACTGAAGAAAAAAAGGAGGAAGAGAAGTAATACACAAAAGCGAGCCACAACGGCTCGCTTTTGTTTTGAGCGACCAAAGAAATAAGGAGCAAAGCGACTATATTTCTTGAAGTACTCTTGCGGTGCGACCAAATTTTTACGACCGTAGGGAGATAAAAATGGAAGTACTCTTTGTGGTGCCCAGGACAGGACTTGGTCACGAGTTGCTAAGTAGTTTATTCACTACGTTTTAAACTACTAAGCACTCTCGACCCCGCCTCGCCGACAAGCACTCGCGTTGCTCGTCTTGTATACCGGCTGCGGCTTTCAAGTCCTTTCCTGTAGCCAAAACAATAATCGCCGAATGCATACGCATCCGGCTCTTTTGTTTTGTGCCCAGGACAGGACTTGAACCTGCACAGCCTTGCGGCCACTACCACCTCAAGGTAGCGTGTATACCAATTTCACCACCTGGGCATAAGACTGCTGTAGTATGCCTTGCCCGAGCACTATTTTCAATAGTGCTCATATAATTCTAAAAAAACACCGAAATGCGGTATGCTATATGTATATAGATAACATCCGCATATGCATATAGAACAAAAGAAATGGACGAAACAACATGGATGGGTTATGCACACCAAAGAACCGCTACCAACACCACCGTCACTTGTGTTGGTGTTTGGCGGCAATGATGCACTAAAGAACACCACTCTCTTTGAAGAGATTAGGTCGTGGTATCCATCAGCAAAAATAGTAAGCGCATCTACTGCGGGGGAGATAATCGATACCGAGGTATCTGATGATGCGTTGGTACTTTCTGCAATCGCATTTGAAAAAACAACAATACAGTGTGTAGAGGCAACAATAGACTCATCAGAGCATAGTGAAGAGGTAGGAAAGACTCTCGCACAAGCACTCCCTAAAGAAGGTCTTGTCCACGTAATGATATTTTCAGACGGGTTGTTTGTTAACGGTACTGCACTTGTGAAGGGTTTGTTGGCAGAACTACCGCAGAGCGTATCGGTAACCGGAGGGTTGGTGGGTGATGGCCCACGATTTAAAGAAACCATGGTAGGGCTAGACACCATGGCGGCACAAAAGAAACTCGTATGCATTGGTTTTTATGGGCAATCAATTAAGGTAGGATACGGCTCTTTGGGCGGATGGGATTCATTTGGCGTATCTCGCACGATTACCAAGGCACAAGGTAATGTGTTGTATGAATTGGATGATAAACCAGCGCTCGTACTCTATAAAGAATATCTTGGAGATCTAGCAAAAGATTTGCCAGCAAGTGGGCTTCTGTTTCCGCTTAGTCTAAAAGTCACCACCGACCTTGGTGTGGAGGTAGAGGTGGTGCGTACGGTGCTTGGTGTTGATGAGGCCACACAATCAGTTACCTTTGCGGGGGACATGCCGGTAGGTGTTGTTGCTCGTTTTATGAAGGCTAATTTTGATCGCCTCATTGATGGCGCATCTGGTGCTGCAAGTATGAGCACGGTATCACTTGGCGAGGGAAAGGCAGAGCTTGCGATTTTGGTAAGTTGCATTGGTAGAAAATTGGTGTTGAAGGACAGGGTAGAGGATGAGACCGAAGCGGTACGAGAAATTGTTGGTGCAAATGCGCACATGATAGGGTTTTATTCTTATGGCGAGATTAGTCCAACCACCCCAACCGAGCGACAGTGTCAGCTACACAATCAGACCATGACCATTACCACCCTGAGGGAAGTATAGCTATGCATCATCTCCTAGAGCGCCAATTAAAAAAGTACGTAGATGCCAAGGTACAGATTCCTCAGGAGTGCATGCAACTACTTGAGGCGGTAAGTGCCACCTACGAAGGGTACGATCAAGACAGGCGACTACTCGACCACTCATTTGATATCAGCTCAAAAGAATTTTCTGAGCTACACACTAAAGTCCTTACGCTTCTCTCTGAGCTACAAGCTGAAAAGGAGAGTGTTGAAAATAAGGTGGTAGAACGTACGCATGAGCTTCATCAAAAAGTAGAAGAGCTTAATGCAAGTAATCAATTACTCTCACAACAAGAAGCGCTGTTGACTGAAGCGAACACCAGACTATTGGAGCTCGATAAGGTAAAGTCTGAATTTATTTCTGTTGCGGCACATCAACTACGCACACCACTCTCTGCTATTAAGTGGGCTCTCTCGCTTATGTGCGATGATTCTTCTGAAAACCTCACCATTGATCAGCGAAGCCTAATTCTTAAAGCATACGCAAGTACCGAGCGAACCATAAACCTTATCAATAAAATGCTCGTGGTTACTCGAATAGAATCAGGAAAGCTCGAGTACGAACTTGCCCTTGTTCATATTGAGCATGTTATCGAATCGGTGATTTTAGATTTTGCTGGGTACGTGGCGCAGCATCAGGTAACACTTCATTTTGAGCCGCCACAAGAAGTGTTGCCGCCAGTAAAAATTGACTCAGAAAAAATACGCGCCGTACTACAGAATTTAATAGAAAACGCACTCTCGTATACCAAAGCAGGGGGGAGTGTGGTGGTGCGAGCTCGTCATGAAGATGATCGAATTATGGTGTCAGTTAGCGATACAGGGATTGGTATACCCGAACATCAAAAAACCGCCATATTTACAAAGTTTTTCAGAGCAGATAACGCGCTCAAGGCTAAAACAGATGGAACAGGACTCGGGCTATTTGTTGCAAAAAATATAATAGATAAACACGGTGGAGCAATCGCATTTGAAAGTGAAGAAGGCGAGGGTACCACTTTTTATTTTTCGCTACCAATTCCACGCTAGTCACATAATGACTCTCACAGTGTGTGGGTAATTGATGGTATACTTTCACAAAGCGACATAACAACACTATGAAAAAAATCCTTATCATTGAAGATGAAGAAGTGCTCGGTGAACTGCTTCGTGATCACCTTGTGAACGAAGGATACGAGACCTATTGGGAAAAAGACGGTGAAGCAGGAATCGATACGCTAAAGAAGATACACCCAGATGTGGTATTGCTTGATATGGTGATGCCAAAAATGAATGGATACGAAACATTAGAAAAAATTCGCGGTGATGAAGAAATAAAAGAAGTGCCTGTTATTGTTATTTCTAATTCGGGACAACCAGTTGAGATACGACACATTTTAGATATGGGGGTGAAGGATTACATTATCAAGGCGCAGTTTAGTCCTGCAGAAGTGCTTGAAAAGGTGCACAAGTATATAACGCCTAACGCAGAAGCAAAAAGCACCACCACCTCATCATTGCTTTCAAATCCAGTAGCACGATTGCTCATTGTTGAGGATGACCCGTTTCTTTCATCTATTGCAGCAATGCACCTAAAAAAGAAAGGTTGCTCTGTCACGGTAGCGGTTGATGGAGAAAACGCTCTCGCATTACTTGAGAAGGAGATACCAGATCTTATACTTCTTGATATCATCATGCCCGGCATAAGTGGTATTGATGTCTTAAAGAAAATAAAAGCAGATTCGCGGTACAAGGATGTATCAGTCATTATGTTTTCTAACTTAGGGCAAGAGCATGAAATTGAGGAGTGCACCAACGCAGGAGCAGAAGATTTTTTGATAAAAGCTATGGTTACCCCACAAGAAGTTCTTGATCGAGTTCTCGCCATTTTAAAGAGAAAAGGGAAGCTACAATAGCTCTATTGTTGTGGCGCTTTGACAGATAATGATATTTCTATACTCTCTGCGGTAGAGCCTCCCCGTGGTGGGTGGGGCATTGTGGCAAATAGCCACATGATGGAGTAGTCATGACAGAGGGTAGAAATGATTTCGCGGCACTTATCGAGCTCGATCGCCAGGAACGGCAGAAGAAGCACTGGCGTGGCACGCTCCTTGACTATCTGGATCTCGTCAAGGCGAACCCACGGCTCGCCGATTTCTCGCACAAGCGCATGTACGACATGATCATCGATCGCGGCACGGAGAGTGTCGACGTCGAGGCCGACCCGCGCGCCAAGCGTGTCTTCGGTGATCAGAGCCCGAAGACGTACGGGTTCTTCAAGGACGAGTTCTTCGGCATGGAACGCACGCTCGACAAGATCGTGCGCTACTTCCACTCGTCCGCCATGGGCGGCGAGGAAGCTCGCCAAGTCCTCTATCTGATGGGGCCGGTCGGCTCGGGAAAGAGCTCTCTCGTTGACCGCCTCAAGCGTGGCCTCGAGGATCTCGACCCGATCTATGTGATCGAAGGCTCTCCGAACTACTCAAGCCCGCTCTGCCTTATCCCGCGCCACTTACGCGGCGCGTTTGAGGAGATGCTGGGCGTGCGAATAGAGGGTGACATCGACCCGATCACCAGACATCGCCTGATGAACGAGTTCGGCGGTCAGTACGAGAAGATGCCGGTTTGCACGATGTCCTTCTCGATACGAGCCAGGAAGGGTGTCGGTGTCGTCCCCCCGGTCGACCCGAACAACCAGGACACCTCGGTCCTGATCGGCTCGGAGGATATCAGCAAGCTCGACCGCTTCTCAGAGGGTGATCCGCGGGTATTGGAGCTGAGTGGCGCCTTCAACGTCGGTAATCGCGGCATGGTGGAGTTCATCGAGGTCTTCAAGAACGAGACCGAATATCTTCACACCATGATCACGGCGACGCAGGAGAAGATGGTTCCTGCACCTGGTCGCCATGGCACCATCTACGTCGACACCGTGATCGTCGCACACAGCAACGAGGCGGAGTGGCAACGATTCAAGGCCGACCACACCAACGAGGCGATTCTTGATCGTATCGTCGTCGTCAAGGTGCCCTACAATCTCCGCCTCTCGGAGGAGGTGAAGATCTATCGGAAGTTCCTCAAGCGTTCCCGCTTCGACCTCAAGATCTCGCCGCATACGCTCGAGATCGCGTCGATGTTCGCGATCCTGACACGGCTCGAGCCAACGGGAAAATGCGATCTCCTCACCAAGCTCAAGATCTACAATGGTGAGGAGGTCCTCGAAAAGGGTAGACCAAAGAAGATCACGGCGCACGAGCTTCGTGACGACATCAAGCGAGAGGGGCTCTTTGGCATCAGCACGCGCTTCGTCATGAAGGCCCTCGACACGGCCCTCACGCAGAACGGTGGGTCTATTCATCCCATCAATGTGCGCGAGGCGCTCATTGGCATGGTCAAGGAGACCGACCTGCCGGAGGACACGAAACGGCAGCATCTGGAGTTCCTCCAGGACACGCTCCACAAGGTCTACCTCGAGCTGCTAGAGAAGGACATCACCAAGGCGTTTGTCTTTAGCTTCAAGGATCAAGCGGAGACACTCTTCCAGAACTACCTCGACAATGCCGAGGCCTACGTGACCAAGACCAAGGTCAAGGATCACGTGACCAAGGAGGAGATGCAGCCCGACGAGGGGTTCCTCAAATCCATCGAGGAGCAGATCGCGATTATCGGCCCGGCTGCCGACGGCTTTCGCCAAGAGGTGATCGCATACCTCTGGTCCGGCATGCGTCGTGGTGAGACGCTGAGCTACTCCGCCTACGAGCCCTTGAAAGAGGCCATCGAAAAGAAGCTGATGAACTCGGTCCGTGACATCAGCCGCATCATCACCAAGTCGCGCACCCGTGACGAGGAGCAGCGGCAAAAGTACTCGGCGATGGTCGAGAATCTCCTCGAGCAGGGGTACAACGAGGAGAGCATCGACACAGTGCTGAAGTATGCCGCTAACCATCTCTGGAAGGACTGATTGATGATCAGTCCTTTCCAACAACAACAATTTTTTTATAGATTATTGAGACGTGAAAAGTCTCGATGGTCAGGGCGGGGTATAAAAATACCTCGCTAGCAAACTGAGCCATACAAGGAAACTTGTATGGCTCACATTCTTGTCATTTTTTTATAAAGATATATGCTCAAAAAAGTTGAACCACATGTGGGGGTTGCACATGACTACGGTCTTTCGACCTTACAACGAGACGGAAGCACTGCGATCTGATCGCAGTGCAGGTGATCGCAAGCGCCATCGCGAGAAGCTGCGGCGCTCGCTTAAGGACAACATTGCCGACATCATCGCCGAGGAGAGCATCATCGGCCGAGATCGAGACAAGGTGATCAAGGTGCCGATCCGTGGTGTGAAGGAGTATCGCTTCACCTTCGGCAACAATTCAGGCAGTGTCGGTGTTGGCGATGGGAATACAGAAGTTGGGGATATCGTCGGCCCTGCCGGACAGGGCGAGAAGGGTCAAGGGCCGGCCAGCAATCATCCGGGTCAGGATATCTACGAGACGGAGATCACGATCGACGAGCTGATCGACATCATGTTCGAGGATCTGGAACTCCCCGATATGGAGCGGAAGATCCTCAAGGAGGCCCTCGCTGAGCGGACGAGTAAGCGCAAGGGTTACCGCAAGGCCGGCATTCGTGTGCATCTCGATCGCAAACGTACCATCAAGTCGAAGATTAGGCGGCGGATCGCTCAGGGCCTGCCACTCGTTGATAGTGAGGACGAGACCGATTTGCCCGAACATGATGAACGCGAGACCAGCTTTCCTTTTCGCAAGGAGGATCTGACTTACCGCCGTCTGGTCGACGAGCCGCGCGAGGAAAGCAACGCGGTCGTCATCTGCATCATGGACACGTCGGGCTCGATGGACCGCTTGAAGAAGTATCTGGCCCGAAGCTTCTTCTTTCTGCTCTACCAATTCGTCCGCACGCGTTATGATCAGGTGAAGATCGTCTTTGTTGCACATCAAAGCGAAGCCGCCGAGGTGACGGAGGACGAGTTCTTTCACAAGGGCGAGTCCGGCGGCACGCTGATATCGTCGGGCTACAAGAAGGCGCTCGAGGTAATAGAGCAGCGATTTCACCCGGAGCATTGGAATATCTATGCATTCCACTGCTCGGATGGCGATAATTTTGGGAGTGACAACGAGGAGACGCTTGCGTGCGCCCAGCAGCTCTGCGACGTCACCAACCTCTTCGGCTATGGCGAAATCAAGCCGATTGGCGGCAACTACCATGAGAGCTCGATGCTCGAGCGCTTCCGTCAGATGTGCCGCGACAATTTCCATACCGCGCTGATCAAGCGACGCGAGGATATCTGGCCGGCCTTCGCCAACCTCATGAAGAAGGATAAAACTAATTACTAATTGAGGGCAATGCCTCGAAGCCGTGCGTGGTACGCACGGCTTTTCTTTTTATATTTTTGCTATACAGTGCCGAAAGAAGCCCACTCATGATGAGTGGGTAAAAAGGAGAGTTGTAATGTCTGAATGGAGCTTAGAGGACCTCGAGCGATGGGACGAGCGGATCCAGGTGAAGGTGGCCAACTACGGGCTCGATTGCTATCCTCAGGAGTTTGAGGTCTGCGATCAGAATGCCATGCTCGGCTACATGGCCTATCACGGCATGCCATCGCACTACCCGCACTGGTCCTATGGCAAGGCATACGAGCAACAGAAGACCATGTACGACTACGGGGTCACGGGCCTCCCGTATGAGCTGGTCATCAACTCCGACCCTTGCCTTGCCTACCTCATGCGCGACAACAGTCTGTGCCTACAGATCCTGACGATCGCTCATGTGTACGGGCACAACGACTTCTTCAAGAACAACTTCACCTTCACCAGCGCCACGCGCGCCAGCGAGACGATTGCATCCTTCAAGACCAGGGCCGATCGGATCCGCCGCTACATGAAGGATCCATCGATTGGCGCTGATGCGGTCGAGCGCTTCCTCGATGCGGCGCATGCCCTTGCATTCAACCGCACGCGGAACCTGGCGATCAAGAAGCTCGATGCCGAGGGTCAACGCGAGCGGCTGCGGGATCTTGCTGAGCCAAGGCGCGATCCGTTTGCTGCGATCCACAAAACCGCGGTGCATAACCCGCCCGATCTCTCTTGCTTCCCACTAGAACCCGATCAGGACATTCTCTTGTTCGTCCGCGACAACAACAAGGATCTGGCCGCCTGGCAGCGGGACATCCTCACCATCGTAGACGAGGAGACCTGCTACTTCCTCCCTCAGATTGATACAAAGATCATGAACGAGGGCTGGGCCAGTTTCTGGCACCACAAGCTCATGAACGCGATCGATCTACCGCCCGAGATCCACATGGAGTTTCTGGTCCGCCACAACCAGGTGGTCTGCCCACATCCAGGCGGCCTCAATCCGTACCATGTTGGCTTTGTCATCTGGTCTGCCCTCGAAAAACGCTTCGGCGGGGTCGAGTCGAAGGACTGCGTCGCGAATCTCATGCAGATCCGCGAGGCGGAGCGCGATGTCTCGTTCCTGCGTCGTTTTCTCACGCCTGAACTGATGCATGAACTTGACCTCTTTGCCTACAGACCTCAAGGTGAACACCTCGTCGTGACTGAGGTGAGCGATAAAGATGATTGGGAGCATGTTAAGAACCAGCTACTCGCGCAGATCGGCTCGAACAGCTTCCCTGTCATCAAGATCGTTGATGCAAATAGTGAGGGGAAGGGTATCCTTCATCTCACTCACGAGCATGATGGCCGAGATCTCGATGTTACATCTGCAATAAAGACTCTGGTCCATCTTGAGACTTTGTGGGGTAGGGATGTCAGTCTTTTGACATGCATCGGTGCGTCTAAGAAGAAGATAAAAGTACACAGAGGAGATTCCGAAGTCAAAAACGCTTAGGTGGCCGCCCGCTCTTGTGAGCGGGCGTTTCCTTTTTGTCTGGAGTCTGCTATAAATCATAAGCGGTAGATGGTTGTGTATATAGTATTTTGCATGGCGACTATGGTGTAATGGTCAACACAGGGGTTTGTGGAGCCCCTGATCTGGGTTCGATTCCCAGTAGTCGCCCAAATCGGCCGACCGAATACGCGAATGCGTTTCGGTCGTTGCCGTTTGGAGAGAGTACGGGAATCGAACGGCGGAGGCGGTCTACGATTTTACGAAACAAAGTGCAGTAAAATTGTCGCCGAGCCGCGCCCAGCGTGCTTAGCCAAAATGGCTTAGCAAAAGCGGGGCGATTCCCAGTAGTCGCCCAAATCGGCCGACCGAATACGCGAATGCGTTTCGGTCGTTGCCGTTTGGAGAGGGGCAGTACATGATTACTATGATACCAGCCTCTGGTATAGTTACCTCATGGAAGTCCCCACTACAAAAAATGAAAACAAAGAATCATTCTACTCTGCCATGGTATGGATTATTTCTGGCGTGGGACTTATCACGTACGGCACAATGGGCGTACTTAGTGCTACTATCCCAGGAGTAGAAGAGCTTGTTGCGTACCTTTCAACCGCAAGCGGAACACACATATATATCGCTGCGTTTGTGTCTATTCTTATAGAGGGTACGTATCTTGTTGGTAATTTTTTCCCTGGAACAACTCTCATTGTTATTCTTACTATTCTCTCGCAAGTGAGTGGGGTCAGTGTATTTATAGGAACCATCCTCTGTGTGTTGTTGGGGTGGTATACGGCGGGCGCAATCAATATCTATCTTGCAAAGACATATTACAAAAAAATGATTTCTCCAGTGGGATCAGAGTCATCGCTGGTACACGATAGACTTTTTACTACATGGTTTCCTGCATTTAGAGCAAATTATGAAGTAGCCCAAATCACCGAAGGGGGAAGTGCGCGCGGTGTGTTTTTTTCATCACTTCGAGTAAAAACACTTGTTGTGGGGGTAGCAACAATAGGAGCACTGCTTGTGCCGTATGTATTAGATATCCACTCTATTAGTAATGAAGAAGGGTTCCTCACTATTGCAGCAGTGGCTACTATTAGTATCGCCGTGGGGAGTTTTAAATTGTTTATGATATATAGACACGCGTGAGGTAACATTTAATATGCACATAGCAATGTAATGTATGAGAATATCTATACCGTATTTTAAACAAGACACCGTATACACCTGTGGCGCCGCATCATTACAAATGGCGCTTGCGTACTGGGGGATTGATGATAGTGAAAAACGGTTAGCAAAATGGATGGGTACTAACTACTCAGTTGGTACCCTACGTTCAGCTATGCAAGAAGAGGCAAGGCGTCACGGTCTGTATGCGTATGTAAATGAATCTGCACATATAGAAGAAATAGGATATTTTCTTCACAGAAAAATCCCCGTAATAGTGAGATTTATTGAGCGTTCTCCATCACACGATGAGCACTATGCAGTAGTATCAGGGTATGGGCCAACCTACATCACGTTACGGGATCCGTGGCACGGTCCAAAAATTCGCTACGAGCGAGAACATTTTATAGAAAAATGGAAAGGGCAAGGGATGGTTGCATGGCTTATGGCAGTAGCGCCATTTGATATGCAGTTTGGAAGGCAGCTTGGCCCGAAGCGCTCACACCGCACCTCATCAATTACCTAGATGTAAACGTAATGTGTTTATGAAGAAAAAAGGTACCAATACCTGTCACGATAGCTAATAATGCTCGCGCGGCAAGCGGGTGAATGAGGGTGTATTCAGTAAGTAAGTGAATCACTCCAGTAACGGCAATAGCCCCACCTAATGCGATGAGTAAAAATTTTGCGTATACGTACTTATTCTTTTCTTTTTTTCGTCGAGTGAAGGCAAAGTGCTTAGACACATAATAGTGCATAGATACTGCAATAAAAAAGGTAGGACCAGTTGCATATAGATAGGGAATACCCAGGTAGTCTATAAGTATCCAAAGAGAGAAAAGTTCTAGGCTAAAAAGCGCCGTACCAGCAAGTGAGTAGGGGATAAATGCCTCTTTATTCTTTTTAATAATTCGGCCTAACACCATAGATGCAATAGTAATAATATGCTACTATCGAGGCAAATTAATAGCTAGCACAGTAGTACATGATTGATGAATTCAAGAAGTTTGCAATGAGAGGTAATGTTATAGACTTGGCAGTCGGTGTAGTCATCGGCGGCGCTTTTGGAAAAATAGTCGATTCACTAGTAGGAGATATTTTAATGCCAATTGTTGGGGTACTCACGGGCGGGATTAACTTTAGCGGACTTTCATTTACTGTTGGATCTGCAACGCTTGCGTACGGTAAGTTTATCCAAGCGACTATCGTGTTTGTAATTGTGGCATTTGCGTTGTTTGTGCTTATAAAAGCAATAAACACCATGAAGAAAAAAGAGGATGAAGCACCTCATGCACCAGCAAAGCCAAGCGCAGAGGTGGAGCTTTTGACACAAATCCGAGATTCACTCAAAAAGTAGTCTATACACAGCGCACACATAGAGCATTACGATTGTTTGCTATACTGTGTGTATGAAAAAAAGCGTATATTACCTATCCTTTATAGGAGTGTGTGTTATTGCAATAACGACACTTGTTCCTTTTACATTTGGTCAAACAACCATTAGTGATATCCAGCGATCAATTCAACAAAAAGAGCAAGAGATACTTATTTTGCAGGAGCAATTAAAAGCCCTACGAGAAACACTCTCAAAGGCGCAAAAGGATCAATCTACACAACTCTCTACTGCAACAGGAGGAAGTCCCTCTGGGCTTGTACTCATGCGTGAGTACACCGCCTTCACGCGAGCAATTGGATACGGCTCAACCGGTGAGGATGTAAAGAGTCTTCAGCTTATTCTCAATGAACTGGGGTACTATCCAGAGGCGGTGTTTAGCGGCTACTTTGGCGAGATGTCTGTTACCGCACTAAAACGATTTCAGTCAGCAAAGGGAATCGTCTCTAGTGGAGATGCAAGTACTACTGGGTATGGCATGCTTGGACCTTCTACAAGAAAGGCGATAAATGCGATTATTTCTGGATCAGTTGTACCAGGCATAGTGAGCAACGATCCGGTGAAGGATACTTCAACAAGTGGCAGTTCAAGTAGTAGTAAGGATGAAGGAAACACCTCATTTTATGCAGGCAAGGTCATTCTAAAGAAGGCGAGTGCTAGCAATGCAACAGCAAAGGATGAATATATTGAAATAGAGATAGATGATAAGGCTGGATCAGATGTCATTCTTGCAGGATGGAAGGTACAGAGCACTATCACTAACAATGTGATTACGCTTGATACGGTATCGCCATTGTTTAGATTTGGTAGGTCTGGCACTACAGATGAGCTTAGACTGAAACCAAAGGACACGCTCACCATAGTGACGGGAATGTCACCACTTACGCAAAAGAGCTTTAGAGAAAACAAGTGTATGGGCTATTTGCGCCACTACTACTCGTTTAGCCCTTCAATTAGCTCATCATGTCCAAAACCAGAAGATGAATTAGAGGCGTACGGCAAAATCCCACTCACTGATGATGCATGCAGAACATATGTATCAAGACTTTCGTCATGCAAAGCACCACTGTCATCAGAAATTCCAACCACCGTATCACTTGCGTGTAGGTATTTTGTTGAAAACAACATCAACTACAATGCGTGTATCGACAAGCACCTCTCAGATGCAGATTTTTGGAAAGACGAGTGGCGCATATATCTAAATCGTTCAGATGAATTATGGAGAAAGAACAGAGAAGAGCTGGTGTTGCTTGATCAGTTTGGAAATCAGGTTGATAAGGTAACGTACTAATACATATCTATGATAATCTTTCCAGACAGTTATAGCGACATACTCCTGTTGTATGCAGTGGGGCTCGCCACCTTTTTTATTATTGATATGGTATGGCTTGGTGTCGTTGCAAAAAAGTTTTACGCCAAAGAAATGGAAGGCCTACTCGCGCCCACCGTACGCTGGAATAGTGCAATACTGTTTTATCTACTGTATGTCGCTGGCATTATTGTGTTTGCTGTGTTGCCAGCGCTATACACACAAAAACTCGTAGTCGCGCCTGTTCTTGGTGGATTGTATGGATTCTTTACGTATATGACCTACGATCTTACAAATCGAGCGACACTTATCCGTTGGCCAATGAAGCTCGTGATTGTGGACATTGCCTGGGGGGTAATTATTTCTGCTATTGTCGCGATGAGTGTGTACTCTGCACATTTTGTGATACTTTAATATCCATTATGCGTATCGCTCACCGACGAGCTGCTATTTTTGGACTACTGCTACCAGTGCTGTTTTTTGCAGTACCGGTTTATGCATATGATATTACTAACGGAGTGCGTCACTCTATTCCGCTTAGTGAGATTATTTCAAGCAAGGTACCTAAGGGGGGAGTTCCCGCACTTACAAATCCTCGTTTTGCAACAATAGAGGAGGCAGATATATTTTTGCTTCAAGAAACCATGGGCATAGGAATTGAATACAAGGGAGAGACTCGTTTTTATCCCTTTAGTATTTTGCTCTGGCATGAGGTAGTGAATGACACCATACTTGGCGTGCCGATTCTTGTAACCTATAACCCACTCTCTGGTACTGCAGTGGTATTTGATAGAACAATTGATGGGGAGGTGTATGAATTTAAGGTGTCTAGCAAATTCTGGAAGTCTAATTTGCTTATGTATAACAAGGCAGAGAATCTGCGACACGAATCACTTTGGTCACAAATACAAGGCACAGCAGTGGTTGGTATGCACACAGGAAAGAAGCTCGCTATACGCCCGTACGACGTAATGGCATACAACCAATGGAAAACGCTTCACCCTGATACAAAAATACTCTCAATCAGAACCCCGTACGGCAGAAACTACGCAGATGACCCATATGGGATAGGTGGATATTATACCTCGTGGGATATCGCCTATGGCGCAAAGAAAGAGCTAACACCTACTATGCATCCAAAGCAGCCAGTGCTTGGGGTGAGGTATAACGGCAAGACAAAGGCGTATCCACTATATACTCTTGCTAAAGGGGTTACTCATGACGATTTTGCTGGGCATACAATAAAAATAGACCGCAAATCGTATGGGGACACGAGATTGTATGTGGTGACACCCCAGGGTGATGTGCCGCTCATGTATACCGTGGCGTATTGGTTTTCTTGGATAAATGCCTACCCACAAAGCGAGGTGTATCTACCTGAATAGTGGGGGTATAAAAGTTTTCCACAGGGTATTTTTTATGATTTTTACCCCTGCTAACGTTTTATTTTTTTAGGTACGTACGATGGGTAAAATTGGTGACGAGTCATAAGGTCATTTTACAAATACAAATTCGTGTGATCTGGACAAGAACCTCGAGAGCTGATCTGGTGGGGATTTTCTTGGTGGCAGGTGAGCGAGGTGGGACAATCATATACACGCATTATTAATTTAATTACGTGCTTGATTTGTTTCTATTCTGGGCAAGCAAATTGAGTGCATATACACAGTATGAGTGAAAGCACCCCACGCATGGCGACTGAGAAAAAGTCGCTCCCATTACCAACCAGCATCGTAAAGCGGGATGGTAGTTCGGTTACGTTTGATAAGACAAAAATCGCAAGCGCTGCCGAGAAGGCGCTTAAAGAGACAGGAGAGTATAAAGCAGGCCTACCTTCGGTGGTATCAGATGCGGTGGTGGTTGCGCTATCACACAGAAAGGATGCATCAAGCAATCCTCCTACGGTTGAAGATGTGCAGGATTTGGTTGAGAAGGAGCTCATGCTCTTGGGGCTTACTGAAACCGCGAAGGCGTATATTTTGTATAGACAAAAGCGAGCAGAGGAGAGAAAGCAGGTTGCAATGGTTCCACAGGAGGTAAAAGAATTGGTAGATTCAAGCAAAAAATATTTTCAAAACCAGCTTTCTGAATTTATTTTTTACACCATGTATGCACGCTGGATCCCAGAGAAAGGTAGACGTGAATCGTGGATAGAGGCAATAGACAGGTACATAGGCTTTATGAGAGAGAATATCGGCTCTAAACTCACCGAGGCAGAATACGCTGAGGTAAGAGAGAGTATGCTCAAGATGGAGGCGATGGGATCTATGCGACTTTTGTGGAGTGCTGGAGAGGCAGCCCGAAAGACAAATGTCTGTGTATATAACTGCGCGTACATCGCACCATCTGCGTGGCAAGATTTCGGAGAAATAATGTACGTACTTATGTGCGGCACGGGTATGGGATTTTCTGTTGAGCGACAAACAGTTGAGCAGTTGCCGCTCATACAACGACAGCGTGGAGAGATGCTCCCTACCCACACGGTAGAGGATAGCAAAGAAGGGTGGGCGAAAGCCTTCGTAATGGCACTTGAGGTATGGTCTTCAGGAAGGGATATACAATTTGATTACAGCAAAATTCGCCCACAAGGGTCACGTCTAAAGACTATGGGGGGTAGGGCGTCGGGACCTGATCCACTTATAAAATTGATTAACTACACAAGAGAAAAGATGCTCGCGAGACAGGGTAGGCACCTTACCACTCTTGATGTGCACGATATCATCTGCATTACTGGTGAAGTTGTGGTGGCGGGTGGGGTGCGAAGGAGCGCGCTCATCTCGCTTTCTGACCTCGATGATGGTGATCTTCGTACGGCAAAAAATGGGCAGTTTTATCTCACCAACCCAGAGCGCTCTATGGCAAACAACTCTGTTGCCTATAACGAGAAGCCAACCATGCGACAGTTTCTTGATGAGTGGACAAACCTTGCGATTTCAGGTTCTGGAGAGCGAGGTATCTTTAACAGAGGAAGTCTTACCCAGCAGGTTCCTGCTCGACGATGGAGAAATCTTTCACAAGAAGAGAGATGGAAGACGGGTACTAATCCCTGCGGAGAGATTGTACTCAAGTCAAAGCAGTTTTGTAACCTGAGCGAGGTGGTAGCACGAGCCGAGGATACAGAAGAAACACTTATGAAGAAGGTTCGCATTGCGACCATACTTGGTACGTATCAAGCATCGCTTACCAAGTTTAACTACCTATCAGAAGATTGGAAAAAAAATTGTGATGAAGAAGCGCTTCTCGGGGTATCAATAACAGGGCAATGGGATTCTCCTGTGGTACGAAGTCCGCAGACTCTGCGCAAGCTAAAAGAAATAGCAGTTGAGGTTAACCGAGAGTACGCAGCTCGCTTTGGTATCAATCCCTCGACGTGCGTCACTACCGTAAAGCCTTCTGGTAACGGGTCACAACTCTTTAACTGCTCATCAGGATTGCATCCACGACATGCTAAGTACTACATTCGTCGTGTGCGCATCGAGGGCCATAACCCACTCTTTAAGATGTTGGTTGATGAAGGGGTGCCATATCATCCAGAGGTAGGGCAGACGAGAGAAAACGCAAAGACATGGGTTCTCGAGTTTCCTGTAAAGGCTCCTGCTGGAGCAGTAGTAAAGGATGATGTCTCGGCGCTTGATCACCTTGCGTACTGGAAGGTAGCAAAAGAAAATTACACAGAGCACAACCCATCAGTAACTATATCGGTAGGAGAGGACGAGTGGCTTGCGGTAGGTGATTGGGTCTATAAAAACTGGGATATTGTCGGCGGGCTTTCATTCCTTCCTCGAAGCGAGCATATCTACCAACTTGCTCCATACGAAGAAATTTCTGCTGAAGAATATGAAGCTCGAGCAAAGGCATTTCCTGCGATAGACTTCTCAAAGCTCTATGTGTACGAACAAGAGGATGTGACAGAAGGCGCAAAAACACTCGCGTGCACCGGCGGTACCTGCGAAATAGTGTAGAGTACTCGCGTACTAAAAGTAACGTGGATTCTTCTCGGTAATTCCCTTGAGGTGGATGAGGTAACGGGCAAATACATAGAGCACACTTGAAAGGCGATTGATGTAGGCAAGCGAGCCGTGTGATAGGGGGGTGGTTTTAGAAAATGTCACCATCCTCCGCTCGGCCCTGCGGGCTACCGTACGTGCCACATCACACCGTGCTGACAATACATCTTCACCGGGTACAATAAATGCGGTAGGTGGAGGAAGCTCCTTATCTATGTCAGCGATGAGTGATTCAAGAAAGACTAGTCGTTCTTGAGGGAGACGCTTATCAGCCCCTGCCACCTCAGCTTGTAGGGTGAAGCAGTCATTCTGTATCGCAAGCACCGCAGAGCTTAAGCGAGTTGTCTCAGGGGATTCGTTTGCGGCATTTAATTCTGCGCGCAACGAACCAAGTACAGAGCAGAGCTCATCAAGCGTACCGAGTGCCTCAAATCGCGCATCATCCTTTGGGGTACGATCTTTGCCGTCAAACCATTTGCTGTCGCCATTATCACCTTTTCCTGTGTACCAAGACATGCTTGCACTATACACATATCACGTATGAATATCAAAAATAATTTTGCAACCATCAGTAGCCTCATTGTTGTTGCGCTTGCTATTAGCGGGGGAGGGTACCTTTTGTATGGGGCGACCAATACCACAAACAATGAGGTCGCAACGTCGACAGAAGAGATTGTATTAAAACACGGAACTCTTTTGGTGGACGGAATCTTGGAAGAAGTGCCCTATGTGGCTATGGCGGATGCCTCTACATTAGCGATATTGCGGGCAATAACAGACGGTAGAAAAATCTCGATAACAACAAAAGAGTACGAAGGGCTTGGCACTCTGGTTACCGCGATAGGGCAAAATGAGAATGGTACCGATGGAAAGTATTGGCAGTACACCATTAACGGTGCAGCACCCACGGTGGGGGCGGATGCCTATATTCCACAAGAGGGTGATGTTATTGCGTGGATGTTTTCATCATCAGCATTTTAGTAAGCGGTAGATAATTACATTATGAACATAGTACCCAAAGCAGTGTGCATGATGGTAGGTATTTTTGTGATCGTGCTCTCACGAATTATCCCACATCCACCCAACGCAACAGCTACAGGAGCAATTGCACTCTTTACTGCACGATATGGAGGCGCCAAGTATGCAGTCACTACCGTGGTAATTGCTATGGTGCTTAGCGATATAGTGATTGGGTTTTATGCGCCAATGCTAATGGCGCTTGTATACGGGTCATTTATTTTTGTTACCGTGCTTGGTTTATTTATACCAATGCGTCATGGGGTGATTATGCCCATGGCATTATCGGTTATAGGTTCAGGAATATTTTTTATTATTACCAATTTCGGTGTGTGGGCTTTTTCAGGTATGTACCCACTCACGCTAGCTGGGCTTAGTGCTGCATACACGCTCGCGTTGCCATTTTATGGCTACATGTTGTTGGGGGATATGTTATATACGGGTCTTATTTTTGGCAGTGCAACATTGCTATCAACGGAAGCAGTTAAGGGGTATGCTGTAAGATACGAGGCAAAGAGCTCGTCATAATAGGTAACGCCAATTAATAATATATTGTATGAATGAATCACTAGTTCAGTTTTTAAAGGAAAGTCGATTTGGGAAGATGCTCGCTATTGTGATGCTTGCTGTGGCAGCATATCTTTCTGTTCTTGTGGTTAATGGAATAAAAGAATACCAGTACATTGGAGCAGATGTACCACCAACTACAACTATAAGCGTCTCTGGAGAAGGTGAGGTATTTGCGGTTCCAGATATTGCTGAGTTTACCTTTGCCGTAACTGCAGAGGCTAAAGAAGCGAGTGTTGCACAAGAAGAAAGTGCGACAAAGATAAATGCTATTATGGCATACCTAAAGGAGTCAGGTATTGAGGATAAGGATATCAAGACAACAGGGTATAATCTTTACCCACAATATGATTATGTTCGAGCGCTACCATGCACACAATTTTCTTGCCCAGAGGGTGAGCGGGTACTCAAAGGATTTACCGTGACGCAGACTATACATGTGAAGGTGAGAGCGACAGAAAAAGCGGGCACACTTATTGCAGGAGCGGGTGAGCGCGGTGCAACCGATGTTAGCGGACTAACCTTTACCATTGATGATGAAGAAGCATTAAAGGCTCAGGCACGAAAAGATGCTATCGACGACGCGCAAGCTAAAGCAAAGATACTTGCTGATGACTTGGGGGTAACGCTTGTACGCATTGTTTCCTTTAGTGAAAATGGTTCATCACCAATGTATTACGCAAAAGATATGGCGCTTAGCGTAGGAGGTGCGGAATCAGTACCGTCACTCCCAATGGGTGAAAACAAAATAAGCTCAAACGTATCTATTACCTACCAGATACGATAAATATATAAAATTTAATACCATAAAAACAAACAGAAGGCATATGCCTTCTGTTTGTTTTTATAGATTAAGTACTGATGTTCAAACAAAAATCTAAGCAGTTCTGTTTTCAGGCTAGTAAAAAGTCATTTTATTGATAGAATCCAAAAATGAAAAGAAAAATTTACATCGCAAAGAGAACTGCGCAAAATCAATTCACAGATGCGATTATTGATGTAAATAAATCAATGTCAGTTTCAGAATTAAAATCTGCCTATGCGGATAAAATAGTTGATCGTGGCGGGTATATCCATAATGGACATTGGATAATGCGATCTATTTCGACAGAAAATGAATTTTCACCTAATAATTTCCCTAGCGATTTGCGTCCCTGCGATGTTATTGAGATGGTTGAAAATAAAATAAGGACATCTGATGCAATTGTGGCTATAATTTCAGGTAAATCATATGGGGCAATAGCAGAAATAGGTTTAGCGGTAGGTTTAAAAAAGGCCCTATACGTATTACCCGAACCTAATCTCAAAAATGATGAAATTGAGGATTTGTGGCTTTCATTTAATATCTCACTTTTGTCGAGAAGTTACTGGTTAGAAAGTGACATTGTCTCAGTCTCTGAGTTTAAGGAAAGAGGGATAGACTCACTTGAATCGTACTTATTATATATTAATAAAATTGTACCACCATTTCTAAAATAAAATTTATATGCACCACGAAATACTAGCACGAGGCGTTTGTGTAGAATCAAACAAAATATTATTAGCTCGTTTTAAACCAAAAGATTACTACTTTCTCCCAGGGGGGCATGTTGAGTTTGGCGAATCAGTGCTAAGCGCACTCGAAAGAGAGATAGAAGAAGAAATGGGAATAAAAATAAAAGCAACAGAAGTAAGGACGGTTTTTGAACATACTTGGTCAGGAAAAAATGGTCTAGTACATGAATACAGCTTCATAACCTCATTTGAGTTTGGCGAAGAAAAATTGATCAACTCTCGAATAGATCATCTCGAGTTTGAGTGGGTCTCCTTGGATCATTTTGATAAGATAAATTTTCTACCGCAAGAGATAAAAAATACGATTTTAGAAATTGCTAATAATAGCTTTGTACCAGCATTTCAATCCTCATTACGTAACCAGCTATAGTATTGTTGGTTATTTTCTACATTGATTAAGCAGGTAACTCAAGTCATGTGTGTTGACAGTGGGTGCTTCAGCATGGTAGTATTTATCTGTTAACCCCGGGAGGGGTTTTTAAATTGGCGAATTATTATCGGTACCGTTTTACGCGTATGAACAGATTTATCAATTATTTAAAGGATACAAGAGCGGAGCTTTCGCATGTGTCGTGGCCTACGCAAAAGCAAGCAAGTGTGTTTACTGCACTTGTGATTATTATTTCTGTACTCACCGCAATATACCTCGGTCTTTTTGATCGCCTCTTCCTCATTCTTGTTGGTGAATTCTTTATTTAATTCACTCTATGGCAAAGCAAACAACAGACACTGATCCACATTGGTATGCGATTCATACCTACGCTGGTTATGAGAATGCGGTAGAGCGCAATCTCAAACAACGTATCGAATCTCTCGGAATGGAGGACAGAATTTTTGAGGTGGTAGTTCCTACAGAGAAAAAAATTCGTATTAAGGCAGGCAAGCGCGTAGAGGAGGAAGAGAAAATTTATCCAGGCTATGTCTTGGTGAAGATGATCGTAACTGATGACTCTTGGTATGTGGTGCGCAACACTCCACGAGTAACTGGTTTTGTAGGGAGTGGAGTACAACCAGTACCGCTTACCGAAGAGGAAATCAAAGGACTCTTCTCGCGCATGCATTCAGATACGGTAAAACATCAGATAGATTTCTCAGTCGATGACCCAGTTATTATTGTAGACGGTCCATTTAAAGAGCTTGAAGGAAAGATTGGCGAAATAGACGAAGAGCGAGGCAAGGTAAAGGTGCTTGTTCCGATGTTTGGTCGAGAAACACCAGTCGAGCTGGATTTCTTGCAGGTAAAGCGTATTTAAGGTACTCTCTCATACACACATATGGCGAAAAAAATTCCAGTAAAACAGTTGAAGCTACAAATACAGGCGGGTAAGGCTACCCCAGCGCCGCCTGTGGGTCCTGCGCTTGGTCAGGCGGGTATTAACATTGGTCAATTCGTAAACGAATTTAACGAGAAAACAAGGGAGTTTATGGGATCGGTGATTCCAGTCGTTATCTCGGTATACGACGACAGATCATTTAGTTTTGAACTAAAGAAGCCTCCTGCATCTAACCTTATTCTTAAAAAGCTAGGTAAGGAGAGTGGATCAGGCAAGCCAAATGTTTCTAAGATTGGCGCTCTCACCAAAGATCAGCTTAAGGAAATCGCATTTGAAAAAATGGAAGACCTTAACACCAATGATGTGGAGCAAGCAATGAAGATTATTGCAGGTACCGCACGGTCAATGGGAGTAGACGTGAAGTAATACATATAACAAACAACAAAAGAGCGCCGGCATGCCGGCGCTCTTTTGTTGTCTAATATTTTGTGGTATGGTCTCGATAGCAAAAATGGAGGTGTAAGATGTTTGTGGACACGACGCTGGGGGATTGTGTTCTTGAACTAACAAATCATATCGGGCAGCCAGCATCATTTCATTCGATTGATTATCTAGGTCATAAAATTCATTCCCTTGGTAAACAAGTGGGCGCAAGACCAACCGCGAAAGTTCTATTTCTTCTACCAAATAGCATGGTAGTGCTCGTTTCAAGAAATAAAAAGAATGAAGAAAAACGATTTTGCTTTCCTGGGGGTGGCATAGAGTATAACGTCCCAGGAGAGAACCTGCTTCCTGCGCTCATGCGGGAAGTAGTAGAGGAGGTGCGAATAGTTAAAGGTGGCATCGATTGGGATGGAGCAAAATTTCTTGGTCCGCATCTGGTCAAAACAAAAAGAGATGGGTGGAAACAAAAATTATTATTGCCGGTTGTTTGTCGTTGTACTTCAGATTTTGAAGTGATACCAAATCTTGGTGGTGATGGACCACCAGATCAGATATATACAGCAACACCAGAGGAGGTTTCTGAACTCTTAAAAAGGTATCCACAACGTCAAGACAGAGAAGGCTATATAGGAAAAGCAATTGCTTCAGCATTGCGAATACATAAACTGCACGTGAGAGAGGTGGCTTAGGCCACCTTTTCTTTTTATAAGCTATTTCCTTTTTGTGTCACCTTTTATATCTCTATCCATATAGAGCTTAGGGAGCATCATCTCTGGCTTCCAGTGCTTTTTTAATTCACGCAATTCTTTGTGTGGGTTGTATTTACCAGTCTCTGCATAATCCTTACCGTTAATCGGTCCCGTTTCAAAAAAAATTATTTGCGCGATTCTTCTGCCCACGACAAGCGGAATTAGGTAATTACTACTGTTATTGGTTATTTCCATTGTCCAGCGATTTACATATCCCACATCACCCCATCCCGCGCATTTACAGACTTCTATAAAATTTCTACCAAGCGAAGAGCGTGCCTTCATCATGGTGGTGATGTGGTTTCGCCCACCAATAAATTCATTGGTATGTGCCAATATGGTTTCTCCGGGGCGAAGTAAGATCACCTTGTCTGTTGGTGATATACCATCCCATTCAAAATTGTATTTTTTAAATTCTTCCTTCGCGCTCATTGCCTTATGTGGATTTTTTGCGCCCCAGACATGCTCCATGTGTGACTTGCTCCAAATGTTATAGAGCGAGTGGTTGTGTTCAATTGGTTGTTCTCTGAAGTACCACTCTCCCAAGGTGACATCATAGCTTGAGGTGGCAAGGTTTTCTTTGGTAAACGGTTCAATGATAATGTCTCCACGCGCGATTTCCTCAAGAATTTTTTTGTCTGAAAGTGCCATAGGATTGTAGTATACCGCATAGGTCTATGAGTGGGCGAGGCGTACCCCTCATGCTATATTGAAAAAATCATGAATAGCGACTACCTACAATCACAAGATCCTGAAGCTTTTAGAGCGGTACGAGGCGAGGAAATTCGAGCGCAAGATGGTCTCGAGCTGATTCCTTCTGAAAACTATGTATCTGAGGCGGTAAGGGAGGCAGTGGGTAGTGTGTTTACCAACAAATACGCTGAAGGACTTCCGGGCAAGCGGTATTATGGCGGACAAACGTATACTGATGAGATTGAAAACCTCGCGATACATCGCGCGAAACAGCTTTTTGGTGCGGCGTATGCAAATGTTCAACCACTCTCCGGTGCGCCAGCTAATCTTGCGGTGTATCATGCGCTCCTTTCTCCCGGAGACACCATAATGGGTATGGACCTCTCTCACGGCGGGCATCTTACCCACGGCCATCCGATGACAATTGCGTCAAAGCTGTTTCGTTTTGTGACCTATAAAATGAAGAATCCAGATACTGGTGAAATAGACTACGACGCAATGCGGGAGGTTGCCCAAAGAGAAAAGCCAAAACTTATTATTGCGGGATTCAGCGCATACTCACGTGAACTTGACTATGCGGCGTTTACTCGTATCGCCAAAGAAGTTGGTGCGTACACCATGGCGGACATTGCACATATCGCAGGGCTCATTGCGGGTGGGGTAGCGCAAAATCCTTTTACTAGTGGTTTTGATCTTATGACCACTACCACACACAAAACATTGCGTGGCCCTCGCGGCGGTATGATTTTAGTACGAGAGAATGAAGAGATAAAAAAGAAAATCGACAAAGCAATATTTCCAGGCCTACAAGGTGGCCCACACATGCATGCGATAGCAGGGAAGGCAGTGGCATTTGGCGAGGCGCTCCACCCTTCGTTTGCAGTATACACAGCGCAGATACTAAAGAATGCAAAAGCAATGGAGGAAGTGTTTAGGAGCGCGTCAATCAGAATGCTTGGTGGCGGGACAAGCAATCATCTTATTCTTGCGGATGTGTATGGATCCCTCGGAATCTCGGGAGGAGAGGCGGAAACGCTACTTGATTCGGTAGGTATAACCCTTAATAAAAACATGATCGCTGATGATGTGAGAAGCGCCTTTGATCCAAGTGGCATACGATTTGGTACTCCAGCAATAACCACAAGAGGATTTAAAGAACAAGAAGCAAAAAGAGTGGCAGAGCTTATGGTAGATGTTTTGCAAAAGAGAGACGCAATTACAGTAGCAGCTGTTCTAAAGGAGGTGACCGCACTGGCACATACATTTCCAATTCCAGCATCTTTCGTGTAGTATCGTGTGGGCAACAAGGAGAACCCAATGCACAATCCGTGGGGAAATCTTGAGCTCTACGAACAGATAACAAGGATGATGTTGTGCGTATGCAACGCAGGGCTGCCACAACGCCGCCCCACCATGACGGCAACTGAACAAACAATAGCCTTGTTTATCATTGATGAAATGATTTCGTGCGAGGACACCCCTATGTCGGTAGTGCTTAACTTATTGGTACTCCGATTGGCATTTCTGTATGCAGATATTGAGCCCCAGTAATGGGGCTCATTTCTTATACAAGTTTTTCATGCTTAAATCATAATAATGATGAAGGTATACGAACAGCTCTATCTTTTTGTTGAGAGGAATGAAAAAATTCTTTCGTGGATAGCATTCCTCACTGGTTTTACGTGGGACAATCTTACTCTCGGCCGCATTGATAGATTATTTGACCTGCTTATTTTGTGTGGGTTACTTGTGGTCGCTACTCTCGGCATGCTCGCAGTAGCATACGCAGAGAGCGAGCTTCGAAAGCCTGAAGTGCTCTCTAGGGTGTCTGCGTGGCTTCCTCTCATCATGCAATTTTCCCTCGGAGGGCTCTTTAGTGGGTTGTTTGTATTTTATTCACGGAGCGGGTCGCTTGCTTCTGGATGGCCATTTGTACTGTGCATCACCTTACTGCTTATCGGGAACGAATTTTTTAGGAGGCGGTACCAAGGTATAGTTTTTCAAACCGCAATATATTTTGTTGCCGCACTTTCACTTAGCGCCCTTATCACTCCGGTTTTATTAAAAAAGATGTCACCGGAGATATTTATACTAAGTACCGTGTTTGCGTGGGTGTGGATGATGATAGTCTTAAAGGGCGTTCGCCGGGTTGCGCCACGCCGATACAAAGAAGGTAAGTGGTATATCCGCGGGGTAATAATAGCCGAGCTAGCACTATTTATTACATTGTATTTTAGCAATATCATCCCCCCTATACCGCTAGCGGTAAAAGAGGTAAGTATATTTCACTCTGTTGTGCGTACCGCGGACGGTAACTATGAAGTTTCGTATAAAACCAAAGAAAGCACTCTTCCGTTTGTGGGCAAGTTACTTTCTACGTTTACCCATTCAGATAGAGTGGTGTACCAAAGCACTAATCCCGTGTATTGCTTTTCATCAGTCTTTGCACCTAACGCACTATCAACCACAGTAGTACACAGTTGGGAATATTATAATGAAAAGAATGGAGAGTGGGAGGTGGTATCTAAAATACCGTTCGCGCTTTCGGGTGGGAGGGATGGTGGATTTAGAGGCTACACACTAAGGGGCAATCTCGAGAAGGGAACATGGCGGTGTGATGTAGAGACAACTCGCGGACAGCTTATCGGCAGAAGAACCTTTGAGGTGCGAACAGGTGAGAGTGATGCTGCATTCAATATTGAAACAAGATAGCGTATACTATATTTACCATGGCGCAATTTGACGATTTGGTGTTTGAAAAGCAGTGGAATAAGAAGTTGCAATTATTGGCGTTTTTTGCCGTACTTGCACTTACCTTTGAAGTTCTTAAACTACTGGTTGATCTTGATAAAAAGTATCAGGTGTTTGGTATTGTTCCAGAAATACAAGCGCAAGAAGTGGCAGAAGAGTAATACTGTATCAGGTTGAGCATTTGCCGTTTTGTGGCATGCTTCCACTATGAAAGAAACGGAAGAATTAAAAATCGCCATACAGGGAGCGCTTACACAGCTTGGAATAGATGGCGGTGATTTTTCTGTTACCGCGACTGATGATGTGACACATGGCGATTTTGCATCAAATGTTGCGTTTGTGGTGGCAAGCGTGACAGGATTGACTCCAATTGAGGAGGCAAAGCGGATACTGACACAGATACAACTACCTTCCTATATTGACGCAGCTACCGTAGCAAAACCTGGGTACATCAATTTTTCATTCACCAGAGAATACTTTTTAAAGACGATAACCTCATTGAGGAGCGATAGTGGGGCATGGGGCACATCAACATCATTACAGGGTAGACGGATATTGGTTGAGTATACGCAACCAAATCCCTTCAAGCCATTTCATATTGGACATCTCATGTCTAACACTATTGGAGAATCGATTTCTCGTCTCATTGAAAATGCCGGCGCCACCATTAAGCGCGCAAACTATCAAGGCGACATCGGCCCCCACGTAGCAAAAACAATGTGGGCGCTCATGAAGCGTGGCGCATCTGCTGATGATGTATCGGTGCTCGCTGCCGCATATGTAGAAGGAACTGCGGCGTATGAAGAAAACCTCGAAGCAAAACAAGAAATAGATGATATCAATAAACGCTTGTATAGCGGTGAGTTACGTGAGTCGCCATTGTATATACAAGGTAGAGAAACCTCACTCGCGCGCTTTGAAGAGCTTTATGCAATACTTGGTACCACATTTGATTACTATTTTTTTGAAACAGAGTCTGCGCCAGTTGGGCGGGAGGTAGTAACAGAGGGTCTTGCAAAAAAAATCTTTGAAGAGAGTGATGGAGCGATTGTGTTTAATGGTGAGCAATACGGACTCCATACTCGAGTGTTTGTTACGTCAAAAGGCACACCAACGTACGAAACCAAAGAGCTTGGTCTTGCCGTGTTAAAGCGAAAGGTATTTCCGTATGATGAAAACATAACCATCACCGCGGTTGAGCAGGAACAATATTTTAAGGTGGTAACAAAGGCGATGGATATGGTGTGGCCGATACACGCTGGTACCTATAGGCACATTTCTCATGGCATGATGCAGCTTGCTGAGGGTAAGATGTCCTCACGAAAGGGGAACGTTATTACCGGCGAATCACTCATTGATGATATGCGAGAGAAAGCATATGAGAAAATGAAGGAGCGAGAGCTTGGTGATAAAAAGGCAGAGATAGCTGATGCCGTAGCAGTAGCAGCGATAAAATATTCAATTCTCAAACAAAGAATGGGAAAAAACATCGCTTTTGATCAAGAGGCATCACTTTCATTTGAAGGCAACTCGGGTCCATACCTACAATACGCGCATACTCGCGCATGTTCTGTGCTTCGCAAAGCATCCGCAATAGGACTACAAGCATCATATGATGAAGTGCCAGGTGTAGCATCACCCCTTGAAAAAGAGTTGGCGCGTTTTCCTCAGGTGATTGCACGAGCGTTGCATGAATACGAACCACACCATCTTACCACCTACCTTACGCGACTCGCGGCGCTGTTTAATAGTATGTACGCGCAAGAAAAGATTGCGGTAGCAGATGACGTGTACGCACCATATAGGGTCGCGGTTACGGACGCTTTCAGGATCACCATGGAAAGAGGGCTGTACCTTTTAGGTATAAAATCACCCACAGAAATGTAGTTGCATAAAGGAAGTTTTTGGAGTAATTTCTCAATAGGCAATGAGGGGGGTCGCTATGTCTAACGTGGTTTCTCTTTTTCCGAATAAACCTGTTATGCCAGTTTTGGAGGTAAGTAGATTTTGCGTAAAAATTAACTTCACTGTCGGGTCAATGCATACCCAACAGCCAGTAGAGTGCGATTCATTACATGAATTATTCGGGGAAGCATTTACTTCCATAGGATTGTGGGTGGAAAGGAATGTCAGAGTAGGCAGGCTCTGTATCATTTTGAAGGCAAAAAATGGAAGAATTTTATTCTCCGATGATTTTTTTTATAATCACACAACGATTATGTCTTTTCTTGCCACTGATTTGGCAAGAATAAGGAGTGATGTAACTACTGGTATCATATGTAATGAATACATTATCAATGTTCATTACATTAGTAATGTAGAGATAATTAATCTCATGCAATACCGAACTAAAATAGGCTCACGAAAGTGAGCCGCCTTTTTTGCGTGACAAATTGGGCGCGCGATACTACTATGGGTGATGTACGCATAGATAGCCAAACCCATGAAAGACTATAACGATTTTATGAAAGAATACGCCTCTGGCGAGGCAGCGAAACGGGAAAGCAACATACTTGCTTTTTGGGACGAGCATGAGGTATTCAAAAAAACACTAGAGAAAGACTCACCAAAAGGCGAATTTATTTTCTACGAAGGTCCACCAACTGCTAATGGTCGCCCAGGTATACACCACATTGAGGCTCGATCATTTAAGGATATTATTCCTCGATATAAGACCATGCAGGGGTATCATGTTCGCCGAAAAGGCGGGTGGGATACACACGGTCTTCCGGTTGAGCTTGAGGTTGAAAAGCGCCTTGGACTAAAAAATAAAAAAGACATAGAAACATTCGGTGTCGCTGCATTTAATGAGGAGTGTAAAAAAAGCGTGTGGACATACGCGAGCGAGTGGCAGGCATTTACAAAACGCATAGGCTATTGGGTAGATATTGAAGATGCCTATGTCACCTATAAAAGTGATTACATCGAGTCGGTGTGGCATGTAGTAAAAGAAGCAGACAATAAAGGTCTATTGTATAAGGATTATAAGGTGGTGCCATGGTGTGCTCGCTGTGGGACAGGGCTATCAAGTCACGAACTAGCCCAAGGATATGACGAGGTCTCTGACGTATCAGTGTACGTAGCCTTTAAGGTGATTGCAGAAGAGAATACGTATTTGCTCGCGTGGACCACAACGCCGTGGACTTTGCCTGGTAATGTTGCGCTTGCGGTGCATGAGTCAGTCGAGTACGTAAAAGTAAAAAAAGATGACGCGTACTACTATGTGGCAAAAGAACGAATGGCCGTTTTGGGCGAAGAGGTGATGGTTGTAAGTAGTCACATGGGTAGTGATTTGGTGGGTATCTCGTATGAACCGCTGTTTCCATACCTTGCCGACTTGTTACCGACAGATCAACAAGAGCGATTAGAAAAGGCGTATAAGGTATATCCTGCGTCATTTGTCACTACCCTTGACGGTACCGGCATTGTGCACACTGCCGTCATGTACGGACAAGATGATTTTGAGCTTGGTACGGTGGTGGGGCTACCAAAATTTCATCTTGTTGATGAAAGTGGAAAATTTGTTAACGGTACCGGCTCGTTACAAGGGCTTGTGGCAAAAGAAAAAGATGTTTTTTCTGAGGCAGAAAAAACCATATTGCGTGAACTTGGAGAGCGCATCTTTAAAAAAGAGAAAGTCACGCACACCTATCCATTTTGTTGGAGATGCAAACAACCGATTATCTACTACGCTCATGACTCGTGGTATTTTGCGATGTCAAAACTCCGTGACACGCTCGTAGAGGAGAATCAAAAAATTAATTGGGAGCCGTCCCACATCAAAGACGGACGATTTGGTGAATGGCTCAGTGGGGTAAAGGATTGGGCGCTGTCACGTGAGCGATATTGGGGCACGCCACTACCAGTCTGGGTATCGTCAGATAATAAAGAGCGACTCGTGGTTGATTCTATTGCCACCATGAGGGCGCACATGAAGCCGCCCAAGAATACGTTTGTTGTTATGAGGCATGGCGAGGCGCAGTCAAATGCTCATCAGTATTTAAATAGCAGTATTGATGCGCGTAACGTACTTACCGATGAAGGAAAGCGACAAGTGCAGGCCCGCATAGAGGAGCTCAAGTCACTTGGTATAACAAAAGTATATACATCGCCACTACCGCGAACCATGGAGACTGCTGCATGTATTACCGAGGCGCTCCAGCTTCCTCCGGCTATCATTGATGACCGTTTGAGAGAGACAAATTTTGGAGTCTTTGACGGAAGACCTATTCATGAGATGGATGCGGTAATTCCACATCACAAATCATTTACCCATGCTCCAGAAGGAGGGGAGACTATCCGTGATGTCCGCACTCGAGTAGGTTCGTTTTTGTCTGAAAGAGATAATGAACACGAGGGAGAATCTATTCTTGTCGTTACCCATGCAGACGTGGTGTGGATGAGTCTTGCTATCTCAAACGGGTATAGTGAGGATCGTTCAAAGAAAGCATATAAAGAAGGTGATTTTCCAAAAACAGCAGAAATACGAACCGTCTCATTTGTCCCACTTCCATACAATGCATCATACGAAATAGATTTACACCGCCCTTATGTAGATGATGTTGTCCTCTATAGCGACAAAGGAACCCCACTCACTCGTGTGAAGGAGGTTATGGATGTGTGGTTTGACAGTGGCTGTATGCCCTATGCACAAGACCACTATCCATTTGAGAATAAAGAGTGGGTAGACAATCACGGCTTTCCTGCAGACTATATTGCAGAAGCTATCGATCAGACAAGAGGATGGTTTTATACGCTGCATGCGGTGGGGGTACTATTAGGACGCGGCAGGGCATATAAAAATGTCATTTGTTTAGGGCATATACTTGATGACAAGGGAAAGAAGATGTCTAAATCACTTGGGAATATTGTAAATCCATGGGAGATGATGGCGCTTCATGGAGTTGATGCACTCAGATTGTTTATGTATAGCGTCAATCAACCGGGTGATTCGAAAAATTTTGACCAAAGCACCGTCGACGAGATCACCAAAAAAGTATTTAACCCACTTATAAATACTGTTGCCTTGTATAGACTTTACGCAAAGGAATCCACGGCAAATCCATTTGAGAGTCCGCACGTGCTTGATATGTGGATATTGGCAATGCTTTCTCGACTAATCACCACCACCACAAAGGCGCTTGATGAGTATCGGCTACTTGAATCTTCTCGCGCAATACGAGACTTCATAGCCGACCTGTCTCAGTGGTATGTGCGTCGTTCTCGGGATAGATATAAAGGCGATAATGAAGAAGATGCCAGGTTTGCGCTTGCTACCACTCGGTATGTACTCGAAACACTTGCAAAAGTGATGGCACCATTCACTCCTTTTATTGCTGAAGAGGTATATCAAACAGTTCGCACCAACGAAAGCCCATTAAGTGTGCATCTTGCCGCATGGCCACAACCTGCTGGAGATAACGAAGAAGTTATAACAAAAATGGAGACTACGCGAGAAATTGTGTCACGCGCTCTTAAACTGCGAGCAGGTGCTGGCATCAAAGTGAGACAGCCACTGAGAGCTCTATTATTGCATGCTGATATTGCGATATATCCAGAATTAGTAAAAGAAGAGGTGAATGTAAAAGAGGTAACCTGCGTACCACAAGAAGGAGAGGAAATTTCTCTTGATACCACCCTTACTGAAGTGCTTATCGAAGAGGGTATTCTTCGAGATCTTTTGCGTGCAATCCAAGACACAAGAAAGGAGGAGGGACTATCACCGTTTGATAGCGCGTCACTAACTGTTTGTGCAGGAGAGCGCGAACGAGCATTCATTGAGAAGTATCGTACCGATATAATGAAAACCACCAAGGTTACCACTATTACGTATACTGAAACAGAACAAGCACACCTCCATACCGCCGAAGGATATTCACTATCCTTTTCTATTGCGACATGAGTCATCATATCTATAGGACAGAGGCGATAGTACTATCTGCACGCCCCTATAAAGAGGCGAATCTCCTCGCTACCTTTCTTACGCGCGAGATGGGCGTGGTACGTGCGGTAGTTATTAGTGGCAGAAAAGAATCGTCTCGCTTGCGATACGGCGTGCAGCCACTCTCACAAGTAGAGCTCTCTCTGGTGCGCGGCAAACTGCTTTGGAGAGTTACCGGGGTTCATGTGGTTGAACAGTGGCAAACAACACTTGTGCGTAAGAGTGATAGGGAAATAATGCGACGCATAGGAAATCTCATTGAGGCACTAGTAGTAGAAGAGGATGCGAGTGTGACATTATATACCACCTTTATAGAGGGTATGCGCGCTATAGTGCTCGAGTCTGATGCGGGGATACGCTCTTTGAGGGAGTTGTACATGGTTCGGTACATACTAGGAGAGCTTGGATATATGGAAAAAGAAACCACCGCTTTGTTTAACTTGTCATCAGTGGTAAGCAAAGAAGCTATTGAGGCTATGATGAAAGAAAAGGCAACCTTGGTAGGAAAGATAAATCACGCAATTGGTGCATCACAGTTGTACCGAAGTCATTAAATACGCGCTATACTAATCGTAATGAATGAAAAGGATGATGATGCTATACATAAGGTGCAATCCAAGCTCTACTCGCGAAAACAAGCGATAGAGCCAAGAGAGCGCAGGCAACTTGCTCCTGATACCCATGTGGTTTCTGAGGAGTGGGGGACACAGGATGTGGTAGCTGACCCATCCTATACCACCATGCTCATCTCAAAGATGAGAGCGCGTGCATCTGCAGCAAAACGGACACAAGAGATGCTCCCTTCGGTAAAGATACTACTCATAGCGTCAGTAGTTTTTTTCCTCTTCTCGTCTGTTGTCTCACTCATTTTGTTTTTTGGAGGTTCAAATGTCGTGTCTGCCCGAAATATTGATATTGAAATAGCGGGTCCCGTTGCTATGGAGGGTGGTCAAGAGTTGGTGCTACAGATTGGCATAGTAAACAGAAATTCAATACCTCTTGAGCTTGCTGATCTTATTGTTGAATATCCTGATGGAACACGAATGTCAGGCAACCTTAATGCTGAGTTGCCACGAACAAGAGAATCAATCGGCACCATTAAGCCGGGAGAGAAAGTAAAAAAAACCGCTCGCGCAATTTTGTTTGGACCTGAAAATTCTTCACAGCGTGTACTCGTTACTCTTGAATATCGCATACAAGATTCAAATGCCATTTTTGTGAAGGAGGCATCACACGATATCGTGCTTAGCGCGGCACCAATAGCAGTACGAGTGGGAGCACTAGAGGAGGTGGTTTCTGGTCAAGAAGTAGAATTTACCGTTGAGCTTATTTCTAACTCAACACAAACCATAGAGGATGTGTTGTTGGTAGCTGAATACCCACAAGGATTTGAACTTACCGAGAGTAATCCTAAAGCCTCATTTGATTCACATATTTGGGCACTAGGTTCTCTAGAGCCAAAAACAAAAAAGGTAGTTACCTTGCGTGGGGTGGTGATAGGACAAAATCTTGAATCACGAATAATTCGTTTTAATGTGGGTGTACAAAGCAAGAGTAACGAACGTGAGCTAGCCGCGACATTCGGGACCAATGAATCTTCATTTGTTATCAAAAAACCATTCATAGGACTTGCAGTAGGAATAAATGGATCTACCACGCAAGGAGATGCAGTGATTGCGGGTGGTGAGGCGGTACGAGTGGATATTGTTTGGGAAAACAATCTACCGACAAAGATTTTGGATGGTGAAATAATCGTCTCACTTTCTGGTGGTGGATACGACAGAAAATCAGTTGCAGCAGCAAATGGTTTTTATGATTCTAATACCAACACCATTCGATGGACGGCAGAGACTATCCCTGCGCTTAAAGAAATAGCTCCCGGTGCAAGGGGGAGTGTTTCTTATAGCATAAAGACCCTCGCGATAGCAGATGATAGAAGTAACAATCAAACTCTCTCACTAGATACTCGTATACGAGGAAGAAGAATTAACGAGGTAAATGTTCCAGAAGAAATAGAGTCATTAGTTACGAAGCGAGCGCTTATTGCTACCGATCTTATTTTTACCGCTCGCTCGCTGTATAGCACCGGCGCCTTCAGTAACAGTGGTCCGATACCGCCAAAGGCAGAAACACAGACAACGTACACCGTGGTGTGGTCGCTTGGAAATAGTGTTAATGATCTTGAGAATGTAAAAGTGGTGGCAAACATTCCATCATATGTAAAATGGCTAGGTGCAATTAATCCTATAGGTGAAGATGTGGTATACAATCCCGTTGGTGGGAGAGTGACATGGAATGTCGGCACGCTCCCTGCGGGTGTGGGTACTAATACTAAATCAAGAGAGGTGTCCTTTCAGATTGCGATAACTCCAAGCCTCTCACAGATTGATGAATCACCCCTGTTGGTAGGGCAGCAATCAGTCACTGGGCTTGACTCATTTACAAAGACGCAGATACAATCCTCCTACGCTCCTGTAACGACAGAATTACTTCTTGATCCTGCGCATGGACGAGGGTCAGGGAAGGTGGCACCATAACCGCATGAAAGAACCACAAAAAGAATCATCCATCGAGAAAGTAGTGTCACTTTGTAAACGAAGAGGCTTTATATTTCCGGGGTCAGAAATCTACGGAGGACTAGCTGGTACGTATGACTACGGACCTCTTGGTCTTGCTATAAAAAAGAACATCGAAGCGCTGTGGTGGAAGCATTTTGTAGACAGCAGGGACGAGGTGTACGGCATAGACAGCGCCATACTCATGAATCCTCGAGTCTGGGAAGCGTCAGGGCACGTTGGAGGATTTTCAGACCCGTTAGTTGAGGATGTGGTTAATCACAAACGATATCGCGCTGATCACCTGCTTGAAGAGGCGGGTGTGGATGTCTCTGGTATGTCACTTGCACAGATGGGAGAGATGCTTTTGGAAAAGAATATAAAGAGTGCGGATGGAAACTCTCTCTCAAGTCCACAACAATTCAATATGATGTTTAAAACATCAGTTGGCTCAGTAGAAGGACCAGACCAAATAGCGTATCTCAGACCAGAAACCGCGCAGGGCATGTTTGTGAATTTCAAAAATATCATTGACACCTTTCATCCAAAACTTCCTTTTGGTATTGCGCAAATTGGGAAAAATTTTAGAAATGAAATTGCACCACGAGATTTTATTTTTAGAGTACGCGAGCTTGAGATAATGGAATTTGAGTACTTCTTAGAAGAAAAGAATTGGCAAGAGACATTTGAATCACTCAAAATACTATCGCATGAGTTGTTTGCGCTCCTTGGATTTTCTTCTGATGATGTTAAAGAAGTAGAAGTAGGTGATGGGGATAGAGCCCACTACAGTAAGAGGACGCTTGATTTCTACTTTAAGTACCCATTCGGATATAAAGAAATAGGCGGTATCGCGTACCGTGGAGATTTTGACCTACGTAACCATATTGATAAAAGTGGTGCAGACTTGCGCTACCATGACGCCACAAGTAACGAAAAATTTGTACCTCATGTAATTGAGCCCACCTTTGGACTCGGACGATTAGTACTTGCCGTACTTGCTAAAGCATATGATGAGGATACGTTAGGGGGTGAGGATAGAGTGGTGCTTAGACTCCCAAAACATCTTGCCCCGTATCAGGCAGCAGTGTTTCCTCTGCTTAAAAACAAACCAGAGCTTCAAACCAAAGCGCGTGAGGTGTACGCACAGCTTAAAAAGGATTTTCCACGAATTACCTTTGATGATAA
Organism: uncultured Candidatus Saccharibacteria bacterium; assembly: GCA_964562615.1. Classification (GTDB taxonomy): domain Bacteria; phylum Patescibacteriota; class Minisyncoccia; order Phycocordibacterales; family UBA12088; genus CAYPBQ01. The sequence goes on from CAZLUD010000003.1 coordinate 45,543, forward strand.
TGGCAATATTGGCAAGCGCTATAGAAGACAAGATGAAATTGGAACACCACTTTGCATTACTATCGATTTTGACACACTCGGAGAAGGGGATGAGGCTACAAACAAAGACACGGTAACGGTGCGGGATAGGGACTCCGGAGAACAGCACCGTGTCGCTATTGCCGACCTTGCGTCACATTTGCTCAGATAACATATCTATATGGGGAAAGTGTGTAGTCTCTCTATATTGCTGCGTGCTACTATAGAGCAATGAAAGGAAACACTACTATAGTTATTAGTCCAAAGACGCTATTTTTAGCAACGGCGATTGTGCTTGGTCTTTACACGCTCTATGTACTCAAAGACCTTGTGCTGGTACTTCTCACCTCAATTGTTATCGCAAGCGCGATAGAGCCAGCGGTGGATTGGTTTAAACGGTACCACGTACCTCGCGTAGTTGCGGTCATTACGGTATATGCCACCATCATCGGATTTTTTGCTGGGCTTATTGGGTTTTTCATCCCACCAGTCCTTGATGAAATGTCCGGCTTTCTCGATATATTGCCAACATACTTAGAGCAAGTAAGTATCTCAAACCCAATGACTGGTGAGGTGGTCCATGATGAGGCGGGGGCAGTATTTTCACTTCGAGACGGAGTAATAGAGTTACGAAACGCGCTCACTAACGCATCAGACGGATTTGTACAAACGGTATCTATCGTATTCGGCGGCTTTGTAAGCTTTGTACTTATCATCATTTTTTCATTTTATTTTTCTGTACAAGATAAGGGAATTGATGACTTTCTTCGGTTGGTTGTTCCGGCAAAGTACACCAATAAGGTATTAGACCTCTGGAAGAGAAGTCAGAAAAAAATTGGTCTATGGATGCAAGGACAACTCCTTCTTGGGCTGATTGTGGGAGTGCTTACGTACCTAGGACTTACCGTGCTTGGCGTGAGATACAGTTTACTTTTTGCAATAATTGCTGGATTGCTTGAGATTATCCCACTCTTTGGTCCGGTACTCGCATCAATACCCGCTATCGCTCTTGCCTTTGTGGATGGAGGCCCATCACTTGGCTTTTTAGTCATTGGGCTATACCTTATTATTCAGCAATTTGAAAACCATCTTATTCACCCGTTGGTGGTATCAAAAGTGGTTGGAGTACCGCCTATACTTATTATCCTCTCCCTCCTCGTGGGAGGGCATTTAGCAGGCTTTCTGGGCATAATTCTTGCGGTACCTCTTGCTGCGGTACTACAAGAATTAGTTGCAGAAATATCTCGAGAGCGAGCGAGCTTGAATAGCGCCCCAAAGAGTGCTTAGATTGGCTCCATGGTGAAAAAACCTTTATTTATATCGACCTCTATACCGTATGTAAACGCAAGACCTCACCTCGGTCATGCGCTAGAATTTGTACAAGCAGATGCATTTGCTCGTTTTGCGAGGATGGTGGGATATGATGTGTTTTTTCTTTCAGGGACTGATGACAATGCCTTAAAGAATGTGCTCAAGGCTGAAGAAGCGGGAGAGGACGTTCGCAAGTATGTAAATCGCCACGCGCTAATCTTTAAAGAGCTACTCGAACAACTCAATGTCTCTCATGATGATTTTATACGTACCTCGCATGACGCTCGACACTTGGTGGGGGCGCAAACTCTATGGAAGTCTTTCAAAAAAGAAGACGTGGTAAAAAAGGAGTACGAGGGATTGTATTGTGTTGGGTGTGAAGAATTTAAAACAGAGAAAGATTTAGTTAATGGTGAATGTCCCGAACATCCCGGAAAGAAACCAGAGCGAATCTTAGAAGAAAATTATTTCTTTAAACTCGGCAATTATACTGAGGCATTAATCGCATACATTGAAGAAGATAAGCTTCGTATTAGTCCGCAGACAAGAAAAAATGAAGTACTCAGTTTTTTGCGAGGAGGACTAGAGGATCTTAGTATTTCTCGTAGTATGGCACGTGCGCACGGGTGGGGGGTGCCGGTGCCTCACGATGATTCTCAGGTTATGTATGTATGGGTAGATGCGCTATCAAATTACATCACCGCGCTCGAGTACGGCACTCATGGAGACAACTTTACTCACTACTGGGAAAACCCAGCTTCAAGAAGTATTCATGTTATTGGTAAAGGTATAAGCAGGTTCCATGCTATTTATTGGCCGGCAATGCTTCTGTCTGCTGGGGTACCACTACCGAAACAGCTTGTGGTGCACGGATACATCACTGTAAATGCACAAAAAATGTCAAAAACAATTGGTAATGTGGTTGACCCGTTATCGCTTGTTGCTGAGTATGGCACTGATGCGGTGCGGTACTATCTCCTTAGAGAAGTACATCCGTTTGAAGACGGAGACTTTACCTTTGAGCGATTTAAAGAGGTCTATAATGCCAATCTTGCAAATGGGCTAGGTAATGTAGTGTCTCGTGTTATGAAGCTTGCAGAAACATATCTTGCAGCAGATGAACTACCTACCATAGAAATGCCAGAAGCATTTGCCGCGCTACTAGAAGAGTACAAATACAATGAGGCAATGGATTATATTTGGAAACTAATCAAAGAGGCAGATGGCAGAATGACCAGTGAAGAGCCGTTTAAACTCATAAAGACTGATAGTGAGAAGGCGAAAAAGTGTATATATGAACTTCGCGCTATGGTGTATGCCATAGGGTGGTTACTCGCGCCGATGCTTCCAGAAACAAGCGAAAAAATACTCCAAGCGGTACGCGATAATAAAAAACCAGAACCACTCTTTTTAAGAAGGGACTAATAGTATTTTGTGCGGTACATAGATATACATGCTCATCTTGATGATACGGCGTACGATACCGACAGAGCGGATGTATTGCGTGTACTTAAAGAACACGAGATTGGCGTTATTACGATTGGTACTACGTTACAAAGCTCGCAACAAGCAAGTGAGCTCGCAAGAGCAAATACCCATGTCTTTGCGTGCATTGGTGTACATCCCGATGATGGCGCAGGTGAAATCTTTATAGAAAAGGAGTATGAGGCGATACTTCACCCTCGCGTGGTGGGGGTAGGTGAGTGCGGCTTGGATTATTTTCGTGCCAACAAAGCTGATGTATACCCCCAGCAAAAAGCACTATTTGAAGCACAGATACAATTTGCGATTTCGCACAACCTTCCTCTTATGCTCCACGTGCGTCCACGTAGGGGTACATGTGATGCGTATCACGATGCGCTCGACATACTAGAATCATACGCGCGGGAGTTTCCTACCCTGAGGGGTAATAGTCATTTTTTTGCGGGGGACGTGGCGGTTGCTTCGCGTTTGTTTGCTATTGGATTTACTATTTCCTTTACAGGGGTGATCACGTTTGCGCGAGAGTATGATGAGGTCATACAGTATGCTCCGCTTGAGTGTATACACGCGGAGACTGATGCACCCTATGTCGCACCGGTGCCATACAGAAAAGAGCGTAATAATCCGCTCTATATAAGCGAGATAGTACGACGCCTTGCAGAAATAAAAGGGATACAGCCGGAAAAATTGGAGGATATTCTGCTTAATAATGCAGCAAGACTATTTAACCTTGGGCTATAAGATGGGTTGTATATACAGAAAAGGTGCGGTGTGGGGTACTCACCGCGGCATATTGCCGATATTTGATTGGCGTGGTACAGTTCGTGCGTTATTAGTTAGTTTTGTCAGTATTTATGACACAGACACACGAAGACAAGGCATCAGAGCTTGTGGTATATGAGCTAGGATATCACCTTGTTCCAACGCTCACCGATGATGAGCTAGAACTTCGTGTGCAGGAACTACGCACGCTTATTACGCAAGCGAGCGGAACGATTCTCCATGAGGGGTTCCCGGAGCGTCACGATCTTGCATACACGATACGAAAGAGCATTCAAGGCTCGTATCAAAAGTTCGATGATTCATATTTCGGTTGGTGTAAGTTTGAAGGTATGCCAGAAGGGCAGGATGCATTAAAAGAAGGACTTGATCATATGCAGGATCTCGTACGATACATAATCGTAAAGACCAATGCAGATGCGTACGAGCCAACGGCACCAAAGATTATTGAGAGAGAAAAGGAGGCACCAGAGAGTAAGGGTATTGGTGCTGCAGGAGCGGGGGATATAGATATTTCTGAAGAGGAGATCACCAAGGCGGTTGATGAGCTTATTGTTGAGGATGAGGGAGCGACTAAGAAAGAATAATCTGATACCATTATCAGTGTAATTATTCTTTAGACGTCTACGTATATGTATCTCAATAAAGTATATCTCATTGGTAACCTTACCCGCGATCCAGAAGAGCGAGCACTCCCATCAGGGATAAAAGTGACTTCTTTTTCGCTTGCAACAAATCGACGCTACAAAGATCAATCGGGTGCGTGGCAGGATGCGACTGAATATCACAATGTAGTGGTATTTGGAAGACAAGCAGAGACATCAGCACAATACTTGCGTAAGGGTAATTCTGTTCTCATCGAAGGTCGTATGCAGACAAGAAGTTGGGAAAAGGATGGACAAAAGCAGTATCGCACCGAGATAGTTGCTGAGCGCGTTCAATTCGGACCTAAGGGAGGTGAGGCGGGAGGCGCTGCCGCTCCCGGGGCTCCAAAGAAAGATACCAAAGAGCCTGAGGCTATTGAGTACCCTGAAGATGATATTAATCCAGAAGACATACCGTTTTAAACATTGTTGTTACTCACCATGGAACAAAAAAGACACAGTCACAAACACATAGACTACAAAGACCTAGAGCTATTGAAGCGATACCTTAACCCATATGGCCGTATTCTTTCTCGAAAGAGAACAGGACTTACTGCAAGTAGCCAGCGAATGCTCGCGGGCGCGGTAAAGCGAGCTCGTTTTATGGCATTGCTTCCATATATCGAACGATAGTAGTACGTGTGAATGCACACCAAAAAACCACTATAGCAGTATTGCTATAGTGGTTTTTTGGTGTCTAAGGTGTATACCTACGCCTTCTCTACGCGCTCCACATATTCATTTGAGTCTGTATTTACTCGTATCATGTCACCAACATTGATAAACATTGGTACGGTAACCGCAGCGCCGCTCTCGAGGGTTGCGATTTTGTTACCGCCTTGTACCGAGTTGCCTTTTACATTTGGTGGAGTGTCAGCTACAAGCAATTCCATTTTAACCGGGATAGTAATACTGATAAGCGCCTCATTAAAGAATAGGGCAGTCACCTCAGTATTTGCTTTTAAGTACAATAGCTCGTGTTCAATGGTGTCACTCGGTATCATGTACCGCTCGCTCTTGTTGGTGACGTTATGGAACCAGCTTTCGCCTTTTTGGGTGTATATATATACCAACGTTTTTGTTTCTATATCAGCTTCAGGGATAGTTTCGTTTTGGTGGAACGACCGCTCCGTTACTTTGCCAGTTTTAAGGTGCTTAAGCGTTGTCTGATTAACCGGTTTTCGCTGTTGCTTTCTAAATACATGTGAGGCAAGCACCATATATGGCTCGCCCTCTATGTCGATAATCTTCTTTGGTAGTATTTCATTATAGTCCAACATACCGAATGATTATGCCGTTTTTTAAATACTTTGCAACCTTTTTGCTGTGCGGACGGTTGCAATATGTGTAGGTCGAGTTAGCATACTATTACCATGGAGTATTTAGAAGACAATAAAGAACTTTCAGACCTACAGGTGTTGCGTGCTTCTATCGAGGCGCCTGAGATGTTTGTGTATGTAGTGAGGCGTTATGAAGATGCCTTCATGAGAAAGGCAAAGACGGTGCTTCGTAATGAAGACGACGCTCGGGATGTGGTGCAGGATACGTTTACTAAAATTTTTATTAACGCAGGAAAGTTTAAAGAAGAGGAGGGGGCATCATTTAGCTCATGGGCATATCGAATACTCATGAATACTGCATTTACTAAGTACCAAAAAAGTAAACGTGACCGTGCGCGATCGGCAGACCTAGAGCCTGAGGCATTTGAAGCGCTCCCAGATACGCAGATGAGGCAGTTTGAAAAACTTGAGGTGACCGATGCGGTTATGATCGCACTTGCCAAATTACCAGAGCATTTTGAAACGGTGCTTCGGTTATCGTATCTAGAAGGTTTGCCACACGAAGCAATAGCAAAGAGAGAGGGTATAAGTGTTGGGGCAATAAAGACACGAATGCACCGAGCAAAGCATGCCTTCAAAAAGGCAGTGGGGGAATGGTGATATTATCAGTTATATACTTGTTATGAATTCAAGAATTGAAGTAACGGTGATGAGGAGAGTGAGAGTGCTATCTTTTGTACGGATGCTGGTTTCTTCTGCAGCGCTTCGCCTCTACCTACTTGTGGTGTTTTCAGCAGCACTTACCTCTATGGTGTCTATATCAAATATCGCAAGCAATGTACCGAACATCTTTGAATATGAGCGGTTTCTTACCTATGTCGTCGTAGCATTTAGCCACACTGAACTTGCAGTGCAGATTATTATTGTTGCCGTTGCCCTCATTGGTACTATGGTGCTACGTGATGCGATGCGACCAATAAAGGCGTTTCAAAAAGTGCAGCGTGCCTAGTCTAGGTGTGTGCGTATCTCGCCAAGTATAGTTTGCGCCGTCTTTTGATTTTCTCTAAGGTAGGTTCTTGAGGCGTCATATCCTCTTCCAAGCTTCTCTTCTTTGTAAGAATAGGAAGACCCTGACTTTTCGACAATGCCGTACTTCTCGCCGAGTGCAAGAATTTCTCCTTCGCGAGCGATGCCCTCGTTATACATAAGATCGAACTCTGTCTGTCTAAATGGTGCGGCGACTTTATTTTTAACAACCTTTACTCGGTGTCTTCCTCCCACTACCTCTTCTCCTTTTTTGATTTGGGCAATTCGACGGATATCAAGACGAACTGAGGTGTAGAATTTAAGCGCCTTACCGCCTGGAGTGGTTTCTGGGTTACCAAACATAACCCCAATTTGCATTCTGATTTGATTGATGAAGATAACCACCGCCTTTGATTTGTGAACAATAGCAGTAAGCTTGCGAAGTGCTTGGCTCATGAGGCGTGCCTGCTTACCAACATGGAAGGCACCCATATCTCCCTCAATTTCGTCTTTTGGTGTAAGAGCAGCAACAGAGTCAACCACGATGATATCAATAGAATTTGAACGAACGAGTGATTCGCATATTTCAAGGGCCTGTTCACCAGTATCTGGTTGTGAGACAAGAAGCTGATCAGTGCGTACGCCTATTTTGGCTGCGTATTCAGGATCGAGAGCATGCTCTGCATCAATAAAAGCACAGATGCCTCCTAGTTTTTGTGCCTCGGCAATTGCATGGAGTGATAGCGTGGTCTTTCCTGATGATTCAGGTCCGTATATTTCAATGATGCGTCCACGTGGGTAGCCACCGATACCAAGCGCCCAATCAAGTCCAATTGAACCTGATGGGATAGCATCAATATTAACTTTAGGAGTATCTCCAAGTTTCATTATTGATTCTTCTCCAAACTTTGATTTTACGGCTTTAAGCGCGTCCTCTAATTTTTTTGACACAAACGGCACGTCTCCGGTAGGGAGGTCTGCGGCTACTGACACCTTCTTAGTCTTCTTTTCTTTCTCTGCCATATTATCGTAGGGTAAGTAATAATTGCTTTTGTACCGATCGGTCGTATTTATCTTTTGCCGTTACTTCAATTATATTATAGCCGTACGAGAGCAACAATTGATCCGCAAAGTTGCCATCTGGACTTACAAATATCGGCCTATCATTAATTGAAATTTCAGATATCGAATGCGCATTGCCACGTATGGTAACTAATGGGGATTCAACAACGCCCCCATGTACTGGTTCAAATAGTACTAGTGATGGTCCAAGTATGTATGATCGAAAGGCAAATACGCAGTAGCTAAGGAACATTCCTGCTACAAGCGAAATGAGTAGTAATTTTTGTCTGAAGGATAGAGCGATCATGATAGTTTAGGTGTATCCGTGTAGTCAGACCCTTCATCTGGGGAAGCGGCATCATCAGATAAGCCGTGGTGTATGACTTCTCTTGGCTTCGCTCCATCTTGCGGTCCTATAACACCTCGCTCTTCGAGCATATCCATAAGGCGTGCCGCACGCGCATAGCCAATGCGGAGCTTGCGTTGCAGGTATGAGGTAGAAGCGCGCTTTGCCTCTATAACATATACCTTCGCCTCTTCATACAAGTCGTCATTATCATCATCGTTACCAATCGATGCGCTAAACGCCGCTCCAGAAACGTGGTCACTTGAAAGATCGATGCCCGCCTCAGGAACATAGTCATTATGCTTTTTAATGAATTGCACTATATTTTTTACTTCATTCTCAGATATATATGGCGCTTGAAGACGTACCGGCTTTGCCATTTCTGCAGAGAGGTAAAGGGTATCTCCGGCACCAAGGAGTTTTTCTGCACCCGCGCTGTCGAGGATAGTTCTTGAGTCGATTTGTGAGGCCACCTGGAGAGCGAGTCGTGTAGGGACGTTTGCTTTTATAAGACCAGTTATAACGTTAACAGAGGGGCGTTGCGTTGAGAGTAGTAGGTGAATACCAACCGCTCTCGACATTTGTGCGAGGCGTACAATTGACGCTTCAAGTTCTCGTGGGTATGAGCTCATGAGATCAGCAAGCTCATCAATGATAACGACAATGTAAGGCATTTGTTCTGGTAGGCGAGACTCATCTTCTTCAGTGAGATCAGCCTTTTTTGCTCGCTCTGCATAGGCAGTAAGTGCAGGAGTAAGTATGTTTGTGTGGTACGAATGAATGTCGCGAACTTGTTCAGTTTCTAATACATCATAACGTCGCTCCATTTCTTTGGTTGCCCACTTTAGCGCGAGTATCGCCTTTTTTGGATCAGTGATAACAGGGGTAAGGAGGTGAGGTATGCCGTTATATGAGGTCAATTCTACCCGCTTTGGGTCAACGAGAATGAGTCGCAGCTTTTCAGGGCCGTTTCTGTAGAGGAGTGAGGTGATGATGCCGTGTACAGAGACAGACTTACCCGCACCAGTAGCACCGGCAATAAGCGAGTGAGGCATTTTTGCGATATCGGCATAATACGGGGTGCCGGTAATATTTCTACCTAGGGCAACAAGAAGAGATTTTGGACTTGTTACAAATTCATCAGCACCAAGAAGAGAGGCGAGTCCGAGGGTGGTCTTTGCGGTATTTGGTACTTCTATACCCACAAGCGATTTTCCTGGAATTGGTGCCTCAATACGAATAGGGGATGCGGCGAGCGCGAGCTCGAGGTTGCTTTGTAAGGATACTATCTTAGATATACGGACTCCTTCTGCTGGTTTGAGCGCATACCTTGTGACGGTTGGGCCAATCGAGATTTCATCCATGTCGACAGTGATACCAAAGTTTTGGAGAGTTCTTTTTATGATATTTGCATTTGCTTTGATATCACCAACCCCTGGCTTTCCTCGGTCCTTCTCAAGAAGAGAAACAGGTGGAGGAGTGTATACGTTAAATGATCTATCCGGAACAAAGGCAACGGCACCATCTGCTTTTTCACCAAAGCCCAAAAATTGTTTTACCTTATCTCCAGCGCTGGTTGCGTTCTTGTCTTCGTTATCTTTTTCTTGAGCCTCCTCAGGTTCAGCAACTACAGGTGGTTGAAGAGGGGCGGTAACTGCAACTGGTTCGTCCTCATCAGACTGATCTTGTTCACGTGCTTCTTTAATTCGAGACCATAATTTTGCTGGAGCAAGAAGAAGGTGTGTCTCTAGTATTACAAGGAGTGAGATAAGCATAAGTGAACCAAGAAGGAGTACCGTTGCATAGACATCAACAAGTGCAACTAGTGGCCGAGCAATGTAAGTACCCGCGATACCACCGCTGCCTGCATGCATCATCTCTATCATTCCGAGGCTCGCAATAAAAAAAACAATAGAGCCTATAACTCGTAGTGGTCGCAGGTCTCGTCGGAGGCTAAATAGATACGATACAGATAAGGTAAACAACAGCGCCGGCATGATGTAGTATCCAATGCCAAACAGGTAGCTGAGCCCCTTGAATATATATGAGCCGAGCACCCCAGAGAGCTCGAATGCAGCGAGGGCAAGTAGTGTTGCGAGTACAAAAAATACTATCGCAAACAAAACGCGTACGGTCTCTTCCTCTAAGTCATGAAAATAAGAAGTACGCTCTATTTCTTGAGTAGGAGGATTTTTTTTCTTACGCGCCATAGTCACCTAATCATACCAAATACTTTTATATTGAGCTATTTATTGGCACATCGGTATACCACGCAACACTTCTTTCTTTTGGACAATTGTAAAAAAGACAAAGCACCCTATAATCACTGCAACTGACGTCTTATTAACCACCCGTGGCAGAATAAAGGACAAAAATGATAAATAAAAGTCATGTCCAATACAATGGGACAAACCACCAAATCAATACAAAAAACAAGATATTTTTGTATGTCCTTAAAAAGGCTGAACGCCTTGTCGCTGCACTTGAAGTACTGACCATAACAATAGGACAAGAGAAAGAAGTCCTAAAGAGAATAAAGGACAAAGGATACACTGCTCTTGCCCTTATTGCAGAGCTGCCACTATGTGAAGACCCACATCTACAGCGAGAGAAGATTGTATATTCGATACTACACTTAACCAGCCTCCTTTCTATTGCAAGGGATGCCAGAGTAATAACCCAGATGAATGCAGACCTGCTTGTGCAGGAATATCAACTTCTTATTGCCACCATACAAGACGCGTCAGAGCGATTGGAAGGAGTGATTCTTGAACGTGACGCAATGTATGTTGAGCCGGTCGACATGCCTCTTAGAAATACTCAAAAGGACATCAAGATTTCCACACGAAGTACTCACACAAGCTCAGGGACATCTATAGGACCATTTTCACGCATACGAGCTGAAAAGACACTTAGCGTATCAAGTGACACAGAAAAGAAAATCAAAAGCATTGAGGACAGAGTTGATATAAGAAAGAGAGCAATTATGGATATTATCAAGCGAAAAGGAGTGGTATCTATAAAAGACATCTCTACTGAGATAAAAGACTTTAGCGAAAAGACCATACAACGAGAGCTGCTTGCGATGGTTGAATCAGGTGTCCTTACAAAAGAAGGGGAGAGAAGGTGGAGTACCTATAAACTTGCGTAACCATATAGAGTGTTGCCTAATCAATCACTGCTGTATTGCTTGGTAATTATAAAGATATTCTCTCGTCTTCGTATGTAGAGGAGTATACCGCTTGTATGGATACTATAAGCCTCTTATTTATGGCAACAGCGCCACCGCTACGGCGGGGCTTACTGCTTTGACTTTGTTGCCTTTTTATGAGATTCTATGGTGTATGGATGCTCTTTAATGAGTGGGGATTTGCGAGGGATTTACTACTGTATCGGGCACACAAAAGGTGATAAAAATCACCGTACTCGATTACGTATCATGCTGATGAAAATTAGTATGAAGTAGTACATACATTTCGCTATAATCTTCTGCTTATTACGTAGTTATCCACAAAGTATGTTTTGCCCGGATCTTTATAGAGGGCTATACTTTGCATACATTCCGAGTGCGACTTTAACAGTGTCTTTGTTTTTATAGATACAGGTGTTATTGGCACACACAAATCGGAATATCCTGTACCTCGACAACTGAATATCCTAAAAATTTTCCTGAAATGATTATTCTGCTCGCCAGCGGTGTATGTTCTTAATCGAACTATCTACCACTGGTATTGTCGCAATAACGGATGCACTCAGACCAAAGTATTGTTACCAACATTGTTGTGTGTGGGGGAGTCGATCATGCCCATGCCAATAATTGAATCGTTGGTAAGTTGTAGTTGGTGAACAATATGAACTCACTCATTTATATATTCTTATATATAAGAGAGTGTTTCAGATTGTTAACAAAGAAAAAAGTTATCGTTGGTCGAAATAACAACGTTGCTTTTTTCTACATTCATTTAGGTTCGTTGCTGACGTGGCATCATTACTCATTATTAATAGTAACTGCCGAAGGGGCGAACTGATTACAGAATTAAACATCCTATGAAACTTACTATAGTTAGCTCAAAAATCGCTGCACTCGTCGTTGCTTTTGCAATGATCGCTGGCGTAGCTTTTGTTCTCGCAACACCGAAGGCAAAAGCTGTAACACTTTCTGAGCTTGTAGAACTCTTTATCGCGCTCGAGGTTATTCCTGCGGATAAGGCGGTACAAGCTCGAAGCGTTCTCTCTTCACAGGGAGGAAGCTCATCGACTGGTTCATCTTCTTCATCATCAGTATGTCCTTACACTTGGAATTCAAACCTCAAGGTAGGTTCAACTGGTACTGATGTAATGAAGCTCCAGAAGTTCCTCAATGATATGGGTATTACTGTATCAGCGAGCGGCGCTGGTTCTCCAGGAAACGAAACTTCAACCTACGGCCCAGCAACTGGTGCTGCAGTAAAGAAGTTCCAGGAGAAGTATGCGTCAGATATTCTTTCTCCGATTGGTCTTACCAGCGGAACAACGAATTTCTTCGCATCTACTCGCGCTAAGGCTAACAGCCTCTGCACAACATCAACCGGTTCAACTGGTGGAACAACTTCTCCAGCTGGAACAGGTCTATCAGTAAGCTCGGCTTCACAACCTGCTAACGCTCTATTCGTAGAGAAGGCAGCACGTGTTCCATTCACACGCTTCACTGTAACTGCAGGTTCTGATGGCGACGTTGTTATGAACAGCGTTACTGTTAAGAAAACCGGTCTTATCAACAAGTCAGCTTTCAACGGCGTAGTACTTCTTGATGAGAACGGCATGCAACTTGGATCATCAAAGACTCTTAACTCTAACCACGAGGCAATCGTAGGTGAGAAGGTCACTATCGCAAAGGGAACATCAAAGACGTTCACCATTGCTGCTAATGCACCAACATCACTCGATGCATACGCTGGTGAAGTAGGAGGTCTTCAAGTTGTAGGTATTAACACTCCTGCGACTGTTTCTGGAACTCTTCCAATCAACGGAGCAAACCACACTACTAACGCGACACTTGCAATCGGCACCGCAACACTTGATATTTCTTCATTTGACCCAAATACATCAAGGACTAAGGAGGTAGGTACCACTGCGTACACTTTCTCTGGTATCCGAGTAACTGCAGGTTCAGCTGAAGATGTTCGCCTTAAGTCAGTACGATGGAACCAGACTGGTTCTGTTTCAGAGTCTGACCTAGCAAACGTTGTTACTGTAGTTGACGGTACTGCGTACCCAACCGTAGCGTCAGAGGGTGGTAAGTACTACACCTCTACATTCGGTAGCGGTATCCTTATTCAGGAGGGATTCTCAGTAGATGTCTACGTTCGCGGCGACATCACTGGATCTAATGCAGCTGGACGCACCGTATTCTTCGATATCGACGAATCTAACGATGTGTTCATGACTGGTGAGACTTTCGGTTACGGTATAACACCAACCGCAGCTTCAACAGCTTCAGCAACAGATACAGCATCTGAGTTCACTACTGGTACTCCATTCTTCGATGGTTCTAAAGTAACTGTTGAGGCTGGTTCAGTATCAACTATCTCAAAGTCATCAAAGGTACCTGCTCAGAACATTGCTATCAATGTTCCTGGTCAGCCACTTGGTGGATTTGATATCGATGTAAAGGGTGAAGCAGTCACTGTACAACAGATGATTGTTAACTTCGCTACATCATCAGGTACTAGCCGTGGTCTTATGACGAACATTACGCTCGTCGATGAAAACGGTGCAGTAGTAGCTGGTCCAGTTGATGCAACGTATGTTAGCGCATCAGTACAAAGGGCAACCTTCTCTGATACGGTTACCTTGCCTCTTGGCAAGCACACATACACGATAAAGGGTCGTGTTCCTTCTACCTTCGGTAATGGAACAACCGTTATCGCGTCAACCGATCCATCATCATGGACAAATGTTAAGGGTGAAGTGACTGGTGATACCATCACTCTCTCAAACACATCATTCACGATGAACACAATGACAGTAAAGGCTGCGGCTCTTGCTGTTAGCGTGTCTGGTACTCCATCAGCACAAAACATTGTTTCTGGCGTACAAGGATTCACCTTCGCTAACTACCAACTTGATGCAACAGCATCTGGTGAAGACGTTCGATTCTCATCAATCGCGCTTTATTACGACGGTGGTGATAACGCAAAGGCAGGTGCTCCAAGTAATCTTACGAGCTGCCAGCTCTATGATGGAACAACCGCGCTTAACACTGGTTCTAACGTAGTTAACGTATCTGGTTCAGCAACGACATCAGCAGTAACTTCAACGTTCACTCTTGATAACTCGTTTGTAGTTCCAAAGGGTACTGTTAAGACGCTTGCACTTAAGTGTAACCTTTCAGGTAGCGCGCACTCATCATCTGAGTACCAGTGGGGTATCAACACTCCATCTGCTGCATTGACTACAACTGGAGTAACATCTAGTCAGTCAGTAACTGAGACTGGTTCTGCTGCTAACGGACAGGTTATGACAGTTGCAACTGCTTCTCTTACTATCACTAAGGACTCATCAAGTCCTGCGTATAGAATTGTTGCAGGTGGCGCTACTGACGTAACTCTTGGTGTTCTTCGACTTCGCGCTACAAATGAAGACCTTTCTCTTCAGGATATCGCGCTTCAGATCACTAGCCCAGCAGCATCAAGCTCTGCTAACAACCTAGTTGGTGGCAAAGTAATGGTATACAGTGGTTCAACTAAGGTAGGTGAGGGTGTATTTACTTCAAGCGCAACAACTACGCTTGTATCTCTTACATCTCCTCTTAACCTAGCTAAGGACACTGATGTACAGCTCACTATTAAGGGCGACCTCCAGAATATCGGTTCTTCACAGTCTGGTACTCAAGGAGCTCACCTTAAGATTGACTGGGATGGTGTTGGCCAAGCTGGTAACACTAAGGCAGTTGGTGTAACAGGTTCAGGTACTTCAGTTATCGTAACTGGTACTGACACTGCTACTGATGGAATTCGAATCTTCCGATCGTTCCCAACGTTCGCTAAGATGGATGTTCCTTCAACAACACTTGTTAAGGGTACTGCTAATGAGCTTTACCGATTCTCAATATCGGCTAATAACTCAGGATCAGGTATTAACCTCTACAAGCTTACTGTTAACGTAGCTACTTCAACAGCTACAACTACTAACCTAAAGGTATTCGCTTACACCAACTCTGGATTCTCAGCACCGGTGGCAGGCTTTACTGATGGTCAGATAGTTGCAACTATCCCTGGTCTTGTATCTTCTGGCGATAACAACGCAGTACTTTCATCAGTACTCGAAATCCCAGCAGGTGCGACCTACTACTTCAAGGTGGTTGGTGACGTGAACGTTACCGCTTCGACTGGTACCAGCCAGGTATCAACTCGAATCAGCGGTGACTCTGATTATCACGGCGCTGCAACCTTGGTTGAAACCGCAGCTAACGTTGATGCTGACGCTGATGATGACTTTATCTGGTCACCAAACGCGACAGGATCTTCAGCTGCTGGTACAGCAGACTGGACCAACGGTTACCAGGTTTCTGGTCTAACCTCAACTGGTTCTGATCTAGTAACTATCTCTAAGACTAACTAGTCTTATTGGTAGACCTGGATCAAAAGGTCAAACACAAAACCGCCCGAAAGGGCGGTTTTGTGTTTTTACTACTTGAGCCTATTGCCATACACGCCATACTTGTTACAATCGGCGTGTACTAACAATATTTTTTATGAACCTACGAGCAATAGTTATCTGGGGCATTGCAATCATCGTGCTACTATCTGCACTTGGATATCTCTATCTTCAAACAAAGGTGGTACCGCCACTTCCTGAAGGAGTATCTACCGAGGTAGAGGTTAATCCTGAAACCGAGGTAACAGATATACCAATGAATAAGCTGCCCGAGATGCCTTCGCTTACACGGTCAATAGATGAGTACTCGCCAAGCGATGACATGAGAAAGAGTATTCAAAATACTGTTGCAACCATACGAAAGACACCAAATAGTTTTGATGATTGGATACTCCTTGGTATCTATCGAAAGCAAATAGGAGATTATGCAGGAGCGCTTGAGGCGTGGGAATTTGCATCAAAGATTCGACCTGAGGATGCAATTCCAAAAAACAACATAGGCATGCTCTACTATCTTCATACAAAAGAGTATGCAAAGGCAGAGGAGATATTACTTGCCACTACAAAAACTCATCCACACTACACCGCAACCTTTCAAAACTTATACGAGCTATATCACTATGCGTATAAGCAGGGGACGGGCGCAGATGAACAAATACTCCTTGCTGGTATAAAAGAAAATCCAAAAGGCTTGGAGCTCATTATGTTGCTTGCTAGTTTCTATGATGAGACAGGAAAAACTGCTGATGCAAAAAAGACCTACACTACCGCACTTGAAATAGCTACAGAACTACAAGATGAAGCACTCATAGCGTACATACAAGAATTACTGAGTAAGTAAAAAGTGGTATACTCTTTGTATAAGGGATACTCATGAAAAACCTCTTCAACAAAACCTTCCTACATTTTTTGATTGGATTTTTAACCATTATTGTTCTTACGTTTACTCTTGTCATCTATATAGGTGACACATCAGGAAAACATGAGAACGCAAACAATAACGCAACTAGCCATGAGTAATGAGCAAGGAGTAAAAAATTTTATCGCATCAGTTCTCTTTGGATTGATGCTGATGCTCGCGATGTATCTTTTGTACATCGGCCCTGGTATACCCACGGCAATTAGTGAGTTTGAATTTGTGCTACTTGCTCTTGCGGTATTTAGAGTCGTTAGACTTTTTGCATATGACAAAATAACCGAATGGCTCCGAGACATCTTTTATGATGTAAGAGTACAAGGAGAAGAAGTTATTAGGACAAAGCCATCACGGGGTGTGCGTAGGACAATTATAGATTTATTGCTATGCCCATGGTGCCTTGGGGTCTGGGCGTCACTTTTTATTACGTTCTTTTATTTCTATACTCCATTTGCATGGTTCCCAATAATCATGCTCGCCATTGCCGGAGTCGGCTCACTCTTTGCTATCTTTGCCAATCTCATCGGCTGGTATGCCGAGGGCAGAAAGAGGGAAGTCGAAGGAAGTCGATAAATTGAGAGCTATATTGACGTATACTTTTTTTAATTGTACCGTTGTCACGGGTAAGGTACTTACCCAGAACCTTAACATCCACACGAAAGGAAGCTTCGATGAAGACTTGCTTCATCTCTGACTTCCTTGCTGCAAATCCTGGTGGGGCAGCTACCCTCCATGGATGGCTGCGAAGTCGCAGGCGGCAAGGCAGGATCATTTTTCTCGACGTCGTTGATTCCACGGGCGTAATCCAGGTGGTTGTCGAGAAGTTGTCAGTGAACCAGGACGAATTCGAACAAGCCTCAAAGGTGGCGCTTGAGTCGGGCGTTATGGTATCTGGCGTACTTCAGAGCCGAAATAGGAAGACAAACGAGATTCACGCGAGTTCGTTTGTGGTTGTTGGCGAGGCGATGCTTCGTCTTGACCCGCAACCACGATCAGACTTTGATCCCTTCGACGAGCGTCTTACAAGACAGATGCTGGAATTTCGCCATATTTACCTTCGTAATCCGAAAGTGATGGCGGTTCTTCAGTTTCGGTCAGAGCTGATGCGTATAGTCCGGGAGTGGTTCTACCAGAATCATTTCATGGAATTCGATGCGCCGATCCTCACGCCAACTCCACTTTATGATGGAAAAACCGCCATGACGATCAATGTGCACGGTGAGGATTTATTTCTCTCACAGTGCGCTGGCTTCTACCTTGAAGCTGCGGTACACGCATTCGAACGTATCTTCAACATGGGACCTAGCTTCCGCGGTGAAGAGTCGCATAGCAAGCGACATCTGATGGAATACTGGCACATAAAGGCAGAAGTTGCCTTCGGTAATCGAGAAGATATCATCGGCTTGGTCGAGGATATTCTCGGTTACATCACTCGAGAATGCCGGCAACGTTGCCAAGACATGCTTACAGTTCTCGGTACGAACTTGTGTTTAGACGGGCTAAGATCGCCGTTTCCTCGTATCACCTACGAGGAAGCGGTTGCCTACCTGAAGGGTATGGGCGTCGATGCCGAATTCGGCAAGGCGCTAAGTACGGCGGACGAGGAAAAGCTCTCCGGGTACTTCAAGAGTCCGTTTTGGATTGTCGGCATTCCTCGCGCGGTTGAGCCGTTCCCTTATGTGATTGACCCCAACGACACTCGTGTGACAATGGTGGCTGATCTCATCGCGAGCAATGGTTGTGGTGAATTGCTCGGCGTTGCCGAGAAGATCTATGACCCGTCGATGCTCGATGAACGACTTCGAGAGAAGGGTAAGCTCGGCGAACCGCGCTATCAGTTCGTTCGTGACGTTCATGCCGCTGGCTGTGTGCCTCACATCGCCTTTGGTATGGGACTCGAGCGGCTGATCCGTTGGTTGCTCAACATCCCACATGTTCGTGATGCTATCCCGTTCCCACGAGTAGTGCGTCGTCAAGTCTATCCCTGATCAACTTGGAGTAGAGAGATGAAGGACAGAACCACGGTACGCGACCTTCGAGGTCGCGTTGGTCAAACCGTCTCTGTAATGGGTTTTGCGGATACAGTCCGTAACCAGAAGCAGATACAGTTTCTTGTCTTGCGTGATCATACTGGCAAAGCTCAGATGGTGCACAGCAAGGCCAACGGTCCCGACGGTATTACGGAGACGATCAAATCACTGAGTCTTGAGTCGGCAATCGTTGTGACTGGTATGGTGGTCGAGGCCCCTAATGTCAAGCTTGGTGGCATCGAGCTTCAGATCCAGTCGATTGAGGTAAGTAGTGTGGCGGAGTCACCACTCCCTATTACTGCCGAATCGGTACTCGATAAGCAAATGGACTGGCGACAGTTGAGCTTGCGCCAGCCGAAGAATCTGCTCATCTTCCAGATTCAGACCACTATGGAGAATGCCATGCGGTCGTTCTGGTTGAGAAGGGATTTCATCGAGATTCACTCGCCGAAGCTCATGGGTACGGCAAGCGAATCGGGGGCGGAATTGTTTTCGCTTCCGTACTTCAATGACTGGACGGCCTACCTCGCTCAATCGCCGCAATTCTACAAGCAGATGGCGATGGCGGCTGGGTTCGATCGTATCTTTGAAATCGGTCCTGTGTTTCGTGCGAACCCTTCCATGACATCTCGACACGACACCGAGTTCACCTCGGTTGATATGGAGATCTCGTGGATCGAATCTCACGAAGACATCATGCACTTCGAGGAAGAGTGGCTGGCCTACGTGCTAGCGAAAGTCGAAGAGAAACATGGTGATGCGATCAAGGAGACCTTCGGAGTCGAATTGATCGTGCCAACCACGCCATTTCCTCGGATGTCGCTAGCAGATGCTCGCGCCATTCTCGCCAAGAAAGGGCACGTAATCAACCACAAGGAGGATCTTGACCCCCCAGGTGAACGTCTGTTGAGTGCTCATGTCAGGGAGGAGCTCGGGCACGAGTTCATCTTCGTAACCGACTATCCGGCCGAGGTGCGGGCATTCTATCATATGCGACACCCAGATCGCCCCGACCTCACCAAGAGCTTCGACCTACTTTGGAAGGGGCTCGAGATCACAACTGGGGCACAACGTGAGCACCGACTTGAGAAGCTGAAGGAACAAGCAATCGATCGTGGGTTCGCTCATGGTCCGCTCGAGCACTACTTCAATTTCTTCCGGTATGGATGCCCACCGCACGGCGGCTGTGGCGTTGGTCTGACGCGTCTGCTGATGATCATATTAGGTCGATCAAATGTGCGGGAGGTGACGTTCCTTTATCGAGGGATGAACCGGCTCACACCGTAATCCCAACTTGACTCGGGGCAGCAATGCCCCGAGTTTTCTTTTTGTATACTCGAGTTATAATGTTCAATATATGGAACATAAAGAAAATTGTATTTTTTGTAAAATTGTATCTGGAGAGTCTCCTTGTCATAAAATTTGGGAAGACGAGAAGCACCTAGCTTTTTTGTCTATCTTTCCAAACACAGAGGGTTTTTCTGTTGTTATTACCAAAGATCACAACAGTAGTTATCTATTTGATCTCTCTGAGGAGGTTGTGAATGGTATCGTGCATGCAGCAAGACAAACTGCGAAGTTGTTGGATGAAAAACTTGAAGATGTTGGTCGTACCGGCATGATGTTCGAAGGGTTTGGTGTCGATCACATCCACGCAAAACTTTTTCCAATGCATGGCACCGTTGCAGATACTTGGGAAAAGAGATCTTCAAATGTTGAAAAATACTTTGAACAGTACGAAGGGTACATTTCTTCTCATGACTACAAACGGGAAGATGACGAAAAGCTTGCTAAGCTTGCTAAAAAAATACGTGGTGAGGAATAAATAAAGAAGATGGTCCCGCTCATAGGCGGGACCATCTCGTCAGAATCCATACACTGCTTCTGCTGTTTTTCTAAACACCCACTCTCTCGTGGTGGTCTGTTCATTTTTCGGTAGTTGATCGATGGCAGTTCTGAGCGCGAGCATCGACAACCAGTGTGAATGAACAGCGTTTTCCGCTAAATGACCGTATTTACGGAATTCATCTTCATCCACCCAGTGGTAGGGATAGTCACTCACGATGCGCTGACCTTTTTCAGGATGCTCGTATGCAACCGATCGGATGAGATTCAGTGGTTCGTCAGAGCCGTACAGGATGCGTTTACCACCAAACAAACGCAGTGACATGGCGACCACGTCAGCTGTTGGATTGAGGGCGGTGTCCATGAAGACTGTGTCGACCTTGGCAGCTGCTTTGAGTGCATCCTCAAGACCTAGAACTACATGCTTAGAAAGTCCCAAGTGAGCCAAGACTATCCGCAACCGTGGAAAGTCACGAGTAACCCGTAGAAGATCATCAATACTGTGTACGATCATCCTCGGTAGATGAAGCACTAACGGAATATCAAGAGCTTGTGCCTCCTCGAGGATCTCTGGTAGGAAGAAGTCATAAATAATCTTGGCAGACGGCTCGACGTATGACCAGTACATCTTGAGTGCTGACACCCGGGGATGCTGAAGCATCTGATTGGTATACTCGACGTCTTCCGGAAGTCCAAATATGGCGATCCGGTCTTCAGCAGGACTTTGCTCGAGCAGGTAATCGTTGGCCGACCGATGATCAAGTCCACGGTAGGTATTCGCAAACCTTAACGAACGCAATCGTTTACCTGGAAAGAACGTTGCTCGCAATCGCTCCGAATCCTCGAGCGGAAAATACGGAAAGGTGGACAGCATATGCTGACGTGCACGTGGATCGATATCGATGACATGCGCTGCAAGACTGCAGTGAGCGTGAGCATCGATTACGTCGTCAGGTAGCCAGTCTGAGATCGAATCACGAATCCATATCTCTGCTTTGCTCATATTGTACGCATGGGCAAAGTACTCTTGGATTGGTAGATCCATCTTCTGTCTCCAGTGAAGAACATTGACTCAATTGAACTGTATATTTATTTTCAAACCTTGCAAGCATCTTTCCTTTTATGCTGTCCAACATATCCCATTTACATCCCGACTGATACACTTCAAAGCACCTCGTTCAAAGTCCTGAAATACCCACACAAAGACTCAGCCCGAAAGTGCCATGTTCAATTAGTCCGTATATAATCTAATAAATAATTTGGAAGTATTGTATTAAATGTGGGAGTATTTCCAGGTTGTGGAACCATTACTCACGGCTTGTTTTTTTTGTTTTTGTGTGGCACTATGCCCATGTAGCACCGAAGACAACTGGCATCTAGTACTGTAAAGCGCTAGAAGAAGACCGGTCGAGGAATTGTAAACAAGGCGCCTTATGCGCTCTGTGGTCGACACACTCCATTTCGGTTGCTTTGAATAAAGCAATTTTTTTGTTTATGGCTATTACACGAGAAAAGAAAGAGAAGATAGTAGAGAAGGTTTCTGGCGCAATGAAAAATGCCGGTTCTGTCGTGTTTGTGGGATTCCACAAACTTGGCGTAGCGGACACGAGCTCGATGCGAACAGCGCTTAAGGGCGAGGGGGTTTCGTACACCGTCGCAAAAAAGTCGCTTATCAATCGAGTGCTCGGTGGTATGGGTATAGAGGGTGAAGCACCCACTTTTAAAGGTGAGGTTGCGATTGCCTACGGCGAGGATCTTGTTGCTCCAGCTAGGGGCGTGCAGACCTTCGTAAAGAAGCACAAAAATGAGCTCGCGATACTTGGTGGTGTATTTGAAGGTAGGTACATGTCAGCGTCAGAAATGACTGATATCGCATCTATCCCATCTCGTCAGGTGTTGTACGCGCAATTTGTAAATCTTATCAATACCCCAATACAGCAGTTTGCGGTAGCGGTAGATCAGATTGCAAAGAAGAAAGAATCAAACGCATAATACTAATTTATTAAAGACAGTATGACAGAAGAAACTAATGTAGCAGTAGAGGAGGTAGTAGTGCCAGCTAAATTTAAGGCACTTGTAGAGAGTATTGAGACTATGAGTGTGCTTGAGCTCCACGAGCTTGTAAAGACGCTTGAGAAGAAGTTCGGTGTTTCTGCAGCTGCGGTAGCAGTAGCAGGACCTGCAGCAAGTGCTGACGCTGAAGATGCAGGACCTACCACCGTATCAGTAGAGCTTACTGATGCTGGCGCGCAAAAGATTGCAGTCATCAAGGTGGTTAAGGAAGTACTCGGCCTTGGACTTAAAGAAGCTAAGGACATGGTTGATGCTGCTCCATCAATGGTTAAGGAGGGACTTAAAAAAGAGGATGCAGAAGAGCTTAAGAAAAAGCTCGAAGAAGCAGGTGCAAAAATTACCCTCAAATAAGGTATTTTTACACCAAAACAAAACACACGCTCATGCTCTGGGCGTGTGTTTTGTTTTGGTGTATGCTCGTGGTGGGTCAGTGATGGGAGGGTCTTATGGATTGGGGTGAGTTTGCACGGGATACGCTTTTGGTTTTAGGAAAATTTATCTCATACGCATTCTGGGTTGGTTTAATGGCGGCTGTATTTATTTACGCATCACTGCATGGCCTGCCTTGGCCTATTGCTGGTATTTTCTTCATTGTATCAATTTGGAAATCGCTTCATAGAAGCAAAGATATATATAATAGACAGTGACAAATTTTTCATACGAAGGGGGTCATTTTGACCCCCTTCAATCTTTTTATTTTTGGATGGTATACTACAGCAATAATTACCGGTAACGAAACGACGATGGATTTCCTGACAAAACTTTTTTCGAGTGCAGCACTACCCAAGGTTCTTAGACTGTTTGTACTTAACCCTGGGGTGGCTTTTGATAAAGAGATGATAGTCGAACGTACTCGAGTGCATCCAGATGATGCGACCTATGAAATTGGACTACTCTCACGTTGTGGATTGCTGAGAAAAAAAGCCTTCATCAAAGAAGAAGACACAAAGGGAGTAACCAAATCAAAGAAGAAACGTGTAACCGGATACGTGCTTGATGAGCGTTCGCCATACATTGGATCGGTAAGAGAATTTTTACTTGGCACCACTATTATTCCTGATGCTGACATTGCACGAAAGATTTCTCACATAGGAAAAATAAAACTTATTGTGACGGCGGGAGTGTTTTTGGGTGAGTGGGAGAGGCGTGTTGATTTGCTTATTGTTGGTGAACACATCGAAGAAGGAAAACTCAATAAGGTAGTGAGAGAGCTCGAGTCATACTTGGGAAGAGAAATACGATACTCAACCTTTGGCACTGCTGATTATCGATATCGACGCAATCTTAAAGACAGGCTACTGCGAGACATATTTGATTTTCCACACACGGTTATTCTTGATCGTCTTGGATAGATGTATGCACTCATATCTGCGCGGTTACTATCACGTGGTGTGATATACTTTTTGCATAGGGATATTACTCATAACTAAGGCGGTAACGCCTCACGCGCATGTTAATTGAAACTTGGGCAGAAGTGCTCTCGCAATCGTTCCAAAATCTTTGGTTCGGTATTATTGGGTTTTTACCAAACATAGTGGTAGCCATTGTCATCCTCCTTATCGGGTGGCTGATTGGTGCAGGACTTTCTAAGGTGGTAGAGCAGGTGGTGGAGTCATTAAAAATAAATAACGCACTTCGTTCTGCTGGTGTTGAAGATGCTCTTACCAAGGGCGGGTTCACGCTCGATGCAGGAAAATTTCTTGGTGGGTTGGTGAAGTGGTTTGTCATTCTTGTGTTTCTTGTTGCATCACTCGAGGTCCTTAACCTCACTCAAGTAACCATCTTTCTACAAGAGGTAGTATTGCTTTACTTACCTCGAATAATTGTTGCGGTACTCATACTGCTTGCTGCGGCTGTCATTGCAGAGGTTGTGCAAAATATTGTTTCAGGAGCTGCTAAAGCTGCAGAGATTCCGTCAGCATCTTTTCTTTCAAAAATTACAAAGTGGGCTATCTGGATCATTGCCATCTTGGCGGCACTTGATCAGCTTAATGTGGCAAGTGTCTTTGTGCAGACGCTCTTTACCGGTATGGTGGTAGCCATATCTCTTGCCCTCGGCCTTGCATTTGGCCTTGGCGGACAAGAGGCAGCATCAAGGTATCTTGAGCATCTTGAGAAGGAGGTCTCAGAGAGAAGGAATAAGAAGTAAGATTGTCTATATATATCTATATGGTGGCAGCAAAAAAAGCCCTATATATGGGCTTTTTTTGCTGCCACTACTAATAGGTGGCGCGTACCAATTATTATTTGACATTACCCGTTCATATCTATATACTCATCACACGGTATATGAGTATCAATTTTAACCACGTAATGTTGCGGTTTCGGTAGAAACGCCTTTGTTGGCTAGTCTCCCGAGTACCGCGCAAAGCGGTTTTTTTGCGCCTCATAGATCGTTCGGGTACAAAGAGTATTCGAAAAAGATCGTTGACAATCACATACCAAAAATAACTCACATAGTGTTTCGACGCACTGTGTGAGTGTCCCACTCCGTTACGGTCTTTCGTAGGGGTGGGACGTGGGAAGAAAAAACCGAGCGAGGATGTTGTAAGCGTTTACAACATCCCGCAAGCAATCAATCAAAAAAAGCATACATATGCGGTTTTCAGAATACGTAAGAAGTGTTCTGATAAGAGCATACGGTGGATGCCTTGGCTCAATGTGGCGATGAAGGACGTAGCACGGCTGCGATAAGCGTCGGGGAGGTGCCTAGCAACCTTCGATCCGGCGATGTCCGAATGGGGAAACCTAACTGCATAGCAGTTGCCAAACTTTTGTTTGGCGTCAACCCGGGGAATTGAAACATCTTAGTACCCGGAGGAAAAGAAACCAACAGTGAGTCCAACCCTAGTTTTGTCGAAGGCGTCATTATAGAATTTTTCGAAATTACTAGGTGATCGTTTTTTGCAAAACTAGAGTTGGATTCCAGGAATTTCCTTAGTAGCGGCGAGCGAAACGGAAAGAGCCCAAACCAACGTAGTAATACGTTGGGGTTGTAGGATGACGGTGTAGTACTTGTACTAGAAGAGTTACAAAGTATGTTCGTAGGAGAAGCTTTTGGAAAGAAGCCCCCTAGAAGGTGATAGGCCTGTAAACGAAACGAACATGTCTCTTTTGTCGTCACACCTGAGTAGTTCAAGACACGAATAGCTTGAATGAATCTGGCGGAACTAACCGCTAAGGCTAAATACACATTGAGACCGATAGTGAACCAGTACCGTGAGGGAAAGGTGAAAATTACTCCGATAAGGAGGGTGAAATAGAACTGAAACCGTATGCTTACAAGGAGTCGGAGCGGGTAGCAATATCCGTCACGGCATGCCTATTGAAGAATGAGCCGGCGAGTTTATATGTGCGGCTTTAGGCTAAGGGGTGTACCCCCGGAGCCATAGCGAAAGCGAGTGTGAATAGCGCGTTTGTCGTACATATAAGACCCGAAAGCAGGTGAGCTTGCCATGAGCAGGGTGAAGTTTGCAGAAATGCAGGCGGAGGCCCGAACCCGTAGGTTGTTTAATGCCTTGGGATGACTTGTGGTAGGGAGTGAAAAGCTAATCGAACCTGCTAATAGCTGGTTCTCTCCGAAACAGCTTTAGGGTTGGCGTCACGTGTTCCTTTCCGGAGGTAGAGCACTGGAAGGAATGAACAGGGAGAAATCTCATCATTCCTATCAAACTCCGAATGCCGGAAAATCAAGAACGTGGCAGTTAGACTGTGGGGGCTAAGCTCCATTGGTCAAAAGGGACACAGCCCAGATC
>CAZLUD010000004.1:0-12288 GCA_964562615.1 uncultured Candidatus Saccharibacteria bacterium
CCATCGGTGGGGGTCAGGCTCTCACCTCCCCTAGCCGTCGTAGCCTTGGTAAGCCATTACCTTACCAACTAGCTGATAGCCCGCAGGCCGCTCCAATACCGTTAAAACTTTCCCCCGGAGGGATATCAAGTATTAGCTAACCTTTCGGCTAGTTATTCCTGAGTATTGGGTACGTTCCTGCGTATTACTACCTCGTCTGCAACTCCCCTTGCGGGGCGTTCTACTTGCATGCCTTATCCACGCCGCCAGCGTTCACCCTGAGCTAGGATCAAACTCTAATTAAGAATTTGTTGTAGCTCTTTTTAATTGCTATTTCTCAAATTATATAGACTGGCAAACCCAGACCCTCAAGCGCGTAGCGCGAGAGTCTGGAAAACGGAACAAAAGACAATGTATTTTGTTCCATCAATTGGTGTTTCATTTCTATTCAATTGTCGAGGATCGTCCGGCCGAAAAAGGGCAGAAAAAAGCCCCTTTAAGGCAGTAGAGGCATTATATAGAAGGTTGGCAGAAGGTCAAGTGCAGTTGCCCCACTACCACTTACCAACACCTAAATGCTGAGGTGTACAGCCCGTACGAATTCTCATTTCCCCCACACCCTGCTGGGTACCTTGCCATAGGACTACCCGGCGCTACCGCCCCACCCTCAACTGTGCCGTATGCAAGCAATTTATAATCAACCCCATTTGATATATAGAGATAGCAGTAATCCCCTACTCGTAGTGGATCTCGAGGAAGTGCAGGTATGTAGGTGGGCACGAGTCCCGGTATTGCATCATCTGGATTACCTAGATTATTTCCATAACAACCAGGGGTAGTACCCATCCATCCCCATCTATAGGGGTAGGCTCCGTTTGCATCATAATAAAACTCGAGCGCCTTTTGTATCTCTTTCAGATCAGCCATTCGTTTTGCGTTGCGAGCTTTGCCTCGTGCAGAATTAAGTGACGCAAACACCACAGAAGAGAGTAGTCCAATGATAGCTATTACCACGAGTAATTCTATAAGGGTGAATCCTCTTTTTTTCATACGATGTGTATAGAGTGTAGCGCATAATATGTATATTTACATACCACAGGTACAGCGCATGGTTGCACTACGAGCATATACACCGTACTATCTGTGTATAGAGTCAGTGACGCGGCTACCACCACAATATATGAAAAAGGATAATGAAATTGTCGTCATTTCAGTAGGAGGATCACTCATTGTTCCTGATGTGGTCAATACCGAATTCCTACAAAAACTTACCCGGGTACTACTCTCAAGAGCGCATGAAGGAATGCGCTTTGTTATTGTGACTGGTGGCGGTCAACTATCTCGATCCTATCAAGAAAGCGCACGAGCAATGGGTGTCACTGATAATGAAGCACTTGATTGGATAGGTATTTACGCAACATTTGTAAATGCAGGTTTACTCAAAAGCCTCCTGGGAAAGGATGCGATTACCATCATAGACAAAAACCCCTATCTGTCTGATTTTAAGAAGGCGCCAATACTGGTAGCAGGCGGCACTAAGCCGGGCATGAGTTCTGATGGCGCTGCGGTTCGCATGGCGCGACTAGTTAATGCATCAAAAGTGGTTAATCTTTCTAACGTTCGATATGTCTACGACAAAGACCCTAACAAGTTTGAAAACGCAACCGCATTCCCCTCTCTTACGTGGGATGAGTTTCTTACCTTAGTACCACCAACATGGGAACCTGGCATGAATGCTCCTTTTGATCCTATTGCTGCACGTGAGGCAAAGAAAGAAGGCATTGAGGTCGCCGTTATTCACGGAAGATTTTTGGGTGATCTAGAATTGTACCTCGCAGGAAAACCCTTCACGGGAACCCTACTAAAAAATTAGGTTGCTCTTATTCAAGAGAAGCAAGCAGTGCTTCGATTTCTTCTTCAAACTCTTTAATAGAGCCATTGTTCATAAGAAGGTAATCAGCTCCTTCCATGACCGCAAGAATGTTTTGACTATGTGGGTCCGCCGAGAGCAACTCTCGCTCTTCTTGTTCGACAAATTTTTCAAAGGTGACATCATCCGTTGATTGCCCTCTCTCCTTGATGCGTTCATACCGCACCCGCCTGTCGGCATCAACCGCTATAAGAATGGCTCCTTCATCCTTAAGAAACTCTGCGCCCGCAACCTCTCTCACCGATTCAATGACCGCATCCGTATTTGCAACCACTGCGTCTTTATATAATGATTCAATGATATACGTTGCGCCGTGCTCTTTTCTTATCTCATTAGCAATAGCCGCCATGGTATCTCTATCGGGCGTTAGTCCTCGTTTTTCTATTTCTTTTTTTATAAACTCACGTGCTGAAAAATGTGAGAACCCCTTCTTTTTTAGATACTCGACGAGTACCCCCTTACCTGCTCCTATAGTGCCTGTAATAGCAATAATCATAGGAATGTGTTACGTTCGCTTCTTGGTTTGCCGTTCATGAATAAACGCAAGGAGTGGTGCTGAGAAAAGTATTGATGAATATGTTCCAGCAAACACACCGATGATGAGCGCAAGTGAGAAGAGCTTGGTTGACTCACCCGCAAATATAAATATCGCACATAGCACCAAGAGTGTTGTGAGTGAGGTATTGATTGATCTAACGTATGTTTGAGAAAGTGACTCCCCAACAATATCGGTAAATAGTTTTTGCTTACCCTTTTCCTTCATGGCAAGCACATTTTCGCGCACTCTATCAAAGATAATAATAGTGTCATTTATTGAATATCCAAGAATAACCAAAAGCGCGGTAACAAATAGCGTGTCTATTTCAACCCCAGCAAAGTGTCCAAGTAGTGCAAAAACACCTGCTGGCATAAGCACATCATGTAGTAGTGTAATAAGCACGATCAATCCGTACCACCATGACGAAGGGCCTGAATCAATTTTTGAATCAGCCTCTTTGGTTACTCCTCTAAATGCGTACGCTACGTAGAGTAGTGTTGCAAAGACCACAAGAAGAAGTGCGTACAAAGACTTTTTAGCAAGCTCTGCCCCGATAGTAGGACCAATTGTCGTAGCTCTCTCAAGGGTAACATCACCTACTGCATTACCCTTCAATAACTCAAGCACAGCAAATTGCTCAGCAGGGGTAAGTTCTTTAGTGCGAATGATGTATCCATTTTCGCCCGTCTCTCGAATAGAGACCCCTCCTTCAACCTTTGATTCAACTAAGGCCTCTATCTGTGGCGCGAGTGGGCGCTCATCAGAATATGCAACATGAAGCAGTGTTCCGCCGGTAAAATCGATACCTGGTGTAAGACCAAAAAATACCAAAGAGAATACCGCACCAAGGCTAAGGATGCTGATAATTGAAAGAATTATTTTTTTGTATGCAATGATCCACATATTAGTTTTTCCATATTCCTGCTCCAAATAAGAAATCACGAATTTTTGCATTCTTTGGAGTGAAGGCGATGGACTTTATATACACTCTTGTCACGGTCATAGCGGTAAACATAGATACAATGATGCCGATACCAAAGGTAAGTGCAAATCCCTTTATCAAAGACGTACCCATCCAATACAATGCAATCGCAGCAATGAGCGTAGTCATATTGCTATCTCTAATAGCGATCCACGCACGTGAAAATGCCATGGTAATTGCATCTTGTATGTTTTCTTGCTTCTTTCTCTCTTCTTTCAATCGCTCAAAGATTATGACATTTGCATCAACCGCCATACCGATAGTAAGTACAAATCCCGCGATACCTGCTGCAGTAAGAGTCACCGGAATAAATTGGAAAAGAACCAACATAAAGATGACGTATGAGACAAGTGCTGCCACGGCGACTACACCAGGAAAGCGGTACCACAAAAGCATAAACGCACAGACAAAAGCAAAGCCAAAAATACCTGCCCATACCCCCTTCTCTACCGTCTGATTACCAAGGGTTGCTCCGATAGTCTCAGATGATGAGAGTGCAATAGGAAGTGGTAGCGCGCCAAAATTTAGATTATTCACAATTGCTCGCGCTTCTTCAGGGGTAAAATCACCTGTTATGAGTGCTTCTCCACCAGTTATTGCTTCATTGATAACTGGATCAGTGATAAGTCCTCCGTCGAGAAATACTGCAAGTTGTTCGCCGACATGCTCGCTCGTAATTTTTGCAAATAACGCCGCGCCTTCTTCATTAAAAAGCAGAGAAATTGAAGGCTTGTTAGTTAGCCCAGTACCACTTGCATCACCAAACTGAAGTGATGCCCGCTCAAGGTATCGTCCGGTAAGTCCGGTATCTACATACCCCAGTGCGGTAGTCGAGCTTGTCGTAGTGGCTATAAGTGTACCTAGTTTAAACTCAAGAAGCGGTGTCTGCCCTATCTGTCTCACCGCCGCTTCAACATCAGTCACGCCCGGCAACTCAACAAGGAGTCTATACTCCCCATTTCCTGCAATGCTGGTACCTTTTTCAACCTGAACAAGGGGTTCAGAGACGCCAAATATATTTACTCGCCTTTCAATAACATCGCGGAGCACATTCATTGCTCGCTGTATCTCGGCTTCGTTTGTAAGCGTGCTGGTATCTGCGGTGTAAACAAGCTGAGTTCCCCCCACCAAATCAAGACCAAGCTGGAAAGGGAAATTCCCTTTTCCTTGGGCGTTAGAATATACAAAGTAACCGGCAAATATAGTTACCAAAAGCAAACCTATTCCTGCCGTCCTAATCCAGAACATGGCACCAGTATAGCCATTTTTATACTTTAAGCAATGTGATGCACGATTGCACACTCACACGACAACAATCTATCGAGCACAAGAGCCGCCAAGGGTGATATTTCCTGGGGTTGTAGAACCTCCATAGTCAAAGACTGTACCATCACAAGCGCGAGAACCGTCCTGAGTGGTTAATGTATTTTGTGTCTCAGTTCTAAATACCAACATGTACCATTGTCCTGATCCACCATAATCAGAAGCATAGTAACTGTACCCGTATACTCCATTCCACCAAATTCCATTATTAGTAGGGTCTTTCGCAAGGGTGGGCATATACGGAGCGAGTGCGCTCTGTAGTGTATTCCATGAAGAATCAACACTATGCACCCATCCCATGATTGGATACGAACCGTTTGCATCGTAGTGCAGCTCAAGCGCTATTTGTATTTGTCGCATATCGGCAAGTCTGCGCGCGTCACGCGCCTTACCTCGTGCGCTATTAAGTGACGCAAACACCACCGATGAAAGTAGTCCAATAATGGCAATCACTACCAAAAGCTCTATCAGAGTAAATGCGCGATGTGACTGTGTAAACCACTTCATAGTAATACTCTAACAAATTATCTCCGTTGGTGTGCAATACTTGTTAACAAATTTTCAAATAACGCAGTGAGTGTAAGAGGCCCTATACCCCCTGGCACTGGGGTAAACAGGCTTGCTTTTTTAGCGCACAATGGATCCGCATCACCCACCAGCATTCCATTCATTTCTGAAGTTCCTGCATCAAGGAGTACCGCTCCTTCCTTAATCATGTCTGGAGTGACCAAGTGCCCAACTCCAGCACCAAGGACAAGTATGTCTGCGTCAGCGAGTACCTCAGTGGTGTTGCGTGACTCTTTATTAACAACCAAGACAGTGGCGCCCATGGCTTCAAACCATACTTTTGCTGGCATTCCCACAAGCATTCCCTCACCCACCACCACTACCTTCTTTTTTTCAATTGCAATTGCATGCGTAGTGAGTATCCTTTTTATTGCTGAAACCACAGGAGGTACAAGGGCGTCTATCTGTCCAATTTCTTTAAACCGAGAAGGAGAGAGAACATCAATATCCTTCATGTGAGTAATGTGCGCGCATACACTATCTTTATCTACCTGAAGCGAAAGAGGTAACTGCACCACCACTCCATCCACCCGCTCTTGAAGTGCCTCAAGCGCGATGATTACTTCATTAGTAGATGCACTAACGTCACATTCTTGCTCAATGACAGTAATAGCAAGCGATGTTGCCATAGCTTTTTTTAAGCACAGAAATCGACGCATTGCTGGATCAGCTCCTTGATACAAAAGACCAAGTACAATCTCTCCATCTATGCGCTCTCTCTTCTTTTTAAGTTCTGTAAGCCACACTCCTTGGAGCGCACGACCGTCTACTATCATGATTTTTTTACTTGCTTCTCTTTCGGTACATACTTCTCATACCTTCCATGTGTATATGCAAACGCATCTCGTGGAGAATACGTGTACTGATATCCATATCTATCGATGAGCTTTTTTCCACTCATAACTATTGGGTATGAATAAAATCGCCATACACCACGACCATTAGGAATCTTACCTCTTGATATGTGCCAAAATATAAAGAATGCGAGGCGAACCATCCACGGCCACACATGAAGAATTTTTTTATGAGCTATCTCTGCCATTTGCTTTGCATAGACCGGCTCACCAGGCGGGGTGATATTAAACACCTCATACTCATGAGTGACCTTCTCATCAAGCGCAAGCAAGGTCACAATGTCATTGACATCATCCTCATGAATATATTGTCGTACCCACCATGGTGTCGCTGGCACATACGAGACCAGCAGCGTAACGAGCCGATAGAAAAAGTTGCCCGTAAGATTACCCATAAGTGCAGACTGGAGTCCAAATCGTACTCGCATAAACCTTCCTCGAGGGCCGGTAATTGCAGCCGGCCTCACTACACTCACCACCGGAGTTACTACTCCTTTGCTCTTTTTTTCTTCATAGAGAGTTCGTAGTATTTCCTCGACTCTTTTTTTCTCTCTGCCGTATGAATACTCTTCTTCACGCATTGGCTCATCTTCGGTAAACAAATGATCAAGGGTATTGGTGGCGTACGCCCCATAGATAGATGCCGTAGAAAAATAAACAATGCGTTTTACTGATGGCGATGAAAAAGCAAATTCAAATATACGCTGCGAACCCTCAACATTCCAACGCCATTCAATATGCTGTCGGCCATACAGCTCTCGTATTTGCCATGCGGTATGAATAACCACATCAGGATTTTCTTTTGTGACCATATCCCACCAATCATCTGTATCGGCGGTATTTGCCGTAATCCATACTATCTTCTGATTCCCTTTTAGTGACTCTGGCATCTCATCCTTATCCAAAGCAATAATCTTAGACACGTGTGGCATTGCAGATAGCTGTTCACACAACATCGCTCCAACGTATCCCGCTCCTCCTGTAATAAAAATAGTATGTGACATAGCTGTATTATACCCGTATACCGAATCTTGATAAAAGTGTCGCGAGCGTCCTCAGCGCAATCATGATATCCAACAAAAGCGAACGATGTTTTACATAATACAAATCATACGAAAGACGCAGTCGAGATTCTTCTACTGACTGAGGGCTGATATTTCCGGGGGCATATAATTGATGAGTCTGCGCCCAACCGGTTATGCCGGGTCGTACCACATAGCGCGCTTCGTAGTATGGAATCTCGTCCTTGAGTCGCTCGCCAAGAGCGATAATGTCATTACGTGGTCCAATGAGAGACATTTCTCCTTTTATTATATTTAGTATCTGCGGAAGTTCGTCCAGTGATGTTTTGCGCAAAAATGCACCTACCTTTGTTACCTTATTATCTCTACTCTCCCCTTTCCAGGTGCCGGTATCAGACTGCGTCATGGTACGAAACTTGTATACCGTCATGGTACTTGTACCTTTTCCTAATCTTTTTTGTGCAATAAAGATATCACCTCTGTCTTCAAGTTTAATGGCAAGCGCAATAACCGGATAAAGCACCACGAGCAGTACACCAACACACAGTGCACCAATAATATCTATAGCTCTTTTTGCTATATCGTACGCAAGTCTATCTGTCCTTCTGGTGTGCGCAAGAAACCATCCATACTCAAGTTTAGATAGTGGTATGCGATCAAATATATCTTCATAGACTTCTGAGAAATCAAGAAATGACCACCGTCGCTCCAAAAATGACTGGCCAAATATTAGCGGTAATACTGGTGAAAGCTCTTTGCTGTGTGCATCTGCAACAATGATAGAGATGGCGTCTTCCTCGGCGACTTCTTTTACTCGCGCTGCTACATGCGGTGTTTGCGAGAGATCATCATTATCCAGTAACCGTACAAATTCAAAATTGTATCGTTCATTATTATTTACCTCGCTAATGAGCTCCTCTACTTCACTGCCATTGCCTATGAGTAATGCTTTTTGACGCTTCTTTGGCATCAATCGTGGAAACACTACCACCCGCCACAATGGTATAAGGATAATCGCAAACACTAAGTAGATGGCAAGGTTAGTTTTTGGCGCAATACCAAAAAATGGCACGAGAAAGAAGAACACCGCTGCAAGGAGGATGTTAACCACCATGCTATAGGTAATAAGAGAAAGAAGTGAACGCTTAAATATAATAGTATGCTTTTCATACAAGCCCGCAATAAAAAACACCGTCACCCATGCAACAAACAGTAACGTAAACGGTACTAAGTGGTTATAGAGAATATCCCGCTCTGGAAATGTCCAATACCGTGCGGTGAGTGTTGCCCATAACGCAATGTAAAATATGGCTATGTCGCCTGAAAACAGTAAAAATAATTCTCTTCTACGCGGACTTGGCATGTATTCAAACACTACAACACTTTAGGTGAACTGCAAGTTACAAAACCACTAAGTGCTATACTAGGCTTACGCTCGTATGAAAAAAATCCTTTTTGTCATTACCAAATCCAACTTTGGAGGCGCGCAGCGCTATGTCTACGATCTTGCCACATCACTCATTGGACGTTATGACATTGTCGTCGCTTTAGGTGGCGATGGCATACTTAAAGAAAAATTAGCCGCCGCGCATATACGTACCATTTCCCTTCCTTCACTCAAAAGAGATGTACGTTTGAGTGATGAGTTACGATCTTTCAAAGACCTTTACACAATAATAAAAGGAGAACGTCCCTCCGTTCTTCACCTCAACAGCTCTAAGGCTGCAGGCATCGGCGCTCTTGCCGGAAGAATGTGTGGTGTGCCTCGTATTGTCTTTACTGCACACGCATGGGCATTTAACGAGGAGAGGCCATGGTATGAGAAGAAAATTATTTGGTTTCTCTCTCTCCTTACCATCCTTCTCTCTCATGTAACTATTTGTGTATCAGATGCGGTTCGAGATTCATTTTCATTTGCCTACATAAAAAAGAAAATGGTAACAATACATCTTGGCATTACAGAATCGCCGATACTTTCAAGACCAGAAGCACGTGCGTTTTTTGCTGCTCACGCACCAATAACTGACAACACAACTGTTGTTGCTAGCATTGCAGAGCTACACCCCATTAAAGGTCTTGTATATGCAATCGAAGCAATGAAGGCAATGCCCCAGAGTGTGTATTGTATCCTTGGCGAAGGAGATCATCGATCAACTCTTGAGGCATATATTCGGACAAATAAATTAGAGCAGAGAGTTTTTCTTCTTGGGTATGTACCACAAGCTAGCCGCTACCTTAGCGGCGCTGATATCTTTCTTTTGCCATCCATCAGTGAAGCGCTTGGCTATGTACTTCTGGAAGCCGGACTTGCGCGTACGCCCGTTGTGGCTACCAAGGTTGGGGGTATACCTGAAGTGATACACCACAACGAAACTGGAGTACTTATCCCCCCACGCGATAGTACGGCTATACAAAAGGCTATTTTGGGCATGTCACCAGAACAAAGTAAGATCATGACTGATCACTTGTATAAAAAGATTGTGACTGACTTTTCGCTAGAGCGCATGAGCGATACCACCATTTCAGAATACGAACAAGCACACAAAGAGTAGTACCACACGTAGATACACCCGTGGTATACTAGCCTTACTATAAATAGCATTATTATTTTGTATGAGCGACGTTCAATTTCAAAATGAAGACATTTTGGATGCAGCCAGTCTTCAAAATCGACTTTCAGACAAAACACCCGGCATGGCAAAAATGCTTATTGGCTGGGGACTTGCAAAAAATGCTGAGCAAGCTCAAGTATATTTGCTTGGTGTAGTTGTAGTCGTGGTTGCAGTATCAATATTTGTAGTACTAAGTGCTACTAGCTCACCCGAGACTGTACCCGTTGACGCTCTTGGTGTACCGCCACAAGGCATGCCAAGTGGAGGCTATCCTCAAGGTGGTATGACACCTCCTGTACAACAGCGAGGAGGCTACAGATAATATTACTGCACCCCAACAACTTCTCTATCGACATCGCCCTTATGGGCGATGTGTGCGTATTTTCTCATCGCAAGAATCATACCAATGGCAAAAAATTCGGTTATTAAATGAGAGCCGCCATAACTCATAAATGGTAATGTAGTCCCGGTGACTGGTAATAGTCCTACATTCATCCCTACATGAATAGTGATGTGAGCCAACAACATTGATGCTACACCAGCAATAAACAGTGTTTCAAAATTAGAAGCTCCATGTATCGCGTGCACCATTAAACGAACAAATACAATCGCAAAAAGTCCAAGAAGAAAGACAATACCAACAAATCCCCACTCTTCTGCATAGGCAGCAAAAATAAAATCAGTTTCGTACTCTGGTAAGAACTTTAAGCGCGACTGCGTACCGTAGCCAACCCCTTTACCCAAAAGAGTTCCTGATCCAACAGCAATAGTAGATTGATACGCGTTGTACCCAGTGCCTTGAATATCTGCAAGCGGATTTAAAAAGGAGACTATCCTATCTTTTTGGTATTGCTCAAACACACCAACCCACAAGCCTACTCCCGCAGTAAGCGCGATAATACCTACTAGGAGGAGGTGCTTTTTTGATATACCAGAAACGAGCACCATACCAAACCAGATTGAACCAATGATGATTGCAGATCCAAAGTCTGGCTGAAGGAATACCAGAAGAAAAATAAGAAATGCATATATACCAGAGACAATGATGTGCCTAATATTGGCAATAGCTACATGTCTACGACTAAAATATTTTGCCAGTACCATGATAACAATAAGCTTTGCGGGGTCAGATGGTTGCACCGCAAAAAAGCCCAGGTTAAACCAACTCTGCGCTCCTTGAAAAACGCTACCAACTAAAAACAGCGCAAGGAGGGTAAATAACATCCCCACGTACAAGGTCACTACCACGCTAGTACGCCGCAAAAAACGATAATCACCAACACTCGCACCGATCATAAAAAGTGTCCCCACACACAACCAAATCAATTGGCGATTAAAAAAGGGGTTTTCTCCCGTAAACGAATTCATGGTCACCAATCCAAGGCATGCAATAGTAATGATTGGTATTACGAGTAACCAATCAATCCCCTTGAGTCTTTCGATAATTGACCATCGCCCAGAAAATAGATGTTGCATACACTACTTATCGAGCGGTATTCTAGGCACCACATCAATACGAGCTACGTTTTTTGGAAATGGGTGTGGCCACGTAAAGGTAATCATCGTATCCGAACGAGGAGGGAGTGAGTCTATTATCGTGCGTGATGACGCGAACGCATTGTTAGATGAATCAAACACCGTCGCGATAATTTCTATATCCTCGATTTCGTCAACGCTTTCATTAAGTACCATTGCATCAATTTTTGGGCGGATACCCCCTTCTCGTACTGCTGGACTCTTGATAGATAGACCCTCTATGTTACTTGTTTTAAACCAAAGGGGTGTATCAGTAAACTCAAAAAAAGTTCTCACCGGTGTTCTATTACCTGTTTCTATACCCGCTTCAAATATTGGAGTAATGGCATTAGTAGAAACAAATGTGGTTCCTCTGCGCTCTGCGACTACAACATTGTTTTCGTCATACAAAGAAAATGTATAGGCAATTTCTCTAATTGCAGCATCAAAATTTGGATTCTCAATATACGCAACACTGTTATATAGACCATCAGTTACCTTAAATGATCTACTCCAAAGAACTGAAAGGCCGTATGCTTGTGATTCGCATAGGCGAATCTTTTCGCACTCGCCACCACAATCAACTCCAAGCTCTTGTTGATTTTGCTTGTTGTCATAGCATGTGGGATTTTCCTTCAACAGGACTACAAGTAGTGGTATACCAGCTACTACAAAAATCACCAGAGCGATGCCTGATATGTACTCCCACCGACGTATCGATGCCCACGACATGTCTGTAGTATAGCAAAAAACCGCCAAAGGCGGAGTTGCGTAGCAAGCACTACTACTCTACACGAAAGTGGGTACTAAAGACGGGGTCTGTAGTACCGGCTCTACAGGAAAAGCGAATATTCAACGTTGATGAGGTAGAAAACAATAAAGCCTCGATACGTCGGTGGCTACTACTCTCCCACGAAAGTGGGTACTAAAGACGGGGTCTGTAGTACCGGCTCTACAGGAAAAGCG
>CAZLUD010000004.1:12388-15101 GCA_964562615.1 uncultured Candidatus Saccharibacteria bacterium
AATATTCAACGTTGATGAGGTAGAAAACAATAAAGCCTCGTAACCTGGCGGCTGCCTACTCTCCCACGAAAGTAGTACCATCGGCTCTACAGGGCTTAACTTCCGTGTTCGAAATGAGAACGGGTGTTTCCCCTGCGACAAGCCACCAGATTACGAGGCTCCATTGCCTTCAGTAATCGTTTGACGATCACATACCAATGATGAAAAAACCTAATCAATACTTTTTAGAAAGCACACGTATGCGGCTTTCAGCGTATCAAATGATATTACTACCACATGAGATACGTCAGAAGTATTCTGTTGGCGAATTAGTATACCTCGGCTCAACGCATTACTGCGCTTCCACCTAGTACCTATCAACGTAGTCATCTCCTACGGGCCTCAAATGAAACCTTATCTTGGAGTTGGCTTCCCGCTTAGATGCTTTCAGCGGTTATCCAAAAGCCCGACTTAGCTACTCAGCAGTGCCGCTGGCGCGACAGCTGATACACCAGAGGTCAGTTCATTCCGGTCCTCTCGTACTAGGAACAAATCTCCTCAAGTTTCGACGCCCACAGCGGATAGAGAACCAACCTGTCTCACGACGGTTTGAACCCAGCTCACGTATCTTTTTAATTGGCGAACAGCCAAACCCTTGGGACCTTCTCCAGCCCCAGGATAAGATGAGCCGACATCGAGGTGCCGAACACCGCCGTCGCTATGGACGCTTGGGCGGTACTAGCCTGTTATCCCCAGAGTAACTTTTATCGGTTAATCTGCCGCACCATCTAACGGTTACGGTAGGTTCACTAGACTCTGCTTTCGCACCTGCTCGGCATCTACGCCTCGCAGTTAAGCTGGTTTATGCTCTTACACTATCGGCACGGTTTCCATTCGCGCCTAACCAACCTTAATAGACTCCTCCGTTACAATTTAGGCTTTCTGTTAACTGCATGTCACCATGCAGAACGGACTATACATTCATCCTTTTCAGGATGGTTGGGTTGTAGTCTCTACGGGTGTCGTTAGACGTCCCTCGGTATTGTCTCCCCTAACATAGGTAAGAGATATTTACCGATATAACCAACTTTGCGCATAACGATTACTCGCTATGGTCCCCCTTCTTTTATTTTTTTTGGCATGAACGTACCTAGGAGGCGCCACGGATCGAGGAAACGAATTACTTCGCATCCTCGAGGATAGCGCCCCACTAAAACTGCCTACCACGCACTGTCTCGAACACGTTTTACGTGTCCGGTTAGAAACTGAATTGAGAAAGGATGGTATTTCACTGGCGACTCCACTCTCCCCGAAAGGAAAGCTTCAAAGTCTCCCATCTATGCTACGCAGCCACAACGCAGCTTCAATACGAAGTTGCAGTAAAGCTTCTGGGGTCTTTCTGTCCTGCTGTGGGTAGCTTGCATCTTCACAAGCATTGCGTTTTCACCGAGCTCCTCCCCGAGACAGTTCCCAAGTCATTACACCATTCGTGCGCGTCTGAATTTACCAGACAAGGAATTTCGCTCAGGTATTCCTAAACCCCGGACTATATCTTTCTCCAGACACTAAAAAATGAATGGAGCCACGGCGTATAGTCTCTTCGTGCCGTAAGTGGACAATATATTCATTGCTGAATATAAAGGTAGCTTTGATGTGTAATGTTGTTTATCTCCATAATCGTCCCAGTCCGTACATACTTGACAGATACAAATTGTATTGTCCAGTATGTAACCTTAGGACGATTATAGTTATCGCCGACATTGACCGGGGCTTATACAGCCCAGCCGGATACCGAAGGCATCCGACCATCCGTATTTAACCTTCCGGCATTGGTCAGGTGTCACCCCCTATACATCCCCTTGCGGGTTAGCAGGGAGCTGTGTTTTTGATAAACAGTTGCCAGGGAAACTTTCGCTGCGCCCCACTCTAAAAGAGTAGGGAGGCCTTATCCCGAAGTTACGGCCACTTTTTTGCTGAGTTCCTTGGGGAGCAATCACTCGTTGATCTTGGTCTTCTCGACCTTCCCACCTGTGTTGGTTTGCGGTACGGGTTACATATATCTGAAGCTTAGAGGCTTTTCTTGGAAGCGCGCTCCTAAGACTGCGCCTTGCCGAAGCAAAGCAACGTCACACCGCTTGGAGTAGTGCTACCCGGATTTACCTAGGTAACCTCCTCATGGCATGAACGGAAATCCAATAATCCGCTCTTAGTACAGCACTCCGTCCCCCCATCGCAATATATATAAGTGATGGAATATTAACCATCTGTCCATCGCCTCCCCCTTTCGGGATCGGCTTAGGCCCGACTAACCCTTCGCTGATCTTCGTCGCGAAGGAACCCTTGGGATTTCGATCTCTGGGATTCTCACCCAGATTGCGGTTACTCGCGCCGGCATTCTCACTTCCATACGCTCCAGATTGGGTCACCCCTTATCCTTCATTGCGAATGGAACGCTCTCCTACCGCCTGCCCTTT
Source organism: uncultured Candidatus Saccharibacteria bacterium (assembly GCA_964562615.1). Taxonomy (GTDB): domain Bacteria; phylum Patescibacteriota; class Minisyncoccia; order Phycocordibacterales; family UBA12088; genus CAYPBQ01. The sequence goes on from CAZLUD010000004.1 coordinate 14,842, forward strand.
CAAAATCTTCAATGCTGCATGCACACCATAGATGTACAAGCGTTTAAAAACTTTGAAAGAGCAGGCCCGCAGTTTCGGTATACTACTTAGCCCCGAGTATCTTCGGCGCAGAATCTCTGGATCAGTGAGCTGTTACGCTATCTTTAAAGGATGGCTGCTTCTAAGCCAACCTCCTGATTGTATTTGAAATTCCACCTCCTTAAGTGCACTGAGTATATATTTAGGGACCTTAACTGGCGATCTGGGCTGTTTCCCTTTTG